>JBGVFB010000060.1:0-12855 GCA_045120675.1 Faecousia sp. | reverse complement strand
AATGTTTTGTCTTTTATCCCTGTGGGTGTGTCAGGCCATTTCCCTTGTCGATATAGATCCACACACATTAACTTAAACTCGTAACTGTACTTCATGAAAATACCCCCAATACTGGGTGTCCAGTATTGGGGGTACATATCAGTCAGCAGCGGTATTTTTGATTATGGAATAAAATCTTACGCGAAGGATTTCTCCACTTCCTTCAGCAGGTCGCGGATCTGCAGATTCTGGGGGCAGGCACTCTCGCACTGGCCGCAGTCCACACAGTCGGCAGCGGTAGCGGGGAAATTGCCGTAAGCTGCTTCGTCATAGCCTTCTTTACCCAGCTTTGCATTCTGCAGGGCGAAAATATCGGGGATGGGAATGCCGGCGGGGCAGCCGTCCACGCAGTAGCGGCAGGCGGTGCAGGGAATCTTGTGCTGTGCCTGATAAAGGGTACGTACCTTTTCGATGATTTCCTGCTCCTGTGCGCTCAGGGGCTGGAACTCGGTCATGTAGGACAGGTTATCCTCCATCTGCTCCATATTGCTCATGCCGGACAGAACCATGGCGATGCCCTCGAAACCGGCGGCAAAACGGATGGCGAAGCTGGCAGGGCTGCCATTGGGCAGCAGCTCCAGTGCGGACTGAGGCAGATTCACCAGTGTTCCTCCCTTGACCGGCTCCATGACCATGACGGGCTTATGATGCTTGCGGCAAACCTCATAGCACAGGCGGCTCTGGACGTTGGGGTCATTGTAGTCCACATAGTTGAACTGCAGCTGCACGAACTCCAGCTCGGGGCGGTCGGTGAGGATCTTGTCCAGTACCTCGGCGCTGTCGTGGAAGGACATACCCACATGGCGCAGCTTACCCTCGGCCTTCATTTCCTGCGCGATGTCGTAAGCGCGGGTGTCCAGATACTTCTGGTGGCGCTCTGCGCTCATGGCATGCATCAGGTAGAAGTCGAAATATTCCACACCGCAGGTTACCAGCTGATCCTCAATCACAGGGCGGATCTGCTCTTCCTTTTCAAAAAGGTTGGGAGACAGCTTGTCGGCCAGCAGGAATTCGCTGCGGTCATGGCGCTGAGAAAGGCAGATCTTGATCATCTTCTCGCTGAAGCCCTTGTGGTAGGGACGGGCGGTATCGAAATAGTTAAAGCCGGAAGCGATAAATTTGTCGATCATGGCACAGAATGCGGCCTGATCAATTTCATCACCGGTCATGGGCAGGCGCATACAGCCAAAACCGAAGTTTTTCTTGATTTCGGGGAAATAGCAGTTCATAAAAGTTCCTCCAGTATTGTTTTTCCTTATCATAATGTATCTATATAAAAAAGTAAAGTGTGCAAATCGTGCAATTTCAGTGCAACGCATTGCACTTGACGAATTGAAAAAATAGAGATAAAATGATATCATCAAATCAGTATGTTTTCATTTTATCTATTGAAAGGACAATCATTATGGATCTGAAAATCATTAACAATGATCAGAGTCTGGCACCCTTCCGGGGCGATCTGGAAGCGCGTATGTACAATCTGGAAAACACCAGAAAGCGCATTCTGAAGGACGGCGAGACCCTGAAGGAATTCGCAAACGGCCACATGTTCTACGGTTTTCACCGTACCGATGATGGCTGGTACTACCGGGAATGGGCCCCCGCCGCAGAGGCCATGTACCTGACCGGTGACTTCAATTTCTGGAACCGCAGAAGCCATCCCATGAAGGCCATCGGCAACGGTGTGTGGGAGATCTTCCTGCCCGGCCGCGACGCCCTGAAGCACGGCCAGAAGATCGGCTGTATCGTGGTACATAACGGTCAGGATCTGGACCGCATTCCTTCTTATGCCAAGTACGTGGTGCAGGACCCCAAGGACATCAGCTGGTCCGCCGTGATCCACGCACCGGAAGAAAAGTTCCAGTGGAACGACAGCAAGTTCAAGCCTGCCAAGGACCTGTTCATCTATGAATGCCACATCGGCATGGCACAGGAGGAGGGTAAGGTTTCCTCCTACGCAGAATTTGAGAAGTATACCCTGCCCCGCATCAAGGACTTAGGCTACAATACCATTCAGATCATGGCCGTTATGGAGCATCCCTACTACGGCTCCTTCGGCTATCAGGTCTGCAACTTCTTCGCCGCATCCTCCAAGTTCGGCACCCCCGAAGACCTGAAGCACCTGATCAATACCGCCCACAAGATGGGCATCGCGGTACTGCTGGACGTGGTTCACTCCCACTGCGCACCCAACTCCCGCGAAGGTCTGAATATGTTTGACGGCACCGTTTACCAGTATTTCCACGACGGCGCCAGGGGCGACCACAGCGCATGGGGCACCAAGTGCTTCAACTACGGCAAGACCGAAGTCATCCACTTCCTGCTGACCAACCTGAAGTTCTGGATGGACGAGTATCACTTCGACGGCTTCCGCTTCGACGGTGTTACCTCCATGCTGTACTTGGATCACGGTCTGGGTGTCGCCTTCACCGGTCCCGATAAGTATTTCTCCATGAATACCGACACCGATGCCGTCACCTACCTGCAGCTGGCTTCCCAGCTGGTCAAGGAGGTCAATCCCAATGCCATCCTGATCGCCGAGGATATGTCCGCTATGCCCGGCATGTGCCTGCCCATCGAAGACGGCGGCATCGGTTTTGACTACCGCCTGTCCATGGGTCTGCCGGATATGTGGATCAGATTGCTGAAGGAAACCTCCGACGAGTGGTGGGACTTCGACAAAATCTACTACGAGCTGGCCAACCGCCGTCCCGGTGAAAAGGTCATCGGTTACGTGGAATCCCACGACCAGGCACTGGTCGGTGACAAGACCCTGATGATGCGCCTTGCCGATGCCGAGATGTACTGGGGCATGCACAAGGATTACCGCAGCCTGACCATGGACCGCGCCATGGCTCTGCACAAGATGCTGCGCCTGCTGACTATGAGTCTGGGCGGTGAAGGCTACCTGACCTTCATGGGCAACGAGTTCGGTCATCCCGAATGGATCGACTTCCCCCGGGAGGGCAACGGCTGGAGCTATCACTACTGCCGCCGCCAGTGGAGCCTTGCAGACAATCCCGACCTGAAGTACCAGTACCTGAATGCCTTCGACAAGGACATGGTTGCCATGGCCAAGAAGCACAAGGTCATCGGCGGTCAGGACAAGCAGCTGCTGGTCCACAACAGCGATAATGTGCTGGTCTACAAGAAGGGCGGCGCAACCTTCATTTTCAACTTCGATCCCACCCGCTGCTACGATGGCTATCTGGTCCCCATGGCAGAAGAGGGCGATTACGAAGTGATCCTGTCTTCCGATGACCACTGCTATGGCGGTCAGGGCCGCGTCTGGCATCAGACCTACACCGCAACCAAGCAGCCCGACGGCCGCATCGGTTTCCAGGTGTACCTGCCCCAGCGCACCGCAATCGTGCTGAAGAAGCTGGCAAAGAAGGCAAAGAAAACCGCAGAAAAGTAAAATCATCAAACTGCCGCCGGAATCCCGGCGGCAGTTTCTGTATCGGAATGATAAATTGATGTTTAACGTGCTGTTGGTTATTCGCTGACAGCTACCGATTACCACTGTCATTGCGAGGAGCGTTAGCGACGTGGGACCGAAGGGAATGCCTGTGGTGCAATCTCCTGCTTCGCGGTCTGATGCGGAAACAACCGATTAACATTGTAAAACTTGAATACTCGATGTTAATTGGTTGCTATTACTTCGTGCTGCGGTGCTGGAGATTCCCACGTCGGGGCTTTGCCCCTCCTCGGAATGACAACTTTTCGGTGCGGTGCAACAGCACGACAAAGTGAATTTTGTACTGTAGTAACGAATCGGGAGGGCCCGATGGTGCATCGACACCTGCCGGCCAGACAGGCACGAATTGCCTGCGGGGTGGTGCTCCGCGCAGCGAATCAAAATAGGTCGATTGCCAGTGGCAATCGCACAATAAAAATATCCCCACAAACTGAAATTTGAATTACGATAGGAAGCAAAAAGGCCGGTCTTGCGACCGGCCTTTCGTTTATACTTCAATTTCTGCTTCCGGGGCATTCTTCCGGACACTTTCCATGCCGTTTTCACAGGCGGCCTTGGTACTGTAGCCTTCGGAAACAGCTACCACCTGCCCGTTGCGGGATTTCAGGCGGAAGCGGAACGCGCCGCTTTTGTCTTGATACAGCTGGAATTTCGGATTGGTGACGTCCTCGAAGGATTCTTCTGTCTGATCTTCCAGCTTTGCTTTTAACGCGCTTTTGCGGACGCTTTCAATCCCCTTGCGGCAGGCGGCGCGGGTTTCATAAACCTCGGACGTGGCAATCACCTGCCCGTTGGGTGCTTTCAGGTCGAACTTGTATCCTGTTGGCACAGGTCGGATGAGAAAACTACTCATAAATACACGGTTTGGGGTCGGAAAAGCATGTTATGCTTCCGGTACATAAGTGAAGGCATAGACCTCTTCTGCCTTTTTGTCGGCCACAATGGTTGCCGTGCCCAGGCGGGACAGGTCTTTATGCTTGGAAGCAGGAGTCTTTTTCAAGCCCCAGTAAGCGTCCAGCGCAGGATCTTTTGCGGCGGCCTCCGCATCGACAGCATAGAATGCAACCGTATAGGTAACCTCTTTGCTGAAGAAGGGCTTCTTGGCATACTCAATAATTGCCACAGTTGCACCCTCCGGTACTTCCTCCACATGGCGGTCAATGTGCTCGTCAATGACGATATGGACAGCCTTGTTCATTTCCACCACTTCTTCTGCGGAGTAATCCTTGGTGATGGAGTTGTTATCGTAATAGTAGTTCAGGTAAGCCACAGCGCTGCCTGCGCCGATGACCATCAGCAGTACCAGTGCAGCGATCTGCTTCTTGGTGAAGTCCAGACCCTTGCTGCCGCCGTAGGTCAGCTTAGCCCGGGAGGTGATGGGAATCAGCACCTTCAGGAAGAGGGTGATGACCACGGACTCAATGGGGAAGAAGAACAGATTCTTGAAAATACGGGCGGTGGTCATGATGCCCATGATGGAATCCTTAGCCTTCTCGGGGTTGCCCATGTAAGTATACTGCCATGCGAAGATCAGCTGCTGCAGCACCACATTGACCACAAAGCAGATCAGGAAACGGGCGATGATCACGCGGGTGGCGCTGGGCTTGGCACGGTACAGGCACAGGGCATAGATCATGGTGCCGGCAATTTCTGTCAGCATGAAGGGCAGGAAATAGTCGCCGGTGGGGAAAATCATGAAGCCGATGGTGTCGGAGATCATGGCGGCGGGAATTGCCACCACAGGTCCGAAGACCATGGCACCCAGGGCGGTTGCCAGTGTGGCGGTCTGGATGGCCATCTGGGGTCCGATGTAGATGGCAAAGGGCTTCAGGGCGATGCGCAGGGCGATCATCAGCGCGGTGATCACCAGCATGCGGATATCCTTCATTTCCAATGCGGCATCGCGCCAGTATGCCTTGGAGAAAGGATGGGGGTACAATGTTGTGGATTTTTGGATTCTGGCCATAAAAATATCCTCCTTATTAATTGCAGCGATGGTACGGTAAGCGGCCCTTCCATCCGATCCCGGCATACAAAAAACCCCGGCGGCGAAAAGCCACTGGGGAGTTCATACAGACGGGTATCCGGCGGGAAAAGGCAGCGAGTTTACAGCCGACCAATCGCCCGACCGAGTATCGTTGCTACATAAAGGAGGTCTTCCTTTTATGGGCAGCGGGTGCGGAAATCTCATCGTGGAAAAAATCCTTCGTCCATCGGACAACTCCCCGTTCCGACAGCACTTGACGCGAGACTTCCTACTCTGTTCGCATTTATCATACACGAAGCGGCAGGAAAAGTAAAGAGAAAATACCATTTTATGGAAATACAATCGATATCTCTTTATCATATGGTGCCAGTGGAATCAGTTTGACTTTGTGCATGGGAAATGGTAAGATAAATGCACCTTAAGGGAAAGGACTCTGATTATGCAGTTTATTTTCATGGCATTGTTTGCGGCAGGCATTGTGGCAGCAGACCAGTTCACCAAATTTCTGACCGTTGCGAACATCGCCCTTTATCAGGATATCGAATTTATCCCCGGCTTTCTGGGCCTGACTTATGTGCAGAACACCGGCGCGGCATTCTCCTCTTTCGAGGGTCAGCAGTGGCTGTTTGCGGTAATTTTCCTGCTGTTCACCGCCGGTGTGATCTATGAATACGTCAAAAGCCCCATGGGGTTTACCACCTTTGAGCGCTGGTGCATTGCGGCTGTCTACGGCGGCGGCCTCGGCAACATGATCGACCGCATCCGTCTGGGCTATGTGGTGGATATGATCGAAACCAAATTCATCACGTTTCCTGTATTTAATGTGGCGGACTGCTTCATCACCTGCGGCTGTATTCTGATGATGATCTCCCTGATTTTCTTCAACAAGGAATTCTGGAAGGAAGAGAAAAAATGATCTTGATTGCAGATATTCCCGGCGAGCGGCTGGATGCGTTTCTCGCCCGTACCATGCCGGAGCTGACCCGCAGCGCGGCCCAACGACTGATCGAAGAGGGCAATGTGACGCGCAGCGGAAAAAAGGCAAAGAAAAACGACAAGCTGAATGCCGGTGACGAGATTTCCGTCACCATTCCGGAGCCGAAGGAAGTGGACATTCAGGCGAAGGATATTCCTTTGGACATCGTCTATGAGGACGATGACGTGGTGGTCATCAACAAACCCAAGGGGCTTGTGGTGCATCCGGCCGCGGGCCATCAGGATGATACGCTGGTCAACGGCTTGCTGTATGCCATGGGCGATTCTCTGTCCGGTATCAACGGCGAGCTGCGCCCCGGCATCGTCCACCGCATCGACAAGGATACGTCGGGATTGCTGGCGGTGGCGAAAAACGACCTTGCCCATACGGTGCTGGCAAGCCAGTTGAAGGACCATTCCATGCACCGTGTCTACGATGCCATTGTGTGCGGCTCTTTCCGCGAGGACAGCGGTACGGTAAACGCGCCCATCGGCCGTCATCCGACGGACCGGAAGAAGATGTGCGTGACGGAGCGCAACTCCAAGGAAGCGGTGACCCACTGGGAAGTGGTGACCCGCTATCGGGGCTATACCCATATCCGCTGCAAGCTGGAAACCGGCCGCACCCACCAGATTCGTGTCCATATGGCTCACATCGGCCATCCGATTCTGGGCGATCTGGTCTACGGTCACAAAAAGCCGGAACTGGGGCAGGATTCCCAGTGCCTGCACGCGGGGCAGCTTTGCTTTGCCCACCCCCGCGACGGCCGGCCGATTCTGGTCTTTGCAGATCTGCCGCCCTATTTTAAGGAAGTTATCGCCAAGCTGGAAAGAATGATGTAAATTGATGTTTATCGCGCAGTTGGTTCTTCGCTGACAGCTATCGACCACCACTGTCATTGCGAGGAGCGTTAGCGACGTGGCAATCTCCTGCTGCGCGATCTGATACGGAAATAACCGATTAACATTGTAAATCTTGAATATTCGATGTTAATTGGTTTCTATTTCTTCGCGCTGCGGTGCTGGAGATTCCCACGTCGGGGCTTCGCCCCTCCTCGGAATGACAACTTTTCGGTGCGGTGCAACAGCACGACAAACTGAAATTTGAAACAACGAAAGGACTTATCTTATGGGCCTGTTTTCTGA
The DNA here is from genome assembly GCA_045120675.1 of Faecousia sp. GTDB lineage: Bacteria > Bacillota > Clostridia > Oscillospirales > Oscillospiraceae > Faecousia. Next base: position 5,230 of record JBGVFB010000060.1, on the reverse strand, counting down.
TATTTTGCTTACGGTCGACTATGACCGCACCCTGACGGCACCGGATTCGACCATTCCCGAAAGAAATCTGGAGGCAATTCGCTGGTTTATGGAAAACGGCGGCGCATTTACCGTCAATACGGGCCGCAGTATGCCCATGATTCAGGCCTTCAAGGATAAGGTGCCCACCAATGCACCGCTTCTGATGTACAACGGCGCGGTGGCCTACGATGTGAAGAAGGATGAGCTGGTCTTTGCCCACGAAATCCAGCTGGATATGTGGAAGACGGTTCGGGAACAGCTGGACTTGTTCCCCGATCTGGTGGTGGAGGTGCAGGCGCTGGATAAGCACTATAATTTCATCCCCAATCCGGCATGGGATGCCTTCAGCGCCAACAACTGCGCCTACGGAACGGCCTGCCCCGGACAGGATTTGGGCCCCTTCCTGAAGTTTGCCATCTACGGCGAGATTCGGGATGTGACGGTGAACCACCTGTTCTATGGCTCTGAGGAGGAGATCCGCCGCATGGACGAGGCAGAAGCAACCCTGAACCGTGTTTACGGGGAGCATCTGGCGGTGTTCCGCTCCGGCCCCCGCGTCATCGACGTGCAGACCGCCGGCATCAGCAAGTGCCGCGCCGCCCGGGAGCTTCAGCATATGATGGGCCGAAAGACGCTGGTCTGCGTGGGTGATGCGGAAAATGACGTGGTCATGCTGGACGGTGCGGATTATGCCTTCGTTCCGGCTGACGCAATCCTGAAAGACCGCTATGAAAATGTGTGTAACTGCTCCGATGGCGCGGTTGCGGACGTAATTTATGAAAAAATCCCCAAGATCTTGCATTTAGACCTTGACAAAAGGGGATAATCATGCTAAAATCCTATGGCTGAAACAGTCAGGTATAGGATCTGCGGGTGTAGTTCAATGGTAGAACACCAGCCTTCCAAGCTGGATACGCGGGTCCGATTCCCGTCACCCGCTCCATTATAAATGCGCCAGTAGCTCAGCTGGATAGAGCAACTGCCTTCTAAGCAGTAGGTCAGGGGTTCGAGTCCCTTCTGGCGTGCCACTTTTTAAAAGTGGTATGGATTCAGCAAAACAGAATATGGTGGATATAGCACAGTTGGTTAGCGCGTCAGATTGTGGCTCTGAAGGTCGTGGGTTCGAATCCCATTATCCACCCCATAAAATAAAACCCCATCCATGCGGATGGGGTTTTATTTTATCTGATGATGGGATTCGAATCATCAAATGCAATAGTCCGGTGGACTATTGCTTGCGAGGGCTTGACCGAGCGAAACTATGATTTTCGCCAAAGGCGAAAATGTAACGAATCCCATTATCCACCCCAGCTTTCGCCTCGGGTATTTTTTATGGGGTGCAAAACGATCATTGCCGAGAGCTTGCCCGAGCGAAACCATGATCTACCCGGAATACGCTCTTGGTGATTTCGTCACGGAGAAACAAAATGTATCGCGGTATCATGTTGCCATAAATAAACGGGAACCAATCCCAAGAAAGGTAAAAATTATGCTGGAGCATTTTGTTGAATTGTTTCTGGAGGTTCTGATCCCCCTGTGTGAGCTGATGGGCATTTCTATCGTTGCTATTTCCGCCTGCGCTTCCTTCTGGCAGTATGCCAAGAGTCTGGTCAAACGGATTCCCTGCAATGTCAAATTTCAGCTGGCAAACGGCCTTGCCCTGAGTCTGGAATTCAAGATGGCGGCAGAGATTCTGAAAACCGTCCTGATTCGGGATTTTGGAGAACTGCTGGTGCTGGGTGCGGTGATTATCCTCCGTGCGCTGCTGTCCTTCCTGATTCATTTTGAAATGAACCATTCCAAGGAAAAGCACGAAGAGGTTTCCGCGAAGAATTGCTGATACATAAAAAGAGACAGCCGGTGGCTGTCTCTTTTCATTTTCCTTTTCGCATCTGGCGGGCAAAGGATAGCACCTGCTTCAGGGCATTTTCCTTCGGAATACCGGCAAGGCGCAGCTTGTGGGCATAGCTGAGAATTTTCGTAAAATCCTTGTCAGGCGCAATTCCTGCGTCAATCAGATCGCGGCCCAGAACACAGGGCTGCGCCATCAGCTCTTTGAAAATTTCAAGACGCTGGTACAGGAAACCCTCTGTATCGGCGGCAGGCTTCTGGAGAATCCGGCCCCGGTCGTCCGCCAGTGCCAGCAAAATTAACCCCTCCGGATCGGCGGACTGGTCAAAAAGTTTGTTGGTATTTTTGACGGCAGACCCGACACGGGCCATGGTGTTGGGCTTCATGTGAAGCTCTGCCATATTTAGAACGTAGGCGATCAGCTTGTTTTCTGCGGTGATGCGCCGCAAAAAGCCTTCTGCCAGCGGCAGGCCTTCAATTTCGTGCTGATAGGCATGAATCGTGCCATCCACGTCTGCGGTGCTGACGGCCTTGCCGAAATCGTGAACCAGGGCGCTCAGCATGAACCAGTAGGGATTCTGCGCCTTGCTGCGCAGCTTCGCGGCTTCATCCAGTACCATCATGGTGTGCGTCCATACATCCCCCTCGGCATGATAGACGGGGTTCTGCCCGATGCCGATCAGGGCTTTCAGCTCAGGAAACCAAAAATCCAGCTGATTCATTTTCCGCAAAACTTCGAAAAATACGGAGGGGCGCTCTGCTTTCAGCAGGGCTTTTTTCAGTTCTCCTTCGATGCGCTCCTTGGGTAAATGCTGCAATTCCATGGAACGGCAAAGTTCGACGGTTTCCTCAGCCACGCGGCAGTGGAAACGGGCAGCAAACTGGGCAGCCCGCAGGACACGCAGCGGGTCTTCCGGGAAAGATTCCGTGCTGACATGGCGGAGAATACCCGCCTTCAAATCCGCTTCACCGCCGAAATGGTCGATGATTTCGCCGGTCAGCACGTCCTGCATCAGGGCATTAAAGGTAAAATCCCGTCGGCGGGCGGCAGCGTGCGTGCCGATGAAGGGGTCAACGAAAATATCAAAATCCCGATGACCCTGTCCCCGCGCTTCCTCCTTGCGGGGCATGGCAATGTCAAGCCCGTAGCCCTTCAAATTAAAAACACCGAAGCTTTCGCCGACGGTGATCCGCTGGCCGAGGGAATCGAGAATTTCTTTCAGACAGTCGGGCTGTGTGCCGTGGACTTCAATATCAATATCTTTGCCGGGTTCGCCCAGCAGGGCATCGCGCACAAAACCGCCCACATAGTAGGCGCGGCCGCCGCGCTCGCATACCAGCTGCGCCAGACGCTTTGCCATTTCGATATCTTTGGACATGGATTCACCCCCTTGCTTCTGCTTTTGATTGTATCGAAAAGCGCCGGAAAAAGCAAGGGGGCGGGACTTATTTGGGAATCGTGATGGTCAGCACGATCCGGTCCTCCGTTTCCCGCCGCTCGGACACGGCGGAGATGCCCGCCAGCTGGATTTTCGCCAGGGATTGGCTGAGGTTGTTCAGAAACGCGCCGACATTCACCTTCTGGGGGCTTTTCTGCCGGTTTTCCAGCAGTTCCTGAATGTACTTTTCCGTGCGGGCCACGTTCATCCCCTGACGCAGGATCTCATCGATGGCGGCGAGCTTTTCCTCCTCCCGCTCCAGCTTCAGCAGCACCCGGGCATGCCGCTCTGTCAGTCCGCCGGCCCGCAGGGCGCTGAGTACCGCTTCACTGTGACGCAGCAGCCGCAGTTTATTGGCGATGGCGCTCTGGCTTTTTCCCAGCATCCGGGCCGCCTGCTCCTGACTCATGGACCACGCGCTCATAATGCGGGAGATTCCCTTTGCCTCCTCTACAAAATCCAGATCCTGCCGCTGCAGATTCTCCACCATGGCGGCAAGACCCGATTCCTGATCGTCCATATTCATGACGATGCAGGGAATCTCGCCAAGGCCGGCCATCCGCGCCGCCCGCAGCCGCCGTTCTCCAGCGATTAGCTCATAGCCGGCGGCGGTGCGCCGCACCGACAAGGGCTGCAGGATCCCGTGCTGGCGGATGGAGTCGGCCAGCTCCTCCAGTGCGTCCTCCCGAAATACGCAGCGGGGCTGTGCCGGATTCGGACGGATGGAACGGGCCGGCAGGAACATGACCCGACCGGTTTCCATATAGGTTCTCAGCTTCTGGCATTGCATTGCCATTCCTCCCTCAAGTTCATACATAGGCTCATTTTAGTCCCTGTTTTCTGGGAAAACTGGCGAAACCGGCATCCGAAAGTTTCAAAATGCACGACAAGATTCTTAAGGAATGAAACTACGTTTGACGAATGGGAAAAAATAGGGTATGATATCCTCGGAGGGATGTGGAATGGAACTGGTATGCCCCGTTTGCGGCGAAATCCTAAGCCGCGCAGAAAAAGAATACCGCTGCGAAAACCGGCACAGCTTCGACATTGCCCGTCAGGGCCATGTGAATCTGCTCGTTGTGCAGCAGAAGCACTCCCTGAACCCCGGCGATACCCGCGAGCAGGTGCTTTCCCGCCGCACATTTCTGGAGGGCGGGTTCTACGAACCCATCGCGAAGGCGCTTTGCGATACGGCGCGGGAACTGGGCGCGAAAGGTCCGGTTCTGGATGTGGGCTGCGGCGAAGGCTATTATTGCACCCGTCTGGCGGAAGCGCTGAATGCGGAATTGCTGGGTCTTGATATTTCCAAGGAAGCGGTGCGCTGCGCCGCGGCAAAATACAAGGGTCACCAGTGGGTCTGCGGTACCGCGTCCCACCTGCCGGTGGGTTCCGGCAGTGTCGGCACCCTGACCAGCCTGTTCGCCCTGACGCTGCCGGAGGAATTTCGCCGCGTTCTGGCAAAAGACGGCCTGTATTTTCAGGTTCTGGCCGCGCAGGATCACCTGCTGGGCCTGAAATCAGTGATTTATCCCGAACTGAAGCTGAAAGAAAAGGATTCCGTACCGGAATTACCCGGCTTTGAACGAATCAAAACCGTACCCATCCGTTTCACTTTCACGGTGGAGGGTCAGCAGGTTCAGAATCTGCTCTCCATGACACCTCATGTTTACCGTATCAGCAAGGATGGCGCGGCGCGACTTGCAGCCACGGAAAAGCTGACCGATACCGCCAGCGCGGTGCTGAATGTGTATAAAGTTGTTTGAAGGTTAAATTGATGTTTATCGCGCTCTTGGCGGCATAGCCGCCCTCGGCCCCCGCTTTTAAGAGGGGGCTGGCAAAATAGGCCCAACGGGACTATTTTGACTGGGGGAGTTGTATTTTTCTCCCCCCGGCCTCGTTCCCACTCGGCCACCCCCCTC
>JBGVFB010000059.1:0-58231 GCA_045120675.1 Faecousia sp. | reverse complement strand
CAACGCCATTATGAAGCGAGCCACACGGCACTATACCGTGGTGATTAAACCCATAACGACACCCTAATTCAGGGTGCCGTTAGCGGCGCTCAACTGCCGTTGGTCACCGCACCAGCTGCCGTTGGGCGCCGCAGAATGCAGTAAGAAAAACTGTCCACGAAACCAGATGTTTTCACGACACACAAAAAGAGCAGCAAACTGCCATTTTCGGCGGTTTGCTGCTTTCGTCATTTTATTTGGCTTAGTCCCTTACGCACCTCACGCATCACTGCGTCTGCGATGATCTTCTGCGTTCTGCTGTCATAGAAGATTTGTGCGCCATTTTCAAACGCGACACTGACCGCGGTGGTAACATCAAAACTCAGTGCGCTAACAATGTCGTTATATGCAGAAATATAGGCGGCTTTCTGAATTTCAGGAATCATCTCCATGATTTTCTGTTGTGCGATACGTTCTGCGATTTCTTCCATCTCTGCGCGGTGTTCTGCGCTGTGGCCGCCGTGGCCGTCCTATGTGCGACGGTATTCCATGCCACCCTTGTCATTGATAGAGTAACTGTATTCAGTATCGGGATTTCTATATGTGAATTTCATTGTTTATCCTCCTTGTCTGTGGCGGGGTGTGGTTTTAGGATTTTCAAAATCTGTTATCCGAAAATCGGCCACCGCCAGACTACATCGTTCCACGAATTCTTATAAGAGCGGAAACTGCCGCTCAATCTCGTCAATGTTCTGTTTGATGATTTTGTATTGCTCCGGAAAGTGGAGTTCTGCCGCGCGCAGATAGAACGCGGCGCGCTCCTCCGTTAGATTGACCTTGCGGGAAGTCCGCGCATAAATCTAATCCAGACTGATGCCGGTCTTTTCTGAAAACTCTTTATAACTGATGCCTGCGCCTTTAAGACCGCGAAGCATTCTCATTGCTTTGCTTTGAATTGTCATTCATCTTCCTCCATATCCACTTCTGCCAGTATTTCTTCCAGTGTTTGTATTTTTCGCTTTGGTCTCTTAATTTTTACATCAATGACTTTTCGGCTCTGCCACTTGCGGATCCATTCATCGATGTCAGCACAAATCCGTTCGCTTTCGCGCCGCTTCTCTTCCTCTGCTTCACGATGAGCGGCAACCATTGCGGCAACCTCTTCTTGAAAAGGCTTATAGAAGAACAGACCGCGATGGCGCGCAATGTCCCGCTGCCCTAAGTTCATAATGCCGAAGTAAATCCATTCATAATCATATCCCATCTATAAAAGATCTGTAAATACATCCCGCGCAACCTGCTTATCGACTGGAGGAAGATTGCGCCCATAGGCATTCACTTCTTTCTCATAATCAATCTTCATTTCTCTTTTCCTCCTTTAGAAACCCAACTGTGGCGGGGTGGCAAGATTACCACTACCATTTTCTTTCTCTTTCTCATTTTCATTATCATTTACATTTAACTGCGTGCGGCCTTTTGCGGTGAAAACTGCGGTGCCGCGCGGTGCCGCATTTTCTGCGGTGTTTCTTGCGGTGCGGCTAAGACCATAGTCTTTCATTCGCCTCTGGACGGTATCAACCGAACAACCGTAGTATTCCGCTATCTGCTGCTGTGTTCTGCCGCTACTCAATAGCGCGCCGAGTTCCTCTTTGGGGATGTTGAATTTCTTTTGATACTTCTCCTTTGCGCTGCTGATGGTCGCTATGATACCATCAAATCCGAAGTCCCAAATCTCGCTTTCTTCCTCCGGCTTTTCTCCGTAAAGGCCGTAGCGCATCACGGCATCGATGAACGAATTTGCTTCCTACTGCTTGCCGCGGCGCACCAGTCGTTCAAACTGCCGATACACACTTTCATAGCATACGAAACTGTTTTTATATTCCATTGTTGTCTCCTTGGCTCCTTGGATTTTTGTTGCGGCGGCGCGCTCAGGAGCCGGAGCGCATTCATAAGGGTAGCAATTCCTTACTATCGCCGCATTGGTGGAAATTCAAGGTTTTCCTTGCCCTTCATAGATAAGTGGAGATTATTGGGGATAGTTCTATAAAATTGGGAAAATTTGAGTATAAAAATTGCGCGGCCGCTGTATAATCGGTGGCCGCGCTGTAAATCTATCTAAACAATTGTGTGCTGACACAGATTGTAAGTTTTCTTATTATTATTTATCTAATTATAAGTAAATTATTAGTAGATCCGCTAAACTAATTTCAGACCAAGTTTTTACAAGGGCGGGATGTCGCGGCGGCGCATTGTCCCTGGCATTATCTTTCCTTATCTAATCCTACTTATATTTTACCTCAAAATTTAGATAATTGCCAATTTTGCGGCCTGTCAAATTTAGCTGTCGCCGCTGTGTAAGCATAGAAAATCCCTCCCCGATGATGGGGAGGGATAAGTGAATTGCTAAACATATTTTTCTTCTATTGTGCCAGTTAATCGTGGGTCAATGCCATAAACCTTCCTTGTTGTAGGATCGATGTGAAACAACTGCGAATCAAACATCAAATGATGATTCGCACACAAGCAAACACCATTCTCAGTATCATCACTTCCACCATGTTCCACGGCAATAATATGGGCAGCTTGGATAACTTCCTTGACTGACTCACCACAGATTGCACATTTACAGCCATAGGTGTTAAGTACGCGCTTTCTGAAAGATCTTTCTCTACTTTGGCGAAAGCAATTGTATCGTATACGTTCCTCTTTCGAACGCCACATTCCGTCATGCCGCATGTTGCTGATACACAATCTGCGCAGGATTGCATCTTCATACACAGTATTATCTTTGTATCCCTCGTCTTCACGGCTTGGCATCAAATATAGCAACGGGTGCTTACAGAAATCCTCAATATATTCTTCACGAACCAATACAACTTTTTCATAATACTCCAGAGCAGTGTATTCTGACTTTTTTGTTCCTTCAATTCGCTGATAGAAACACATAATTGGCTCATTGCAGTCTATTAGATTTTTCGCTTTGACACGCAACGAGAAGGTGTGTGTTTTTGCGCTACTGTCGATTATTTGGTGAGCAACTGCACTCCATGCAACGAATACGTTGTGTTCTGCATCATATCCGAGAACCACATCGTAGTCGCTTAGTCTTGCAAACAGAATACCTTGTGTTGTTCTTCTATTCGAAAGACTATAGCCTAAAAAAGCTACGTGAATATCACATAGAGTGTTTTCGAGCCGTTCCTTTAGTGTGTCGCTCCAATTGTTCCTCTTCTCAATCATACCGAACCCCGTTTTTAGACTCTAAATACAAAGGCTCATTAGATGAATTTACCTGTAAGACAACGGTGTTACGATTCCCATCATTATCCGTAAATGTTACGGTTATTTTTCCTAGCAGTGAAACGACTATGGTGTAATTTCCGACTTCTCCATTGTTGTAATATTTGTATGTTCCATCATAAAGCTTAAGCCGTACCTTTTGAGTCCACCGATACTGACCATTTTCCAAGAAATGATATTCGTTATGTACCGTCAGATCCTCATCACTCAGATCTTCATATACGAATGTCTTTCCACTCATATTTGGAAGGATGGCAGTTTTTTTCTCTTCTGCAACTTTTGTTGAGGAAATCAACCAAAATAGAGTAATTGCAAGGAAGCATGCGGTGAGAATAGCGAGTAGTATCGTAACCTTTTTCTTCTTAAGTTTTTCTTCTTTCTCAAGTCTTATACGTTTATTGGTCAATTGGGCTATTTGTTCTTCAGAATCTTTGTAATCCTTAATGCTTGAAAATACTGAAATTGCAGAAGTGCAGTCATTTAAAGTAGCACTTCTTGCAAGGGAAAGAGCATGCAGATATATACCTTCAACCCGTACTTCTTCTGCCTCCTCACGGCACTGCTGAGCAAGGGCAGCAGCATCCCTATACTCCGCAATCGTGTCAAACAGCTGCGCCGCTTCCTTGAATTCGAATTCTTGCTGCGCCGAATCCATCTGGCCCTTTGCGCGCACATAGATACCTTCAAGGCGCGCATTTTCATTGCGCTCGTTGATATGATCGATATATCCCATCAGCGCAGCGCGAAGCTCGTCGTTAGCAAAGCGGATCGTTTTCTGATAGTTGTTTATGCCGTCAAAGGGCTTGGCGCAGTCTTTGAGCGATTCCTGCTTGCGCACATGAAGTTCTGCCATCAATTTTCCGAGGTAAGCCTGCGCGCACTCAGGATCAATATCCAAAACCTTTTCGCAGTATTCATTGGCAGAATTCCAGTCACCATCCTCAAGGAACATAAAGGCGCGCTTCAGGAGCGGTGCAGTATTGGCATTGCCGGAAGCAATAACAGTTTCCTTTACTACCGTCTGCTTCGATGTTTCTGTCTGCGCCAGTTTCTTGATGCCACGGATCAAGTCCTGCATAAAGCCAAGCTTGGACATATCCTGCGACTGAAGATGGCTGAACTCATCAGGCAGATCATAGGGGTCCATATCGCGGTAAGCGGGGATCAGAATCTTGTTTGCGCCGTTTCGTATCAGCGCCAGATAGCGGCTCCATTCGTTCTTGACCCATACCGCATTGAAATACTCCTGCTTCGTGCCGAGAACGACCATGACCTTGGCAGAGTTTAATGCCGCAAAGATATAGGGTTCATAGGCGACACCCAGTTTATCTTCCAAAGTAATGCGGGAGAAGAAGACCTTGAAACCTTCCTGCGTGAGCTGATGATACAGTTCGTTTGCGAGAACAGAATCGGGGGTTCTTCTGCCGTTGCGGTCAGTTTCCTTGTAGCAGATGAAGACATCAAAGGGTTCTTCCTTTTGGGAGATGGCAAGGATGCCCTTCTGAATCTCGTTAATGACCTTGGCTTCCTCTTCGTAAAGATGCCGCTGTGCACCGTCTGCATACTGCAAAGCGGACTTATAATTATCATCATCGAAGATAGAAGTAAACTGGGCGCGGTTCACCGTGGGAACACGCTTGCGCGTGGCGGGATCTTCCACGTATTCGATACCGTAGCGGCACAGAACCAAAGACCAATAGGATTCTGCGTCCGTGTTGTCCTCGTTGAGAATCTGCTCGTAGATGCCCATTGCCTTATCGAATTCGTTGTTGCGCCGGAAGTGGTTGGCGCGGTCATATAGATTGGCGCGCCGGTCGTCGCTCAGTTTGGGTAAAGTCTGCTGCGTTCCGCAGTATTCGCAGGTTGCGACTGTTTCGCTATTGATTTCTAATGTGCCGCCGCACATTTTACATTTAAAAAGTGCCATTTTTCGTCCTCCTAAAGCACTACGCTGCAAATGTTGATATTTAAAGGGACTGTTATTTTTTGATTCAGTGCTGTGTATGTGCTCTCGCCAAATATGTAGGCAAATCCGGCATCGGTCAATTGGATGCTCGCTAGCATTTCCATTTCAGGCTGTTTTTCATCGAAACCCCCGATTAAACCTCTTTTGTAAAGGTAACGGAGAAGAATTTTTAACGTAATTATATCTGGGCACAGACCGCGCGAAATCACATAAGCTCCCTGATTTTTATGCTTAATAACCTGAAACAGAAATGCTTTTATTTCCTGCTTCGAAGGAATTATTTCAGTTTCATCGGGTATAACAATATAGTTTCCGTCTTTGTAGGCATCGATAATCATTCCATCTCTATAACGTTTTCGAACTTCTTTATCCTCAATGCGAAAAAGTCTGCTTGCTTCTTTTGTGGTCATATCATTCCCTCATTTCAGCAGTTTGCATTTTCTGTTACGCTCGCCGATCAGCAAGAGCAGTTCTTCCGCCGCATCAGAGGAAACAGAACCGGAAAACACAGCAAATTGTGCTTCGATCTTTCCCTCAATTTCATCAAGCGCATCGCTGCTCATAGGGTCGGAATAGCGCAGTGCTTCATGTACCTTCTTGCAGAGCATCTTATCTTCGGTGGTCTTGGCTCTGGAAATCAGGCCATCTGCTTCTGCAGTGAGGTTCCTGATAAAGAAGGTTTCGTGTATGATTTTCTCGTCAATCTCTGCTACGATATCCGCTGCTGCGCTGGCTTTAACCACAGACAACGCAGTGGCCGCAAGTACGATGACAGCTACAAGCGCACCGATCCAGTAAGGCAGCAGAGAAAGCAGCATACATGCGCCGCCTAATACAAAGGACACGATCAGGCCAGTATAACTAATTCTGACAAGAGGAATCTTATAGAACAGTTTGGTTAGATTCTTCTCCTTCAGCGCAGACAATGCGCAAATCAACTGGCCGATAAAAGAGGCCGTGATAAACGCATAACCAATCCAGAAAGATGAAGTGTATTTTTCAATGTTGATCCAACCGGGAGAGATAAAGGCAATTAGCTGAAACAGCACAAACAGAATAGCCCAAAAGCCAATATAACTATTCTGATTCTTATTCATCATCATTTACCCCCTTTTAGTGCCGCATTTCGGGCAGAATTTGCCGGGACGTTCAAAGGTATAACCGCAGTTTGAACACTTGGTGTTATCCACGGGAACGGGTGTACCGCACGCGTCGCAGAATGCGCTGCCGAGTTCGACCTGCGCGCCGCAATTTTCGCAGAAGACTTTCGCAGTGACCAGTGTGGCGGAGGAGGGAACTTGAGCAACGTTCAGAGCATCATTCACCATTGTGCCGACCATTCCGCCAACTGCACCACCAACTCCAGCCATCGTACCGAAACCAACACCCATATTAGTGAACTGCCCGACCGCTTCATTGCGAGCAATCTCCGCAGCAACAGCAAATCCGCGTTCCTGCTGATAGGTATAACCCTCCTGTGCGCGCTTGGTCGCCTGCGCCTGAGAATCGATAATGACCTTTTGTGCTTCTGTCTGCGCGTAAATCAAATCGGTCTGCTGGCGCAGTTTTGCTTCAGCAATATCGGCATACTGCCGGAAATGCAGTTCCTTGAACTTTTCGTACTGGCGGTCACCATCAGGTTTTAGAACACTGGTGATGAAGAACCGTTCCAGAGATACACCGTAATCTGAAAAATCCGGAATGAGTAATTGATGCAGTCGCTCAGACATTTCCGTCAGATACTCATCAATTGCGAAGATGTTGATTGCCTTTTCACGGATAACCTGCGCAATGTACGTCTTGATTCTGGTCATCAGAAAAGCGCGGAAATAATTAACCAATTTCTGCTGTCCCAGATAGTTTTCTGTTCCGACCAGTTTAAGCAGTAATTTTCTGCTGTCCTCTGCGCGCAAACTCATTTCGCCGCACGCACCAATGGAGATGGGGAATCCGTAGGTAGGCTCAATGTACTGCACTTTCGAATCCGTTCCCCACTTAACCGCCATTTGCTCGGTCTTGTTGATAAAATAGACTTCACAATGGAACGGTGTTTTATCACCGGTAGTACGATTAAGATATTTTCCAATTTGCGGAATATTCTGCGTTTCCAGAGTATGTCTGCCGGGACCAAATAAATCCAGTGCCTGACCATTCATGAAGAAGATTGCTTCTTGCGACTCGTGGACGATCAGTTGCGTCGTTGTGTTAAAGTCTTCACAAGGATGCTTCCAGATAAAGGTGCTGTTGTCTCCTTCGTATTTGATAATATCCGAAATCGCTGCCATATCTCGACCTCCCAGATGTCAAATTCTGTCTAAAAGTTGATAATTCAATTATAAATACGCAATATTCTTATGTCAAGTTGATTATCCCGCTTTATGATTGTTTTTCCTTTGCTTCCAATTCAGTAGAATATCCTTAAAGGGGGCATATTACATGGAATTGGATTGTTCTCAAATTGGAAAGCGGATTGCCCAAAGACGCAAGGAACTGGGATTAAAGCAGACAGAGGTATGCGAACGCGCTGGGATTAATGATAAGTATTTATCCTGCATCGAGCGTGCCACATCCATCCCCTCACTGGAAGTTATTATGAAGTTGGCTCTGGCGCTGGACACCACACCGGACACATTTTTGACTGGAAGCATTCGTTATGAAAGCGATGAGTGGCGGGATGTTGCAGAGTTGATGCGTGGAATGAGCGCGAAGAAACTCAACTTGGCGAAAAGCTTCCTTACATGGCTGTCTGAGCAATCCATTTGATTTTTTGAAAATACACATTCAACGCAAAATTGGCCTCCCTTTTCCAGTCGAAAGGGAGGCCTTATATATACCCATCTCATTGTGTGATCGTGGTGGCTGCCAGCGCCGGTGCAGTATGATCGCTGCCGATCTGCGTCACGACTTGCTCTGCACTGACCACTTCGGGAGTCTGATAGATGTAAAACAGAGGGTTGGTTCTGAAGTTCGGAAACTGCGCCAAGAACCACTTTTTCACAAGATTGTGGCGGCTGGTCTGGACGACTGCGGCGCGTTCCTTGAGGAACTTGTATTCCTTCATATACTGTTCGCCATTGGGCAGTCCCGCAATAAAGTTTTCCATATTCGCATACTTCAGATTCTTACTGGGATTGCAATGGAAGGTTTCGCCCTCTTTGGTGGTATATTTTCTGGGAGTCTTGTGAGTGCGGTGAATGACTTTCAGATCAGGAATAGTATCCATCAACTTGGAATAGTACAGAAACTCTTCGGATTCCGCTTCCTGCATCTTCTTCCGGAAACCCTCTGTAATGGTGAGGGTTCTGCTAACAGCATCAAACTTACAACGTTCCATAGTAATATCTCCTTTCGAAATCACTGCGCGGTCGTCGTATTGGGAACTTCTACGGCTTTCGCAATCCAATAAGCATCAATTTCTTCCTGTGCCTTCTTGACATCAAAATCCTTGTAGACACCGACAAACCAACTCTTGGTCAGGGGATACTTCTTATGCTGCTTAATTGCCATTGCAACAACGCGCTCATAAACATCGAGCATTTCCTTGGCATTGTCCTGAATTCCGATATATGCCTTCATCAGATCCATGGTCAGGCCGTCGTACGCATTCTTGGTTGCGTTGGTCTTGATTTCCTTCTCAACAACCTTGTAATCAGGATGCTCTCGCATCATGGATGCCAGCAGAGCGGATTCGGGAGTGTTGGGTCTGCTGGCTTTCTTCAGACTGTTCTTGGTGCCGACGATGGACTTCTTAACATGATCAAAAACAAACAAACTACGAGTGGTCTTCATAATAATTCCCTTCTGGCGCATTGGCCTTGGCGGTAGGTCGCGACCCTTTTGGTTGTGGTGAGTGCTTTCGTGTCCCTCACTCTTTACACCCACATTATATCAAAAGGGGAGTCCAATAGAGTTCACACCCCATGAAAGATTTTCGATATTTTTTTGAATGTGCATTTTCAAAGGTGTTCGTAGACAATCTATGATGTTGATATATTTGATTCGGTGTCGGAAGGTAGTCTGAGATGCTCTAAGATGTATAATTTAGGGTCAACTCCTTGTATCGTGTACACTATGTATGATATATTGTAAAAAAGACATGCGGTTTGATTAATTCAAATAGAACCAAACAGCAACAAGCAAAAAAAGAAAACCTGTTGTGGTACAACGGGTTTTGGTTGTGCGTTCCCCTTTCCTAGCAGCGAACGCTGCTAGGTTTGCTTCACACGCATGAGGTCACAGGTTCGAGTCCTGTTGTCTCCACCAAAAAAGACAGTCAGCCTTTCGGCTGGCTGTCTTTTTTCGTGTCGCCATTAGGACTCGAACCCATTAAATGCAAGGCTCCGGTGGAGCCTTGCTCGCTGCAGTCCAGCCCGCAGCGACACATTGATTTAATCGAGTCCTGTTGTCTCTGCCTCATTTACAGTGCATAACTATTTCTGAACAACTCCGGACCGAGGGCAATCCAGGTTTGTGCATTTCTCACACGGTACGGAAAGGTGCGCCGCAAAACAGCAGATCATATAATCACATTCGTCACAGTAGCATTCAATATCTGGATTCATTCCATTACCCGGACAGTCTTTCCCCTGATTGCCGGGGATCAATGTGGTTCCGGTAATGTCGATAATCATATGTATCACCCACCTTGCGCATATTGTAGCAAATATGCATTGCAAATGCAATGCATATTTCTGAAGCATTCCGCCGTAAGATAAAAGCAAGACAAATGCAATGCTTATGGAGGGTGCCGCAATGGGTAAATTTAAGATTCCTGAGAATCCGCCTACGGTGAATAAGACAATTCGCTTTCCCAGCGATGTCGTGGAAGGTGTTGAAGCTGCAATCAAAGGAAAGGACTGTAATTTCTCCGCGTTTGTGATTGCTGCGGTTCGTGCAGCACTGGAAGATTTGGAACAGTGAATATCATCAGAAAAACCTGATAAATTTGGTAAGTGTAAGAAAAACCGATTTTTTTATTTATGGGCTTGACTTTTTGAAAAAATTGGGTATAATACTACTGTTCGGTTCATAGAGGATTTGTGTAACGGTAGCACACCGGACTCTGACTCCGTTTGCGGGGGTTCGAATCCCTCATCCTCTGCCAAAAAAGCACCAACCACTTTCGTGGCTGGTGCTTTTTTACATGGTGGGGATTCGAACCGATCTGAATGCAAGGCTCCGGTGGAGCCTTGCTTGCTGCGGGCTTGACCGCAGTAACACAATAATATAGTTGAATTCCTCATCCTCTGCCAAAAAAGCACCAACCACTTTCGTGGCTGGTGCTTTTTTACATGGTGGGGATTCGAACCAATCTGAATGCAAGGCTCCGGTGGAGCCTTGCTTGCTGCGGGCTCGACCGCAGCGACACAATAATATAGTCGAATTCCTCATCCTCTGCAAAAAAGCAGATACCCCCTGGGGTATCTGCTTTTTTATTTTGTTTTCTTTGATCGGCTTGCAGTCTGGATAACACTTTCATCTGGTCAATCATGATTCGAACAGCATGTGCTCGATAAACTTTTCGTTGAAAACCGGTCTGTCCGTGATCAGCTGTACGGCTTTTTTGATGGTGTCGATGTAAAGGCCTGTCCGGCCGGAGCCGATTTCCGGAATTACCAGATCATCTGCCTCTTCCGGTGTGCTGATGATCGCACCCACAACGGTCGGAACCTCGCCATCCAGAATGCGGATCGCAGAACCAAAACATTCTGCCTCTACGGACAAGTCCATAAAACTAACGGCGGCACCGGCAGCTACGCGGTCTGCGATGGCCGACATACCTTTTGCTTGCAATGTGCTGTCTGAGGTTAATTCTTTGACGGAAATATCGAGAAGCTGCACGCAGGGGAAAGAAAGAATCGGGAGTGCTTGTTTTTCAGGACAGGAAATCTGCTGTGCGACCCATTGCTTCATATTGTGCATCGTCATGCCGGCCCTCCTTTTGGATGTGGAATGATTTTTTTGATTTCACTGCAATCATATCATGCGTTGATGCCGGTGTATTGTATTTTCTGACGGTATTTTGCTTTTTCATTAGACCGGCGTAAACCCCGGAAACAGGGAGTGGCAATACATATTGATGGTCAATGATGGAAAACTTGTTGACGAATATCGCACACTTCGGTAAGATGAAATGGGTATATCACAGATGATATCGGCAGCACAAAATATACATAATAAGCCTAATTTCGCCCCCGGGACGGCTCCCGACAATTTTGTTTAGAAAGGTGAATCATATGAACAAGACAATTCAAGAAGCACCGAAAACAACAAGAGTTTGGGCAGAGGTGGATGTTCTGGTTGCCGGTGGCGGCATGTCCGGTGTGATTGCTGCGGTGGCAGCGGCAAGAAACGGCGCAAAAACCATGCTGGTAGAACGGTTTTCCTGCTTGGGCGGTGTTGCCGCACTGGGCTTGCCCATTCAGGGCTATTGCGGTCATACGGGTGAGCAGATCATCACGGGCATCCCGGAGGAATTTCGCCAGCGTTTGACCCGAAATGGCGGTGCGGTCGATCATTTTACGCAGTGCCAAATGCACAATCCTTTCCTCGTCGTGCAGCCGGAGGGTGTAAAGCTGACCTGTCAGGAAATGCTGCTGGATGCCGGCGTGAGCCTGCTGCTGGATACCATGGTCGTGGATGTGGTTGGTTCCAGAGAACATCTGGAAGCGGTGATCATCGAAAGCAAATCCGGCCGTCAGGCGATTCTTGCGAAGCAGTTCATTGATTGCACCGGTGACGCGGATCTGGTGGCGCATGCGGGCGCACCTTATGTTATGGCCGGCAATGAGGAACTGCAGGCGAACACCCTCAGCATTATCATGACCGGTGTGGACAAACGGAAGCTGCAAAAGTTCATTCTGGAAGATCCGGATAATTTCGATCTGTATCCCATGCTTCCCCGGGAACAGATCGGAAATGCAGAGTACTACATTATGGCCGGTCTTTCCAATATTGTTCGCAAAGTTGCGGCAGATGCCCGCTTTGAGGGTATTTACGGCATGACGAATTTCTCTACGCTGCTGCATGACGATACGGTGCATGTCAATTCTGTCCATGTCAGCGGCCATAGCCCCTGCGATGCGGAGGGTGTGACCATCATGGAAGTGGAGGCAAGAAAGCAGGCACAGATGGTTGTGGCATTTATGCAGGAGTATGTTCCCGGCTTTGAAAATGCCAAGTTGACGAATACCGGTTCCTGGCTGGGCATCCGGGAGAGCCGCATCATCGAGGGACTGGATACGCTGACACTGGATGATGTGAAATCCGGTAATATTCCCGATACGACCATCTGTCTGGGCGGCTATCCCTACGATTTCCATCAAAAGGACGAGAAAGAAGCGAAAATCCAGTTTTACAAGGTCCCGTCCTATGGTATCACCTACGGAACTATGATTCCCAAGGGTACACGGAATCTGTTTGTGGCGGGCAAGACCATCTCCGCAACACGGGAAGCCATGTGCTCTTCCCGCGTGATGGCTCAGTGCATGGGTGAAGGACAGGCGGCAGGTACTGCCGCAGCGCTGTGTTGCAAGCTCGGTTGTACCTCTGTGGAGCTTGATGTTGCGCTGCTGAGAAAAACGCTGCTTCATGACGGCGCCAGACTTTCTTAAGTATACATCGCAAACAGGAAGAGCTCTGCGTACGCAGAGCTCTTTTTGACACATATACGATTGGAACAGCAATATAGCGTCCTCCGGCAGATTTATGCGGCATAATCAAAATATGAGAAGGCCATGCGCTTGCTTTCTGCTATGCTGCATTGTATAATGACTCTTATCTTAAGGTCGGTGACCTAACAAAAGGAAGACTTTTTATGCGAAAGACAGACAATCTCCTGATATGGATTCTGATGGGCGCACTGGCACTGTGCGTCGCATTGGGCCTGCGTCTGGATGCGGATATGCAGATGGCTTATCAGCCGGCTGAGAGCTGTCAAGTGTTGATTAACGAGATTTGCGCAAAGAATGAAACGGTGATTGCCGATAATGACGGAAAATACCGTGACTATATTGAGTTGTACAACCCCGGCCCGGAAACGAATCTGAGTGGCTATCGGCTGACTGACGGCTCTGTCAGCTTCCGGTTTGACAGCCTGATTCTGGGTGCGGGAGAGTACCGGCTGCTGTTTCTGGGTTCTGAAACCACCGGTTTTTCCCTTTCTGCATCGGGTCGTGACAGCATTCAGCTGCAGGATCCCACCGGCCATATCGTCAGTCAGGCGAAGCTGCAGTCCGTGATGGCCGATCAGGTTATGGCCTATGGAAACGGTGTCTGGCAGCTCAGCGATCAGCCCACACCCGGCTTTTCCAACGACCGGGCAGGCCGTACCGCCTTTGTGACCGGCACAGCCGTGGACAGCTTAGATCTGCAGATCAGTGAAATTCTGATCGCAAACCGGATGTCCTTGCCGGATGAGCAGGGCATCTACAGCGATGTGGTGGAGCTTTACAATCCGGGCGATACGGCGCTTCGGCTCAATGGCTGGTGCTTGTCCGATCAGGCATCCCAGCGTTTCCGCTACCGCCTGCCGGATGTCAGCATTGCGGCCGGCGGCTATCTGCTGATCCATTGCGACGGTGAGAATTATCTCAGTGACGAAGGAACCATCCATGCCAATTTTGCGCTGAATGCCCAGGAGGTGTTGTGCCTGACGGCACCTTCCGGTGACTATGTGACCGTTCAACCCCAGTACAGCGGAGATGATATTTCTCTGGCCCTGACCGAAGCCGGATACCGGCTGATGGCATCCAGTCTGGGCTTTTCCAATACGGTGCAGGGCTGCAGTGACGCGCTGCAGTCGCGAATCGATACCGCAAGTCCGCTGGTGATCAGCGAAGTGCTGAGAAATGATGCCGGTGTGCCGTACGAAGGAAGACTCGCAGAGGCGGTGGAGCTGTATAACCGCAGCAGCATAACTGTGAACACCGCCGGATGGTATCTGTCCGATGGCGGTGATCCCTATGCTTATGCGCTGCCTGCAGCCAAGGTGGCACCCGGTGAATTTCTTGTGATTCCCGTGGGTCAGCAAACCACCGGCTTTGGCCTTTCCGGCGATGATGTGCTGTATCTGACTACTCCTGAGTACCGGTTCAGCCAGCCGGTGGCCTGCAGCGAGACCCGACCGGGCTGCAGCATCAGTGTGACGTTCGACGGGGTGCAGATGTCCTATGAGCTGCTGGAAGTTTCTTTGGGTTATGAGAATACGCAGGCCGGAATCCGGCTGTTTCAGGAGTCGGCAGCACCCCGGGGGCTGCGGTTGAATGAAGCCATGAGTTCCAACAGCACTTATCTGACGGGACCTTACGGCAATGCAACCGACTGGGTGGAGTTTTATAATGACGGAACGACCGCCGTTCAGCTGTCTGATTACCGGCTGATGAACGGGATGAACGGACAGCAGTACCCGCTGCCGGATCTGGTGCTGAATCCCGGCGCCTATGCCGTGATTCTGCTTTCTGAATCGGACCAGAATCTGCGTGCCGGCTATGAATGGCTGCCCTTCGGCCTTTCCGCCGCCGGTGACGGCCTGTACTTAATGAAGGACGGCATGATCGAAGATTACCTGCTCCTGCCCGCGCTGTACGGTGATGTGGCATGGGGCCGCCCAGCAGGAAAGCAATATGCTGCGAAAATCGGCACGCCGACACCGGAACGGGCAAATGCGGAAGAGGCACTTATGTCGCAGATGCCCACAGCGGATCTTCCGCAGGGTGCATACAATGATGTCACGGGCCTGAGCATTTCCTTTTCAGGCCCCGGACAGATCTACTACACCACCGATTGCAAAGAGCCCGATCAGCATGCCCAGCCCTATACGGGGCCGATTTGGATTACCGAAACAACGGTGTTCCGAGTGATCGCCTATGAAGAAGGCCGTGCCGGTTCGGAGATTCTGGATCTGACCTACCTTGTCAATGAGGAGCATGGCATTACTGCCGTTTGTCTGGTTGCGGATCCTGCCGACATCTGGGGCAACTATGACGGAATCTATGTAACGGGCGATTATGCAAGTAAAGAATTTCCTTACTATGGTGCCAACTATTGGCGGGATACAGAACAGCCCGCAACGGCTACCCTTTTTGAGACTGACGGCTCGGTGGGATTTTCGGAAAGATGCGGCCTGAAGATATTCGGCGGTTTTTCCAGAGTGCAGGCGAAAAAATCCTTTGCCTGCATGTTCCGGAACCGGTTTGGAAACTCCAGTTTGGACTACCCCCTCTTCGGGGAAAAAGGCATCGGAAGCTTTGAAAGCTTTGTGCTTCGCAGCGGCGGACAGGATGCCACTGTGGCCAAGATTCGGGATGAAGTCATTACATCGCTGGCATCCGACTATCTGGGACTGCCGGTACAGCGGAACCGTCCGGCAGTGCTGTATCTCAACGGACAGTACTGGGGCATCTATTATATCCGCGAGAAGCTGAACGAGCAGTATGTGGCCGGTAATTTCAACACGGCCAAGGAAAATGTCACACTGGCGCAGCAATCGGGCAGTAACGTTCCGGAATACAGTGCGTTGCTGAAATATGCCCAGCAGCATGACCTGAGTGATCCGGAGTGCTATGCTTATGTCTGCTCCCAGATCAATGTGGACAATTATATGGACTATGTCATTACCCAGCTGTGGATTGAAAATACCGATCTGGGTAATGTGAAGTTTTTCAAGACGACCGGGATGCCGTGGCATTGGGCGCTGTTTGACACGGATGCGTCCATGCGCAATCCGGCCCGAAACAGTGTGGAGAAATTCCTGCGCCCGGGCATTGTCAGCTCCGAGGATAACTGGTCCCGCCTGCTGGTGACCCGTCTGCTGCAGAATCCCCAGTTTCAGGATGCATTCCTGCGCCGGATGGCATGGCAGCTGGAAAACGTCTGGAACGAAAAAATCGTGGTGGAGCGAATCGACCGGTACTGCCAGCTTCTGAAAGACGATATGAAAGAAGAATGCGCGCGGTGGAATCCTTCTGTAAGGCAGTGGGAGAAGAACGTGCAGGAAATGCGGAACTTTGCTTCCCGACGCAACGATTATTTCATTGGCCATGTCCAAACCTTTTTCGGTTTGACCGACAAGCAGATGCGCGCGTATGGATTTGAGGTGTGATGGATGCTGTCTCGTCATGAAGAAAAATACATTCTGAATTACCGGCAGTATCTTCTGCTGCGCCAGCGGGCCGCACAGGTGCTGACCGCAGATGATCACGGTGATAACGGCACTTATACGATCACCTCTGTGTACTATGACGATCTGGAAGATACCGGATTGTATGAAAAGCTGGACGGTCTTGCGCTGCACAGTAAGTTCCGCGTCCGCACTTACGACTACGATACCGGCTTCGTCCGTCTGGAGCGAAAGGATAAGCGCGGCATCATGACGAAAAAGATTTCCTCCGTCATTGACTGGCAGAAGGTTCCTTCCCTGACGGAGCCCGGTGCATGGGAGCTTGCCGGCGGTGCAACACGGGATCTGATGCAGCAGATGCAGGCGAAAGCGCTGCAGCCGGTTGTGGGTGTGCGCTATGTGCGTGACGCGTTTTTCCACTCCGGCAGTGATTTGCGGCTGACCTTTGACCGGAATCTGGAAGCGATCCCGCCGGATGTGCAGGCCCTATGCGATCCGTACTTTTGCGGTATTCCGGCGCTGGAACCGGGCAGCGTGATCATGGAGATCAAATACGGCAGCTACCTGCCTGCATTTCTCCGGAAAATGACCCGTGTGCAGGCCCCGCAGCTTTCTTTTTCAAAATACGCGCTTTGCCGCGAGAAAATGAGATAGGAGAATGAACGATCATGAGTATCTGGGATATTGTCAAGAGCAGTGTGATCCAGCGCTTTGACGGAAGCATTTCCATTTGGCAGATTATTTTGAGTCTGTCCATTTCCCTGGTGGCGGGTATTTTTATCCTGCTGATCCACAAAAGAACCATGAGCAAGGCGGCTGTCAGCAGCAGCTTCCGGCTGTCTTTGCTTCTGATCTGCACCACAACGGCGACCATGGTGCTGACCATTACCTCCAATCTGGCCCTTTCCTTGGGCATGGTGGGTGCTTTGTCCATTGTCCGTTTTCGCACGGCCGTGAAGGATCCGGCGGACACGGCATTCCTGTTCTGGGGTGTGGCAGCGGGCATCACGGCCGGTGCCGGTTTCTATCTGCTGACCCTGATCGGCTGTCTGGCAGGCGGTCTGATCTGCCTGATCGCAGCGCAGTATACGAATAAAACCTCGAAACCCTTCCTGCTGGTAGTCCGGGCTAAGAACAGCGACGCACTGGAAGCAGTGGAAGCGCTGCTTGCCAAGAAGAACATTCCCTACAACATGTCCTCCTGCGTGGATACCGGCAAATACAGCGAGACGATCTACGAGCTGGGCATCCGCAATCACGGTCCCAGAGAAGTCAGTGAATTGAAGGCACTGCCGGATATCCTGACGGTTTCGCTGGTCGACTGCCGCAAGGAAGCCTGATGAATGACATAGTTGAAAAACCACACCTTGAGGTGTGGTTTTTCTTATTTATGCACATATGGACTTGACAAAACAAATGGTATCATGATACAATACCATTGAATGAATGGTATTGTGGTGCAATACCATTAAAAAGGCGCGAAAGGAGGACGCAGATGGCAGATCAAAAGGCAGAACTGCGGTATCTGGACCTGAAAAATGATATTTGCAGGCAGATTTATCTGGGTACTTATGAGAACGGTGGTCACATCCCTTCCGAACGGCAGCTGGCGGCGGATTACAACGTCAGCCGAATCACGGTCAGAAAGGCGCTGGAACAACTGGAGGAGGAACAGTTGATCCGGCGGGAGGTGGGCAACGGCACCATCCTGCAGTACCGCAACCGGGGCAATTCCACACCGCTGGACATTCTGACACTGGTGGCACCCTCCAAGAATCCGTTCTTCGCGCAATTCATTGCCCATTTCCAGCAGATCGCGTGGGAACAGGGCGCGCTGCTGCTGTATGTGGAGGTGCCGGAAAACAGCTCTCTGGAAGACTGTTTATTCCGGCTCTATCAGCGGGATATCCGCAATGCGGTCATCTGGCCGGACGATCAGGGGCTTCAGATGGAGAAGCTGCTGCGGCTGCGCAGCATCGGCATGAATCTGGTGTTTTTCGATACGGATGACGGCTTCCCCTACGGCGACTGTGTCCATCTGGACAACCGTGCAGCAATCAGCAGATTGCTGCACGGGGCAGGGGAGAACTGCGAAAGCTGTGTATACGTGGGCTGGGACAAGCTGGATATTGCCAATGTCCGCAAACGTGAGGAGGCCTTCCGGTTCCTGAAGCCGGAAGGAACAGTCATCCATGTTCCGTGGCGGCGGGACCGCCAGATCCGGAAAGAGGATCTGGAAGCGGTACTGACGCAGCTGCCGGAGGTGGAGAAAACCATGCTCCTGTGCGGTACCGGCGAAATCGGCCAGCAGCTGGCAGCGCTTCTGTGGGAACGGGGCGCAATTCCCGGAAAGCTGTCTGTCGTGGATAACTTTGAGGGTTCCGGCAAGTATCCGGTTTCCATTTATGAGCAGGATTTGCAGGAGATGGCACGCATCATCTTCGAGCAATTGAAAAAACAAGTGCGAGCAGGAAACCTCTGGCAGGCGGACCGCATTGCAGTTGCAGGTATTTACAGACAATAAGGAGGAACGATTATGGAACTGTTATTGGATACCGCCAATCTGGCGGCCATCAGAAAGTATCATGATTACTACAATGTCACCGGTGTGACCACCAATCCCACCATTCTCTCCCGCGAGAAGGGCCCCTTCTTTGAAACCTACGAAAAGATCAGAGCCATCATCGGCGAAGAAAAGCAGCTGCACGTTCAGGTCACCGCCCGCAAGTGTGAAGAAATGCTGAAAGAAGCCGAAACCATTACTTCCCGTCTGGGCAAGGATGTTTACATCAAAGTTCCGGTGGAGGAAGAAGGTGTGAAGGCCATGAAGCTGCTGAAAGAGGCAGGCTTCAACGTCACTGCTACTGCAGTCGTGTCTGTTCAGCAGGCATTTCTGGCCGGTTCCGTGGGTGCGGACTATGTGGCACCCTATGTCAACCGTATGGCAAACCTGAATATCGATCCCTACGAAGCGGTAGCGCGGATCCGGACGCTCTTCGACAATCAGAGCATTGAAACCAAGATCCTCGGTGCCAGCTTCAAGAATACCCAGCAGGTGATGCTCACCTATGAATGCGGCGCAGAGGCTGTGACAGTGGCACCGGATCTGCTGAGCACCATGTGCAGCAATGCGGTCACGGACCTATGGGTTGCAAACTTTGAAAAAGATTGGGCAGGTCTCTACGGCGACCGCCGGATCTACGAACTGGATTGAAAACGGGAGGTATTGACATGGGCGTCATGGGAATTGATCTCGGTACAACGACCGTCAGTGTGGTCATGATGGATGGCGAAAGCGGTGCGATTCTGGGCAGCAGAACCATCGCGCACCACGGTTTTCTGGACGGACATATCCCGGAATCGAAGATTCAGGATCCTCAGCGGATGGTTGACGTGGTGAAGGCGGCAGCAGCGGAACTGACGAAGGAGTTCGGCGCGCCGGAATGCATCGGCCTGACGGGTCAGATGCACGGTATGCTCTATGTAGATGCACAGGGCGAGGCAGTCAGTCCCCTGTATATCTGGCAGGACGGCTGCGGCAATCTGATGATGGAAGATGGAGAGACTTATGCATCGTATCTTCGGAAAACCGGCGGCGCAGCATCGGCAGGCTTTGGCCTGACCACCCACTTCTATCTGCAGAAAAACGGTATGATTCCGGAAAATGCCGCAAAAATGGTCACCATTTGCGACTATGTGGGCATGAAGCTCTGCGGAAGCAGCAGGGCTGTTATTGCCAAGGATATGGCGGCCAGCTGGGGCTGCTTCGACCTGCGTGAACGCAGATTCCTTGTGAAGGAAATGGAAGCGCTGGGTGTGAACACATCCTATTTGCCGGAGCTGATGGATACCCACGGCATCATGGGCCATACACCGGAGGGAATTCCGGTAATCGTTTCGCTGGGTGATAATCAGGCAAGTGTACTGGGCTCTGTCAGTGACCTGTGCGATACGGTCCTCATCAATATTGGTACCGGCAGTCAGGTCTCCATGGGCACGGCGGAATATCACGATGTTTCCGGCTCCATCGAGCTGCGCCCCTGCGTGGAGGGAACCTCCCTTCTGGTGGGCAGCGGCCTTTGCGGCGGCCGGGCTTATGCCATGCTGGAACAGTTCTACCGGCAGGTTGCGGGCAGCGAGGAAGCCATGTACGACCGTATGGCCGCGCAGGCAGAGGAATTCCGTGAAAAGTATGGCGCCGCTGCCGCATGGAAGGTGAAGACTACCTTCTCCGGCACCCGCAGCAATCCGCGGGAAAAAGGCAGCATCACCGGAATCGGCATTGAAAACTTCCAGCCGGGTGCCATGACACTGGGCATCATCGCGGGCATTCTGGAGGAACTCCATGAGATGTATGTGCAGATGTGCTGCGTGACCGGAAAGAAAGCCACCAGACTGGTGGGTTCCGGCAATGCAATTCGCAAAAACAAGCTGATGCAGACCATGGCCGAAGAGATTTTCGGCATGAGCCTGTCGGTTCCGCAGTATCAGGAGGAAGCTGCCTACGGCGCGGCGCTGTACGCGCTGGCTGCCACCGGCAAGGAAAATCTGAGCGATACGCAGAAGAAAATCCGGTATTGCTCTGCAAAATAAAAGGGAGGAAGGCGCTTACTTATGGCAATTGATTTTACAATGAACATTTTGCAAAGCGATATCATTCCCCAGGAGCGCATCCCCCAGCGCAAGCTCTATACCGGCGCCATGATGCCGGCTGTGGGACTTGGAACCTTTAACAATGACCGTTTTTCCTTCGAAGATATTGGCAGAGCCGTTTACGGCGCGCTGCGCATCGGCTACCGTCTGATCGATTGTGCCGCGGCCTACCGCAACGAAAAGGAAATTGGTGAAGCGCTGGCGCAGGCACAGAAGGATGGCATTTCCCGCGAGAGCATGTTCATCACCTCCAAGCTGTGGAATGACAAGCACCGTCCGGAGGATGTGATTCCTACCCTGAAGCAGACGCTGGCGGATTTGCAACTGGATTATCTGGATGCCTACTATATCCATTGGCCCTTCCGCAACACCCATGCCCCCGGCGCTCAGAAGGATGACCGCCATCCCGATTCCAGACCCTACTGCCATGAACTGTACATGGAAACCTACCGGGAACTGGAAAAGGCAGTGGATATGGGCCTGATTCGCCACATCGGCACCTCCAATATGACCCGTCTCAAGCTGGAGCAGGTGCTGCGGGACGCACGAATCCGCCCCGCCATGAACCAGATGGAGATGCACCCCAGCTTTGCCCAGCCGGAGCTGTTCCGGTATCTGATGGAAGAGAACATCCAGCCGGTGGCCTTCAGCCCTCTGGGTTCTCCCACCCGTCCGGACCGTGACCGGGACGAGACGGACGTGCCGGTGCTGCAGCAGCCCGCCATCGTGGAAATTGCAAAGAAGCACGGCATCCATCCGGCTGTGGTCTGCGTCAAGTGGGCGGCACAGCGCGGACAGGTTCCGATTCCCTTCTCTGTTTACTACAATGAGTATCATTCCAACCTGAAGTCTGTGACCGAGGATCCCCTGACCGATGAAGAAATGCAGCGCCTCAACGCTTCGGACAGCAACTGCCGCCTGATCAAAGGTGTGGTTTTCCTGTGGGAAGGCGCAAAGAGCTGGAAAGCACTCTGGGACGAAGAATAATATGCGCAAGAAAGCCCGCTGCGTCAGCAGCGGGCTTTGCTCATGGTGTTCCTTGCTGCTTTTTCAGCAGCATTTTGTTGATTTGCGCGGTTTTCCGTTTGACGATGAAATAAATGACCGCCCAGATGGCCAGATATCCCACCACAAAAATGGCGGAGAAGACAGCAATCGGCATCATGCCCCTTTCCAGCCAGTTGTTGATCAGATACGTCACCAGATAAGTGACATACAGAACACTGCCGTGGATGAGAATTGCCCCCATCAGAGGCAGCCGCTCGATCTGATATACAAAGTTCATACCGCCGGCCACGAAGGCAAGCGCGGACAAAGAAAATATCCCAAGGCATACCTCATCGACAGTCAGGTTTTGCACCATCCCTTGATGCTGCAAGATCCGGTATATCACAGCCAAAACGATCGGCCCGAAACCGCATGCGGTCAGTCCGCGGCGAAAGAATTCCGAAATGTGTCTGTTCATTTTCCTTCATACCTCCTTCTGATTTCTGCGAAACATCGTCTGGAAACATACTCCCGATAGCCGCATCGGAACACCGCATCCACTGCACCGCTGAAGACCGCGTCAAAACGGGCGATGCGGTGTTCGTTGGCAAGGGTGGACTTGTTGATACGGATAAAATAGGAGGGCAGAACCGCTTCCAGATCACGGAGCCGGTCGGAAATGCGGTAGTGGTTGCCGGAAGTGTCGATGGCGATCACCTTCCGGTCCAGAACGGTGATGCATTCGATTTCGGAAAACGGTAACTTTCGCATTTCGTCATCCCGATAGCCCATGATGGAATCGGAACCGGAGTAGCTGCAGACAAGATTCTCAATCTCCTGCGTCAGAGCGGAAGGCGCATGCACGATGGCGATGATTTCCTCCTCCGCGTCCTTGTCGATGATCAGTTTGTATTTCATCGCATCAGATCCTTCATTGTTTTTTCATCTGCCCGAGGAAGCACAGCACTGCCGCTGTGGTAGCCAGAATGCTGTAGAGAAGCACCGGCAGCAGGTGCGCTGCCGCAAGGTCAAAATCGCCCTGAAACAGCGCTCTTTCCAGTTGGGCTGCGTGGACAAAGGGCAGCACGTTGGCAGCCTTTTCAAAGAATCCGCCCACAAGCTCCAGATCAAACCATACACCGGAAAGCCATGCGGAAAGGTTGGTCAGCAGTGCGCCGCAGATGCCGCCCACCTGCTTGACACCGAACATGCTGCCGCACAGAAGTCCCAGCGCCACATTGAAAACAGCCATGGGGAGGATTCCAAGGATAGCATATACAATCTTGGGGCTGACAGTCAAGCCCAAAGGAATGGCAAACAGGTAGCAGATGGCTGCTTGCGCGATGGCGATGGGGAGCATCGGGAGCATATAGCCAAGGATGAAGTCCAGTCCTGACAGAGGCGTGGTGTACAGCCGCTGCAGCAGGGCGCTTTCGCGATCTTTGGCAATCAGCGTTGCAGAAAAAAGGGTCATGAAGGACAGACCGAATACGGTGATGCCCGGTGTCAGGGTGTCGATTTCGAAAAGACTGACCGGAACGTTTGCCTGTATGGTGCTTAAAAGGAGCAACAGCACCAGCAGGAATCCCAGACCGAAACCCAGATTGATGGGGTCGCGCAGAATTTCTTTGGCGCAGCGTTTGGCAAAAGTGAGCATTCTCATGTTTCTGCCTCCTTTACGATGGAAACAAAGGCTGTTTCAAAGTCGCATTTTCCGGCCTTTTTTGTCAGTTCCTCCGCTGTTCCCACTGCCAGCAGCCGGCCGCTTTTCATAATGCCGATGCGGTCGGAAAGAGCTTCGGCTTCTTCCATGTAATGGGTCGTCAAAATGATGGTGATTTTTCCTTTCAGGGCGCGGATGGCATCCCACAGGTCATGCCTTGCAAGCACAT
Source organism: Faecousia sp. (assembly GCA_045120675.1). GTDB lineage: Bacteria > Bacillota > Clostridia > Oscillospirales > Oscillospiraceae > Faecousia. The sequence goes on along the minus strand of JBGVFB010000059.1, from coordinate 34,335 downwards.
CCAGACCGAGGGTCGGCTCGTCCAGAAACAGGATTTGCGGCTCACTGATCAGTGCCATGGCGATGCTGACCCGCCGCTGCCAGCCGCCGGACAGCTTTCCGGCCTTTCTTTGCAGAACGGAGTCCAGATCAAACTGACCGGAAAGCGCCATGATTTTTGCTTGTGTTTTCTCCTTGGAAAATCCGTGGATGCCGCAAATTAACTCCAAGTTTTCTTTGACGGAGAGATTTGGCGCGACGGCGGTCTCCTGCGGGGAAACACCGATCAATTGTTTTACCTGTTCCGGTTCTTTGGCGATGCTGTGGCCGCCGACCAAAGCATCTCCTTCTGTTGGAACGGTCAGGCAGGAAAGCATTTTGATGACGGTAGTCTTTCCGGCACCGTTGACCCCCAGCAGGGAGAATAATTCGCCCTGATGAATTTCTAAATCCAGCTTGTCCACAGCAGTCAGATTTCGATACTGCTTCACAAGGGACTTGGTTTGAATTGCGTACATATCGGCAACCTCCTTTTTTGCGATGGTACCATCATAGCAAATTGGAATCAGGAAATGTGGATTTCTGCCTGTTCGGTCCTTGCGCGTGTCTGAACGGTCAGGAAAGCATCGATTCTTGACTTTCCGGCGGATTCTTTATAAACTGATAACAAAGAAAACCGGATGGGGGGATTCTGATGGCAAATATGCGGATTGGTTTCTCGAAAATAGATATTACACCGCCTGTGGGTACAGAACTGGGCGGTTATGCAGGATACCGCCCCTGCAGCGGTGTCCATGATATGCTGCATTGCAGAGCAGTGGTGCTGGAGCAGGACAACGTTCGTTATGCGCTGGTGCAACTGGAACTGATGTGCGTGGATGAAGCGCTGTTTGAACGCATCGCACAGGCGGTGGAGCCGCTGGGCATTGCGAAGGAACGTCTGATCGTCTGCGCCATCCATTCCCACGCGGCACCGCAGGGCTCCGTGCCCGGAGAAGGCCCGCTGGATTTGGTCAACAATTCCTGCATTGTGAACAGGGAAGCCTTTACGGACTATATGCTGTCCGTTGTTTTCGCTGCCGCGGCTGCCTGCAAAGATGCTGCCGAAAATCTGGAAGCCTTTCAGGTGCGTGCCGCCAGAGGACTCCGCCCGCAGGTTGGCTCCGAGCGCCATACCGGCGCCCGGCCCGGCGGAGACCTGACGGTGATCCAGTGCCGCACCGAAAGCGGCAGGAGCCTGATTCTCTACAATTTCCCCTGCCATCCTACGGTCCTCAGTGCGGATAATCTGCTGGTTTCTGCGGACTGCGCCGGCGGGGTGGAGGAGAAGCTGGATGCGGATATGGCGGTGTTCTTAAACGGTGCCGCAGGCGATATCAGTACCCGCTTTACCCGCAGGGAATCCTCCTTCGCCGAATGCGCGCGGATGCGGGATGTGACGGTGGAAGCGGTGAAAGGGCTGCTTGCCGGTCTGTCCTATGCTGCACCGGAACCTCTGACAGGAATCCATACCCGCATTACCTTGCAGGCAAAGCAGGTACTGACGGAAGAAGCTGCCCGCAAACAGCTGGAGGAGACTACGGCGCGCTGGCAGCAGGCGGTTTCCGATGGTGCCGATGCCGGAACGGTTCGCATCCTCAAATCCTATGTGGAAGGCGCGGGTGTCAATCTGGAATTTGCCCGTACACTCAAAGATATCCGGCAGCTGCACCTGCCGGTGACGGCTTTTCGCTTCTGCGGCATGATGTTCGTGACCATTCCGGGCGAGCTGTTTTCGACGCTGCAGCAGGATGGCATTTCCGTCATCGGCTATGCCAACGGCTATTACCGCTATGTGTGCGATGAAAATGCCTATGAAGCGGGTTATTATGAAGCACTGGCTGCCATCATCGCCCGTGGCGAAGGGGAGAAGCTGGTCGACGAAATCCTGCGGATTTTGCAGATGCCGGATGCTGATGCAGCTGGTACTTGACGATTGAACTGTCTCATACTACAATGCCTGTAAGGGTATTAGAAAACCCCACACAAGGAGATGTACCAATATGAATGTCGTATTGCTTGACTATGGCAGCCTGGGCTGCGATGTGGATCTGACTCCGTTCCAGAGTACCGGAACGGTCACCGCTTATGAAATGACGACTCCTGATCAGCTGGCGGAGCGGATTCAGGATGCGGATGTGCTGATCACCAACAAACTGAAGCTGAACCGGAGCAATCTGGGCGCAGCGACCCATCTGAAGCAGATCTGCGTTACGGCTACGGGCTATGACAATATTGATCTTGATTATTGCGCAGAGCGCGGCATCGCCGTGTGCAATGTACCGGGCTATTCCACCGATTCCGTGGCCCAGCTGACGCTGGCCATGGCCTTTGCCCTGTCCACCCATCTGATTTCCTACCGCAACCATGTAAACGGCGGCTTTTACGCCCGCAGCGGCAGTCCCAATCTGCTGTCTCCCGTGTGGCATGAGCTGACAGGACGGGTCTGGGGCATTGTCGGCTGCGGCAACATCGGCCGCAAGGTGGCCCGTGTGGCGCAGGCCATGGGCTGCAAGGTGCTGGTATTCCGCCGCAGTGCCGATCCGGAATTTGAAACGGCAGATCTGGATACACTGCTGCAGAAATCCGATGTGGTGAGTATCCATCTGCCTCTGAATGACCAGACCCGCGGTATCATCTCCCGTGAGAAGTTGGCGCTGATGAAAAAAGATGCCATCCTGATCAATGTGGCCCGCGGCACCATAACGGATGAAGCCGCGCTGGCAGACGCGATCGAAGCGGGACAGCTGGGCGGTCTGGGTGTTGATGTGTATTCTGCAGAGCCGCTTCCTGCGGAGCATCCTTACAGCCGCATTATGGAAAATCCCAACGTGATTTTTACACCCCACTGCGCATGGGGTGCGCAGGAAGCCCGCAACCGCTGCGTCCGTGAAGTGGCAGAGAATATCCTTGCATTCTCCCGGGGAGAACGGCGCAATCGCGTTTGCTGAGCATCACAGAATACCGGAAAGAGGTGCCTTATGAAAAGTGTTTGGACAATGGGTGAAATGATCGTGGAGATCATGCGTCCCCGTGCGGAGATGCCCCACGGCAAGACCGATGTGTACATGGGTCCCTATGCCAGCGGCGCACCGGCCATTATGATCTCTGCTGCCGCCCGCATGGGCGCAAAAAGCGGCATCATCGGCGGTGTGGGTGCCGATGCCCATGGCCAGATGATTGTGGATCGCCTGGAAGGCTGCGGTGTGGACTGCAGCAAGGTGCTGCGCAGCACAGACAAGTCCACAGGCAATGCCTTTGTGATGTACCATGATGACGGCTCCCGTGAGTTTATTTTCCACATCGGAGGAACCGCTGCAACAGCCTGCGGTGTGCCGGATCTGGCGGATGTGGAAGAGCCCGGTTACTTCCATCTGATGGGCTGCTCCCTGACTGCGGACAAGGACTACTGCGCCCGCATTCTGGAAACCGCGGAAGTGTTCCGTGCAAAGGGTGCTAAGTTCAGTTTCGACCCCAATATCCGTCCCGAGCTGCTGAAGGACGGCGACTTCAAGAGCATCATCGGCCCCTTCCTGAAAAACTGCAGCGTGCTGCTGCCCGGTGTCAGCGAGCTGAAGATGATCGCCGGCAAGGATACGGTGGAGGAAGCGGTGGAAGCGCTCTTTGAGAATCCGGTTCTGGAAGTCATCGCCCTGAAGATCGGCTCCAAGGGCTGCAAGGTCTATACCCGCGATGCGGTGCAGGTGATTCCTGCCTGCAAGGTGGAGGAAAAGGATGCCACCGGTGCCGGTGACTGCTTCGACGGTGCGTTTATCGCGGCGCTGCTGGCAGGATACGATGTATTTACCGCTGCCCGCTGGGGCAATGCGGCCGGCGCTCTGAATGCTGCTGCTTTCGGCCCGCTGGAAGGTGACATCAGCCCCGAAACCGTGGCCCAGATGCTGCAGGCAAATCAAATGTAAGTGACAAGGCCTCTCGGTGATCGAGGGGCCTTGATGCGCATGGAGCAGAAAAACAATTGCTGAAGCGCACACGACATGCTATACTACACGTAGTTACACAGCTGCGCGGAAAGAGGTGACATACAACGTGACGGAAAATCTGCTTACTTCCCAGATTGCGATTTTAATCATGATTCTGGTAGGTTTTATTCTGGCGAAAGTGAAACTGGTGAATGTAGAATTCCGAAAGTATCTGACAGATCTGGTGATTTACTTCATTCTGCCGTGTAATATCATCAAGTCCTTCATGATGGAATTTGATATGCAGATTCTGCGGGCTTGTCTGGCCGTGCTGGTTGTTTCTGCCATAACGCAGATGCTTACCTTTGGCGCAGGAAAGCTGCTGTATCTGCGGGTGGATTCCCGGAAGCAATGCTCGTTGCAGTATGCCACCATGGTTTCCAATGCGGGATTTTTGGGAAATCCGATTGTGGAAGGCCTTTTTGGCGCGCAGGGCTTGCTTTATGCATCCGTTTATCTGATCCCCCAGCGGATTATGATGTGGTCGGTGGGCGTCACTTGTTTTACGGGCAGTAAGGGCGACGGTGTGCTGAAAAAGGTCCTGACCCATCCGTGTATTGTGGCGGTGGGAATCGGTCTGGTGCTGATGATTACGCAGCTGCAGCTGCCGGCTTGGCTGGATAAGCCTTTGACTTTTGCGGCAAATTGTAATACGGCATTATCCCTGATCGTGATTGGTGGAATTCTTGCAGAGGCGAGTCCAAAACGGATGTTTCACAAAACGGCGCTGTATTTTTGCGCGATCCGGTTGGTAGCCATTCCGCTGATCGTGCTGGCAGGCTGCTTCTGTGCGGGCATTCGGGGTTCGGTGCTGGAGGCTACGACGATTCTGGCAGGTATGCCTGCAGCCCTGACGACCGTCATGCTGGCCAGCAAATACGGCAGGGATGAAGAATTTGCGGTTTCGCTGGTTTTCCTGTCCACTCTATTTTCGATTGTTACCATTCCAGCACTTTGCTTGCTGATGATGGCTTTGTAAAAAATACCCGCCGGACTGTCCGGCGGGTATTTTTTACAGAAAGCTGCGCAGGTCGATGGTCAGCTTTTCTTCCAGATTGATGAGCCTTTTGGTGATGTCCTTGGACACTTCATCGGCGGCCTTGTACTGATTCAGATAGCGGTTCAAAGATTTGACACCCATATTGCAGCCGTCAGTCATCAAATCGGCGATGGTGGCATCGGTGTCTTCCATGCCCAGCTTCATATTGGTCTTCATCCACGACATGCCCTTGGCGATGGGGTTGGGGTTCTTGCCTTCGTCCTTGTACTTGCCCAGAAGCTGCTGGATCTCCCCCTGAAGCTGCTCGTGTTCTTCCTTGCAGTGGCTCAGCTTCTTGTGAAGTGTGTCGCAGCGGGTGTGGCTCAGCACATCATCGATGGATGTGATGCCCATTTTGGTGCCTGCGTCGCATTCGCGCAGCAGTTTGATCGTATCCTGTTCTACCATGGTTTTGCCCTCCTTAACTTGAGATAATGTTAATATGCCCGTAATTTTCCCTTTTACCAGTGGAATAAGGCGGCAGAAGCGGGCAAACTAGAGGCAAGGTTGCAATTCTTAGCTGCGGTGGTATAATAGACGAAAATGCAAAGGAGGCGCGCTTATGTGTACGGCAGTCACTTATAAAACCAAGGATTTCTATTTTGGCAGAACGCTGGATTATGAATACTCTTACTGCGAAGAGGTGACGGTTACACCGCGCAATTACCCCTTCCATTTCCGTCATATGGGTGCGGTGGACCGGCATTATGCCATCATCGGCATGGCCTTTGTACAGGCGGATTATCCCCTTTACTATGATGCGGTAAATGAAAAGGGTCTTGGTATGGCGGGGCTGAATTTTGTGGGCAATGCGGCCTATCGGGAACCGGCACCGGAAAAGGACAATGTGGCGGTATTTGAGTTTATTCCGTGGGTGCTTTCTCAGTGCGCCACAGTGGCGGAAGCCCGCGAATTGATCGGAAAGATCAATTTGACGGCAGAACCCTTCAATGCGCACCTGCCCGCCGCATCCTTGCACTGGTTGATCGCGGACCGGAAAGAAGCCATAACCGTCGAATCCATGAAAGACGGCATCCACATCCACGAGAACCCCGTGGGCGCGCTGACCAACAACCCGCCCTTCGACCGGCAGATGTTCCGGCTGAATGATTATGCCCATCTTTCCCGAAAAGATCCGGAGAACCATTTTTCAAAGGAACTGGGTCTTTCCTGCTATAGCCGCGGCATGGGGGCGCTGGGGCTGCCGGGCGATCTGTCCTCCCAGTCCCGTTTCGTAAGGGTAGCCTTTGTGAAGATGAATTCCGTTTCCGGACAGACGGAAAGTGAAAGCGTCAGCCAGTTCTTTCACATTCTGGGTGCGGTAGATCAGCAGCGGGGCTGCTGCGATGTGGGAGAAGGGGCATATGAGATCACCATCTATACCTCCTGCTGCAACGCGGATAAGGGCATTTACTATTACACTACCTATGAAAACCACCAGATTACCGCAGTGGATATGCACAGAGAAAATCTGGAAGGTAGTACGCTTGCCCGTTATCCGCTGATCACCGACCAGCAGATCCGCTTCCAGAATTAAATGGAAAATTGATGTTTGTCGCTCTGGCGCGGCAGCGCCCAAAACCTTCCCCTCGGGGAAGGGGGACCGCCGCGTTAGCGGTGGTGGATGAGGGCCGCTACTTTATTCTCAGTATGTTGCTTGATTTCACTGCGTTTTTCCCTCATCCGTCAGCCCTTCGGGCTGCCACCTTCCCCCAAGGGAAGGTTTTGGTGCGGTGCAACAGTGCGATAAACTGAAATTTACACCGCAGTAACGAACCGGGTGGGGCCAATGGTGTATCGACACCTGCCGGCCAGTCAGGCTCGAATTGCCCGTGGGGGCATCCCCACAAACTGAAATTTGAATTTCGTATTTGCTCTTTACAGCGGGTGCAATCGGGGTGTATAATAATAGATACAAAATGCACGGGAAAGGTGGCGGAGGTATGGAATTTGCAGAATATCTTCCGTTTTGGAACAAACTGACTGCGGAACAGAAGCAGAGAATTGAAAATGTGATTGAGTTCCGCCAAATCAAGAAGGATACCCATATCCATGACAGCAGTGCCGATTGTCTGGGTCTGGTGGCGGTGCGCAGCGGCCAGCTGCGGGCCTATATACTGTCGGAGGATGGCCGTGAGATTACCATCAGCCGTCTGACCCAGTATGATGTCAGCCTGCTCAGCGCTTCCTGCGTCATGCCCGATATGCAGTTCAACGTGATGATCGAGGCGGAGAAGGATTCGGAATTCTGGAGCATTCCTGCCTGTATGTTCAAAAATCTGGTGGATGAATCTCTGGCGGTTTCCAATTATTCCAGAAACCTGCTCAGCGGCAATTTCTCGGAATTGATGTGGCTGATGGAGCAGATCATGTGGAAGAGCTTTGACAAGCGTCTGGCAGCATTTCTGTTGGAAGAAGTCCAGCTGGAGGAGTCGGATACACTGCGCATGACCCATGAGAAAATCGCCAATCATATGGGCACCGCCCGTGAAGTGGTGACCCGCATGCTGCGTTACTTCCAGAACGAGGGAATGGTGCAGCTGACCCGCGGCGCCATCGAAATCACCGACAGGGATAAATTGGAAGCCCTTGCGGAAGCATAAAGAAACAGCCTGAGATCAGCAGATCTCAGGCTGTTATTGTTATTTAGGGCTCTTTTGCTGCGGCGCAGGATTCCCGGCAGATCAGGGTGCTGGGAACAATCAATTTGACCGGTGCGGTATGACCGCCCTGGATGCGGTCAATCAAAATTTTGGCAGCATGCTTGCCCATTTCCCGCATGGGAATGGCGACAGTGGTCAGCATGGGATCTAAGTACCGGCTGGTCTCCATGTCGTTGATGCCGATCAGGGATACATCCTTGGGAATGCGCAGACGACGCTCCCGCAGCGCCTTCATGGCACCAACCGCCAGCATGTCATTGGCGCAAAGGATGGCGGTGAATTCCTTGCCGCCCTCCAGCAGTTGATGGACAGCACTGTAGCCGCCGGCCGGCGAGAAGGGTGCATCCACAGCAAGATATTCGGGGTGTTCCACACCGGCGGCATGCATGGAATCCAGAAATGCCTGATAGCGCTGCTCGTCGACGGTTTCACCCAGATAGCAGATGGCGCGATGGCCCAGCTGATGCAGATAATCCACACAGGCCCGGGCGGCATCATAGCCGCGGCACAGAACCTGATCCACGGGGAATTCCCGCTCCTGCAGTCCATCGGCCTGTCCCTGGCTGACATCGAGTCCGTCAACATGGATAACTCCAACGCTCTGACCGGTTTCTCCGGCGGCACCGGTGACGTTCTGGGCTGCTGGAACGCTATCGCTCTGTCCGCAGAGGATGCTGGCCACGTTTGTATCTCCGACTCCGGCAAGCAGGGTTACCCCGCTCCTTGCGGCACCTTCGCTACCAAGCAGATCATGGAAGAGAACTTCGACCTGGTCGCTACCGCTGTTGCTGTTTTCCATCTGGCTGTTGAATGGTGCTACGAGTCCGAAGAGAACATGGCTCAGGCTGCTCAGTGGTACCTGGATCACTGCGACGAAGAAGGCTTCCTGTGCAATGAAGACGTTGCAAAGCGCACCATGGAGTGGTACGCAGGCCCCACCGTCGACGAGTTCATCAACATCTTCACCGAGACCGCTCCCGACGCAGCAGGCCTGTACACCAGCCGTGAGCTGCTGAAGGCTGAGCGCGACATCCTGGTTGGTCTGGACTTCTTCATCGCTGAAGGCAAGTACACCAACGAGGACCGTACCCGTTACCTGGACGAGTGCCGTATCGATCCTTCCGTCGCTATGGCAGTCAAGGAAATGCTGGGCAAGTAATTTTCTCCTTCAATCCCGGGGCCCCTTATGGGGCCCTTCGGGATTACCCATTGGCGGATTATCCGCCGCTGTAGGACGGGGTCGTGACCTTGCGGTCTGCCTCCGAAAGCCTGTGTAAAAATGAAAGATACCCGGCGGGGATATGACCCCGCCCTACAGTCTGTTGCGTCCATATAGACGCAGCATCAACTACCTCAGAAAGTAGGGATTAAGTTTTGAGCGAATCTGCAAAAGCTATGACCAACGAGCAGCGCGTGCAATACGTTCAGACTCAGAAAAAGAAGAATTTCTACCTGAATTCCACCCTGTCCATCATTGGTATTCTGGGCTTCTTCCTGATCTGGGAGCTGCTTGTGATCACCGGTGCTGTCGACAGCAAGAAGCTGTGCGATGTGCTGGAAATTTTCAAACTCTTTATCATTAAGTTTACTGACCCCAACCCCGATGGCGCTGTGCTGCTGGTCAATGTCTGGTCCAGCCTTGAGATCGCCCTGTGTGGTTTCGGTCTGGCTATCGTCATCGGTATTCCTCTGGGCTGGTTCATGGGCTGGTACCGTGGTTTCGACGCATTCATGCGTCCCATCTTCGAGATCATCCGTCCCATTCCTCCCGTTTCCTGGATTCCCCTGACCATCGTCTGGCTGGGCATCGGTCTTCCCGCCAAGGCATTCATCGTGTTCTTTGCCGCGTTCGTTCCCTGTCTGATCAACTCCTACACCGGTATTCGTCAGACCAAGGCCGTTCTGATCAACGTTGGCAAGACCTTCGGTGCTACCAACTTCACCATCTTCTGGAAGGTGGGCATTCCCTCTTCCATGACCATGACCTTTGCCGGTGTCAAGGTTGCCATCGGTAATGCATGGGCTACTCTGGTTGCAGCAGAAATGCTGGCTTCCTCCAGCGGTCTGGGTTATATGATCCTGATGGGCCGCTCCTATGGCCGTGTTGACCTGGTCATTCTGGGTATCGTGGTCATCGGTCTGCTGGGCGTTGTCATCTCTGCAATCATCAACTCCGCAGAAAATCTGGTATTGGGGTGGAAGAAGCTATGAGTAAAGTGAAAAAAGTTGATACATCCCATATGAGCGCCATGGAACTGAAGGAGCATCGCCTTTCTATTGTTTATAAGGTGCTGCCCGTCATTTCCATCCTGCTGCTGATCGGCCTGTGGCTGGTCGCATCCGGCGCCGGTACCGGTTTCCCCTCTCCCATTGAGGTCTGGGAACGTACGGTTCGTCTGTTCACCAAGCCCATCAAGAAGCTGACTCTGATCGGTCACGTTCTGGTGAGTCTGCGCCGCATCGGTCTGGCACTGCTGTTTGACTGGACCTTCGGTATCGCACTGGGTATCGTTCTGGGCTGGTTCCCCAGAGCACGTGCCTTCATCGGCCCCATGTTCAACGCATTCCGCGCCGTGCCTCCTCTGGCATGGATCCCCCTGATCACCCTGTGGTTCGGCATTGGCGAGTTCCCCAAGGTGCTGATCGTTATCTTCGGCTCTCTGGCATGTATCGTCGTGAACGTGCAGACCGGCCTGAGCACTGTTGAAAAGACCTTCCTGGACGTTGCTACCGTTTTCAATGCAACTCCCGCACAGCGTCTGTTTAACGTCGCAATTCCCGCATCTCTGGATGCAATCTTCGCAGGTGTCCGTACTTCTACCAGTGCTGCATGGATGGTCGTTCTGGCAGCTGAGATGCTGGGTGCCAATGCCGGCGTCGGCTTCCTGATCTCCCGCGGTATGGACTCCATCGATATGCCCCTGGTGCTGACCGGCATGCTGGCCATCGGTATCGTCGGCGCACTCCTTGCCATTATCACGCAGTTTGCAGAAAGGTTGATTTGCCCGTGGACGAGAAAAAAGAGGTAATCCTGAAACTGGAAAATATCTGCCAGAGCTATGTCGTCGGTAATGATGTCAAGGACGCGGTAGATAATGTTTCCCTGGAAGTTTATGACAACGAATTCCTGGTTGTTCTGGGCCCCGGCCACTGCGGCAAGACGGTCCTGATGAACACCATCGCCGGTATCGAAAAGCCCATCGGCGGTAAGATCTTCCTGGAAGGCGAAGAAGTCCATGGCAGCGACAGCCGCATCGGCATGGTCTTCCAGTCCCTGGACCTGATGTTCTGGCAGACGGTTATGGGCAACGTTGAGTTCGGCCTGCGCCTGCAGGGCGTCAAGAAGGCAGAGCGCCGTGCAGTGGCTCAGAAGTACATCGATCTGGTTCGCCTGACCGGTTTTGAGAAGTGCTATCCCCATGAGCTGTCCGGTGGTATGAAGCAGCGCGTCGGTATCGCCCGCGCCTACACCAACAACCCCCGTATTCTGCTGATGGACGAGCCCTTCGGCCAGCTGGATGCCCAGACTCGTTACGCAATGGAAGAAGAAGTCCTGCGTATCTGGGAACAGGAAAAGCGTACCATCATCTTCGTTACCAACAATATTGAGGAAGCAGTTTATCTGGCAGACCGTATCGTTCTGCTGAGCAACTGCCCCGCAAAGGTCAAGCAGATCTACGATCTGAAGGATCTGCCCAGACCCAGAAATACCACCGATCCCGAATTCCTGCGCATCCGTAAGGAAATTTCGGACAACACCGATCTGGCGCTGTAAGGAGGACCCAAATGAGTGAACAGGAATACAAGGTAAGAGTTGAGCACCTTACCAAATACTTTGGCGACCTGCACGTGCTGGACGACATGAGCTTCAATATCAAGAAGGGCGAGTTCGTCTGTGTCGTTGGCCCCACCGGCTGCGGCAAGACCACCTTCCTGAACCTGCTGACCCGTATCTACTACCCCACCAAGGGTGAGCTGTACATTGATAACGAACCCGCCGATCCCAGCAAGCACTCTCTGGCTGTCGTTTTCCAGGAGCCTTCCTACATGCCCTGGCTGACCGTCGAGAAGAACCTGCGCTTCGGCCTGGAAATCAAGAAGCTGCCCAAGGAAGAGATCGACGCACGCGTTGAGAACATCATTAACCTGCTGGGTCTGCAGGAGTTCCGTGACCGTTATCCCCACCAGCTGTCCGTTTCCACCGCACAGCGTATCATCATCGGCCGCGCCTTCGTTATGAAGCCCGACCTGCTGCTGATGGACGAGCCCTACGGCCAGATGGATATCAAGCTGCGCTTCTATCTGGAAGACGAAGTTATCCGTCTGTGGAAGGAAACCGGCACCACTGTCGTCTTCATCACCCACAACATCGAGGAAGCTGTGTATCTGGCAGAGCGCGTGCTGATCCTGACCAACAAGCCCGCAAAGATCCGCGAGGAAGTTGTTGTCGATCTGCCCCGTCCCAGAGACGTTACCGATCCCAAGTTCATCGAGATCCGTAACCACATCACCGAACAGATCAAGTGGTGGTAATGCACCAATAAGGAGTCTGCCGCCCAAAAGGCGGCAGACTTTTTTCAGGAGAGAAAACTATGGAACTTTGGATGCAGGTGGCGCTGGTCGCTACCATCAATTTCTCCTCCGCGCTGCTGCAGGCCAGCACCGGCTTCGGCTATGCCATGGTGGCCATGGCGCTGATGCCACTATTTCTGCCCATGTCCACCTGCTCGGCCATTTCCGCCGTGACGGTGGTGGCCATCGGCCTGCAGATGTCTTTAAAACTTCGTAGCCATCTTCGGATCAAAACCATCGTTATGCCCCTGATTGGCTGCATGACCACCATCAACGCAGGACTCATACTGCTGGAAACCTGCGATGAGCTGACCCTGCGTATCATTCTGGCATCGCTGCTGGTGCTGGTGACGGGTCTGTTCTTCTTCATGCGCGTCCGGAAGATCAGCCTGCCGGACAAGTGGTATGTGGGTCTGATCGCCGGTATGATTACAGGCCTTTCCACCGGCATGTTCAACATCGTGGGACCCTTCCTGCTGGTGTATTACATGAACGTCTGTGACGATACGCTGCACATGAAGGCAAGTTTGGAATTTTCCTTTCTCTTGTCCGGTATCTATTCCACGCTGATGCACCTTTTTGTGTATCACAACATTGTGTGGAGTAATTCGCCCCATATTGCGGGAAGTGTGGCTGCGGCCATGGTTGCCGGTGTGATCGGCCTGAAGCTATACAGAAAATGCAACAAGGATAAAATCGCACTGTTCATCTACATCCTGCTCCCCATCATGGCGGCGCTTCTGGTGTGGAACGGCATGAAATGATAAAAACCTCTCCCATCGGGAGAGGTTTTTGTTATCTTTTGCAGGCTTTGACAAAGGCTTCGAAGATCCGTCGCTGCTGCTTGCTGTAGCGAACCATATGCTCCGGATGCCACTGGACACCGATGCAGAAGGGGTGCGTGGCATGTTCGATGCCTTCAACGATGCCGTCCTCACAGACGGCGCTAATGAGGATGTCCTTGCCGACGGTGGAAGTTGCCTGATGGTGCAGGCTGTTGACACGAAGTGTTTTCCGCCGCATGATCTGAGCCAGTTTAGAGCCCTCCGCGATGGTCACGGTGTGATTACCCAGATTCTTGTGGGGATAATCATCGTGGCTGCATTTGGAAATGTCTGCAATGTCCTGATGGAGCGCACCGCCGAAATACACATTCATCAGCTGCTCGCCGCGACAAATGCCCAAAATGGGCTTGCCGGTGGCGAAAAATGCTTCCAGCATCTTCATTTCAACTTCGTCACGCCGCGTGACGATTTCACCGCATTTTTCGGTGGGGGTCTGTCCGTAGTATTTTGGGTCCACATCTTCGCCGCCGGACAGCAGCAGGCCGTCGCATTGGAGCATTTCCGCAATAGCCTTGTCCAGGTCATCGGTGTTGATCCAGACCGCCTTTGCGCCGGCGCGGTAGATGGCTGCGGTGTATTTGCTTTGCATATATTTGCGGAACAGATCCTTCTCGAATTTCGGGATCGCGATGGTACAATTCATGATAATTCCTCCGGGTATTGCGTTGGTTTTATACGATGATGCGGGCATGACTGCCGCCGGTTTTGGCTTTGGTGACGAGAATCTGACGGTCGATCTTCTCCTTCAGCTCGGAAACGTGGGAAATGATACCCACCAGCCGGTTGCCTTCCGTCAGACCTGCAAGCGTGCGGTAGGCCTGCTCCAGGGATTCCGGATCCAGAGAACCGAAGCCTTCATCAACAAACAGGGTGTCCAGCCGGATGCCGGTGGACATCTGCACCTCATCGGAAAGACCCAGCGCCAGAGCCAGCGATGCTTTGAAGGATTCGCCGCCGGACAGGGTCTTGACGCTGCGCTCGGTGCCGTTGTAGTGATCCACAACATCCAGCTCCAGACCGCTCTGACTCTGATTGTTCAGGGCGGTTCTGCGTCGCTTCAGGTCATACTGACCGCCGGTCATTTTCATCAGACGCACATTGGCGCGGGCGATGATGCGATCAAAATAGGTAGTCTGAATGTAGGTTTCCAGCATGACCTTTTCTTTACCGGGGATCTGGCCATTGGCGGTATTGGACAGGGCACGAAGCCAGCGCATTTTCTCGTCGATGCGGCTCAGTTCCTGCTCTTTGCTGCGGATATGATCGCGGGCAGTGGTGTTGAAGGTGATTCCGGTACGTAGTTTCTGAATCTGATCGGAAAGGTGCGTCTTTCGGCGGGTCAGTTCCTGCTTTTGATCATGCAGCAAAATGGCATCGTGCCGGGGCATCTCTTCCAGCTGGGCAGTAAGCTGCGCTACCTGCGCAGCCAGTGCGGTCAGCTCCTTATCACAGCGGGCATGGCTGTTTTCTGCCTGCTGCAAGGCCTGCTGCATCCGGGTGAGATTTCCCTGTAAGCGGGCGATTTCGGCATGCGCGGCGGCCTTGCTTTCAAAGGACAGCTTTTCGGCAAGGGAAGCCTGCTGGGTTTGCAGCGCGTCAATGGCGGCAGTCAGGGCAGCGATATGCTCTTTTTCAATGCCAACAGACTGGATTGCCTCTGCCAGTGCAGATTCTTTGGCAGGAATTGCGGCATCCAGCGCTGCCTTGCGCTTCTGCGCCTGTTCCAGTGCCAGATTTTCTGTGTTCAGTGCCTGCAGGCGGGCATCCAGTTCTGTCATGGCCTCCGCTGCGGCATGGGGCGCGTCTGCGATGCTGAATGCGCCCAGAATGGCAGCGATATCCTCCCGCAATGCTTCTTCTGCGGTGCTGACTTTGCCCTTTTGCTCGTTTGCCGCGCTGCTGGCATCGGCTGCCATCTGCTGAGCGGCATCCGCAGCGCGCTTTGCGGCTTTGACGTCTGCTTCCGTAGGCGCATGGGCGGAAAGTGCGGCAGGGGAGGGGTGGCTGGTGCTGCCGCAGACGGGACAGGGAGCGCCGTCTGCCAGCGTGGATGCGATGATACCAGCCTGTTCATTTAAAAATGCCTGATTCTTTTGCAGGTAAATTTGCTGCATTGCCGCGGCTTTTTCGGATGCAGCAAGATAAGCCGCCTGCGCCTGCGCAAGCTTGGCCTGTTCCTGTGCGAAACCAGCCAAATCTGCAAGCAGCTTTTGCAGTTTCTTTTTTTGCTCTTTGCACTGGCTCAACTGCGCAGCCAGTTTTTCTTTTTGCGTATCGACGGACTCCAGCCCTCCGCGTTCTGCCTCCAGCTGCTGCAATTCGGAAGACAGGCATTCGCTGGCTTGGTGCGCTTCTGCGCAGGTGCTTTCTGCGGCGCGCAGGGCATTTTGGCGGGCGGTCAGCTGGGTGGACAGGGCTTCTAGTTGGTCATAATCCGGTAGGGACAGCTGCATTTCGGAAATTTTGCTGCGAAGCGCTTCCTGCTCCGGCAGCAGCGCCTGCTGCGCTTCCAGCGCTTCTTTCAGCGGAGCCAGCTGCGCAGCGGCATTTTCCTGTCGTGCAAGGCAGTCGTCCAGTGTGCGCTGCACACGATTTCGGGACTCTGATTGCACCAGCAGGGCGGAAAGCTGCTCCATTTCCTGTTCACAACGGGTCAGTTCGGTGGTCAGGCTATCCAGGGTGTGGTTATCTTCTTCCAGAAGTACATCCAGCAGTGCCAGAACTTCGGAAGCGGGAATTTCGCCGGTTTGGGCAGCGGCAACAGCTTCCCGATGGGCGCTGTTTTCACTGCAGACGATGCCCGCCATATACTGGCGCAGACTCTGACCTGCGTCTTTCCACTGCACCCAGATGGAATTTGCTTCCTCTTTCAGCTTGTTTTGCAGCTGGACATACAGATGAGTATTGAAAATGCTGCGAAAAATGCTCTGCCGCTCCTTGGTATCGGCCAGCAACAGCTTCAGAAAATCGCCCTGCGCGATCATGGAAACCTGCGCAAACTGCTCCCGATCCAGACCGACGATCTGACGGATGGCAGTATTGACATCTTTCAGCTTGGTGATCACCTTGCCGTCCGGCATGGTCAGGCAGGCATCGGCAGCTTTTTTGGTAAAGCCTTCGCCCCGCTCTTTGGGACGCTGATATTCGGGATTGCGCCTGACGGTATAGGTCTTGCCGCCGTACAGAAAGGTCAGCTCTACTTCCGTGGGGGTTTTGGGCGCGGCATATTTGGAGCGGAGCATGGAAGGCTCCCGCGCATTGCCGCTGGCTTCGCCGTAAAGAGCGAAGGTGATGGCATCGAAAATGGTGGTCTTACCGGCACCGGTGTCGCCGGTGACCAGATACAGGCCACTGCTGCCCAGCTGCTCAAAGTCCAGCACGACCGTTTCTGCATAGGGGCCGAAGGCGGACATGGTCAGTTTCAGCGGTCTCATTGGCTTCCCTCCCATACAGATTCAAATAGCTCCAGCATATAGGTGCGCTGCACATCGGTCATGGGCTGGTTGTTTTGCAGAGCATACAGCTCCTCGAAGAGTTCAACAGGTGTTTTCTGCTGGATATCCTCCGCACCGTCGATGACGCAGTCACTGCGGGTGCGGGTGTTGTCGTAGCTGAGCTTCATCAGGTTGGGGTAAATTGCCCGCAGACGGCCCACAGCCTCGGGGATATCCTCCTCATCAGTCAGGATGATGTGCAGATAATCCTCCCGCTCGGTTTGCTCCCAGTAGGATTTTGCGGTCAGTTCTTCGTAAGTTCCACGGATTTCCCGCAGGTCACGGAGCGGTTTCAGGGGAACGGTGCGGACCGTGACGGAATCTTCCACTTCCACCACCGTAACGGACTTGCGGTGGCGGCTTTCGGAAAAGGAATACTTCAGGGGTGTGCCGCAGTAGCGGACTTTATCGGGGACGATATTCTGGGGGCCATGGATGTGGCCCAGCGCCACATAATCAAAGGGTGCGAAAACGGAAACATCCACGTTGTCACTGCCGCCGACACTGATCTCCTCGGAATCGCAGGTGGCGGCACCGGTGACAAACTGGTGCGCCAGCAGGATGTTCTTCCGGCCGGGGTTGAGATTCATATTTTGAACAGCCACGCGGACAGCGTCGGTGTAGCCCGTGATGCTTTCTTCGGGATAAAAACGGCGCACATGGGCGGGTTTCAGGAAGGGAAGCAGGAAAATGTCCGCATTTTCCACCGGAATCGGGGCGATCTGACCGTCATAGACGGGAGAAATGTGGATGCCGCTGTCTGCCATCAGGCGGCTGCCGAAGGCAAGACGCTCGGCACTGTCATGATTGCCGCTGATCAGAAACACCTGCAGGTTCCGCTGCGCCAGCGCAAAAAGAAAACCGTCCAGTAATTCCACTGCATCGGCAGAGGGGACGCTCTTATCGTACACATCGCCTGCGATCAGCACGGCATGGGGCTGCTCGGCATCCGTGATGTCCAGAATCTGCGAGAGAATGTATTTCTGATCGTCGATCATGGAAACATCATTGACCCGCTTGCCCAGATGCAGGTCGGATAAATGAATCAGCTTCATAAGACTCCTCCGGCGAATTTTTCTCCATTATAGCAAAACCCACCCCGATACGCAAGAAAACAGTCTGTGACTTTTCTCTCCTGATTTCCCTAAAACTGGAGATGTCAAATTGATGTTTGCCGGGATGCCCCGGCTGGCAATACGTGACTGGTAATCCGGCAATCAGCAAACATGACTGCCCGATTCGAAGCGTTATTTATCGTATCGGGAGATAAGTTTGGATTTTGTACAACGTTTAGACACGAATTGGCCGTCGGCCCTCGCCGACAAACTGAAATTTGAAGCTGCAAACAAAAACCCTCCACCTGCGTTCACAGGTGGAGGGTATCGTAAAATGCTTAGTAGTGCAGACCGAAGCCGGAGCGGTAGTAGTTACCGTCCTCATCGCAGTAGGCATAGCTTCCGCCCTTGACCTTCGCAAGAATTGCGGGATCGATGTACTGGTCCTTGTCGTAGCCGGGTACGTCATTGGGAGATGCGCAGATTTCACGGATTTCTCCGTCGATTTCCTTCTCCGTGATGGCGATGACTTCGGGGCAGGAGACCATGGTAAGGCTCATTTTGCCGGTGGGGTTGAAGTCACCGGACAGCACATCCATCTGTGCGCCCAAGGCATTGCCCATAGCCACAGGGGAAACGGTATACTGGAAGGTCAGACCGTCACAGTAAGGCTCCAGTGTGTCCAGAATCCAGGGATTGCAAACCACGCAGGTGGCAATGACCTTGCCGCCGTGGGCATGAACGGTTTCGGCCAGTGCGGGGATTTTGCCAATACCGCGCAGGGTGTTGATCTCGATTTTGTTGCCGGTCTTCTTCTGGGATTTGTTGACCTCGCGCTCTTCGTGCATGAAGCCTTCCACCAGCTCCAGCACAGGCATGGAACGCTGGACGAAAACGATGTTGTTCTGCTGGGGCCAGACGTGCAGATAGGCATAGTCACATTCCCCGGCAGTTGCGACAATCTCATAACCCTTTGCTTTCAGCATGGCTTCCAGCTGTGCCTTCAGCTTGGCATCGTTGTCTTCACCGGCGACACCGGCACCCATCATCTGGGCCAGTGCGGCACCTGCATTCTCACCGGAGAATACTTCCACATAAACCTTCTTGCCGCGGGCCATGGGAAGTACCTTGCCGTGGTTCTTGGCCAGAACCACTTCCTTCTGGCAGGCCTTATAGGCGGCCTTCTTGGCGCCCTCGTAATTTTTCTGACGGACGCGGTCGGCTTCATCGGGATCCAGGTAGGGATTGTCTACGCGCTTCTGCTGGAACAGGCTCAGAAGTCTGCGGTAGTTGGCGCGATCCAGATCAGCCTTGGGCAGGAAGCCTTCCTCCACAGCCTTGACGATGTTTTCTGCGTCATAGTTGCCGCCGATGACATCGGTGCCGGCGGAAATGGCCTTGGCATAGCGCTCGCTCATGCTCAGGTGTTCCACACCGTAGATCTGGGTGGTGGTGATGCCGGAGTCGGAGTTGACGTAGCCGGTAAAGCCCATGGTGTCACGGGCGAGATCCGTGATCAGCTCCTTGGAATAGGTGGAGGGAACGGCCTCGGAGGAGGTCAGCTTGCCCTTGTAATACTGGGGAACGGAGCGGCCGTCATTGCAGATTCTGGAATAGTCGGGCATGATGGCAGAAGCATTCATGTCAAATGCCGCCTGGAAGGGGGGCAGATGATACTTTGCCATGGAGCCTTCCGTGGGATACAGTCTCCACTGGCCGATGGGCAGGTGGGGCTCGAAGCCGTTTTCGGCGGGGCCGTCGCCGGGGAAGTGCTTGACCGTCAGGGCGATAGCGCCTTCCTTCAGGCCGTCCTCGCCGTTCTGGTAGCCGCGAATCAGTTCGCGGGTGATGCCGGCGGTAATTTCAGGACGCTCGCCGTAGGTGCCGGAATTTCTGGGCCAGCGGGGATCGGTGGAAACGTCCACCTGAGGGCCGTACATGATGTGCAGGCCGCAGGCGGCCATCATCTTACGGTCCGTATCAGCCATATCATAGACGATATCAAAATTGCCGTCACCCATGACCGCGGCACCGAAGCCCAGAAAGTCGGGGTAACCGATGTTGATGGGGTTGGTATGCAGGGAGTAGGGGATGGCAACACCGCCGTTGCAGGCTTCAAATTCCACATACTGGGTGCCGAGATTGTGATACAGAGCGGCCACACCGGCTTCAGCGCGCATTTCACCGCGGTAGACACCGGCGGTCAGCTTCTGCTCCAGCACCTGACCGTCATCGACACGCATATCAAGGCCGGGGAGAATACCCTTGGCAGGGGGAACAGTGGGGTCATAGCGCTTGAAAACCTTGGAAGGAACAATATTGCCGTTTTCGTCCTTGGTACCCTCACGGGTCAGGGAAAGGGGTGTGTTCCACAAGGTGTTCAGCACCAGACCGGCCTGCTGATTCAGGGGCAGGTGGGCGACCATATCCTTAGCGCGGGTCTCGGGATCATTGCGCCAGTCTTCATAGGGAGAAAGGATACCGTCGTTGTCCATATCCTTGAAATACAGACCGTCCTTGACGATGACACCGCAGGTGGTGACACCGATGGTGGGGCCATTTTCATTATGGAACAGCACGGGCTCCAAGTAGAAATCATTGATTTTTTCGCCTTCTTCCAGCACATAGGGCGGCTGGATGTAGCCATTTTTCAGATTGAGGTCAAAGGAAACAGGATTCTTAATCATAGGAACGCTCCTTTTATCAGAATGATGGTTTTATTATACATGGCAGAGGAAACTCCCGCAAGGTGAAATGTTCGAGCTTTGTGAAAAAACCATACAATTTCGCTATTTTTGTATAAATTAAAAAATGAAAAAGACAAGACTTTACAATCGCAAAAAATGCTGATAAACTGATAAAAAACCTTAAGGAGGCCCTGAAAATGATTCAATGGATCCAGCAGAAATATGACGTGGCCGTCATTGGCGGCGGCACCGGCGGCATGGGCGCGGCCATTTCCGCGGCCCGTCACGGCGCGAAAACCGTGCTCATTCAGGACCGTCCTGTTTTGGGCGGCAACAACAGTTCCGAAATCCGGATGCACATCTCCGGCGCGGACCAGCATGCTCTGCGCAAGAATGCCCGCGAAACGGGACTTGTGGAAGAAATCGCCCTGAAAAACCGTTATTTCAACCCTCAGAATTCCTTCTGCGTTTCCGACACCGTTTACTGGGAAATCGCCAAGGCGGAAAAGAACCTGACCCTGATGCTGAACACCTCTATGATCGATGTACAGATGGAAGGCAATCGCATCCAGAAGGTCTATGCCACCCAGCTTCCCACCGAGAAGAAGTTTGCCATTGAAGCGGATATTTTTGTCGATGCCACCGGTGACGGAACCCTTGCCTACTTTGCGGGTGCGGATTTCATGGTAGGCCGCGAGGCAAAGGAAACCTTCGGCGAACCCAACGCACAGGACGTGGCGGACCGATTCACCATGGGCAACACATTGATGTTTACCACCATGGATATGGGCCATCCCGTACCCTTCCACAAGCCTGACTGGGCCTATACTTACACGGAAGAAGACCTGAAGCACCGCAAGCACTGCGACGGCGAAGCTATCTGGCGCGCCAAGGCAGGTGTTGACTCCGGCTACTGGTGGATCGAACTGGGTGGCTGGAAGAATGACATCATTTTTGACGGCGAGGACATCCGCGACGAACTGCTGAAGGTTCTCTACGGTGTGTGGGATCACATCAAAAACGGCGGCGACCACGGCGCGGAGAATCTAGTGCTGGACTGGGTGGGCTATGTACCCGGCAAACGGGAATCCCGCCGCATCGTGGGCGATTATGTCCTGCGGGAGCAGGATCTGATGGAAAACCACCTTTTTGATGACGCGGTTGCTTATGGCGGCTGGACCCTGGATCAGCATACCGTCGGCGGCATGGATAACCTGACCGATGATCCTGCCCATCTGCTGACACCTCCGGTGCCGTACCAGATTCCCTACCGCTGCTATTACTCCAAGGATATTTCCAACCTGATGATGGCCGGCCGCAACATCAGCTGCAGCCATATGGCCATGGCTTCCACCCGTGTCATGGGCACCTGCATGGTGGGCGGTCAGGCGGTGGGTGTTGCCGCAGCCATTGCCGTGCGGGAAGGCCTGACACCCCGTGAGGTCGGCAAATCCCATATCCGTGAGATCCAGCAGACCCTGCTGAATGACGACTGCTATATTCCGGAACTGAAGAACGAAGATGAGAACGATCTGGCACGGCAGGCAACCGTAACCGCCAGTGCTTTTGAGCCGGGCTATGAGCCGGAGCTGGTGCTGAGCGGTGTCCACCGCGGAGTGGGGGATGCCACCAATACATGGCGCACCTGCGGCCTCAGCGAAGCACCCCAGTGGCTGCGCCTTGCGTGGGATGCACCCATTGACGCAAAGCAGATCATCCTCCGCTTTGACAGCGATCTGTCTTCTGAAATCTTTGTTTCCATCAACAAGATGCAGCTGCTGGATCAGGAGATCGGTGTTCCCACCTGCCTTGTGAAGGAATACAAGGTGGAGCTGCTGCTGGATGGCAAGGTGCAGACGGAAATCCATGAGGATGGCAATTACCTGCGCCACCGCATCCATGAGCTGGAGGAAACGGTGCGATTCGATACACTGCGCCTGACGATCATCAGCACCAACGGACAGAAAGAAACGGGCCTTTGCGAGATCCGTGTCTACGGCGAATAAAGACAAAAACCGCCCTGCACGTACTGTGCAGGGCGGATATTTTATTCTTCCCAAGTCTTGCTGCGTTCCACAGCCTTATGCCAGCCCTTCAGCAGTTTGTCGCGGGTATCCTGCTCCATGGTGGAGGGATAGACGCAGTCGATCTGCCGCGCATCCAGAAGGTCGGACTGATGCTGCCAGAAACCCACAGCCAGACCCGCCAGAGTGGCGGCACCCAGGGCGGTGGTCTCCCGAATCACGGGACGGCAGACCTCTTTGCCCAGCACGTCCGCCTGAAAATGCATCAGGAAGGAGTTAGCCGATGCGCCGCCGTCGGCATTGAGCCGGTTCAGGGAGATGCCGGTATCGCGCTCCATAGCGCTGAGGACGTCGGCAGTCTGATAGGCGATGGATTCCAGCGCAGCGCGGATGATGTGGTTGCGTCCGGCGCCGCGGGTCAGACCCAGAATCGCGCCGCGGGCATACATATCCCAGTGAGGCGCGCCGAGACCTGCGAAGGCAGGCACCACGTAAACACCGCCGTTATCCTTGACCTTCATGGCGAAGTATTCCGTATCGGAGGCTTCGGTGATCAGATGCAGTTCATCCCGCAGCCACTGAACCACAGCGCCGGCCACAAAGATGGAACCCTCCAGCGCATACTGCACCTTGCCGTTTAAGCCGATGGCAATGGTGGTCAGCAGGCCGTTTTCACTGGTGACCGCTTTCTCGCCGGTATTCATCAGCAGGAAGCAGCCGGTACCGTAAGTATTCTTTGCGTCACCGGGCTGGAAACAGCACTGGCCGAAAAGAGCGGCCTGCTGGTCGCCGGCTACACCGCAGATGGGGACGGTGATACCTTGAATGCGGGCATCGCCGTAATGGGCGCTGCTGTCACAAACAACGGGCAGCATGGAGGCGGGGATATGGAACAGCTCCAGCAGCTTTTCGTCCCAGCGCAGGTTGTGAATGTCGTAAAGCATGGTGCGGGAGGCGTTGGTGTAGTCCGTGGCATGAACCTTGCCGCCGGTCAGCTTCCAGATCAGCCAGGTATCCACGGTGCCGAAGAGCAAGTCACCCCGCTCTGCCTTTTCCCGGGCACCCTCTACGTTATCGAGAATCCACTGAATCTTGCTGGCAGAGAAGTAGGCATCGGGAATCAGACCCGTGACGGAACGGATGTAATCGCCATGACCATCCTCCACCACACGGTCGATGATGTCTGCGGTACGGCGGCACTGCCAGACGATGGCATTGTAAATGGCACGGCCGGTGCGCTTATCCCAAACCACGGTGGTTTCACGCTGGTTGGTGATGCCGATGCCGGCGATTTCGGAGGGTTCGATACCGGTCTGGGCAATGACCTCCATCATCACCGCGAACTGGGAGGAGTAGATCTCCTGCGGGTCATGCTCCACCCAGCCCTGACGGGGATAGAACTGGGTGAATTCTTTCTGGGCGATGCCAACGATATTTTGCGCGTGATCGAACAAAATGGCGCGGGAACTGGTAGTGCCCTGATCCAGTGCAAGAATGTATTTACTCATACGATGATACCTCAACCTAGCGGATAGATTGTCAAATGCCGTCCAGCTTATCCATTTTGCGCTGGATGCGGATGCGGCGACGTTCTTCACCATGCCGCCATGCCAGCTCCTCATCGTCCGTCTGCAAAATCAGACGGGGGACTTTCATGGGTTTGTCGTTTTCGTCCAGCGCAACCATCATGAAATGGGCATTGTTGATGCGGCGACGCTCGCCCGTGGGGTTTTCCACGTAAGTATCCACGCAGACTTCCATGGAAGAAGAACCGACCCACGTCATTTTGCCCTTGATGACGATCAGATCATTCTGATACGCACCGTGCAGGAACGTCAGATTGTCCACGGATGCGGTGGTCACGTTGCCCATGCAATGCCGCTTGGCTACAATGCCGGCAACTTCGTCAATCCATTGCATCAGGATGCCGCCGAACAGGCGGTTCGCTCCGTTCAGATGGGACGGCCGCACGATGTGTACAGTCTCTACCCGGGAGTCGTCTACGGTTTTGGCTTCGATATTCATATACCGGATCCTCCTTGTAATGCTTTTCTCCATTATACCATCAACAAGAGAAAATACAAGGTATTTGCGCATAACCAGCCGGAAGTCCAGTGCTTGACAATAAGAAATTCGGTGATCCGCTTTTCGAGATTGTTGAGGTTTACAGCGGTGCTGTAATTGTTCAAGGCGAATTGCCAGCTGGAATTTTACCGTATGGCACGACGGCTTTCCAGCATTATGCAGATACAGGTGCGGAGATTGGGATCACTCGATGATGACCAGCGGCTTGATCAGATCTCTGGGCTTGTCTTTCATCAGCATCAGTGCCGGTTCCACGCTCTCCAGGCCTGTAAACGTATGGGTGATCAGCTTCTCGGGATGGATGCGGCCGGACATGACCAGACGGGCCAGCCTTTCACTTCGCAGGCGACCGCCGGGCATCAAACCGCCCCGCAGCTGTTTGTGACCCATACCACAGCCCCATTCGGCTCTGGGAATGCCGACAAAATCGCCTTCTCCCAGATAGTTCACGTTGCCGATAATTCCACCGGGTTTCAGGATTTGCATGGCCTGAGCAAAGGTGTTGTTATCTCCGCCGGCAACAATAACCTTATCCACACCGCGGCCGTGGGTCTTTTCCATGATCTGCTCCACGATATTGCCGTTGCGGTAGTTGATGATATCGGTAGCACCGAATTCCCGTGCCAGATCGCAGCAATTCTGACGGGAACCGACGGCAAGAATTTCAGCGGCGCCGCGAATGGCAGAAGCGGCAACGGACATCAGACCCACAGGGCCGATACCAATCACGGCGACATTGTCGCCGAACTGGATGTCAGCAAGCTCCGCACCGTGGAAGCCGGTGGGGACCATATCTGCCAACATGGCAGCGGCAGCGAGACTCATACCCTCGGGCAGATGGGCCAGATTACCGTCGGCATCGTTGACGTGGAAATACTCCGAGAAAACACCGTCTTTAAAATTGGAGAATTTCCAGCCGGAGAGCATGCCGCCGGAGTGCATAGCATAACCGCCCTGCGCTTCCAGCGAGTTCCAGTCGGGGGTGATGGCAGAGATGAGAACCCGGTCACCGGGCTTGAAATCCCGAACCAGCGCACCTACTTCCACAACTTCGCCAACGGCTTCGTGGCCGAGGATCATATCCTTACGGTCGCCGATGGCGCCGGACCAAACGGTGTGAATATCGGATGTGCAGGGGGCGAGGGCAATGGGTTTGCAGATCGCGTCCATGGGACCGCAAGCGGGGATATCCTTCTCTATCCAGCCGGTGGTGCCGATCTTTAACATTGCAAAACCTTTCATATTGTGGACCTCCTTGTATCGGTAAAAATTAAATCAGTACTTTTTTATCGGTACTTTTGTATCGATAAAATAACATACGATTAGAAAAATGTCAATAGGAAATTCAGGAGAATTTCGAAATATATTTGCGACAGCGAGGTGCGGTCTTGCCGTATCTGACACCATTACGAAAGCAGGGTGTTTATTCTCCTAATGCGTATTCCGCCTGCCGGGCCGGGAGCGTGTTTGCTCCCGGTTAATTTTATGAACTCTCTTTGGTTTGTCCTTGAAATAGGAGGAAATAAATGGTATGATAAAATAGATAAGTTGTGAGGAGGTCGGAATCATGTTGAAACGAATTCTGGCTATGGTACTTTGCGTTGTTATGACAGTCTCCATGCTGCCTGTTCAGACTTTTGCAACAGAGCATGCAGAAGAACCCTTTGTGGAGGTTACGGAGCCTGCTGCAACGGAAGTGCAGGAAACGGAAGCTGTTGAGGAAACGGAACCTCAGGTTACAGTGCCTGTGGTGACGGAACCTGCAGCGACAGAACCTGTCGTAACGGAGCCTCAGGAGACAGAGCCTGAAATCACGGAACCTGAGGAAACAGAGGCAGTGGAGACACAGCCCGAGGAAACAATCACGGACGAGGAAATGCTGGCTGCAAGCCGTGCTATTGTCAAGAGTGGTTCCTGCGGATCTTCTGCCAACTGGTCTCTGGACAGCAACGGCACACTGCGGATTTATGGTACAGGTGCCATGACGAGCTATGGCAGTTCCAGCAATAATGCGCCCTGGTACAGCCATCGGGATACGGTGAAGTCCGTGGTGGTCGAAAGTGGCATCACCAGCATTGGCAGCTATGCGTTCTACAACTGCCACCAGCTTACCAGCGCATCGATCGCGAATACGGTTACCTCTATCAAAAATGGTGCTTTCTATGCCTGTAGCGCATTGCCGAAGATTGCAATTCCCAATGGAGTGACCAGTATTGGCAGCTATGCATTTAACAATTGTACCTCTCTGCGGGAAGCAACGATTCCTTCCAGTGTGACCAGCATCAGCGGCAGTGCATTTTACAACTGCAGCAGCCTGAAATCGTTGTATATTCCCAGCAGTGTGACCAGCATCGGCAGCAGTGCATTTACCGGTTGCAGTAGCCTGAGCATTACCTATCAGGGCACTGTCCGCGATTGGGCAAAGATCAATTCCTCCATCTTCCAGGCCAGCTGCTCCAATGGTACGGTGTGCCGGTATGGCAACTGTGGAGATTACGCAAAGTATACCATTGACAGCAACGGAGTGCTGTGCATTTATGGCACAGGTGCTATGACAAGCTACGGCAGCTCCAGCAGCAATGCGCCCTGGTACAGCCGTCGGGATACGGTGAAGTCCGTGGTGGTCGAAAGTGGCATCACCAGTATTGGCAGCTATGCATTCTACAGCTGCGGTCAGATGACCAGTGTATCGATTGCAAGTACGGTTACTTCCATCAAGGGCTATGCGTTCGATTCCTGTACTTCTTTGCAGAAGGTTACGATTCCCAATGGAACGACCAGCATTGGCAGTTGTGCATTCTACGGCTGTACCGCATTGACGGGAGCAACGATTCCTTCCAGTGTGACCAGTATTGGCAGCAGTGCATTCTACAACTGCAGCAGTCTGAAATCGTTGTATATTCCCAGCAGTGTGACCAGCATCGGCAGCAGTGCATTTACTGGTTGCAGTAGCCTGAGCATTACCTATCAGGGCACTGTCCGCGATTGGGCAAAGATCAATTCCTCCATCTTCCAGGCCAGTTGCTCCAATGGCACGGTTTGCCGGTATGGCAGCTGCGGAGACTTTGCGAAGTATACCATCGACAGCTACGGTGAGCTGTGCGTCTACGGCACAGGTGCCATGACGAGCTATAGTAACTCCAGCAGCAATAATGCGCCCTGGTACAGCCATCGGGATACGGTGAAGAGCGTTGTTATCGAAAGCGGCATTACCGGCATCGGCAACTATGCATTCTACAGCTGCGGTCAGATCACCAGTGTATCGATCGCAAGTACGGTTACCGCTATTAAGACTTATGCATTTGGTTTCTGTACTTCTTTGCAGAGAGTTACGATTCCGAGTGGAGTTACCAGCATTGGCAGCGGTGCATTCTACGGCTGTACCGCATTGACGGGAGCAACGATTCCTTCCAGCGTGACCAGCATCAGCGGCAATGCATTCTACAACTGTAGCAGCCTGAAATCGTTGTATATTCCCGGCAGCGTGACCAGCATTGGCAGCAGTGCATTTTATGGATGCAGCAGCCTGAGTATTACATATCAGGGCACAATGCGGGACTGGGCAAAGATCAATTCGTCTATTTTCCAGGCCAGCTGCTCCAATGGCACGGTTTTCCGGTATGGCAGCTGCGGAGACTTTGCGAAGTACACCATCGACAGCTACGGTGAACTGTGTGTTTACGGCACAGGTGCCATGACGAGCTATAGTAACTACAGCAGCAATACGGCACCCTGGTACAGCCATCGGGATACGGTGAAGAGCGTTGTTATCGAAAGCGGCATCACCAGTATTGGCAGCTATGCGTTCTACAACTGCCTCCAGCTTACCAGCGTATCGATCGCGAATACGGTTACCTCCATCAAGAATTACGCATTCTATGGCTGTACAGCGTTGAAGAATATCGCATTCCAGGGTGATGCACCTACCATCGCCACTAATGCATTCTACAACGTGAAGGCAACAGCGATCTATCCTGCAAGTGCAGCCTGGTCCTCCTCTGATTTCCAGAACTACGGCGGTACGCTTTCCTGGGCTACGAAATGTACGAGCCATCTGAAAGTGACGATTCCCGCTGTAGAACCGACCTGTACCGGTTACGGTAAGACAGAGGGCAGCAAGTGTGGTTATTGTGGCGCGACATTGACTTATCAGCAGTCCATTGCACCTCTGGGTCACGTTGAGGTAATTCAGAAGGGCAAGGAAGCTACGTGTACGGAAACGGGTTTGACTGAAGGTAAGACCTGCTCCAGATGCAGCAAGGTGCTGACATCCCAGACTACCATTCCTGCTCTGGGACATGAGGAAATCGTGGACAAGGGTATTACTCCTACTTGTACGGAACCCGGCACCAGTGACTATATTACCTGTGGACGCTGCCAGTCTGTGCTGGCACAGAGAGAGAATTTGCCCGCGCTGGGTCATGCAGAAGTGATTGACGAGGCTGTACCCGTAACGTGTACCACCAATGGTAAGACGGAGGGTAAGCATTGCAGCCGCTGCGCGGAAACTCTGGTGGCGCAGAATATCATCTTCGCAAAAGGCCATACAGAAGTCACTGATGAGGCTGTGCCCGTAACGTGTACCACCAATGGTAAGACAGAGGGTACACACTGCTCTGTCTGCGGCGAGATTCTGGTTGCACAGACTATGATTCCTTACGAAGGCCACAAGATGGAAGACGGTATTTGCACCGTTTGTGGTGAGGCTGCGATTACAGCAAGCGGCAGCTGCGGCTCCGCACTGAGCTGGTCCTTGAATCGTAAGGGTGTTCTGTCCGTTACCGGCACAGGTGCAATGACGAACTACACCTCTTCCAGCCTTGCACCCTGGGCACAGTATGCGGATCAGATTACCCAGGTGGTTATTGGTGAGGGCATCACTGCAGTCGGCAACTATGCATTCTATGAGTCTCAGAATTTGACCGGTGTCACGTTCCCGTCTACATTGAAGACGATCGGCTCTTATGCATTTACCCGTTGTAACGTCTTGACCGGTGTTGTGCTTCCTGAGAACCTGCAGACCATTGGCATGGGTGCATTCAATGGATGCAAGGGCCTGACACAGATCAATATCCCTGCCAGCGTTACGAAGATTGATTCTTACGCATTTGAAGGTTGTTCGAATCTGACTGCTGTCAAGATGACGGACCTGAAGGCCTGGTGCGGTATTACCTTTGGCCATTCCGGCGCAAACCCGCTGGAGTTTGCCCATAATCTGTATCTGAACGACGAACTGATTACCGACCTTGTAATCCCCAGCGGTATCACAACAATTCATGCCAATGCGTTTGAGGGTGGTACTTGCTTCAAGACGATCAGCATTCCGCAGGGCGTAAGCACAATCAATTTGGCAGCATTCTGGGGTTGCAGCAATGTAGCGGAACTGAATCTTCCCACAAGTGTAACGTTCATCGATGACTTTGCATTCGCCAACTGGGATGGACTAACGACTCTGATTCTCCCCAACGGATTGAAAACGATTGGCGAGCAGGCATTTGCAGGCTGTGACAACCTGAAGCTGGCCTATATCCCGAAGAGTGTTACCAGCATCAGAAACTGCGACAGCATGATCGAGGGCGCAGATGGATACACTGGATTCAGCGGTATTTTTGTACGATGCTCTGAGGATCTGGTGATTTATTGCGGTGCCAGCAGCAAACCCAGCGGTTGGATTTCTGAATGGAACTACATCAATCTCAAGACACCGCTGACCACCATCTGGGGCATTGAGAGCATGCCCGCCAAGCTGCCGGAAAAGATCGAAATTAAAACATTGCCGACGAATACCTGGTATATTGTGGATCAGCCCATTGACCTGACTGGTCTGACTTTGCTGGTAAAGAATACTGACGGAAACTCCGAAACGGTTGGCCCGGAGAATGTTGCGATCCGCAGCGGTGATACTTCCAAGGCCGGTGTGATTCCGGTCACGGTACTCTACTTTGGCCAGACGGCGCAGTTTGATATCATTGTTCATAAGGGAAGCACTGGTGAGCAGCTGCAGCCCAGTTCCGACTATCCGGAGTCTGAGCATAACTATGCGAACAGCACAAATAAGACATGGACCTATTCCTGCGAAGGCGCGGAGTATTTGCGCTTGACGTTCTCGAGCGAGACAAAAGTAGAATCCAGCTATGACTATATCTACATTTATGATGGCAATGGCGTTCAGCTTGGAAAGTATTCTGGCACAAGTCTGGCAAATAAGACCATTACTGTGCAGGGTGATACGGTTAAGATTAAGCTGACATCGGATGGGTCTTATAATTATTACGGATTCTCCCTGAGCAGCATTTACGCAAAAATGCCTGCAGAATATGAGCATGAGCCTGTAGGCGCAGGGGAATACACGGCACCGACTTGCTACGTTGACGGTTATTGGACGCACCAGTGCTTCTGCGGTGAGACTTTTGTTATTACCGATGAAGACAGCGCAGGCCACACACCTGAAGTGCTTCCCGCAAAAGCACCTACCTGTACAGAAACGGGCTTGACTGAGGGCAGCAAGTGCGTTGTGTGTAAAGAAGTTCTGGTTGCCCAGATCGTTATCGATGCACTGGGTCATACGTGGGTAGATGCAGATTGTGAGACCCCCAAGACCTGTTCTGTCTGTCAGGCAACTGAGGGCGAAGCACTTGGTCATCGGTGGGCGGAAGCCACTTGTACCGAGCCTAAGACCTGCTCCGTCTGTCAGGTAACTGAGGGCGAAGCTCTGGGCCACACGGAAGTAATCGACGAAGCAGTTGCACCTGGTTGTACCGCAACCGGCTTGACCGAGGGTAAGCACTGCTCTGTATGTAATGAAATTCTGGCTGCACAGACTGTTGTTGACGCACTGGGTCACCAGTACGAGTCTGTGGTTACCGCACCTACTTGCACAGAGGGTGGCTACACCACTTACACCTGCTCTGCTTGTAACGATGCCTATGTTACCGACGAAGTTGAAGCACTGGGTCATACGGTCGTGACCGACGCAGCAGTTGCTCCTACTTGTACTGCAACCGGCCTGACGGAGGGTAAGCACTGCTCAGTATGTAAGGAAACGCTGGTTGCACGAGTGGTCATTCCTGCTTTGGACCACTATATGCTGCAAACGGTCAGAGAACTGGTTAATGACCGGTCCTATCCCTTTACTCTAAGCAATGGTTGGTACAAATCCTCCAATAAGTCACACAATACAACTTCCACGTTTGTGATTCGTACTGTGTGCGACTATACGCTGGTTCTGACATACAAGGTTTCTAGCGAAAGTGGTTGGGATAAATTGACCATCAAGGTAAACAGCGATGTGAAGGATACGATCTCCGGCGAAGTCGCAGAGAAGACCTTGACCCTGCCGCTGAAGGCTGGCGATACGGTGTCCATCCAGTATTATAAAGATGGCAGTCAGTCAAGAGGCGCAGATGAGGGCTATTTCAAGATTGGCTCCGGCATGCAGACAGAAACAGACAATACGATCCATGTTTCCATTGATGGTGTAGAACCGACCTGCGAGGAAGGTGTGATCTGCGAGGGCTGCAATCAGACGATCAAGCCGGCAACGGGTCATACGGAAGTGATTGACGAAGCAGTCGCAGCTACCTGTACTGCAACCGGCCTGACGGAAGGTAAGCATTGCTCTGTATGTCATGAAATTCTGGTTGCCCAGAAAGTTGTTGATGCACTGGGTCACTCCGAAGTGATCGACGCAGCAGTCGCACCTGATTGTACCAATACCGGCCTGACGGAAGGCAAGCACTGCTCTGTCTGTAATGCAGTTCTGGTTGCCCAGGAAGTTGTTGACGCACTGGGTCACTCCGAAGTGATCGATGCAGCAGTTGCTGCTACCTGCACCGCAACCGGTCTGACGGAAGGCAAGCACTGCTCCGTCTGTAACGAAGTTCTGGTTGCACAGGAAGTAGTTCCCGCACTGGGTCACTCCGAAGTGATCGACGCAGCAGTCGAACCTGATTGCACCAATACTGGTCTGACAGAAGGCAAACATTGCTCTGTATGTAATGAAGTTCTGGTAGCACAGGAAGTTGTTCCTGCACTGGGCCACACTGAAGTGATCGATGCCGCAGTTGCACCTGATTGTACGAACACCGGTCTGACCGAAGGCAAGCATTGCTCTGCATGTAATGAAGTTCTGGTTGAACAGACTGTTGTGGACGCTCTGGGTCACAAATACGAATCCGTTGTAACTGCACCTACATGCACAGAGGTTGGCTACACCACTTACACATGTTCCGCTTGTGGCGATACCTATGTTGCAGATGAAGTAGCAGCACTGGGTCACACGGTGGTGATTGATGAAGCAGTTGCACCCACTTGTGCCGAAACTGGCTTGACCGAAGGCAGCCACTGTGGACGCTGTGGTGAAATTCTGCTTGCGCAGGAAGTGATCCCTGCCAATACGCACAGCTTCGAGATGCGCGATGATCAGATCATCTGCGCTGTCTGTAGCGAGGAACTGATCATCCGTTTCACACAGGACTACGTGGTTCTGGTTGAGGAAGAACGTCTGGAACTGGATGTTTCTCCCGCCGAGTTTGCGGACAAGATCATTTGGGAAATTGAAGACAACAAGGAATCTATCAAGTGTGAATCCAATGTTGTGACGGCAGAATCTGTTGGTGCTGCCTTTGTGAAGGCGACCATTTCTGAGGATGGCTTCGAATACAGCGTCCGCTTCCGCGTGGACGTGATTGAGAAGATCGAGATCAAGGGTGTCCAGCTGAGCACCAACAAGGTGACCACGGAGTTGTACAAGGACGAGTTTGCAACCTTCGAGGTCCTGCTGGATCTGCCCCAGAACCATCCCTTCGAGGGTGATGACTTGATGGTGACCGATGACGCAGCTATGGCAGCATCCGGTCTGGAGAATAAGAGCAATCTCATCAAGGCTGTTCAGTTCAAGAATATTTCCGACCTCTTTGTGCTGGAGCTGCTGGACGACCGCACCGTGCAGATCGTGCCGACCCCGAAGGCTATGAAAGAAGGCGTAAAGGGTACACCTTCTGATACGGTTGTTGTCACCCTTCGTAACGGCGAGACCCTCGAGACAACAGAAAAGCTGACCCTGACGGTGAAGAAGACCATGCCCAAGCTGAAGGCAACCATTGCCAGCTTCAACTCCTTCTACGAAGGCCAGTCTCAGGAAATCGTCATCACCGGCGGTACTGTTACCGCAATCCGGGAAAATAATGCTAAGAATACCGAAAAGACCACTGCAATCCCCGGATGGCTGGAACTGGAAGATGGCTGCTTGAAGCTGAACGGCAAGACTCCCAAGGCTTCCGACAAGGCTTACCTGCTGGTGGACGTAGATGGCTGGGTCGATCCTGTGGAACTGACCCTGACGGTTAAGCATGCAAAGAAGGTTCCCGGCATCAAGCTGGCAGCAACTAAGGTCACGGTTGCAGAACGGAACGCATCCACGGAAGTGGAACTGAAGCTGTTGTGTACCAGTAAGACCGATGTGCTGAAAGATCTGAACATCACCGGCATCACTGCTCCGAAGAGTTATACCGTTGAAAACTTCAACGCAGAGGACGGTACCTTCACTTTGAAGAAGGAAGGCGGCTTTACTTCCGATGAGATCACCCTGACCGTTTCTTACGGCAGCGCCACCAAGGATCTGACGCTGAATGTAAAAACGCAGGCAGTAAAGCTGAAGCTGAGTTCTTCCAAGGTAAGCCTGAATAAGGAACTGCCCGATCAGGCAGTGGTGGAAGTAATCTGCGCCACGGAGAACTACAACTTTGATCTGAAGGATGCAGTTCTTACCTACGATGGTAAGATGCTGGATATCGTACCCGTCGGCAATGCACTGGTCATCAAACTGAAAGATGGCGCAGAATACGGCACGACCTATCCTGTTACCATCAGT
>JBGVFB010000058.1:0-6117 GCA_045120675.1 Faecousia sp. | reverse complement strand
TATCGGTGAGGATATTCCCGCATACGCGGCATGGCTTTCGCTGCAAATTTCGAGAGATTCGGAAGAAAGTTTTTGAATGCGGTAAAATGGAGGTATTCCGGCTGCTGCCGTATACCTCCGAAATACACCGCCCGGCAACGCCGTGCGGGGCTTTTACAAGGTTTTTCAGGTGTTACCTTTTCCGGGATACCCCCGAAAATAGGCGCCTGGAAACGGAATTTCCTTAGAGAATCAACGATTTAGGTGGGTGTCATTCCACCGGGAGGGAGTAATTATGTCAGAAATCAATAATAGCAGCAGAATCGGCGTGTACATCGGAGATGACTTGCTCGCCCGGTGCGACGCAGCCATGGAGAAAACCAATGCGGACTCCCGTAGTGAGTTTATCCGGGATGCCCTGGAGCATTACATTGCCGTCATCAACATGCAGGAAAGCAGTAAAGTGCTGACACCGGCGCTGGAGTCAGTCATCGGAAGCAAGCTCGCGCTGACCGAAGATCGAATCAGCCAGTTGCTTTTCAAGCTGACCGTAGAAATCGCCGTACAGAATCACTTGACTGCTGGGCGCTACCGCTATGATGACAGCTATCTGGACGGACTGCGCGATTATTGTGTGCAGCAAGTCAAAGCACTTAATGGCAGAGTAGATCTAAAAGAAATCCAGAAAGCATATGAGGGGTGATTGAATGGCCAGACTGATTCTAAAATCCCCCTATCTCAAGCCGGGAGGTACAAAATCTCCCGGCGGCTACCTCAAGTACATTGCCACCCGTGAAGGAGTAGAGATGGCAGAGGACACCTCCCGTCATCTGCCTGCCACCGCCGAACAGCAGAAACAGGTCAAAGCTCTCCTCAAGAAATACTCCCGGAGCAAGGACAGCCATGAATACGAAGATTATCTTGTCAGTCCTACCCGTGGCAATGCGAATGCGTTCATCAGCGGCATCCTGGAATTGCATGGCGATGCTCCCCAGCGGGATGTGTATCTCAAGTACATCGATGAGCGCCCCGGCAGCAACGGCCTGTTCACGGATGAGGGCATCCCCATCGTACTGTCCCAGGTGCAGAAGGAGATGAATGAACACCCCGGCAACATCTGGACGCACATCATCTCCCTGCGCCGGGAGGATGCGGAACGGTTGGGCTACAACTCGCCCGATGCCTGGATGCATCTGCTCCGCTCTCAGCGGAATATGATTGCTCAGCAGATGAAGATCGCGCCGGAGAACTTCCGATGGTATGCCGCATTCCACAATGAAGGTCACCATCCTCATGTGCATATGATGGCCTACTCGGTCGACCCCAACGAAGCCTACCTCTCCACCAAAGGAATCGAAACCATCAAGAGCAATCTGGCGCAGGAGATCTTCCGTCAGGATCTGCTGCAGATCTATCAGAAGCAGTCGGATCTTCGTGACGAGCTGCGGCAGGAGAGCAGGGACCGCATTACCGAAATCGTAGATGCCATCAACCACGACAGCTTTGACAATCCTCAGATGCAGATGATGCTGGTGCAGCTTGCGGACAGGCTGGCGAAAGCCAAGGGCAAGAAACAGTATGGATATCTCAACGCCGGTACGAAAAAGCTGGTGGACACTATCGTTGCGGAACTGGCCGGTGACAGCAGAATCCGGGAATTGTACTCTCTGTGGTACGAACAGAAGGAAGATGTGCTTCGCACCTACACCAACAAAATGCCGGGGCGGATTCCCCTGGAACAGGAAAAGGAATTCCGTACCATCCGCAACACGGTGGTGCAGGCGGCGTTGCAGTTGCAGCTCCCGCAGGAAGAACTGCCCCTGTCAGACCCGGTTCCGCCCTGTGTGGACTTTGTTGACGACAGCTCGGATGTGTACCCGAAAGCGGCAGAAAGCCTGTGTGCGCCGGAGGTGGAGCCAGATCCCGAGATCAGGCAATTTCTCCATGAAGCTGCCATCCGCGGCAGTGTAGATGCGGTATATGGAGTTGGAAAGCAGTACCTGAAAACGGATATCCAGAAAGCCATCTCCATGTTCAAACTGGCGGCGGAACAAGGTAATTCTTATGCCGAATACCAGCTTGGCAAGATCTACTGCTTTGGACAGGGGGTGCCGCAGAATCTGGAAGTGGGCATGGAATGGCTGAAAGCATCCGCCAGCCATGGCAATGAATATGCCGCCCAGCTTCTTGAAAAGGTACAGCAGCATGTTCACCGGCAAACCACCTCCGCCGTCTTCGGACTGTTCCGGGGATTGGCTGGCATGATCCAATCCAGTGCCAACAACTTCGTCCGCCGCAGAGATTCCATCGACCGGAAACAGCGGCAGAAGATCGAGGAAAAGAAGCAGGCCCACGGTCAGCGCTCCAGTGGTCATGAATATGACTACGATTCGGGGCAGGCCATGTAACCAATACCGCCGGACAGCATCCATGAGTGTTGTCCGGCGGCAGCTAACAAAACGAATAGAACAAATTAAACCCTTGGTGAAGCCAAAACTATTTCAAAGCACAAAATAACCACCGTATGTAGTGGTTTAACACACAGATGTTTCCACAACATATGGTGGTCGGAAATCAGAATTTGGCTTTGTAGCCATTTTCAGCGCTGGGAATGAGGTAGGCATCGACAAAAACATTTCTATCGGCTACAAATGGATAATTTTTGAAGCTTGCAGCTCTGTATGCTATCCATTTACTTTCCTGGGGCAGAGCGGTTTCCTCTCTGCCCCAGTTTGCGCTTTTAGGGTCATAACAACAGAATAGATTCTGTTAGCTTATTCCCCTTGATTACACTTCCTCGTCACCCTTCAGCAGCACATAGTCCACGCCCCAGGTATCGATGGACAAACTCTCGATTTCCGGGTAATCCTTGAATGCCTCCATGATGCCAGTAACCACATTGGAAAAGAGTTTTCGCACATCCCACACAAGATGTCCGTCCTCTTCATGGACACCGTTGGGGAAACGGTAAACTTCGTTTGTTTGCATCTCCCCATTCTCCTGCCAGCCTACGATATGCCGTCCGGAGGAGGCACCAATATCAATCGCTAAATAACACTTCATCATTCCACCGCCTTTTAACCGGCGATCATTCTCCAAATTCCCTTGAAGAAATGACCGTTAGCCATTTCCAACAGGCCGGGGAACACGCCGCCCTTGACACCGCCGGAAATCTGCATGCCCCGCAGCGGACCGCCGGCAGAAGCATTGATCATCATCCGGAATTCCGGATTCTCATAGTCCACTTTTCCGCCGCAGCCTTTGGCGATTACCATCTCGGTGGCTTTGAACATGATCTTCATCACAAGGGAGTAATCCTTCATTTCCATGACGGTATTGTCCATGGTAAAGCTGCCCTTTTTCAGCACCGGCGCAACATAGGGGCATCCCATCATGGCCTCCCAGTCTGCCTGACTGGACTCGCCATTGCAGGATTCGTACCAGGAACCTGCCTGCCATGAAGGAACCTTACTCGCTTCCCCGAAAACATCGATATTTGCTGACAAATCAGCAACTTGCACAGTATAGATACCTCCGGGCACCTTCCAGCCATCCTGCCAGATGGCAAAGCTGCGGTCATCCAATTCAAAAGTGACCGTCTTGCACTCACCGGGCTGCAGGAACACCTTACAGAATCCCTTCAGTTCCCGAATGGGACGGTGGATGCCGTCCTGCGGGGCAGCCACATAAAGCTGCACCACCTCCGCACCGGCCCGTTTTCCAGTATTGGTAACAGTAACGGATACTTTTCGGCCTTCGGCAATCAAGTTGGAATAACCGAAGCTGGTATAGCTGAGGCCATGACCGAAGGGCCAGCGCACAGCCGTCCCTGCCTTGTCGTAGTAGCGGTAGCCTGCGTAGATACCTTCCACATACAGTGCATCCTTCATCTTGCCGTAAACGGCTGCGGAGGGAACATCCTCGTAAGTATAGGGCCAGCTTTCTGCCAGCTTACCGGAGGGATTGACTTTGCCGTAAAGCAGATTGGCGATTGCTTCACCGCCCGCTTCACCAGGAAGACCCATGTAGAGAACAGCTTTGACTTTATCTGTCCATGGGCACTCCACGGCACTGCCGCAGAGCAAAACCACCACCGTATTGGCATTGGCCTGCGCCACTGCTTCGATAAGGCGCACATGGCCTTCAGGCATCTTCATATTGTCCCGGTCAAAACCTTCGGACTCATACCGATCGGGCAGGCCTGCAAAGACAACGACTACTTCTGCCTGTTTTGCGGCATTGACTGCTTCCGCAATCAGCGCATTCGTAGTATCGCCCCGTTCATCACAGCCGGGAGCACAAATCGCACTGGGCAGGAAGTCGATGGGCTGATCCAGTTTCCGTGCGTTCACATGGCTGCTGCCGGCACCCTGATAGCGCATAGACTTTGCCATAGCGCCGATGACAGCAATCTTAGTACCTGCATTCAGCGGCAGAATCCCGTCATCATTTTTCAGCAGCACTGCACCGGCTTCCACAGCTTCCCGGGCAACGGCATGGTGGGCATCATAGTCACAG
Source organism: Faecousia sp. (assembly GCA_045120675.1). Lineage (GTDB taxonomy): Bacteria > Bacillota > Clostridia > Oscillospirales > Oscillospiraceae > Faecousia. Next base: position 1,620 of record JBGVFB010000058.1, on the reverse strand, counting down.
GAAACAGGTATTTTCAAGGTTTTGACTGCACGGAAAACCTGCTTCAAAATCCTGCGGACGGAGTTATCGATATCAGTTTCGGAGAGGGTTCCATTTTTTACAGCCAGCACGCATTCCTTCGCCATGAAGCCGCTGCCGCCGGGCATATTCAGGTCACACCCGGCCCTGAAGCCTTCGATCCGGTCATTCATGGCGCCCCAGTCGGTGACGACCAGACCGTCAAAACCCCATTCAGTGCGCAGAATGTCCGTAAGCAGCTCTTTATGATCGCTGGCATGGGTTCCGTTCAGCTTATTGTAGGAGCACATGACCGTGGCGGGCTGCCCCTCTTTTACTGCGATTTCAAACCCGGTCAGATACAGTTCACGCAGGGTTCGTTCATCCAGAATGGAATCGGAGGTAAAACGGCTCAGTTCCTGAGAATTGGCCGCAAAGTGCTTCAGACTGGTTCCTACCCCCTGACTCTCCACACCGTGGATGAATCCCGCAGCCAGTTTGCCGGAAAGATAGGGATCTTCTGAATAATACTCAAAATTTCTTCCGCACAAGGGATTTCTTTTCAGATTGCAGCCGGGGCCAAGAACAATACCCACCCCCTGTGCTCTGGCCTCTTCGCCGATAGCTGTGCCAACTGCCTGCAAAATATCTGTATCCCAGCTGCTGGCCATGGTGACTGCCGCAGGGAAACAGGTTGCAGGGTTGGAGTTGTTGACACCCAGCATGTCTGTACCACCGCTGAGATCCTGCTTCCGCAGGCCATTGGGGCCGTCGCAAACGAACATGGAGGGAATACCGTATTTTTCGTAAGCTTTGGTTTCCCAAAAGTTTGCGCCCTCGCAGAAAGCGATTTTGTCCTCCAGACTCATTTGGGAGATGATCTTTTCAATATCCATGTTAACCCTCCGTGGCATAGGTTGCGGTTCCACTTGTCTGCTTTCGTTCACTGCCGTCAGGCAATCTAACAATTGCTTCACAGTTGGCAGGAACCGTCACGGTAAACACATAGCCGGAGTCCAGCTTTTCCCACTTGCTTTCCACCTTGCCGTAAAGGCTCTGATAGGAAGCCCCCGCATGGGTCAAACTGCCGCCGGGCCGGGGTGCGATGGTAAAGTGGTTTTCCCCATCAGGCCGGATGCCGCACATAGTGGTAAAGAACCATGCGCAGACTGCACCCTTGGAATAGTGGTTCAAAGAGCCTGCACCGGCACCCTGCTCGTTGTAGGGGCCTTCCCAGCTTTCCCAGATGGTGGTAGCACCCAATTTCGGCATGGAGAGCCAGCCGGGAATCTGCTCATTTTCCAACAGCTTATAGGCGGCCTCAATATCGATTTCTGCCAGCACATCCAAAATCAGCGGTGTGGACAGGAAGCCTGTGCCCAGGCGCCAATCATAATTTTCCAGAGCGGTAATCAGCCGCTTCTTTGCAAATTCCTGTTGTTCCTCCGTTAACAGATCCAGAGCAAGGGGCCGCACCAATCTTGCCTGCCGGTCTGTATCCAGAGGATAGGCATCGGTCGTGATCAGCTCCTGATAGGCCCGCTTACACCCCTCGTGATATTCCCGGAACAGCGCTACTTCTTCCGCTGTGCCATACTTTTCCGCCGCTTCTGCCATGATGCC
>JBGVFB010000057.1:0-2584 GCA_045120675.1 Faecousia sp. | reverse complement strand
CACAAGCGGATTATTTTCAACGGCAACGGCTACGACGATGCCTGGCTGGAGGAAGCCGCCCGGCGCGGGCTTTCCAACTATCCCACCACGCCCGACTGCATCCCCCACATTATGGACGGGAAAAATGTGCAAATGCTGACTGCCCATAAGGTGTTCTCCGAAGCTGAGATGAGATCCCGCTGTGAGATTCTTCTGGAGAACTACTGCAAGACGGTCATCATCGAAGCCAACACCATGATCGATATGGCCCATAAGCAGATCCTTCCTGCTGTCCAGGGCTACACCACGGAGCTGGCAGGCGCCGTGGCGGCAAAGAAAGCTGTTTCCGCTGACATCGCCTGCGGCTACGAATCCGGCCTAATTCGCAAGCTGTCCGTGTTGACGGATCAGATCGCAGTCAAAACCGATGAGCTGGAGGCCGCGGTACTGGCGCTGAAAGGTGCCGCTGATGTCATGGAGGAGTCCGCAGCCATCCGGGATACCGTTATCGGCAAGATGGTAGCGCTTCGTGCGGTGGCGGACGAGGCAGAGACTCTCACCGCCGAAAAGTATTGGCCCTTCCCCACCTACGCCGAGCTGCTGTTCGGCGTGAGATAAATTAGCCCCCTTTCATTGTTTGCCATTCCCCGCTCCGGGCGGGGCCATGGGAGGAGCTGACCACTCCTCCCGGATGGCAGCAGTGATTGGAATAGAAAACTGGAGGTAAATATTATGACATTAAGTTCTGTAAACACCATTTGGGTGCTCCTCGGTGCCGCATTGGTTTTCTTCATGCAGGCAGGTTTTTCCCTCTGTGAGGCAGGCTTCACCCGTGCAAAAAACACCGGCAACATTCTGATGAAGAACCTGATGGACTTCTGCATCGGGACACCCTGCTTCTGGCTGTTTGGCTTTGGCATTATGTTCGGTGCGGGCAGTTCCATCATCGGCTGGTTGGATCCCGGTATTATGAAGGATTACAGCCACGCACTCCCCAGCGGTGTTCCTCTGTGGGCATTCGCAATCTTCCAGACGGTGTTCTGCGCCACCTCTGCCACCATCGTCTCCGGTTCCATGGCAGAGCGTACCAAGTTCAGCGCCTACTGCATCTACTCCGCAGCGATTTCGCTGTTCATTTACCCCATTTCCGGCCACTGGATCTGGGGCGGCGGCTGGCTGAGTCAGCTAGGCTTCCATGATTTCGCCGGTTCTACCGCAGTCCATATGGTTGGCGGTGTATGTGCTTGCATCGGTGCCTGGATGCTGGGCCCCCGTATCGGCAAGTATGACAAGGAAGGTAAGCCCCGTGCTATCCTGGGCCACAACATTACCTTCGCCGCTTTGGGCGTATTCATTCTGTGGTTCTGCTGGTTTGGTTTCAACGGTGCTTCCACCGTTGCTATGGATTCCGATGAGGCCGTCACCAGTGCAGGTCTGATCTTCTTCAACACGAACCTGGCTGCAGCTGTGGCCTGCTGCGTGACCCTGATCTTTACCTGGATCCGCTACGGAAAGCCCGATGTCTCCATGACCTACAACGCTGCACTTGCGGGTCTGGTTGGTATCACTGCCGGCTGCGATGCCGTTTCCCCTCTGGGTGCAGCCATCATGGGTGCCATCTTCGGCGTTGTGATTGTTCTTGCTGTTGAGTTCTTCGACAAGGTAGTCAAGATTGACGATCCCGTCGGTGCCGTATCCGTTCACGGTGTCTGCGGTGCTTTCGGTACCATTCTCACTGGTTTCTTTGCCACCGGTGTGTCCACCGAAAAGGGTGTTTTCTATGGCGGCGGCTTCCACTTCCTGGGTGTTCAGGCCCTTGGTGTGCTGAGTGTTGCGGCTTATGTGGCAATCGTTATTACCATCGTTTTTGCCATCCTCAAGAAGACCGTTGGCCTGCGCGTCAGTGCCGAGGAAGAGATTACCGGCCTGGATGTGACCGAGCATGGTCTGCTGACCGCTTATGCAGGTTTCGCAATGCTGCCCGATACGACCTCTGAAGATGTTCCTGTTGTGGTAGCTGGCGATGTTCCTGTTGCGGAAGCGGTTCCTGTGAAGAAGATGCCCACCTTCGAGGAAGGTACCGGCCCCAAGTTCACCAAGATCGAGATTATCTGCAAGGAGTCTCGTCTGGAAAGCCTGAAGAATGCCATGATCGGCATCGGCATTACCGGCATGACCGTCTCCCATGTGCTGGGCTGCGGCATCCAGAAGGGCAAGCCGGAATACTATCGCGGCGTACAGGTGGAAGCCAGCTTGCTACCCAAGGTGCAGGTGGATATCGTGGTCAGCAAGGTGCCTGTCCGTGCGGTCATCGAAACCGCCAAGAAGGTTCTTTACACCGGCCATATTGGCGACGGCAAGATCTTCGTCTACGATGTGGAGAACGTTGTCAAAGTTCGTACCGGAGAAGAAGGCTACGATGCTCTGCAGGATGTTGAATAACAAATAGAATCGACCTAAGGGAGAGCTGCTTTGCGGCTCTCCCAAGGGTCGGTTTAAGGAGGAAAACTTATGTGTTCCATTATTGGCTATTGTGGCAGACCCATCGACCGGGAAGCCTTTGAGGAAGGCTTTTGGCGCACCCTTTCCCGTGGCCCGGATGATT
>JBGVFB010000056.1:0-13117 GCA_045120675.1 Faecousia sp. | reverse complement strand
CCAAGGCAACTGCTACCGGTGACGATGGCGTTGCTCCTGTCGATCTGAACAAGTACATCTTAAAAATTTAAGGAGGCAAAATTTCGTGGAAATTTCCATTCTGCAAGCGATCTTGATTGCCTTGTGGACCGGCTTCTGTCTGGCCGGTATGCTGCTGGGTATCTACACCAACCGCTGCCTCGTTATGGCAACCGGCGTTGGTATCATTCTGGGTAATCCCCTGGCCGGTCTGGCTATGGGTGCTGTTGGCGAGCTGGCCTTCATGGGCTACGGCGTTTCTCAGGGAGGTTCCATTCCCCCTAACCACATGGGCCCCGGCATCGTTGGCGCTATCATGGTCATCACCGCTGGTGTTGACGTTGAGACCGCTCTGGCTCTGTCCATCCCCTTCGCAGTCGGCTTCCAGTTCGTTCTGACCGCTACCTACACCCTGGCTACCACTCTGACTCCTCTGGCCACCAAGGCTCTGGAGAAGAAGCAGTTCAAGAAGTTCAGCATTTTTGCTAACACCACCGTTTGGGTGTTCTTCATCGTTGGCGCTCTGATCGGCCTGCTGGCTGCTCTGTCTGCTCCTCTGCTGGAGACTATCATCAACCTGATCCCTGCTTGGCTGAGCAAGGGCCTGTCCGTCGCCGGTAATATGCTGCCTGCTGTTGGCTTCGCAATGATCCTGAACATGATGGGCAAGAAGGAAACCATTCCCTTCGTCATGATCGGCTACGTCCTGTTCGCTTACCTGGGCCTGTCCACTATGGCTATCGCTATCACCGCAGCCGCTATTGCTCTGATCGTTTTCTTCAACCAGGGTAAGGGTGGCGTCGCAGCAGAAGAAGAGGAGGTCGTGTTCGAAGATGGCATCTAAGACGAAACTGACGAAATCCGATTACATTAAAACCGGTATGCGTGCATACTTCATTCAGAACGGTTTTAACTACGGTAACTACCAGGGCCTGGGCTACGCCAACATGCTGTACCCCGCTCTGAAGAAGATGTACAAGGGCGACGACGATGCTCTGCAGAAGGCTCTGCAGGACAACATCGAGTTCTACAACACCAACCTGCACTTCGTTCCCTTCATTACCTCTCTGCATCTGGCAATGCTGGAGAACGATGCTAACCCCGAGGATATCCGTCAGATCAAGATGGCTCTGATGGGCCCCCTGGCTGGTGTCGGCGACTCCCTGTCTCAGTTCATTCTGGCTCCTCTGCTGGGCACCATCGGTGCTTCTCTGGCATTCGAAGGCCAGATGGCTGGTGTGTTCGTGTACCTGCTGGGCATGAACATCACTCTGTTCATCATCAAGTACCTGTCTGCTCTGCTGGGCTACAACGTTGGTACTAAGGTTATCGGTACTCTGACTGAGTCCATTAACAAGATCGCTTCCGTTGCTTCCATGATCGGTGTTGCTGTTATCTCCGGTCTGGCTGCTAAGATGGTTAAGCTGAACGTCGCTTTCACCTACACTGCTATCGCAGCTACCGGCGAAGAGAAGCTGATCTCCATCCAGAGCATGATCGACGGCATCGCTCCCTGCCTGCTGCCTTCTCTGTATGTTGGTCTGATGTTCTACCTGATCCGCGTCAAGAAGTGGAAGACCATCAAGCTGATCGTCCTGACCATGATCGTGGGCATTGCACTGTCCATCCTGGGCGTTCTGGGCTAATAGATACCAGTTTGAGAACAGAATACCGTGTCCTTTGCGGGACATAACGTAATCTGCTTGAGGGCAGGGGTGTCTTCGCATCCCTGCCCTTTTTTCAAAATAGGGAAGAGGTGGAACTTTGACAGATTTGAAAACCTATGCAAAGCTTTTAAGCAATTGCTATGATTATCGTTTTACCTCTGATTATACCAAAAAGCATTGTGCTGATGAAGTAGCTGAGCTGCTTCGTCAGGCCGATATGCTGTTGAACAACACGTTTATCTTCACAGATAGATGGGATATGGAACCCTGTGATACACCGTATACCATCTCCTTGGATAGCTGGACAGAAAGTCCTAATGGTGACCCCGAGTGGGTATTCATGCTGAACAGGCATGATTTTTTGAATAAACTTTGGCAAGCCTATGTGCTCACCGGAAACAGAGCATATACGGATAAATTACGTTTCTTTATTTTGGATTGGATTGAAAAGAATCCAATCACCTTAGATGGCACCGATGCTACCCGTACCATTGATACAGGCATACGGTGCATGAATTGGAGTAATCTGCTTTTGCATTTGCTTTCTGAAAACTGTATTTCCGACGCAGATGCAGAGCTTATTATAAATTCTATTAGCGACCAGTATATCAATATGAAAAATCGGTATATTGGGAAATACGCCTTAAGTAATTGGGGTGTTTTGCAGACTACCGCCATTTGTGCCGGTTCTGTCTGGCTTTCTGGTTTTGTTCCGGAACAGGTTACCAGATGGGCGTGGGATGAATTGAAACTGCAGCTGAGTTTGCAAATTCTTGGTGATGGAAGTCATTGGGAACAGTCTGCGATGTATCATGTTGAAGTCTTAAATACATCCGTTAAACTACTGACCCAGCTGCGTTTTGCAACATTGGTGGGGAAGCCCATCAGTATCAAAGCATCCAGTGCGATCAACTGCAAAACTAAGTGGACGAATGAGATGGAGGCTTCTGCACAGCCTGGTTTCGGTTACGATCCGGAAGCACAGGGTTGGCTGGTTGAAGCAGTCCGCGTTCTCAGTAGGCATGTGTTGCATACCTCTGATCCTGCATTCTTGCAGCTTCCACAGTGTGACAGTGACGTGACAGATGTAAGAGATGTTATGGCACGGGCAACAGTTTTGCTTCCTGGAAGCGGTATTTACCGTTACGTAGCAGGGGAGTACATGGATATGGATAGCGCCTGGGCTCTTGGTGCGCCCGGTATTCAGAGCTTCCACAAAGTGAAACCTTGTGTTCCGAAGGGCACATCTTGGAATTTGGAGGATGGGGGAAACATCTTCTTCCGATCTGACTGGGGTAGGGAAGCGACCTTTACCTGGATGAAGAACAGTACCCTTGGCAGCAGCCATGGACATGCAGACCAAACACATCTAACCATTTATCATAAAGGAAAGCCATTCCTGATTGACAGTGGTAGATATACATATTTGGAAGAAGATCCGCTTCGTGTCCTCTTGAAAAAGCCGTGTGCACACAATGTTTGCGTAATTGACGGTTTCTCCGGTGGTGAACCCAACGGTTCCTGGAGTTATCATCGTTATGATGAAACTCTGAAGAACTACTACCGGGAAGCCGAAGGTGCCCACTATGCAGAAATGGCCTTCCACGGGGTCCTTGCGGATGGAAAACCTTATTTGGTAAAACGGAAGGTTTTGGCTCTGGATGAAGGTGTTTGGCTTTCTGTGCAGGACGTCATCTGTCAGGGAAACCATCAGGTGAAGGAATACTTTCATCTTGATCCTGTGATTTCTGTTGATTGTCGTGATGAGGATTTCTTAGTCCATAATGGTGATACAACTCTTCGGGTTATGCCCGTAGAGAATATGGAGTTCCGATCCGGAATTATATCCAAGCGATATAATGAGAAAGAGTATGCTCCTATTTTAGTCAATGTGCATCAGATGAAAGACCGGATGACATTCCAGACATTGATTTCTGATGCTAATTATAAAGTCAACCCTGTTCCGGTGTATCAGATGCGGAAAGCGGAACCTGTTTCTTCTGATGTAGCTGTTGCCTGGGACGTTGAAAAACCAGATGGATCGAAAAAGACGCTGATTGTCTGGAATCGTGAAACCTGTCGTGGTGATAAGCTCTACACTTGTCATGGACGCAGCATTTACGGCAAGGCAATCGTGCTTTCCTGGAAGGATAACAACTGCCAGACGATCCGTCTGAGAACATGAGTTCAAAGGAGAAAACAATGGAAAATCGAATTTATGTAACCGACCAGAGCGGTTATGTCAAGGCTGGTCTTTCTGGCCCCGACGAGGTTATCCTGGCATGGAAGGGTGAGTATGCACCCGGTGATGTGATTCATCTGGAGTTTGCACAGCCTGGTTTTTATATGCTTCGTATTGATGACTGTGTGGACGATTCTATCGTTTACATTACCAAGACTAAGCTGGATTACCCTGTAATCTTTGACGAGAAGAAGAAGGCACACAACCCCAAGGCTTTCACCGGTGAGCGTCATTATATTGCTCTGCGTCCTGCTCGTCCCTGGGAACTGGGCTACCGCAATCTGGCAAAGAATCCTGCCGACCAGCACGATGTAGAAGGTTGCTACCCTCACGCAAGCGCTAACGTTGAAACCCGCGGCGAATCCGTGTTCGCTGCCCGTAACGCCATTGACGGCATCATGGGTGTTCGTTCTCATGGTCGCTGGCCCTATTCTTCCTGGGGCATCAACAAGCAGGATGATGCTGAGTTCACTCTGGACTTTGGCCGTCCCGTCGATTTTGACACGATTGTTCTGTATACCCGTGCTGACTTCCCCCACGATAACTGGTGGGTTGAAGGTACTCTGACCTTCTCTGATGGTACTACTGAAGTGATTCCTCTGACCAAGAGCTATGATCCTCAGTGCTTCAAGATTGAGAAGAAGGGCATTACCTGGCTGAAGCTGGGTAATCTGATCAAGGCAGACGATCCTTCTCCGTTCCCCGCACTGACTCAGATTGAGGTCTACGGCACCGATACCAAGTAATTCAAAAATTTCAGATATAGGCAAGAAAGGAAGGCGTTAATTCCCATGAGAATTATCAAAGCAAAAGACTACGCTGAAATGTCCCGCAAGGCTGCCAACATCATTGCTGCACAGGTCGTTGCAAAGCCCAACTGTGTTCTGGGTCTGGCAACCGGCGGCACCCCTGTCGGCACCTACCAGAGCCTGATCAACGACTGGTACAAGGTCGGTGATCTGAGCTTCGCAGAAGTCACCACCGTGAACCTGGATGAGTACCGCGGCCTGCCCCGTACCAACGACCAGAGCTACTGGTACTTCATGCATGAGAACCTGTTCAACCATGTGGATATCCGTCCCGACGCTGTTCATGTTCCCAACGGCGAAAACCCCGATGCAGAAGCTGCCTGCGCTGAGTATGATGCAATCATCAAGTCCGTCGGCGGCATCGACCTGCAGCTGCTGGGCATCGGCCATGACGGCCACATCGGCTTCAACGAGCCTGCCGATCATTTCCCCGTGAACACCCACTGCGTCGACCTGACCGAAGAGACCATCGAAGCCAACAAGCGCTTCTTCGCTTCCCGTGACGATGTGCCCCGTCAGGCATACACCATGGGTGTCGGCACCATTATGAATGCCCGCAAGGTTCTGCTGATCGCCAGCGGCGCTGACAAGGCAGAAATCATCAAGAAGTCCTTCTTTGGTCCCGTTACCCCCGAGATTCCTGCCTCCATCCTGCAGATGCATCCTGACTTCACCCTGGTCTGCGATGAGGCTGCTCTGAGCCTGGTGTAATCCCCATCGGATTTGCCGTCAGAAAAGTATCGTTATTTTAAGAAATATTATTTTTAAAGGAGATATATTATTATGAAGAGCTTTGAGTATACCATTAAGGAACCCGTTGGTCTGCACGCACGTCCCGCAGGCATGCTGAACAAGGAAGCAAGAAAGTACAAGTCCGCAATCATCATCCATGCCGGTGCAAAGAGCGCTAACGTTCTGCGCCTGATGGCAGTTATGCAGCTGGGCGTTAAGTTCGGCGACACCGTTAAGGTCACCATCGAGGGTGAAGACGAAGAGACCGTAGCACCCATCGTTGAAGAATTCTTCAAGGCTAATTTCTAATCGAAAACTTCTGTACATAAGGAGCAATCGCATATGATTACGATTCAGGGCAAGGGCGTTTCTGCCGGTATCGGTATGGGTCCGCTCTATTTCTACCGCCGCGCAAAGACTGAGATCAAGAGATACGAAGTCGAAGACAAGCAGGCAGAATGGCTGCGCTTCAAGGGCGCACAGGCTATCGCAGTGGAGCAGCTGGGTGTGCTGGCCGAGAAGGCAAGAGAAGAAGCCGGCGATGAGGCCGCTATGCTGTTTGAAACCCATCAGATGATGGCAGAAGATCTGGACTACGAAGAAGCCATTCAGGCCCTGATCACCGAGGATGGCCTGAATGCAGAGGCAGCAGTTTCCGACACTGCCGAGCAGTTCTCTGCAATGTTCGAGGCCATGGACGATGAGTACATGAAGGGCCGTGCAGCCGACGTCAAGGACGTCAGCTCCCGTATTCTGGGCATCCTGTGCGGTGTTGTGCAGGGTGGCATCGATTCCGATGTTCCTGTTCTGCTGGCATCCGATGATCTGGCTCCTTCCGAGACCATTCAGCTGGATAAGTCCAAGATCCTGGGCTTTGTGACCAGCTATGGTTCCAGCTCCAGCCATACCGCAATTCTGGCCCGTACACTGGGCATTCCCTCCGTTGTCGGCCTGGGCGATCAGCTGGATCCCATCTACGAGGGCCGTCAGGTTGTCGTTGATGGCGCCACCGGTGTTGTGATCATCGATCCCACCGAGGATGTGTTCGCTGACTTCGTCGCAAAGCACGAAGAGCAGATGCATCAGCGCGCGCTGCTGGAGACCCTGAAGGGTCAGGAAAACATCACCAAGGACGGCAAGAAGATCCGCGTTTACTGTAACATCGGCTCCATCGAGGACGTGGACGCAGTCAAGGTGAACGACGGCGGCGGCATTGGCCTGTTCCGCTCCGAGTTCCTGTATCTGAACAGCTCCACCTATCCCACCGAGGAAGAGCAGTTTGAGGCATACAAGGCTGTTCTGACCGGCATGGGCGATAAGGAAGTTATCATCCGTACCTGCGATATCGGCGCAGACAAGCAGATCGACTACTTCGAACTGCCCAAGGAAGAGAACCCCGCAATGGGCATGCGTGCGCTGCGTATCAGCCTGAGCCGTCCCGCATTCTTCCGTACCCAGCTGAGAGCGCTGTACCGCGCTTCTGCATACGGCAATCTGGGCATCATGTTCCCCATGGTCACCAGTGTTTGGGAAGTTCGCGAGACCAAGAAGATGATCGAGTCCGTGAAGAAGGAACTGCATGATGAGGGTATTCCTTACTCCGACCATGTTGAGATCGGTGTCATGATCGAAACTCCCGCAGCAGCGATCATTTCCGACAGACTTGCCAAGGAAGTTGACTTCTTCTCCTGCGGCACCAACGACCTGACTCAGTACACCCTGGCTTGCGACCGTCAGAACAACGATCTGGGCCGCTTCTACGATCCCCACCACCTGTCCGTGGTCCGTCTGCTGAAGATGGTCGTGGAGAACGCACATAAGAACGGCGTTTGGGTTGGTATCTGTGGCGAGCTGGGCGCAGATCTGGAAATGACCGAGACCTTCCTGGCCATCGGTGTGGACGAACTGTCCGTTACCCCCAGAGCTGTTCTGGCTGTCAGAAACAAGGTGCGTTCTCTGGATATGAGCGAGAGCACTGAGAAGATTCTGGCTGAGATTGACGGCGACGTGACCCCCAAGTTCTAATACGATATTGATATGAAACAGCATTGCCCTGACTACACCATGAGGTATGTCAGGGCAATGTTTCTTTTGTCACAGAAAAACCGCTGGTTTTGGACTGTTGCGTTTTGATCGGTTCGACTCCCTACTACTATTTCCAAAAGAAAAGACCACCCCGTGGGTGGCCTTTTCTTTTGGAGCAGGATACGGGAGTCGAACCCGCCTTCACGGCTTGGGAAGCCGTTGTATTACCGATATACGAATCCTGCGCGGGTAAGGGAATTATAGCAGACAGGGGAAGAAAATTCAACCTTTTTTTGTCGAGTGGGGTGTTGCTTGCGCCCCGGCTCCGGATATGTTATAATTAAATGAAGGAGGCGGTAATATGCGCGAATATGAACTGGTACGGGAGATTCCCAACCTGTGCCGCAACAACCAGATGCGGGATGTGCTTTTTGACGAGGTGGAAACCGACGATCCGGTGCAATATGTGCGTACCTTTCTGAAGGGAAAAGCCTTGGAAATTTCTGTAGATGAAAAAGGAAACGGTGCAGTGACGGTTTACGCTGTCTGCGACGGCCTGCAGCAGAAATTTGTATTTACACCGATCTGACTGCGTAAAAGGGAAATCGACATAAGGGCTGTGGATTGTAAGATTTTTTCTAATTCTATCAAATTGTGGGTTGAATTTAGGCCGGTTCTGTGATACGATATGGTCGTATCGATATGGGCGGTGTATGGCCTGTTATCGGTATGTTTCTTACAAAAAACCTCCTCCAAACCAGAGGAGGGCTTTCGCACGCGCAAGCAACCCCATTTTCCAAAGGAGCAATGTATTATGGCAACACCTCATACCATCGCAGTTGCCGGTAAGGGCGGTGTCGGTAAGACAACCACCTGCGGCATGCTGATTGATTATTTGTGCAAGAAAAACCGTGGCCCCGTTCTGGTGGTTGATGCAGATGCCAATTCCAACCTGAACGAAGTTCTGGGTGTGGAAGTGGAGACCTCTCTGGGCCAGATCCGCGAGGAAATGGCACAGGCAGAGCTGAAGGGTACGATTCCCAAGGGCATGACCAAGGCTGACTATGCAGAATACAAGTTCAATTCCGCGCTGATCGAGGAAGATGACTTCGATATGCTGGTCATGGGCCGTACCCAGGGCAAGGGCTGCTACTGCTACGTCAACGGCGTCCTGAAATCTCAGGTTGATAAATACGCAAAGAACTATTCCTACATCGTCATGGACAATGAAGCAGGTCTGGAGCATGTGGCCCGCGGCACGCTGCCCCATGTGGACACCATGCTGCTGATTTCCGACTGCTCCCGCCGTGGCATTCAGGCAGTTGCCAGAATCGCCGAGATGGTGGAAGACATGGATCTGAACCCCGGTCAGATGGGCCTGATCGTCAACCGCGCGCCCGGTGGTGTTCTGGAGGACGGTGTCAAGGCTGAGATCGAAAAGCACGGCCTGAAGCTGTTCGGTGTCCTGCCTCACGATGAGGCCGTTTACCGCTGTGACTGCAACGGCGAACCTTCCGCAAAGCTGCCCGAGAGCGATCCTATGAAGAGCGCCCTGAAGGGCATTATGGCCAATATCGGCCTCTAAAACCGAAATTGAAAATTAAAAACTGTCCGAAACCGCAAGGCTTCCGCAATTTTTAGTTTTTTATTTAATATGTCAATTATTTATTTTTACAAGGGGGATAATTAACAATGGCTTTTACTCCTAAGACGGCTCCCTTCAACGGCAAGATCAATGCCGTGACTCTGGGCACCGGTGACAACGCAATCGTCATCGGCGGTCAGAACGTGATGCCGTTCTACACCTTCGATGCTGCAATCGAAAACGCACCCAAGATCGGTATCGAGGTTTCCGATCTGGCTTCCCAGTGGGAAGTTGCCAGCCTGAAGGAATTCTACGCAGGCTGCACCACCATGGCTGACTACGCTAAGAAGGCTGCAACTGTTGAAGGCGCTGATTTCATCTGCCTGAACTTCGTTGGCGCAGATCCCAACGGTGCAAACCGCTCCGTGGCTGACTGTGTTGCTGATGCTAAGGCTGTTGCTGAGGCTGTCAACAAGCCCCTCGTCGTCATGGGCTGCAAGAACCTGGAGAAGGACGGCGAGCTGCTGTCTGCTCTGGCTGAGGCTCTGACCGGCAAGAACGTCCTGTTCATGTCCGCAAAGAACGAGAACTACAAGACCGTCGGTGCATCCGTTGCTCTGGCAAACGGCCAGAAGCTGGGCGCTGAGACCGCTGACGACATCAACCTGGCTAAGCAGCTGAACATCATGCTGAAGGGCCTGAATGTCAATCCCGAGAACGTTGTGATGGATATCGGTACCGCAGCTGTTGGTTACGGCTACGAGTACGCTGCTTCCACCTTCGACCGTATCCGTCTGGCTGCTCTGGCACAGGGCGACGCTGACCTGCAGATGCCCATTCTGGCTGCTGTCTGCAACGATACCTGGGGTGTCAAGGAATCCACCGCATCCGAAGAAGATGAGCCCGCATGGGGCTGCCAGGAAGAGCGCGCCATCTCCATGGAAGTCGCTACCGCAGCAGCTGACCTGACCGGCGGCGCTGACGCTGTTGTTCTGCGTCACCCCGAGTCCGTGGCTACCATCAAGAAGTTCATTGCTGAACTGATCTAAGGAAGGAGGATACATACAATGGCTCTCAAAGGTCTTGATATTTTTAAGCTGTCTCCTAAGAAGAACTGTAAGGAGTGCGGCAGCCCCACCTGTATGGCATTCTGCATGAAGGTGGCACAGGGCGCAGTGTCTCTGGACAAGTGCCCCTACTTCTCTGAGGACGCTCTGGCAACCCTGAACTCCGCTACCGCTCCTCTGATGAAGACCATTTCCGTTGGCGACTACAAGCTGGGCGGCGAGACTGTCCTGTACCGTCACGAGAAGACTCTGGTTAACAAGAACCTGTTCGCTGTCTGCCTGTGCACCGATTGCGCAGATAAGGCTGACGAGAAGCTGGCTGAGCTGGACAAGGTCGATTACGAGCGTATCGGCGAGCGTATGTACGTGGAGTTCATCCATGTTGCGAACAAGCAGTCCGATCCCGCTGTCTACGCTGAGCTGGTCAAGAAGGCTGCAGCTACCGGCCGCGCTCTGGTTCTGGAGTGCTGGGATACCGCTTGCGCTGAGGCTGCTCTGGCTGTCGCTGGTAAGAACGTCATTCTGGACGGCGCTACCCCCGCTAACTGGGAAGCTATGAACGCTCTGGCTACCAAGGCCGGTGTCGCTCTGGGTGTCTGGGCCGAGAACATCTCCGACCTGTACGATACCGTTAAGAAGCTGGAAGCAGCTGGCAACAAGAACCTGGTTCTGGATGTCACCGGCAAGACTGCCAAGGAGACTCTGGCAAACGCTGTTCTGGTCCGCCGCACTGCTCTGAAGCAGGAAGACCGTACCTTCGGTTATCCCTCCATCGTCAACGTTGCAAAGATCGCTCACGGCGATGCAAGACTGCAGACCGCTCTGGCTGCAATGTTCGTTGAGAAGTATGCTTCTATCATTGTCATGTCCAGCATGACCTACGCTCAGGCTCTGCCTCTGTACGGCCTGCGTCAGAACATCTTCACCGATCCTCAGAAGCCCATGAAGGTGGAAGCTAAGATCTACCCCATCAACGGTGCCGACGAGAACTCTCCCTGCGCTCTGACTGTCGACTTCGCTCTGACCTACTTCCTGGTCTCCGGCGAACTGGAGCGCTCCGGCCAGCCCGTCAACCTGATCATCACCGATGCATCCGGTATGTCCGTTCTGACCGCATGGGCAGCAGGTAAGCTGTCCTCCTCCACCGTCAAGAAGACTTTTGACGAGCTGGATATCGCAAACAAGATCAAGAACCGCACCCTGATCATCCCCGGCAAGGTCGCCGTCATGAAGGGTGAGATCCAGGAGAAGCTGCCTGAGTGGAACGTCGTTGTCGGTCCTCTGGAAGCTGTCCAGCTGCCCAAGTACATGAAGGACAAGGAGTACGAGGCTGGCGTTAAGGCTGCTGAGGCTGAGCGCGCTGCCAAGGCTGGCACCGTTCAGGAAGAGGTCAAGGAGCTGTCCTTCGAGGAGCTGCTGGAGACCAAGGTTCCCAAGATCGAGATCGTCGACATGGGCGTTCAGTACAAGGGCCACAACCCCGAGTCCAAGACCTTCGTCACCATCGGCGAGCGCATCCACTGCATCGCTCCTTCCATCCGCAAGGCTATGGACGAGCGCGATCCCGCTCCCATTCTGGAGCGTGCTGCTGCTCAGATCAAGGCCGGCGCTACCTATCTGGACGTCAACATCGGCCCCGCTGAGAAGGACGGTCCCGAGCGCATGATGTGGGCTGTCAAGTTGCTGCAGGAGAACTTCAACAACGTTCCTCTGGCACTGGACACCGCAAACATGAAGGCTATCGAGGCTGGTATCAAGGTTTACAACCGTGCCAACGGCAAGCCCATCGTCAACTCCGCTGACGCTGGTTCCCGTATCGGCTACATCGATCTGGCTGCTGCCAACGATGCTATCTGTATCGCACTGTGCTCCGCTGACGGTATCGCTAAGGATAACGCAGAGCGCGAAATGCACTGTGATAACATGCTGGAGCGCGGCCTGTCCCTGGGCATGACCTCCGATGACCTGTGGTTCGACCCCCTGTTCCTGGTTGTCAAGGGCATGCAGGACAAGCAGATGGAAGTCCTGGAGGCTATCAAGATGTTCTCCGACAAGGGTCTGAAGTCCACCGGCGGTCTGTCCAACAACTCCAACGGCGCTCCCAAGAACGTCCGTCCCATCATGGACTCCGCTCTGGTTGCAATGTGCATGATGCAGGGTCTGACCTCCGCAATCGTTAACCCCAACGACCTGCGCCTGATGGAGACCATCAAGTCCTGCGACATCTTCAAGAACCACGTTCTGTACTCCGACTCCTACCTGGATCTGTAAGCGGCGAGCTGCCGCTGGCAATGCGCGCAAGGTGCAGTGATTGTTGTTACTGCCCGAACCCGCTCGGTAACGTTACAATATAACGTGTAATTGAACATTTCCCGGCCCGGAGGGATTTTCCCTCCGGGCCTCTCTTTTTTGAGTAGGAAATTGGTGTTTATTGCACAGCTGTGAACTGATGATGGTGTTACTTTCTTGTGTCCGTACAAGAAAGTAACCAAAGAAAACGTCTGGGGGATGCGCTGACCGGCAAAGCCTAACGGTACAGCAGGAGGAAACCGACATAGGCAGCCCGGCTTTGAGCCGCCCTCCCCCAGACCCCCACCCGGCCCCCGTCGGGGGACCGGCTGAAATCGATTTTTAAGACGATACACATGTGCGTATTATGCTACAGCTCTGGTTTTAGGTGTTTCGACTATTGCCATTGCTTCGACCAGCGCCGGGAGAGGTACATAGGGGAGGGCGGCTCGAAGCCGGGGTAATAGGATGGATACTGTCAGAAGTTTCGATAGGCTTCTTTGGTCAGCGCCTCCCCTATGACGGCTTCTTTTCGCCCTTTTCTTGCCGTGGCGGATTATCATTGTAAGTGCAACACCACGTAGACAATAAAATAGCAACTCACTTGGGAACCTGCTATACTGGTAAGTGACCAAACAAACCTAAGACAGGAGGTATCCCTCGTGAGTTGCTATAGCCATCTT
>JBGVFB010000055.1:0-16331 GCA_045120675.1 Faecousia sp. | reverse complement strand
CCAGCACCGCAGCACGAAGAAATAGAAACCAATTAACATTGAATATCTGAGATTTACAATGTTAATCGGTTGTTTCCGCATCAGACCGCGAAGCAGGAGATTGCCACGTCGCTAACGCTCCTCGCAATGACAGTGGTAGTCGGTAGCTGTCAGCAAATAACCAACAGTGCGATAAACATCAATTTATCCCCATAAAATATCCCGGATGCAGGTGCATCCGGGATGAATCATTTAGTCAAATAGATCCTTGATGGATTCAAAGAACTTTTTCCGCTTGGGGGTTTCCTCCAGTGTGCCGTCCAGCTGGCGCAGCAGTTCCTTCTGCTCGCGGGTCAGCTTGGTGGGCGTCTCCACCACAACGGTGAACCGCTGATTGCCGCGGCGGCGAGGATTGTTCACCTCGGGAATGCCGTGGCCGGGCAGAGTGAAGGTGGTACCGGTCTGAGTTCCTTCAGGAATATCATAGGTGACCCTGCCGTCCAGCGTGGGAACCTGAATCTGAGCGCCCAGCGCCGCCTGCGTAAAGGAAATCGGCACCTCACACAGCACATCCATATTGCTGCGGGTGAAGATGGGGTGGCGCTTGATGTAGACCTCTGCCAGCAGGTCGCCATTGGGACCGCCGTTGAAGCCCACACAGCCCTCACCGCGGACGCGGACGCTCTGGCCCTCATCCACACCGGCGGGAACCTTGACCTTGATCTTCTGGGTTTTGCGCACCTTGCCCTTACCGCGGCAGGTGTTACAGGGATTCTTAATGGTCTTGCCCTTGCCGTTACACTTGGGACACACAGAAGTGGACTGCATCTGCATACCCATGAAGTTCTGGGTGGTACGCACCTGACCGCTGCCACGGCAGGTTGCACAGGTTTCGACCACACCGTCGGCGCTGCCGCTGCCGGAGCAGTTGGGGCAGTTTTCAATGCGGACTGCGGATACTTCCTTCTCGCAGCCGAAGGCTGCATCTTCGAAGGTCAGCTCCAGACGGCTCATGACATTCTCGCCGCGACGGGGCGCATTGGCATTGCTGGCGCGGGAAGCGCCGCCGCCAAAGAAGGAGCCGAAAATATCGCCCAGATCACCGAAATCGCCGAAGCCGCCAAAACCGCTGCCGCCGTAACCGCCGCCACCGAAATTGGGATCCACACCGGCATGACCGTACTGGTCATAGCGGGCGCGCTTGTCGGAGTCGGAAAGAACCTCGTAGGCTTCGCCCACTTCCTTGAACTTCTCTTCCGCTTCCTTGTTGTCGGGGTTGCGGTCGGGGTGATATTTCATAGCCATCTTACGATAGGCCTTTTTAATTGCTTCGAGGTCGGCGCCCTTGTCGACACCCAGCACCTCGTAATAATCGCGCTTGTTCTCAGCCATAATTTACCTCAACTTTTCCGGAAGGGGACGATGCTTTGCGGTGTATTCCTCCACATCGATGCGGATCACCGCCACGATGCTGACCAGCCGCTCATTGAACTCAAAATCCTTGCCGGTCTGGGTCTTCATCAGGATGGTCATCGCCTTCATCTTTTCTTCCACATCTTCCACGATGGACGCCGTGCCACGGCCCATAACGGAAGAGTACACCAGACCGTACTGGCAGGGCTTATCGCTTTCGAAGGGCATCAGATCGCAGTCCAGTTCAAAGAATACCTTGGGATTGGCATGCATCATGTCCAGCTTCTTGCCCCGCACCGCGCTGTGCAGGTACAAAACCAGCTTGCCGTCCTCCAGGCAGTAGCCATAGTTCATGGGTACCACGTACGGCTCGTTATTCACCGCAAGACCCAGATGCAGCACCTTGGCCGTATCCAGAATGTGCAGAATCTGCTTTTCGTCGGTAATCTGTCTTTCTCTTTTGGTCATTCCCTGCATGGATGTACACCTCATTATCTTCCGGATAACACTTCAAAAGGGGGCGGTGATGTTACCGCCCCTTTTTGGTTTACAAGCTTCTGAATTAGTCGACAGTTTCGTAGTCAGCATCGACTACGCCGTCGTTGCCGCAGTTGCCGCCGCAGTTGGGATCGCAGCCGCCCTGAGGATTGGCCTGCTGATACAGCTTCTCGGAAACTGCGTAGAATGCCTTCTGGACAGCGTCGGTTGCGTCCTTGATGGCCTGAATGTCAGTACCCTTGTTGACTTCCTTCAGGTGGTCAACAGCGCTCTGGATGGAAGACTTCTCATCGGCAGAGATCTTGTCGCCCAACTCGTTCAGGGTCTTCTCGGTCTGGTAGATGGTCTGATCAGCCATGTTGTGGGTGTCGACCTCGTCCTTGCGGGCCTTATCCTCGGCAGCATACTGCTCTGCCTCACGGACAGCCTTGTCGATATCTTCCTGGCTCAGGTTGGTGGAAGCGGTGATGGAGATGTTCTGCTCCTTGCCGGTGCCCAGATCCTTTGCGGAAACGTTCACGATACCATTGGCATCGATGTTGAAGGTGACCTGAATCTGAGGAACACCACGGGGTGCGGGAGCGATGCCGGACAGCTGGAAGCGGCCCAGAGTCTTGTTGTAAGCAGCCATCTCGCGCTCGCCCTGCAGGACGTGGACTTCAACGGAAGTCTGGCCGTCGGCAGCGGTGGAGAAGATCTGCTCCTTCTTGGTGGGGATGGTGGTGTTGCGGTCGACCAGACGGGTGAAGACACCGCCCATGGTCTCAATACCCAGGGACAGGGGGGTAACGTCCAGCAGCAGGATGTCCTGCACGTCGCCGGTCAGAACACCGCCCTGAATAGCAGCGCCCAGAGCGACACACTCGTCGGGGTTGATGCCCTTGAAGCCTTCCTTGCCGGTGATGGTCTTGACAGCATCCTGAACAGCGGGGATACGGGTGGAACCGCCGACCAGCAGGACCTTGTCCAGGTCGGAAGCGCTGAGGCCTGCGTCAGCCATAGCCTGACGGACGGGCTTCATGGTGCGCTCCACCAGATCAGCAGTCAGCTCGTTGAACTTTGCGCGGCTCAGAGTCACGTCCAGGTGCTTGGGGCCGGTAGCATCAGCGGTGATATAGGGCAGGTTGACCACGGTGGAAGTGACGCCGGACAGCTCGATCTTGGCCTTCTCGGCAGCTTCCTTCAGGCGCTGCATAGCGACCTTGTCGGCAGCCAGGTTAATGCCCTCAGCCTTCTTGAACTCAGCAACCAGATAATCCATGATTCTCTGGTCGAAGTCGTCGCCGCCCAGGCGGGTGTCGCCGTTGGTAGCCAGAACGTCGAAGACACCGTCGGAGATTTCCATGATGGAAACGTCGAAGGTACCGCCGCCCAGGTCGTAAACCATGATCTTCTGGGTGCTTTCCTTGTCGAGGCCGTAAGCCAGAGCGGCTGCGGTGGGCTCGTTGATGATACGCTTGACTTCGAGGCCAGCGATCTTGCCTGCGTCCTTGGTGGCCTGACGCTGGGAGTCGGAGAAGTAAGCGGGAACGGTGATGACAGCTTCGGTGACGGGCTGGCCCAGATAGGCCTCTGCGTCAGCCTTCAGCTTCTGCAGCACCATAGCGGAAATTTCCTGAGGGGTGTAGTTCTTGCCGTCGATGGAAACCTTGTAGTTTTCGCCCATGTGGCGCTTGATGGAAGCGACGGTGCGGTCCGCATTGGTGACGGCCTGACGCTTAGCCACCTGACCGACCATACGCTCGCCGGTCTTAGAGAATGCAACGACGGAAGGGGTAGTGCGGCCGCCTTCAGCGTTGGCGATGACAACGGGTTCGCCGCCTTCCAGAACAGCGACGCAGGAATTGGTAGTACCAAGGTCGATACCGATAATCTTAGACATAATGTTTTCCTCCTATATATAAAGCTTAATTGTTTACAGTATAATAAATTCAGAATTCACAATTACAAATTATAATTAGTTTGCCACCTGAACCATGGCGAATCGAACGACTTTGTCGCCGATTTTGAAGCCCTTCTGGAACACAGCGGAGATGCTGTTCTCGGGAAGCTCTTCGTTTTCGATGTGCATGACCGCGTTGTGCAGGTTGGGGTCAAATTCGTCACCCACATTTCCGAAAATCTCAACACCCAGAGATGTGAAGATCTTGACCAGCTCATTCATGGTCATTTCCACGCCCTTTTTGTAGGCGGCGTCGGAAGTTTCCTGATTCAGCGCACGTTCTAAGTTGTCGTACACAGGCAGCATCTTCGCCACTGCATCGGCCTTGCCGTTGCCGTAGGAGGCTTCCTTTTCCTTGATGGTGCGCTTGCGGAAATTGTCGTACTCTGCAGCCAGACGCAGGTGCGCGTCATGCTCTGCGTTATATTTTTCCTCGAAGGGGTTGACCTCGGGAACCTCGGGGATTTCCTCAGCGGAAGTCTCGACGGTTTCCTCGATTACCTCTTCGACGGGTGTTTCTTTCTTTTCTTTATCCTTCTTAGGCATTTCCTACCTCCTGATCATTCCTCGTTTGCTTCCGGAGCGGGCAGCTGTGCTGTTTCCGGCTTGGCAAACATTTTAGAAAGGCTTTCCGCAAAATAACTGAGTCTTGCGGTGACCTTTGCGTAGTCCATTCTGGTGGGGCCCACCACACCGATCATGCCCTGCATTCCATCGCCGATGTCGAACTTGGTCATGACAACAGAAGTATCTTTCAGTTCCTCGGAAATATTCTCGGGACCGACGATGACCTTGGTGCCGTTGGCACTCTGCATGACTGCGGGAAGATTGGAAAGGGTCTCTTCATCCAGAGAAGTCATGACCTTCTGGGCTTTGTCCACATCCCGGTATTCGGGAAGACCAAGCAGACGGGAGTGTCCGGCCACAACCATATTGGAAGAACCGCTGCGGCGCAGGGTTTCGGTGGTAAATTCCACGATCACAGGCACCAGAGAAGCGGCGGCACCGGCGGAGCGCATGACCCGTTCCAGCAGGCCTGCGGTAAATTCCTCGGCGCTCAGCTCTGTCATGGTCGCATTCAGCAGTGCAGAAAGCACTTTCAGATCATTTTCGTCCACATGCAGCGGCAGCTTGATCAGCTTATTGACCACCTCGTCATTGCTGAGCATCACCACAAGGATGAAGCTGCCTGCGCCGGCCTGAATCAGCTCGAAGCGCTTGACGGTTGCATCCGCGCTGCGGGAGGCCATGGAGATGGCCGGAAGATCCGTGGCCTGAGAGACCAGCTTCGCCACCTTTTCCACCAGCTTATCCACCCGCTGCATCTTCTCTTCGATGGCGGTATTGATGGACTTGGTTTCGTCGATGCTCAGGCGGTAGTCCGCCATCAGCTCATCCACATACAGCCGGTAGCCTGCGGCGGAGGGGATTCGACCGGCGCTGGTGTGGGGCTGCTCCAGATAACCGAGGCTCGTCAGGTCTGCCATTTCGTTGCGGATGGTGGCAGAAGAGTATTTCATATCCGGCAGTTCCGTGATGGCCTTGGAGCCGACCGGCTCTGCGGTGCGGATATACAGGTCTACGACGGAGCGCAGCACTTTCTTTTTCCGTTCGGTCATTTCCATGAGCTTCGCTCCTTTTCTTTCAGTGTTAGCACTCGATACCCTTGAGTGCTAAGCAGAGTATACCAGAGAGTGCTAAAAAAGTCAAGAGGACGAAAATGAATTAATGGTGAACAATCTGTGTGGCCGTGTTCAAATTTCAGCTTGTCGGCGAGGGCCGACGGCCAACGCGTGCCTGACTGGCCGGCAATAACCGGTACACCATTGGGCCCGCCCGATTCGTTACTGCAGTGCAGATTTCAACTCTACATAAGGAACTCTGTTGGATAGACGCAACCAGCCACCAAATTACCACGTCATTGCGAGGCCCGAAGGGCCGTGGCAATCTCCTGCTTCGCGGTCTGATGCGGAAGCATCCGATTAACATTGTAAATCTCAGATATTCAATGTTAATTGGTGCGTATTTCCTCGTACTTCGGTGCTGGAGATTCCCACGTCGGGGCTTCGCCCCTCCTCGGAATGACAATCTTTCGGTGCGGTGCAAAAGAGCGATAAACATCAATTTAGCTTTCCCCTGAATGCAGAAAAAACGCGCCCTGCGGCGCGTTTTTCTTTATACATCTTCTTTTTTCTCCGCATTCAGCGCATCCACCACGATATCGGGGTAGGGATTGACGATAACCGTACGGTAGGTGTGGTAAATGACCATGCCGGGCTTGGCACCGGGCACTTTCTTTACCTGCTTCACCGGTGTTACATCCACAGAGATATTCTGGCCGCCGGCAGTTTCCGCATAGTAAGCCGCCAGCTGGGCTGCCTGCGTGATGGTATCGTCCGGCGGGGTGGTGCCGCCGCAGGAAATAATCACGTGGGAGCCGTGAACCTTGGATGCGTGGCACCAGATATCGTCTTTTCGTGCCGCGCGGAAGGTCAGCTCGTCGTTCTGATGGTTGTTGCGGCCCACATAAATGGAATAGCCGTCGGTGGAAGTAAAGACCATGGGCTTGCTCTTTGCCTGCTTCATCTTCCGCTTGGCGCTGTCGAGCCGCAGATAGCCGCCCTGATGCAGCTCCTGCTTGATTTCCTCCAGCTCGCCGTCGGTCTGGGCGCGATTTAATTCCTCCAGAACACTTTTCAGGTAGTCCAGTTCCTGCTCGCCCAAAGAAATCTGGCGGGTCAGTTCCTTTTCCGCGTTTTTCAGCTTGGCATAGTCCTTATAGAACTTGGCCGCATTCTGCTGCGGAGACAGAATCGGGGAAATGGGAATATCGATGACCTTCATTTCCTCATCGTAAAAGTCCTCGCATGAAATCACCGTCTGACCCTTGACAATGCGGTGGATATTGGCGGTAACGATATCGCCCAGCTGGCGCAGCCGTTCCCGGTCGAAGGTGGCTTCCAGTTCTTTTTCCTGAATGGCCAGCTTCTTTGTAATGCGGGTGCAGAGGTTCTGCACCGTCTTGCGCACCGTCTGGCTCTTCTGGCGCATGGAGTCGTTGCGGTCACGAACCGTGTAGAACATATCCAGCAGCGCGCCGAAGGATTCTCCCCGCTCACAGCCGCCGTACTGGCGGATGGGGCAGAAGGCGAACTGTTTGGGGGTACCGTCCGCCTGACAGTAATAGTAAGGCGCGGGATAATTCAGGTGTTCACGGAAATATAGCTGCAACTTCTCCGCCACGGCGGGAATATCCATATCCTCCACCCGCGCATCGGTAGCACCGGCGGCGAACAGCGCCGCTTCCCGGCAGACCAGCGGAGACAATCCGCCGAAGCAATCCATCAGCCGCTCCGCCAGCACATCTTTTCCGGCTTTGCGGAGAATTTCTTCGAAATTCTCGGTATCATTCGGATTCTGCTTGGTGATGGGATCCGGCTTCTGATAGTTCAGACCCGGCAGGGCGGCGCGCTTGGCGCTCTCGTCCAGACCGATGCGGCGCAGGCAGTCGATGATGCGGCCCTCGGGGCTCAGCAGGTACAGATTACAAGTTCTGCCCATCAGCTCCGCTACCAGTGTTTTTTCCACATGGTCACCCATTTCATCGATACAATCGAAAGTGAACATGGCGCAGCGCTCCATGGGAATCTGCTCCATGCGCAGCAGCCGCGCACCCAAAAGGTGCTTACGCAGCAGCATGCAGAACATGGGCGGCTCCGCGGGATTTTCCGGATTGGACGTGGTCAGGTGCAATCTGGGTGCCGTGGGATTCAGAGCAAAGAGCAGCTTCTGCCGGCCCTCCCGGCATTTCAGCTGCAGGATCACCGTGTCGCGGCTGGGCTGGTGGATTTTGTCCACACGGGCTTCCGCCGTGCGGTCGCGGATTTCCTCCATCACCGCCGATAAAAAGAAAGCATCAAAGGCCATTATTTGCCTCCATTACCAGATTAAATATCTCATTGGCCCGGTCTTTGCGGCCCAGCAGGAAGAGGGCGCCGAACAAAGTCTCCACGCCGGTGGCCTTGGCGTATTCCGCAGGTGTCGCGGATTTGGGCACCGCGTGGACATGGGAATTCTTGCCGCGGCGGTAGTAGGCCAGCTCCTCTTCGCTTAAAAGTCCGATCATCTTGTCCGCAAATTTTGCCTGAGCGGTGGCCTTGACCATGTTGATGGTCTCCTTATGCAGCTGATCCACCTTCTTGCCGCCGCGGGCGCAGAGGTAGGCACGGCAGAGAATTTCGTAAACGCAGTCGCCCATATGGGCAAGGCCCAGATTGGAAATAGCATCCACCTGTGCCTTCGTCATATTCATTTCAAAAAAGTTTTCCATAAATTTTCTCCCCGATTCAGCAGGAACTGAGCGCAAAAGCCCGTAAACAGGCCCGTAATGATGCTGCAGATGATCATCATGGGCAGATAAGAAATCAGTCCGACGGTCTGGGTGATGGCGATGGCCATGGCCATCTGGCCGATGGAGTGGGCAATCGCGCCCATGACACCTGCCACCCACAGCTGCTTTTCCGTCAGGATTTTCCGCAGGAAAATGGTCACCACAATCGCCAGCGCGCCGCCGGCGGCAGAATAGAAAATGGTGCTGAAATTACCGGCAAAAATCGCGCCCAGAAACACACGGGCAAACAGGATCGATGCCGCCTCCTTCGGTCCCATGGCAAAGACCGCAAAAACCGTCACAATATTGGAAAGGCCCAGCTTTACACCGGGAACCGGCACCAGCGCCGGAATCTGGGCTTCGACCATAAAAATCGTCAGGGCAATGGCCGTCAGCAGGGCCATCTGTGTCAGTTTCCTGGTTTTCACGATGCACCGTCCTTTCAGAAGTCTTACACGTTATCATAACAGCTTTCCACGCAAAAGTAAACCCCGGCAGATTTTTCATCTGCCGGAGTATTTTTTATCCGCGTTCGCGCACCAGCATGGGTGTCAGCTTTGCTTTTTGGAACCGCTCTTCAAAGCGGACGCATTTGACCAAAAATGCGTAATATATATTGTAGCCGCTGTCCAGCAGTGTTTCCGCGTTGGCCTGACCCTTGGCGATGATCACATCCGCCGTGTCCACGGCCTGCTTTGCTTCCGCGCCCAACTGATCCAGCACCGTGCCGGCAATGTTGTTGCCGTTGTCGATCACCGGGAAGGGAATGCCCACCGCTTCCGCGTCTTCACGGGTGGCATCGTTCAGCGTAATGCCGCCGCGGACACAGAAGGCGATCTGCACATGGGGGTAGCGCTTCGCGATCTGCTCGGCGCAGATCCGGTCAAAACCGATCTCACCGGCATTGTCCGTCAGGTAAAGAAGCTTCGTTCCTGCTTCCAGATCGGCGCAGAGCTTTTCATAAGCGCTCCGGTCCAAGTCCATGGTCAGGGCTTTTTCCAGCATGGCATCCAGCTTTTCGAAGCTGACCTCCCCGTACAGCGCGGAAAAATCAATATAGTTGCCCAACACCGCAAACTGCAGTCCTGCATAGACGGGGTCTTCCGCCGCTTCCACCCGTGCGCGGATGTCACAGAGCCGCTCCATCACGAAGCGGTTGGAAAAACGCTTTTCCTCCTCGAAACGGTCGCCGCTGACACCGTAGACCTTCCGGAACAGTTCCTCCGTCCGTGGGCCCAGCCATGTGGAGCTGACACCCTCCTTCGGAATATCCAGATACAGTTCCAGCAGTTCCCTTGTAAAGCGCTCCCACTGGGCATCCGTGCCCATATGGCGGGCGGTGCCCACATTGCGCCGCATGTGGCAGAGGATGCAGTCCGGATTCAGAATGATACTCATCTTACAGCTCCAGCAGATCGGCAAAGGTGTCGATCTTCTTCCAGTAATGGTCCACCTGACCGAAGCCGAAGGTGCAGTAGATAAAGGGCATGCCGGCCCGTTCTGCCGCATCCAGATCGCCCTGGGTATCGCCCACGTAGCAGGCGGAGGTGATGTTATGGTCTGCCATCAGCTTTTTGATGGTATCGCCCTTGCACATACCCGTGTCGCCGAAGCACAGGTGTCCGGAAATCAGGTCGCCCAGTCCCATCTTCTCGATGCACAGCTGGGGATAGCCGCTCTGGCTGTTGCTGACAATGAACAGGCGGTGCTTCTTCACCAGCTCCTCCAAAGTCTCCTTGACCTTGGGATAGCCGATGTCGGCGCTGGCAACCTGATGCAGATGCTGATTTTCCCGCTCCATGCACCGCTCCAGCAGGGGGTAGCGCTGCTGCTCGGGCAGTTCTGCAAACAGAATATCCGCAATTTCGGTCATAACCTTGCCGAAAACGGTCTTCAGCACCTCCGCATCCACGGAAAAGCGCTCCATGCCCTCGTCTTTCAGCTGGGCATTGTAACCCTCGGCCACCAGCGCGCGGGAATCCCACAGGGTGCCGTCAATATCAAAAATCAGACTTTCAAAATTCATTTCTTATGCCTCCTCAGATAAGTGCCGCGCGATGCGGCCCATGATCATATCCAGCGCCACCAGATTCTTGCCGCCCTCCGGCACCACGATATCCGCAAAACGCTTGCTGGGTTCTACGTACTTTTCGTGCATGGGCTTGACCGTCTCCTGATACTGGGTCAGGACACTTTCCAGCGTTCTGCCGCGCTTGTTCACATCCCGCTTGATGCGGCGGCACAGACGCACATCTGCATCGGTATCCACGAAAATCTTAATGTCCATCAGCTCCCGCAGGGGTTCGTTTTCAAAAATCAGGATACCTTCTACAATGATCACGCTTTTGGGAACCACGGTGATGGTTTCGTTGGAGCGGTTATGCTGGGCGAAGTCATAAACGGGGCATTCAATGGCCTGACCCTGCCGCAGCAGATCCAGATGGCGGGCCATCAGGTCCGTTTCCAGTGCCGCAGGCTCATCGTAATTGATCTTGCAGCGCGCTTCGTAGGTCAGTTCGTCATGGCGGCGGTAGTAATTATCGTGGCTGAGCACCGTTACCACATCGCCAAAACGGTCGATCAGATTCTTCATCAGGGTGGTTTTTCCGCTGCCGGTGCCGCCGGCGATGCCGATTACCAGATACTTTTTCTCCATAGTCCCCTCCGTCATTTATCCATTCAGTAATTTCCATGCCAGCTGGCAGGAGCTGTTTGTGGGATCGCTGCTGATGATGGTCACGCTTCCGTTTTCTTCCTGCAGAAGGCCGGCCTTTTCCAGCCGCCGCATTGTCTCCCGTGCGGTGCCCTTGCCGCCGTGGAGCAGCATGGTTTCCGGTCCCAGCACCTTTCCGATCCGGCGGGATACGAAAGGATAATGGGTGCAGCCCAGCACCAGCGCATCCAGCTGGCCCACATAGGGGCCAAGGAGCTTTTGCAGCAGTTCATCGGTTTCCGCCGTGTCGGATTTTCCTGCCTCGATCAGCTTCACAAGACCCGGTGCCGGGATTTTCACGATGGTGCAGTTTCCGTCGAAGCGGTGTACAAGCGTGTCGAACTTCTCTTCCCGCAGTGTCACTTCCGTGGCCATGACACCCAGCCTGCCGCCGGGGAAATGATCCGCCGCCAGCTTCACTGCCGGCTCGATACCGATGACGATCAGATCGGGATAGGTTTTGCGCAGCACCTCAATGGCTGCGGCCGTGGCCGTGTTGCAGGCAACGACCAGCGCTTTGACGGGATATTCCGTGGTCAGCTTCTGCGCCGCCGCCAGTGTCAAGGTACGCACTTCCTCGGTGGTGCGGCTGCCGTAGGGCGCGTTGGCGGAATCGCCGTAGTAGATGTAGTTTTCGCCCGGCATCAATTTCCGCAGCTGCCGCAGCACGCTGATACCGCCCACACCGGAATCAAACACCGCGATATAATCCTCTTTCCGGTACATGCACGCACCCCTTTCCTATAAATTCAAATTGATGTTTATCGTGCAGAGTCATGCCCTCCCCTTTGGGGAGGGTGCCCCCGAAGGGGGCGGGAGAGGTGCAATAAAAATATTTCGAATTGCTTCAGTTGTTGGCAAATTCGTACTGCCTACACGCCTCTTCCGTCATGCCTTACGGCATGCCACCTTCCCCAGAGGGGAAGGCTTAACTGATCGATAAACTAAAATTTACATTATCATATCAAAAAGTATCGGTGGTTTCAACGGTTCATTGACTTTTTCCTTTTGATTTGCTATGGTAAAGGCACAAAATATCAGGAGGTTATCCCATGAACCGCTATTTGTTTGTAATCGACTATCAGAATGACTTCGTGGACGGTGCGCTGGGCTTCCCCGGTGCCGAGAAGCTGGACGAAAAAATTGCCGCCAAGGTCCGTGCCTACGGCAAGGGCAATGTCCTCTTCACCCGCGACACCCACTTTGAAAACTACATGGACACCCGTGAGGGCAAGAATCTGCCCGTACCGCACTGCATCAAGGGCAGCTTCGGCTGGGAAGTCTACGGCGAGACCGCCAAGGCTCTGGCCGAAGTGGAGGCAAAAGCCATCGACAAGCTGGTTTTCGGCATGGATGTGACCGATCCTGCCACCGCCGCCGTTTTGCCCGAAAGCGCCGATGAAATCGAGCTGGTGGGCCTTGTGAGCAACATCTGCGTGGTATCCAATGCCGTGGTGCTGCAGAGCAAATACCCCGAAGCTACCATCATCGTGGACGCAGCATGTACCGACTCCTTCGACAAGGGCCTGAACGAAAAGGTTCTGGACGTTCTGGCAGGCTTCCAGGTGAAGGTAACAAACCGCTGATGCAAACTCAGGCGCAGTGCAGGTCGAACTACCGTTTTGACCTGCACTGTTTTTATAAGAAGGAGGTAAGATCATGAATCATCCCATCGATATCACGAATCTTGTGCTGAAAACGGACCGTCTTACCTTGCGCCCCTTTCAGGAATCCGACCTGCCGGATTTCAACGCGTACGCAAGTGTGGACGGTGTCGGGCAGATGGCCGGCTGGCTGCCCCATAAGAATATGGAGGAATCCCGCGCAATTCTTCACATGTTCATCCGTGAAAAGAAGACCTTTGCGTTGGAGCATCAGGGCAGGGTCATCGGCTCACTGGGCATTGATCTTTATAATGAAGCTGATTATCCGGAATTCGATTCCCTGCGCGGTCGCGAAATCGGCTATGTGCTGGCCAAAGATTACTGGGGTCAGGGATTGATGCCGGAAGCGGTGGGTGCTGCGATTCAATATTTATTTGAAGCAGAAAAGCTGGATTTTCTCATCTGCGGCCATTTCGAGCGCAATGCCCGCTCCCGCCGCGTGATTGAAAAATGCGGCTTCCGCTACAGCCGTACCGTCCCCTTTATGACGGAATATGGTACGGAAGATCAATCCATGGAATATATCCTGTTCCATCCCAAGCACGCAAATGCATAACAAAAGGCACCGTCTTTCGACGGTGCCTTGTTTTTGCACTTGTTTCGTTACCGAGCGGTACCCAATGGTGTAACGGCCACAGACCAGCCGTGCACGCATTGCCCGCGGCGGCCCGCCGCTTACTTGGTGCCGAAGATACGGTCGCCGGCATCGCCGAGGCCGGGAACGATGTAAGCATGATCGTTCAGCTTCTCGTCGCAGGCAGCCATGTAGATGTCCACGTCGGGGTGCGCTTCGGTGACGCGGGCAACACCCTCGGGGCAGCCGATGATGTTCATCATGATGATGTTTCTGCAGCCGTGCTTCTTCAGGAAGTCAATGGCAGCAACAGCGCTGCCGCCGGTGGCCAGCATGGGGTCGACCACGAAAACAACGCGGTTGCCCACATCTTCGGGCAGCTTGCAGTAGTATTCCACAGGCTCATGGGTCTCGGGGTCACGATACAGGCCGATGTGGCCGATCTTTGCGGAGGGGATCAGGTCAACCATGGCATCCACCATGCCGAGGCCTGCGCGCAGAATGGGGACGATGGCCAACTTCTTACCGGCCAGCATCCGGCACTTTGCAGTGGTGATGGGGGTCTCCACCAGAACCTCTTCGGTGGGCAGGTTGCGGGTAGCTTCGTAGCACATCAGGCCTGCGATTTCGTTGACCAGCGCACGGAATTCCTTGGTGCCGGTGGTCTTATCGCGCATGATTGCCAGCTTATGCTGAATCAGGGGATGATCGAGTACGGTAACAGTTGCCATTTGTATCTATCTCCTTTATTTTTTATTTTCTCTTTCAAGCTTTTCCCGTTCGGCCTGAGAAAGCCGCAGGTAATTGGGAGTCAGTTCCGCGCCGGTAGGAGCAATGCCCTGTGCCGCCTGTGTGGCCGCCAGCAGCGCCACACCCACAGCCCGCTGGTGCATCCGGTGTTCCGACGGCAGTACCAGATTCGGAACATCTTTCAACAATGTATTATAGCACAGATTGCTTCCATCGCCAACCAGAAATACGGGTTCTGTCAGATTTTTTATTTCTTCGCCCAAATCTGCCAATGCAATGGCGCGATCCGGCGCAACGCGGGTGATTTCTCCATGGTTTACATAAAACAGAGCATTATACACCTGCGCCCGTCTTGCGTCCATGACAGGGCAGATATAGCCCTGATAAATGCCAAGGGAATGGGCCATGGCCTCCAGCGTGGAAATGCCATAGCAGGGGATTTCCCGCCCCCATGCAAAGCCCTTTGCGGCCGCCGCGCCGATGCGCACGCCGGTAAAGGAGCCGGGGCCCTCGGCCACCGCGACGGCGGTCACGTCCGCAGCAGTCTTGCCGCACTGCTTTAAGGCATCCTCCGCCATGACCATCAGGGTCTGGCTGTGGGTCATGCCGGTATTCTGATAACCTTCCGCCAGCAGCTTCTGTCCGTCATGCAGTGCGACGGATGCGGCCTTGGCAGAGGTTTCAAAGGCTAAGATCAGCAATTTCCTCTCCTCCTTCGATGACGATCCGGCGGGATTCCTCGCCGGTTTTGTAGATGGTCACATAAACAGCATTTTCCATGGCATCGTCCACATTCTCGCTCCACTCCACGGCGCAGATGCCGCCCCGCTCCAGATAATCCTCCCAGCCGATGTCCCACAGGTCATCGGAGGAGCCGAGGCGGTACATATCGAAATGGAACAGGGGAAGTCTGCCGCCTAAGTATTCATTGACGATGGTATAGGTGGGGCTGGTCACCGGCTCCGCATAGCCAAGGCCACGGGCCAGGCCCCGGGTGAAGGCGGTTTTTCCCGCGCCCAGATCGCCGCGGTAGGCAAGAACCGTGCCTGCGGGCAGAATTTTACCCAGCGCAGCACCGACTTTTTCGGTCTGCTCAGGGGAATAGGTCAGAAATTCCATAGTTTTTCCTCTTATTTCGCGTTCTTCAGCTTTTCGGCCTGATCGGCGGTAGCGAGACCATTGATGATCTCGTCGATATCGCCGTCCATGACGGAGTCGATCTTATACAGCGTCAGGCCGATGCGGTGATCCGTCACCCGGCCCTGAGGGAAATTGTAGGTGCGGATGCGCTCGTTGCGCATGCCGGTACCCACCTGTGAGCGGCGCAGACCGCCATGCTCCGACTCGATGCGCTCCTGTTCGATCTCATAGAGCTTGGATGCCAGCATACGCATACATTTTTCACGGTTCTGCAGCTGGGATCGTTCTTCCTGACAGGCCACCACGATGCCGGAAGGCTTGTGGATCAGGCGAACGGCGGAAGAAGTTTTGTTGACGTGCTGGCCGCCGGCACCGGAAGCGCGGTAGACCTGCATTTCGATGTCCGCGGGATTGATCTGCACGTCCACTTCCTCCATTTCAGGAAGCACCGCAACGGTAGCCGTGGAGGTGTGGACGCGTCCGCCGGATTCGGTTTCCGGCACCCGCTGGACACGGTGGACACCGGATTCATATTTCAGTCTGGAGTAGGCGCCACGGCCGTTTACGATGAAATCGGCTTCCTTGACACCGCCCAGTTCGGTTTCATTATAATTGAGCAGTTCGATGCTCCAGCCCTGCTTGGCTGCGAACATGGAATACATGCGGAACAGAGAGTGGGCAAAAAGGGCGCTTTCCTCGCCGCCCACACCGCCGCGAATCTCCACGATGACGCTTTTTTCGTCGTTGGGGTCTTTCGGCAGCAGCAGAATCTGCAGCTTTTCGTAAAGCTCTTCCTTCGCGGCCTTGGCGGCAATATAGGTTTCCTGACACAGCTCCTTCATTTCGGGATCCGCCATCAGTTCCTCTGCATCCAGCATCTCCTGCTGGGCATCGCGATAGGCACGGAAGGCCTCGATGATCGGCTCTAAGTCATTTTTCTCCCGCAGGAGCTTGGCCGCCTTCTTGGGGTCGTTATAAAAATCCGGCTGTTCGGATTTGAAGCAAAGTTCTTCGAAGCGGTTTTCCACCGCTTTCAATTTATCGAGCATGATGGTCTCCTGATATTACAAGTTTTCAAATTTCAGTTTGTCGTGCAGTTGGATAGGAGCCTTGCCCCCCGCGCTTGCGAGGGGGGTGGCCGAGTGGGAACGAGGCCGGGGGGAGAAAAATACAACTCCCCCAGTCAAAATAGTCCCGTTGGGCCTATTTTGCCAGCCCCCTCTTAAAAGCGGGGGCCGAGGGCGGCTATGCCGCCAAGAGCGCGATAA
>JBGVFB010000054.1:0-12999 GCA_045120675.1 Faecousia sp. | reverse complement strand
CAGGACTGCGCCAACCTGCCCAAGGAAGAAAACCGCACCTATTTTGATTCCTATCAGGAAGCCATCGACGCGGGCTACACCCCCTGCGGGAGCTGTCTGGGATGAAAAAGAAGCTGATCCTGGGCATCCTCGCCCACGTGTGAGCCAATAGATAAGAACCACGCAACATGCCCCTGATCGTACATTTATTTACTCCGCAGGCTGCTATCAAGGGCTAATCCCCAATAATACGAATGCCCCGGTTCGAAAGAACCGGGACTTTTTTCGTTTGCGGCACATTCGACGAATCTGCGTTTTGTAAGTAAAATCATGGCAAACAAACTTAAGGAGGTTTACCATGAACATCTTGGAAGAATTTTGGTATGGCAATATTGAACCTGCGTAATACGATATTTCGCCCAGTAAGGAATACAAAGAATTGCTCCAATTGATCAGCCGGAATGAGGACAAATTACTTGCTGCTATGACGGATAGACTCTTCTGTTGTATACTGAAATCAGCAAAGGAGGAATGCACATGAATATAAAAGAATTCGTCCCAATATTACAAACCTACGTGTCCAGTCACACGCCGAACTTTGGTGACGATGAATCTGCTCTCACCCTTCTTTACGAAGCTTTTGCCGAATGTAATATTTGACAATACGTTTGGAGGCAGAAAAGGACTACCGAGCAGTAGCGGAACTGACTCGAGGAGCTTTTGGGAATGTCTATAAGCCGGGGGCGGATGGGCATTATTACGTTCGCATCATGCAATTCCATCCCGGCTTTATCCCCGATCTGGCCTTCGTGCTGGAAAAGGACGGCCGGATCATCGGAAATATCATCTGCACCAAGGTATGGCAGAAAGATAAAACGGAGGGAGGAAAAGAGCCCCTTTTCTTTGGTCTCCATGTGTTGTACCGGAGTATCAGCGGCAGAAACCGGACAGGGTCCTCATCAAGCATTCCTTTGATGTGGCGCGGAAGATGGGGTATGATGTGAAAATCAATTTTGGAAATCCCGGCAACTATGTCAGCTGCAAAAGAAAGTCATTTTAATATGCTATATCGGAGTATACATCTTCCCGGTTGCGGTGGGGTATAAGCATCATCTTTAAATATCCGCAAACACACTGTTCGGGAAGAAGGGATTTCCGCTTGCAGAGCGTGCAGACTTGTGCGAAATGTATAATTTTGTGGGGTCAGGCCAGAAAGTAGATTCTGAACGACTTTTATGAGCACAAAAAATTTAGCTAAAATTTAGACATTATGACGAAACTTGAAAATAAGGGTGTGGAAATTCGATAGGTGTGATGGATTTTGTTTGTTTTTGATTGCATAATGCCCTTTTACCGAATGGGGTGAGTGGAAAAGTTGAAATACGATTTTATGCAATAAAATGGAGAAGTACCATTAATTTTCTAGAGATACCACTATTTTCAGAAAAAAGAAAGAGAAATTACAAAATACGCAGATGGGACAAAGAAAGAATATAGAAAAATTTTTCTGCTTTTGGGACGATTCTTATCTTATGCTCTGTCGGAAGGATGGATTTTTTGGTATGGTGCCTATGATCAAGAATTGGCAATTGTACAAATTGCCCAAAAAAGTCCGCGTTGACCCCTAGTAAATTATGTGATATATTTGTTGGGAAGAAATGGAAACGATTACTGTGTCTTGTGCTGGTAAGAAGTTCCGGTGCATCCCGAAAGGTTGGTTTTTATGGCGGATTCTGGAAAGAAAGTGACCGTTTCTGACATAGCAATACGAGCCGGCGTTTCTGCCGCGACCGTTTCCCGTGTTATGAACGATGCGGACTATCCGGTGCGGGCAGAACTGCGAGAACGTGTTCTGGCGGCTGCTGCACAATTGAATTACAAGCCCAATATTTTCAGCCAGATACTGAAGCGGGGTGGCGGTAGAACGATCGGTGTGATCGTACCATCGATCACAAATCTATTTTATGCCCAGTTGGTCGGCGCAGTGGAAGAGGAGTGCCTGAAGCGGGGCTACACTCCCATCATCTGCTCCTCTCAGAATCGTCCGGAACTGGAAAAGCGGCATTTGGAGGATCTGGAGCAGAAACAGGTGGAAGGCGTGCTGATCTCCGGTGTCCATCTCAGCGAAGATTTGCTGGACCTTCTGGACAGTGCAGCCCCAGCATTTGTATTGTTCGATCAGACAAGTCCTGACTATACCGGAGATTGTGTGGGTTTCGACTTCTTCGCCGGAGGTTATATGGCTACCAAGCACCTGCTGGATTGCGGCCATCGGGACATTGCCTTTATCAGCGGTCCCATAGACCGGCCCAGCCGGAATCAGTACTTCGACGGCTACCGTCGGGCTCTGAAGGACGCGGGTGTCCGGCTGAACAACCGCCGGGTGATCCTGCACGCCACCAGCGAAGACCGCTCCGACGGCAGTATGGAAAAAGAATTCCGGCTCGGCTGGGAACTGGCACAGAATCTCATGCAAAGTGACTACCTGCCGGATGCAGTGGTTGCCATCAATGATATGATCGCTATTGGCGCGCTGAAGTATTTTGAAAGCGAAGGAATTTATGTCCCGCGGGATATTTCCATCATCGGCTTTGATGATATCGCCATCAGCGCGATGGTTTCTCCTGCGTTGACCACCATCGCACAACCAGCTACGGAAACCGGCCGTCTGGCCAGCCGGATTCTGCTGGACCGTCTGGAAGGAAATCCGGTGGAAAACGGCAGTGTGATCCTGACCCCAAAGCTGGTCGAGCGGGAATCCGTCCGACGGCTGCATAAAAAAGCGAAACGATAAAACAACATATATTATTGACTCGGAGGAAAATACCATGATTGAAAGAAACTATGACAAGATCAACCTGAAGATCTACGACACCCGCGCTGAGATGGGCGCAGACGGCGCTCGCGAGGCTGCTGAGTGCATCCGCATGCTGCTGGAAAAGAACGAAGAGATCAACTGCATCTTCGCAGCTGCTCCTTCTCAGAATGAGTTCCTGGCTTCTCTGCTGGAGCAGGACATCGAGTGGAACCGCATCAACGCTTACCACATGGACGAGTACGTTGGTTTCGAAGTTGGCCATCCCAACTCTTTCAATAACTTCCTGTGCAACGCCATCTTCAACAAGGTTCCCTTCAAAAGCGTGAACCTGATCAACGGTGCAAACGACGCTGATGAAGAAGTGAAGCGTTATGGCGCTCTGCTGGATGCAGCTCCCACCCACATCACCTTCATGGGTATCGGTGAGAACGGCCACATCGCTTTCAACGATCCCCCTGTTGCTGACTTCAACGACAAGATGCCCATCAAGAAGGTCAAGCTTGACGACATCTGCCGTAATCAGCAGGTCCATGACGGCTGCTTCCCCACTCTGGCTGATGTGCCCGAGTACGCACTGACCGTCACTGTGCCCCGTCTGGCTTCCAGCGAGTACATCTTCTGCATCGTGCCCGCTGCCACCAAGCACAATGCTACCAAAGCAACCCTGACCGGCCCCATCAGCGAGGCTTGCCCCGCCAGCATCCTGCGCCGCACTGACAATGTCCGTATGTACATTGACATGGCTTGCGCTGGCGATCTGGTATAATTTCCCCAGCATCCGCCGTTGCAGCGGAGATATCCCAATGAGGTGATTACAATGAAGATCAAAAGCGCCAACTGGATATACATCGCTACGATCACCCCCCTTCTGGTGGTGGATTTCTTGCTGGGTATTTGGTTGAGTAGAAATAAATTGTGGCTGATCATTCTGCTGGCAGTTTTCTGCGTGGCATCTGTGACTTGGATTTTCCGCAAATTCCAGATGATGCCTAAGTCCATGGATACATACGGCAAGTACTACAAGGCCGATTTGGAACTGCCGGTTGACGCCAATGTGGAGCTCTACTGGGCGGAAGGCATGGGACAGTTTGAGTTCCTGCACCGCGTTGTAGAGATCGTAACGCCTCTGCTGCCCAAGAAGGGTGAACCCTTCATGCTGATGATGAATCCCAAGATGATGGAGTACCACGGTGAGAAGTTTATGAAGATCGCCGTGACCCGCGAGTTGGAATCTGTGCGGACCTATACCAGCATGAGATCCATGCTGGGTCTGGTGCTTCCTTTTGAAGCGCTGGCTGCAGGATTGCTGATTGTGGCCAATTTCCACCTCCAGCTGGAGCAGGTGATTGGCGGCTTCTGGATCAACATGGTTGGCCCCTTCGTCGTTGTGGCTCTGTTTGGTCTTTGCTTGTTCTTCTGGAACAAGCGCATCTCCAAGGACGATTACCGTCTGGACCGTTACTTGTTAGCCCATTTCTCGAAAGAGGAAGTTGAAGAATATATCTGTATTTCTGAAAAAATGCTGGAAGGAGGAAAGAAGGAGAAGGAATTTTCTGAGCATTATAAGAATGATCGAATTAATGCTCTACGTTACGATCTATACAAATAATAGGAGGATCAATTCATGAATGCTTTTTCCATGAACGCGCTTGACTGGGTTGTTGTTGCGCTGTTCTTCGTTCTGGTTCTCTTCGTCGGTATGCGCTCCGGCAAGGGCATTTCGAACTCTGCTGACTTCTTCGTCGGTGGTGGCAAAATTCCCTGGTGGCTGTCTGGTATTTCCCACCACGTCTCCGGCTACTCCGGCGTTGTGTTCGTTGGTTATGCTGGTATTGCTTACGCTCAGGGCACTTCCATCTACTTCTGGTGGGCTCTGAACATCGCACTGGCTACCTTCCTGGCTTCCGTTACTATCATTCCCCGTTGGCCCCGCCTGCGTAAGGCTCTGGGCATCGAGTCCCCCACCGAATACCTGATGATGCGTTACAACCGCGCTGCTCAGCTGCTGATTGCTATCTCCGGTATCGTTTCCAAGCTGCTGGACGTCGCTGCAAAGTGGACCTCCATCGGCATCCTGCTGAACGGCTTCACCGGCATGCCCATCTGGGTTGGTGTCTGTGTTGCTGGCCTGATCTCCCTGATCTACATTGCTATCGGCGGTATCATGGCTGACCTGTGGACTGACTTCATTCAGTTCATCATTCAGGTTGCTGCTGGTCTGGCTCTGTTCATCGGTGTCATCAACCACCTGGGCGACTACGGCCTCACCTTCTTCGGCATCTTCAATGCTCTGCCCGAAGCAAATGTGACCGTATTCAACGCAGGCCGCGGCCAGGGCTCCGTCAGCTGGACCCTGCTGTACTTCTTCGTCATCTTCTTCAGCTACTCCGGCGGTACTTGGAACCTGGCTGCTCGTTTCATCTCCACCAGCGATGCTAAGGAAGCTAAGACTGCAGGTCTGTTCTCTGCAGCGCTGTATCTGGTATGGCCCTTCGTTCTGTTCTTCCCCATGTGGTGTGGCCCCCTGCTGTTCCCCGGCATGGATCAGAAGACTGCAGAAAACATGCTGTACGCTACCCTGACCAACACCTTCCTGCCTCATGGCATGATCGGTCTGGTTCTGGCTTCTATGTTCGCAAACACCATGACCATGTGCAACTCCGATGCTAACACCATCTCTGCTGTTCTGTGCCGTGACGTTCTGCCCATCTTCATGCCCTGGATCGCTACCAAGGATGAGAAGAA
Organism: Faecousia sp.; assembly: GCA_045120675.1. Taxonomy (GTDB): domain Bacteria; phylum Bacillota; class Clostridia; order Oscillospirales; family Oscillospiraceae; genus Faecousia. Next base: position 7,457 of record JBGVFB010000054.1, on the reverse strand, counting down.
GTCCCTGCTGTACGCACGTGTGGTTACCATCGTCTTCACCGGTCTGACCGTGGTCATCGCTCTGTTCAGCGACTACTTCGGCGGCGTTACCGGCCTGATCCTGAGCTGGTTCTCCGCTCTGCTGGGCCCCACCGCTATCCCCCTGCTGCTGGGTCTGTTCCCCGCATTCAAGTACTGCGATGCTAAGGCAGCTATCGCTTCCACCCTGGGCGGCCTGGGCGTCTTCGTCCTGACCAAGCTGGGCTTCACCATGGCTGCTGACATCGCTCTGATTGCTCCTCTGACCGTTTCCTTCGTTATCTTCTACGGCATCGGCCTGTACAACAAGCATGTTGCTAAGATGGTCGTCAAGCCCGAGATCGAAGATCTGATGGTCAAGCTGAGCAACGACTAATTCGCTGCGCATTCCTTCTTCAGAATTACCAATTTCTGATTTTATTTCTTCTATAAATAGTCTGGCGACCGGACGAATGGGCTAATTCGTCCGGTCATCCAAGCCCCTCTTTCGAAAATTTGCAATTTTTTCGGCCGATCTTGACTCCGGTAGCTCCGGTTGCCGGAGTCAAAGGCGGTCTTTTTTTCGAAAAACACGAAAGGAATCCCTGCGACCAATTTGGTCGCGGAAGGTGATTGCTATGGATTTGCAAAAACTTAAAGCATTTTATGTCAACCAGATTCAGGATGATTTCCTGCCCTACTGGTTGAAGTTCGTCGATCATGAGCAGGGCGGTATTCTCAACTGCATCAACAACCGTGGTGACGAAATGCTCAGTGATCGGAAATTTACATGGTCACAGGGCCGCTGGCTGTGGGTTCTTGCCCGTGTGTACATGCTGGCAAAGAACGGCCATCTGCCCAAGGTGGATGCCGCTGCCCTGGAACCCGTGATGGAACATACATTTAGATTCATTGCCGACAAGTCTGTCTACGGTGAAGATGATATTTGCTGCTTTGTGCTGACCCGCGACGGTCAGAAGCTGAAGGATGAGCGCACCGGCCGTTATGATGCCAGTGTTTATGCGGACTGCTTCGCGCTGATCGGCACATCCCAGTATGCCAAGGCTATGAACAATCAGGAAGCGGTAGAACTGGCGCACCGCCTGTACAAGAGCATTACTGACCGCATCGAGCGTAATGACTTCCTGACCGAACCCTATCCCATTCCCGAGGGCTATAAGATCCACGGTATCCCCATGATCCTGGTCAATACAGTTCAGGAGTATATGGATATGTGCACCCACTTCGGTCTGGATATTGAAGCGCCCAAGGCTTACGCTGCAAGCAAGGTCCACTTCATTCTGGACGAAGCATTTGACGGCGATTGCTACATCCGCGAGCACATTTCCGCCAACGGCAACGAGTACCTGCTGGATCGCCACGTCAACCCCGGCCATACGCTGGAGGACCTGTGGTTCCTGCTGGAGCATCTGGAGACCTACGGCGGTCTGGAGGAGTATCTATCCCGAATCAGCCGCATCGCCAAGAAGACCTTCGAACTGGGCTGGGACCCCGTCTATGGCGGCCTGCTCCGTTTCGTGGACCGGGATGGCGGCCAGCCCAAGGGCATCAGCGGTGATTCTCCCTACGAGCAGCTGGCTATGGATACCTGGGACATGAAGCTCTGGTGGCCTCATTCCGAGATTCTGTACGTATTCCCTTATCTGTACACCCTTACCGGTGACGAGGACTTCGCAAAGCTCTACGAAAAGTCTGCTGAATACGTATTTGCAACCTTCCCCAACCGTGAGATTGGTGAATGGATCCAGATCCGCACCCGTGACGGCAGTCCGCAGGAGAAACTGGTGGCCCTGCCTGTTAAGGACCCCTTCCACATTCTGAGAAACTTCATCAAGATCGTGGAACTGGCCTGCAAGAAGGAGAATGAAATATGCTGAAACTTGGAACTTCCAAACTGGTGATGAATCCTCAGGTTTCGGTTCGCATGATCGGCTACGCTACCCGCACCGGTCCTTACGACAGTGTCCTGCAGGATATTCACACCCGTATCTATACCCTCAATCAGGAGGATACCCGTGTTTTCCTGATTTACGGTGATATTCTCTGGTGGAACTCTGCATTCGTCGCAGAATTCCGGCCCAAACTCAGCGCCACCTTCGGTATTCCCGAAGAGCAGATTATTTTCGTTGCCTCCCACAATCATAGCGGTCCCGGCACCGGTGATACCTTCACCCCTCTACTGGAAACTGTGGACCCTGCCTATGCTACCTACCTGTACGGTCTGGTAGAGGATGGCATCCGGACGGCAATGGCAAATGAAGAGCCTGTGAACGTCACTGTCCATAAGAGCAGCTGCCACCTGAATGTCTACCGTCGCGTTATGACGGAGAACGGCATCATGATGTGGCCCAACTATGATGTTCCCGCAGATGACCATCTGACCGTTCTGTGTTTTGCACGCGAGGATGGCTCTCCCAAGGGTCTGCTGCTGCACTATCCCTGCCATGCAAATCTGGCCAACGGCAACGATCTGCATCCGGATTACCCCGGTGTTGCTATGGATCTGCTGGATCAGGATTTCCCCGGCTGCACAGCCATGTTCTTCCAGGGCTGCACCGGTGACCTGCGCCCCAACAGTGTACTGGGTGAACTGTTCGTTCCTCAGAACTTTGAGGGTGTCAAGAACTTTGCAGCCCAGTTCAAGAAGCACTGCCTTGTGGCTCTGAACAACCCTGGTGAAACCGTGGAGGGCAAGCTGCAGGTCAGACGCAACGATGTGCGCCTGCCTGTTGACCCCACAATCAACGAGTCCCGCAAGGCCGCCGCTGCTGCCGGTGATATTCCCAGCCAGCAGTGGATGGAAGCCTGCGCCAAGAAGAACTTTCGCGATTATGAGATTCTGGAACTGTCCCTGCTGGAGCTGGGTGAGTTCTCTATGTTCTTCTTCAACGCTGAGGTGTCCCAGCACTATGCTGCCTATGCACGGCAGCTGCGGCCCGATGCCATTACCTCCGGCTATACCAACGGTATGATCGGCTATCTGGCAAATGCAGTCCAGATCAGTGAGGGTGGCTACGAGCCCGAAGGCTCTGCTCTGTACTTTGCAGTTGCAGGCACTTATCCCGTCGCAATTCAGGAGATCATCGAAGAGGGTCTTCTGGCTTTAGCAAAATAAATAAAACTGAAAGGTGACTATTATGGAAAACGGAATGCTGATGGACCTGTACTACGACGAAGTACTGGGCATTATCAACGAGATTCGCTCCACCGAGCGCGAAAACATCCTGAAGGCAGCTCGCATCATTGCTGATCATGTGAAGCAGGACAAGCTGGTCTACGTCTTTGGACCCGGTGGCCACTCCAATCTGGCAGCTATGGAAGTCTTCTTCCGCGCTGGCGGCCTGATGCACATCAGCGCTATCCTGAATCAGGAGACCATGCTGAGCAACGGCGCGCTGAAGTCCATGCAGACCGAGCGTCTGCCCGGCTACGGCAAAATCGTCATCGAGGACTACGGCATCGGCGAAGGCGACCTACTGTGGGTTGTCAACGCATACGGCATCAACTCCGCTACCATCGACGCAGCTCTGACCGCAAAGGCTCGCGGTGCAAAGGTCATCGGTGTCAGCAGCTTCGAGCATGCCAACACCTGCCCCAAGGATCACCCCGCACGTCACCCCAGCAAGCAGAACCTGCACGACATCGTCGACTGCGCAGTTGACTGCAAGGTCAAGTTGGGCGATGCAACTCTGGAAATCCCCGGTTTCCCCCAGAAGATCGGTGCTCTGTCCACCTACGCAAACGCTTACGTCATGAACTCCATCGTTCTGGAAGCCATCAACATGCTGGTCAACGAGGGCGTCAATCCTCCCGTATGGCGCAGTGGCAACTGCCCCGGCGGCGACGAGTGGAACAACCAGTTCCTGGAGCGCTTCCGCGGTGCTGTTCGCTGCCTGTAATTAACGGGGAGGGGCATACCCATGGCTACTACTCTGTTTCGTAATGCCCAGGTGATCACACCTAACGGCATTTATCCCGGTGAAGTTCTGGTTCAGGATGACCGCATTGAGAAGGTCGCCCTGAAGGGAACCCTCGATGTAACCGCTGATCAGGTCATTGATGCCGAAGGCAAGTACCTGTCTCCCGGTTTCATTGACATCCACACCCACGGTGCCGGCGGCTACGACTTCATGGGCAGTGTGGATAATATCTACAATGCCTGCCGTTGCCATATGCTCCATGGTACTACCACCATCCTGCCCACTACCATCACCGGCAGCAAGCAGGAACTGCTGGACTATCTGGAGATGTTCAATCAGGTGGAAGAAAAGAAGCCCGGCTATCCCACCATCCACGGTCTGCATCTGGAAGGCCCTTACTTTGCTGCCAGCCAGGCAGGCGCACAGAACCCCGAGTATCTGCGTAACCCCGATCCTGAGGAATACGAAGAGGCTCTGAAGATCACCAACCGCATTGCTCGCTGGTCTTTTGCCATTGAGCTGCCCGGTTCTCAGCAGTTCCTGAGCCGTCTGCGTCAGGCCGGCATCATCACCAGCCTGGCTCACTCCGAGGCTACCTGCGAGGATGTGTTCCGTGCTTACGAGAATGGTCTGTCCTGCCTGACTCACTTCTACTCCTGCATGGCTACTGTCCGCCGCGTCAATGCTTACCGCATTGCCGGTGCCATCGAGGCAGGCTACCTGCTGGATGACCTGTTTGTGGAAGTCATTGCTGACGGCTGCCATCTGCCCGCAGAGCTGCTGCAGCTGATCTACAAGATCAAGGGACCCGAGAAAATCTGTCTGGTTACCGATAGCATGAATGCCGCAGGCATGCCCGACGGCGAGTACATGCTGGGTGGCCTGACTGTCATCAAGGAAGACGGCGTAGCCAAGCTGATGGACCGCAGTGCCTTTGCTGGCAGTGTTGCCACCACTGACCGCCTGGTCCGTACTTTCCGTGCGCTGACCGATGCGCCTCTGTATCAGGTTGTCAAGATGATCAGCCTGACTCCTGCTAAGCTGCTGGGTATTGATCAGGAAACCGGTTCTATTGGCGAAGGCAAGCGGGCCGACCTGCTGATCTTCGACGAGAACATTGAAATTTCCCACGTCATGGTCCGTGGTGAGCTGGTTGCAGCTAACTAATTCCCATCAAAAAAGCCGGCTGTGAAAACAGCCGGCTTTTATAGGAAGGTGATTGAATGTTACAAAGTATGAAGATGGCGTGGGAAATCATTTTCCCTGTGGCATTTATGCTGGCCATTGGCATCGGATGCCGCAAGGCAGGATTGGTGAAAGACCGGACGGTGCAGGATGTGAATCGGTTGGTGTTCAATCTGTTTCTGCCTCTGATGAATTTCATGAATATCTACTCCACCGACAGGGCTCAGTTTTTTACCAGAGATAATCTGGTGCTGCTGGCAATCTGCAGCATTTCTACCGTTGCTTCTGCGGCGATTACCAGTTTTGTGCTGCGGCTGCGGAAATGTGAGCCGCCTGTTCGGGGTGTGCTGATCCAATCTGCCTATCAGACCAATGGGGCGATTTTTGCGCTGCCCATCATTACGGCACTGTGCGGTGCTGACCAGCTGGCGCCTATGTCGCTGCTATTTTTGGTACTGTCGCCGCTGTATATGGTGCAGGCGGTTCTGGTTTTGTCTCCCATTCGGGGCGGCGAGAAAAATCTGAAAAAGACCCTTCGGGAGATTGTGCGTAATCCCATCATCATCGCCTCCGTGATCGCCTTCCTGTTCCTGGTGCTGAATATCAAGTTGCCGTTTATGGTGACAGATACCCTCCAGAAGATGGCCAATGTGACCACACCTCTGTCCTTCGTGGTTCTGGGTGCCAGCTTGAGTCTGGGTGGCTTCCGCAGGAATCTGCCGCGGCTCTGCGGCGCTGGGATTGTCCGTCTGATTCTGGTTCCCGGATTGTGCCTGAGCGCAGGCTTGCTGCTGGGACTTCGGGGAACACATATTGCAACAATGGTGTGCCTCATGGGCGCTCCGGTGGCAGTGTCTTCTTTCACTCTGGCTCAGACCTATGGCGCGGATGAATCTCTGGCTGCGGAGATGGTCACGGCAACAACGCTGGCTGCTTCCGTGACCATGTTCTGCTGGATTACTTTGCTGAATCAATTTGCATTGATATAATTGCTGATTTTGTATCCCCCTGTCCGGTTATGGACAGGGGTTCTTTATGGAAGTCCAATGAAACGGAAATCAGACAATGCTTTTTAGTTGACGGCATTTCCTCTGACTGTGCTATAACAAACAGATAAACTTGTTTGGCAGAAAGGAGGGTGTGCTGCGATGGATCATTCTGAACAGGATAAGCTGATGGCATTGGAAATTGCCCGGGCAGTGGCAGAAAAGGGCGGCAGCAGTTACTACGTGGGCGGTTTCGTGCGGGATTCATTGCTGGGTCAGGAGAATAAGGATGTGGATATCGAGGTTCACGGCATTACTCCGCAGGAACTGAAGGATACTCTGGATAGCCTTGGCCCACGATTTAGGAAAGGCCATCTACACGGAAGAAATAAACGGAGTCATCCATGCCTACGAGCATGAGAAAAAGGGTCTGCCGCTGGCGGAAACGTTCCTGCGACGGATCACGGCTGAGAGCAAGCTGATCCGCTATGTGCTGAATTTGGTGGAGCTGCACATGAAGCCGAACACCGTGGCAGAAGCAGGTTCTTCGGTAAAAACCACCACCCGTATGTTTGATCAGGCGATAAATCCGGAAATGCCTGCAGGCAGCAAAACCCCAGGGAGTCACCCTGTCCAATATAGTGGGCAAGATGGAACGCATCAAATTCAAGAAGGAAATGCTTCTGGAGATGCGGACGGACGGTGAAATCACCAAGCAGAACGCTGCTTTATCAAAAGAAATCAAGCAGCTTCAAATTTCTGAGGCAGAGCTGCTTCGCCAGCAGGCAGAAGGTAACCAAAAAAGTCAAACGACATCCCAAATCATTCCTGTGACGCAGCAGATTCTCGCGAGCTATCCGATTCTGACACCGCTGGAGAAAAATCAGCTTTGGAAACTCGTTATGAAGAAAGCGACTGTTTACCGTTCACAGGAGGATGAACTGACGATCAGAATACATCCCAATCTTCCGAAATGAGCGCTGATAACATGAGGAGCTGTCCGTTAAATGCGGACAGCTCCTTTTGCAGAAGTAACAAAAGAATGACAGCCTCTATAGGCAAGCAATACCACATTTTCGAGAAAAACCGCTTCGATTTATCGACGAAAGCGCATTTGTGTGCTATAATCTCATTACGATTGCAAAAGAAGGAGGCTTTTTCAATGGAGAATAAGCCGAAAAAGACCCCATGTTGTACGGCTCTACTAGCCCATGTGGACGCGGGCAAGACCACCTTGTCGGAAGCCCTGCTCTATGTCAGCGGAGCCAGGCGGACACTGGGCCGTGTGGACCATAAAGACGCTTTCCTGGACACCCACAGCCTGGAACGGGCCAGGGGCATTACGATC
>JBGVFB010000053.1:0-15445 GCA_045120675.1 Faecousia sp. | reverse complement strand
ATTAAACCCATAACGACACCCTAATTCAGGGTGCCGTTAGCGGCGCTCAACTGCCGTTGGTCACCGCACCAGCTGCCGTTGGGCGCCGCAGAATGCAGTCGACTGTCCCATGGAAGAAAAATTATCACGAAGTGATAATTTTTCTTCCTTAAAGGGAAAGTGGAGAAAACCGCAGGTTTTCCCGTAGCTCCCCCACACGTCTATTATATATAAAAGTTCTGTTTATTCGGTTAACCAGCTTCGCCCAAAAATTTTTGCTCTCATTCACTTTAACTCCTGGATAAAAAGGAAAACCGCTACCTATTCAGCAGCGGTTTCTATCACGGTCAAACCTGCGATCCTGTGAGGAATCAACTTGATCTTTCTTCCCTGTTCCTCTTGGATGCAGCCATATATCCGGCGGATTTCTTTTTCGTCCGTGGGGATAAAACCATCTGCGTATGCGGGGCTATAACCCCGCTCCACATAATGCGTGACACAAACCGCACGCATTTCCTCAATCGTTACTTCCATTTTGCAATCCTCCTTTCTTACTGACCGGAAGCCTTGGGCAGTTCGTTATTGGAAGTAGCCTTGGTATGCAGCTTGACAGGTCTGTACTTTGCCTTTACCTTGCCCAGACGATGCTTCTGGACTTCCTTTATGGCCTTTTCCACATTGAACTTGGGGAACAGGTCCAGAAACCAGCTCTTCATTGCAGGGAAGCCAGTGCCGTCCTCCTTCATCTTCTGGAGCTGCTCCATCATTTCCTTGCTGCCGAAGCAATCAATGTAGTCAAACATCAGCTCACGCTTCAAGCCCTTGTAGCTTTTCTTCTCCTTCTTGGGCTTGATAATCTCATAACCATAATCGGGATGCTCTTTCTTGGCACACATCAGAGCCTTATCCTGTGCGGAGCCGGGATTGCCGGACTTTCTAAAATTCAGTTCCTTGCCGACAATCTTCTTGCGGGGATGGTTATACCAGAAGTAGGGAGCGGGGGAGGTAATTTCGTTGTTAGTCATAACATTCTCATTCATCATCTGCTTGCTCATTGTCATTTCCTTTCCGGCACATTGGCCATTCAAAAATATTTCTTAGGAGGTGTTTCCTCCTTCGTTCTGAGGCTAGTATAACAGCGGAAGGAGGAAACTGAGTTTCCTTCAAAAAATTATTTGAGTATTTTTTCAAAGAAATTTTGCGGTATGATGGACAGATGATACCCGGATGATGAATGATGATCGAAGATGATAGGGTGATGATGGGGGATGCTCTGCTGTTGATAACAGTTGATGGACAGATGATGATATATGTTGTTACCTTGACTCAATTAAAAGAAGGACAGGGGAGAAGAACGCTGATACTGTTTGCTGATATCATCATCGTTCAAATCCAAATAGGCTTTCTCGGTTACTTCTACGCTGGAATGGCCCAGTATCTTGCTCAGAGTGAACACATCCATTCCATTCATCAAGCAGCGTTTTGCAAAGTTGTTCCGCAGACAATGCGGGGTGTATTCCTCATTTAGATCAGAGCGTTTGATATACTTTTTGAAGTTGTTCTCAAAGTTGCCGACACCGATGGAGCCGCCGTGTTCTTTGACGGGGAATAGGTAGTCACTCTCCACATACCTATCCTTGAATTGAAGCCACCGCCGCAAAGCAGTTTCCGTCTTTTGGGAGAAGAACACAGTCCTGTCCTTTCGGCCCTTTGTTTCCTCTGCTCTGAGGCTGATTCTCCGTCTGGCAAGGTCAATGTCAGTTATCAGAAGGGTGGAGCATTCGCCCAAACGCATTCCGCTGTCCAGCATCAGCAGAATCATTACATAATCCCGATGCTCTGTGAAATAGGACTTATCCATTTTGGAAAGCAGCTTCTTCAAATCTTCGTCAGACAGAAAAACCTTTGCCTGTCGGTTGTACTTTAACTGCCGGACTTTCTTCATGGGATTTCGTCTGATGGTGTAATCCCGTTCAAGCCAGTTGAAGAACACACGCAGATTGCGAATGTAGTTGTTGATGGTGGCAACGCTGATGGGCTTGCGGTAGTCCCTTCTTCGTTCGGGGTAGTTCTTTTTCTTCGACTGGTCGTTGACATAGAAGGTGTACTTGCCTCGCTCTTGGAGGTCGTTGATGTACTTTCGAATCACAGGCTCCGTTACCTTGTCTACTGTGAAAATTCGCAGTTCATCAGCACACCATCTCTCAAAGAGGCGAAGGGTCTGTTCGTAACTCGCCATCGATTTTTCACGGAGTTGGGTACTGCGGCAATAAACCATAAATTCATTGATTTGCCAGTCAAAATCCAAACATTTCATAGAAAAAACACTCCTGTTCATTGGGGTAATTTCTACCCAATAAAGCAGGAGTGTTCATTGGCTCAACAAAAAACATTCATTGGTTCAAAAGTGTCCGCCCACCGGGAACAGCCAAAACATTCGTTGGCCTCATTGCCGATTCGCACCTTCAAAAAGTTAAGGAAACTTGGAGTTTCCTTAGAAATTCGCCACTTCGCTGGACTTCAACTGCAATTGCAGCTTATCAGCGATGAGAGCGATGAACTCCGAATTGGTGGGTTTTCCCTTGGTGTTACTGACCGTATATCCGAAAAATCTTTGCAGGGTGTCCAGGTCACCTCTGTCCCAAGCAACCTCGATAGCATGGCGGATGGCTCTTTCCACTCTGCTGGGGGTAGTTTGGAATGTCTTGGCCACCTGGGGGTACAATACCTTGGTGATGGCATTGATGACATCCATATCATTGACAGCAATGATGATGGCCTCCCGCAGGTACTGGTAGCCCTTAATGTGGGCGGGGACACCGATTTCGTGGATGATGCCGGTGACCATGGTTTCGATGCTGGTCTTATCACTGCGGCGGATGGGAGTCCGGAGGCTCTCCCCACCCCGGATCTCCTGCAGCCGCTCTACCAGCGCGGTCATATCGCAGGGCTTCAGCATCAAGTAGCGAACCCCCAGATTTGCAGCCGTATTTGCTACGTATTCGGTGACGAAACCGGAAGTTGCCAGCGTAATGGGCCGGCGCTCCATATTTGAAATCGCCTTCAGAACACTGATACCATCCTGCTTGGCCAACATCAGATCCAGAACCAGAACGTCGGGCCTCTTCTCCAGAATCTGCCGGATTGCCTGCTCTCCGTCGCTTGCGGTTCCGCAAACTACAAAACCGCCGGCCCGTTGTAAGCTGGTACTCAGGGCAGTGCAGAATTCTTCGGCACTGTCGGCGATCAATACATTTGTACAATGATCCATAAAGTCCTCTCCTGTCATTACATATTTTCTCCCCAGAGGGCGGCTGCTCCGTTGCCGCCCAGCGACAAATAAAGCATAGCATGAAGTGCGCCTTTTTGCAAGAAAAAACGAAAACAATCGATCGCCAAAATCCGACAAGATTCGACAAAACACAGAAAAATCAAAACAATTCGATCATAAAATAGGGATGCAGACGCGACACTTTCAGCAGCTGTGCCTGAAAGCTTGCTGTTGACGATGCGGGTTCTATGTTGTAGAATGGGGACAAATATCCACAAGGAGGAAACAAACATGAATGAAGTATGGAATCTGGAGCCGATCTACAAGGGCTTTGATGATCCCGCTTTTGAAGCAGACCTGACCGCGCTGAAAGAAAAGGTGGCTGCGTTTGCTGCATTTTCTGAGAAGCTGGCCGAGACCGATGCCGCAGAGAGCCTGCGCAGCGGCATCGCACAGGAGGAAGCAATTGAATCCATCGCCATGAAACTGGCTGAATACGCATCCCTGCGCCAGTCTGCAGACACGAAGAATCCGGAAGCCGGATCCCAGCTGGGCCGTGTGATGGCAGTTTTAAGCGGTGTGGCAGCACCCATGGCAGCTTTTGAAAACTGGGCTTCCAAGCTGCCGAACCTGATGGAGCTGGTGAAGGCGGATGACAGCCTGAAGGACTATGAGTTCCTGTTTGCCAACATGGCAGACTCCAGCCGTTATCTGCTGCCCGGCGTGGGTGAAGCGGTCATGGCCAAGATGAGCCTCTCCGGCGGTGACGCATGGAGCGATCTGCAGCAGTATCTGACCAGCACCGTGCCCGTTTCCTATCGTGGCACCACAACCAACCTGTCCTCCATCCGCAACCTTGCCTATGATCCCGACCAGCAGGTGCGTAAGGAGGCCTACGAAGCAGAGATCGCCTGCTACGACCGAATCAAGGATGCGGTTGCCTATTCCCTGAACTCCATCAAGCTGGAGACCATTTCCGACTGCCAGCTGCGCGGCTATGAATCTCCTCTGGCCAGAACCCTGAAGAAGTCCCACATGGAGCGGGCAACGCTGGATGCGATGCTTTCCGCCATGGAGGAATACAGCCCCACGTTCTGGCAGTATCTGAAGGCCAAGGCCAAGGCGCTGGGTCACGAAAACGGCCTGCCCTGGTACGACCTCTTTGCACCCATGGGCAATGCTTCCACCAAATTTACCACGGAAGATGCCCGTAATTTCCTCGTAAACCTCTTTGCTGAGTTCGATTCCGAGTTGTCCGAGATGGTCGCCAAGGCTTTCGATAACGCATGGATCGACTTCTATCCCCGCGACGGCAAGGCCGGCGGCGCTTTCTGTGCCGGTGTGGAATGTCTGGGCGAGAGCCGCATTCTGACCAACTTTGACGGCATGTTCGGTGATGTGGTGACTCTGGCTCATGAGCTGGGCCATGCATTCCACAACCAGTGCATCAAGGATCATCGCATTTTGAACCACGATTACTCCATGCCTTTGGCAGAGACCGCATCCACCTTCAATGAGTGCGTGGTTATGGCATCCGCCATTTCCAAGGCTGCTGACAAGAACGAGAAGATCGCCCTGATCGAAAGCCAGCTGCAGGATATTACGCAGGTCATCTGTGATATTTTCTCCCGCTTCCGCTTTGAAGCCATGGTTTTCGAAAACCGCGAAGAAAAGTTCATGGATGCAGCCACCCTGTGCAGCTATATGGAGCAGGCGCAGAAGCAGTCCTACGGTGACGGTCTGGATCATAATTGCCTGCATCCTTACATGTGGGTCTGCAAGAGCCACTACTATGGTCCCACCTTCTATAATTTCCCCTATGCCTTCGGCGCCCTGTTTGCCCGCGGCCTGTATGCGCAGTATGAGAAGGAAGGCGCAGCATTTGTGCCCAAGTACAAGAAGCTGCTGTACACCACCACCGTGGCTACTGCCGAGGACACTGCCAAGGTGGCAGGCATCGACCTGACGGATAAGGAATTCTGGCGCGCCGCCCTGCAGACGGTAGCCGACCAGATCGACCAGTTCTGCGCACTGGTGGAGGAATAAGATGGATAAAAGAACCGAGAAGCTGCTTGCCTTTCTGGATGCTTCCCCCAGCGTCTACCATGCAGCGAAGAATATTGAAGAGGAACTGAAAAAGGCGGGTTATACCGGCCTTTCCGAAGCCAATCGCTGGGAACTGGCCCCCGGCGGCAAGTACTATGTGACCCGCGGCGGCAGCGCCGTGCTGGCCTTCCGCATCCCCAGAAGATGGCCCAAGGGCTTTATGATGACTGCCAGCCACTGTGACCGCCCCACCTTCAAGATCAAGGAAAACGGCGAGCTGACCGGAACCTACACCCGTCTTGCCACGGAGAAATACGGCGGCATGATTATGTCCACATGGCTGGACCGCCCCCTGTCCATCGCTGGCCGTGTGCTGGTGGAAACAGAAAACGGCATTGAATCCAAGCTGGTGAACATCGACCGCGACCTGCTGCTGATTCCCAACGTAGCCATCCACATGAACCGTCAGGTCAATGACGGCTTCAAATGGAATCCCTCGGTGGATACCATCCCCCTGCTGGGCGGCAAGAATGCGGCAGGCAAGCTGAATGCCTTGCTGGAAGAAATGGCCGGCGGTAAGATTCTGGGCCATGACCTGTATCTGTATGCCCGCCAGAAGGCAACGGTCTGGGGCATGGAGGAGGAATATATCTGCGCACCGGCGCTGGATGATCTGGAATGCGCGTGGAGCTGCACCCAGGGCTTCCTGAACAGCGGCGAGAATTCCGTGATTCCTGTGCTGTGCGTCTTCGACAGTGAAGAGGTCGGCTCCAACTCTGTGCAGGGCGCGGCTTCCATGCTGCTGCAGAGCACGCTGGAGCGCATCTGCGGCGCACTGGGTCTGGAGCTGGGGCAGATGCTGGCACAGTCCTTCATGGTCTCCGCGGACAATGCCCATGCGGTCCATCCCAACCATCCGGAGTATGCAGACCCCAATAACGCGCCGGTTCTGGGCGGCGGTATCGTGCTGAAGTTTAACGCAGCCCAGCGCTATACCACCGATGGCATTTCCGCTGCCGTTCTGCGCAGCGTCTGCGCCAAGGCAAATGTACCGGTACAGACCTTCTACAACCGCGCCGATCTGCCCGGCGGCTCCACACTGGGTCATATCTCCCTGAATCACGTGTCCGTACCCACCGCCGACATCGGCCTTGCACAGCTGGCCATGCATTCTGCCTGCGAGAGCGCGGCAGTTGTGGATGCAGTTTCTCTGGAGAAGGCGATGGAAGTCTTCTACAGCTGCGCACTGGAAATAACTGACAACGGACTGAAGCTGAAATGATGCACACCGCCCCGGTTTTTCGGGGCGGTACGTTTGTTTTTGGGCCGTGGAATGTTGGCAAAGTGCCTAATTCGGCCGATAAAAAACCGTCATTAAGCACCATTGCAGGAAAAAACAGATTGTTGTATAATGTGTGTATCCCGGTGGATTATGCCTACTCCACAACAATAGACATAAGACCACTAAAATAAAAGGAGGATAAACCCGTCAGACTCACGGTGCGGCAGTGTGGAGACCTGTCGTAAAGCTACCGCTGTTTTACCCGGCGGTCAGCAAGGTTGTGCGCGAGGATTCGGTACAACCGGAGTCAGAAACATTATGGCAAGCTTAACCCTGAAGAACGTCAAGAAGATCTACCCCTTCAACGGTGACGACGCAAAGAAGTCCAAGAAGAAGAAGAAGGACGACGAGCCCGAGAAGAAGAAGGTTAACCTGCAGATCACCGATAAGGGTGTTGTTGCTGTTCAGGAATTCAACCTCGAGATCGCTGACAAGGAATTTATCGTTCTGGTCGGTCCTTCCGGCTGCGGTAAGTCCACCACTCTGCGTATGATCGCAGGCCTGGAAGAAATCTCCGAAGGCGAGCTGTACATCGGCGACCGTCTGGTCAACGACGTTGCTCCCAAGGACCGCGACATCGCCATGGTCTTCCAGAACTACGCTCTGTATCCCCACATGACCGTTTATGAAAACATGGCTTTCGCTCTGAAGCTGCGTCACACCCCCAAGGATCAGATCGACAAGGCTGTTAAGGAAGCTGCTGAGATCCTGGACATCACCCAGTACCTGGGCCGTAAGCCCAAGGCTCTGTCCGGCGGTCAGCGTCAGCGTGTTGCTATCGGCCGTGCTATCGTCCGTGACCCCCAGGTCATGCTGATGGACGAGCCTCTGTCCAACCTGGACGCCAAGCTGCGTAACCAGATGAGAGCAGAGATCATCAAGCTGCGCCAGAAGATCAACACCACCTTTATCTATGTTACTCACGACCAGACTGAGGCTATGACTCTGGGCGACCGTATCGTCATCATGAAGGACGGCTTCATCCAGCAGATCGGCACTCCTCAGGAAGTCTTCAATCATCCCTACAACCTGTTCGTCGCTGGCTTCATCGGCTCTCCCCAGATGAACCTGTTCGACTCCAAGCTGGTCAAGGTCGATGGCAAGTACGCTGTCGAGCTGGGCGGCATGACTGTCGTTCTGTCCGACGAGAAGCAGGAAAAGCTGGCTAAGAACAATGTTGCTGAGCAGGATATCGTTCTGGGTGTCCGTCCCGAGCACATCACCCTGGAGAAGGGTATTGCCGGCAAGGTCGACGTTTCCGAGCTGATGGGCTCCTCCGTCCACCTGCACGTCGAGTCCATGGGCCGCGATGTTGTCATGGTCGTTTCCACCATGAACATGACCGGCGCAGAGGTTGCTGCACTGACCAACGGCGCTGCTGTTGAGTTCAACTTCCCCGGCCACGTCTGCCACGTCTTCAACAAGGAGACCGGCATCAACCTGGAAGCTTAAGTTCCAAAACTTTCAAGCCCACCCTTCGGGGTGGGCTTTTTCTTATGCGAATCATAACGTTCAAATTTCAGGTTATCGTTCTGTTCAAATCGGCGCAACCAGCCGCCGACAACCACTGTCATTGCGAGGAGCGTTAGCGACGTGGCAATCTCCTGCTGTGCGGTATGATGTGGAAACATCCGATTAACATTGTAAATTCTGGATATTCAATGTTAATTGGTCCGTATTTCTTCGTACTGCGTTGCTGGAGATTCCCACGTCAGGGCTTCGCCCTTCCTCGGAATGACACACTTGATGGTGCGGTGTGCATCGGAACGATAAACATCAATTTGGATCGGGGGCAGGGGAGGGATGTCCTTTGGTCAGTGTATCTACACAGAAAGAATTTTGCGGAGAAAATCTAATCATTGTGCCAAATATTCGAAAATATCCACCGTGCACAGCGGGTTTCTCTTGACAAATCAGGAAAAAAGTATTACTCTCTTACCGTACCCCAGTGGAAACGTTTCACAGGGAAATGACCAACGAGTGGGGTATTTTAAGACCATAATCTGAATTGAAGGAGTAATTGCCATGCGTTGCAGCGGCATTTTGATGCATATCAGCTCCCTGCCAGGCCCTTACGGTGTGGGTACCATGGGAAAGAATGCTTTTCGTTTTGTCGATTTTCTGGAAGATGCCGGACAGAGTGTCTGGCAGATCCTGCCTCTGACTCCCACCGGCTATGGTGACTCCCCCTATCAGTCCTGCTCCACCTTCGCAGGTAACCATTACCTGATCGATCTGGAAGCACTGGTAAAAGAGAAACTTCTGAAAAAGGAAGAACTCAGCAGCATCCGTTGGAGCTGGAGTGAAACCAAGGCAGACTTCGGCCTGCTCTATAACAACCGCCTGAATGTCCTGCGCAAGGCCTATGATCGCTTTGCTGCCCAGGAAGAACTGGATGCTTTCTGCGCAGAGAATGCCGGTTGGCTGCCTGATTTTGCCCTGTTCATGGCGCTGAAGGACCGTTTCGGCGGCAAGCCCTGGTATCAGTGGGATAAAGCACTGAAGTTCCGTGACAGCAAGGCCATCGAGACCGCCCGTCAGGAGCTGAAGGAAGAAATCCGTTTCTTCTGCTTTGTGCAGTACCTGTTCTACAAGCAGTGGAATGCCCTGCGGGCCTATGCCCACGGCAAGGGTATCCGCATCATCGGCGACGTGCCGATTTATGTGCCTTACGATTCCGTGGAAGTCTGGAAGGATACGCAGCTGTTCCAGCTGGATGAAAAGCTGGACCCCGTGTCTGTTGCAGGCTGTCCTCCGGATGCATTCTCCGCCGACGGCCAGCTCTGGGGAAATCCCCTGTACCGCTGGGATGTGATGGCAGAGGATGGCTTCGCCTGGTGGATTCGCCGTCTGGCTGCTGCCGGCGAGCTGTATGACATTGTGCGTATGGACCACTTCCGTGGCCTGGAGGCTTACTGGTCCATCCCCTATGGCGATGCAACTGCCAAGGGCGGCAAGTGGATCAAAGGACCCGGCATGGATTTTGTCAATGCGGTCAAGAAGGGTCTGCCCGAGCTGAACATGATCGCAGAGGATCTGGGCTTCCTGACGCAGGAGGTTCTGGACCTGCGGGATGCTTCCGGCTATCCCGGCATGAAGGTTCTGGAGTTTGCCTTTGACTCCCGGGAACCTTCCGACTACCTGCCTCATACTTATGTATCCAACACCGTTTGCTACACCGGCACCCACGACAATATGACCATGCGTCAGTGGTTTGAAACTGCAACCGATGAGGCTGTGGAATATGCCACCGAATACATGAACCTGACTGAAAAGGAAGGCCTGGTCTGGGGTGTGATTCGTACCGCTTATGCTTCCGTGTCCGATCTGTGTGTCATCCAGATGCAGGATCTGCTGAACCTGGGCGCGCAGGCTCGTATGAATTTCCCCGGTACATTGTCCGATGCAAACTGGACATGGCGCGCAGATGATGCATTCATGAGTGAGGATCTGGCAAAGAAGATCCTGAATATGACAAAACTGTATGGCCGCTATTGCGGTAAATAATAACCATAAGTGCTATTATGAAGAATGGAGAACAAAAAATGAGTTATGATTGTCTGAACATCCTGAAATGGACGGAAGCTCAGCTGAAGTACACCTACGACGTATCCCTGCAGGATGCAACTCCCCAGGAACTGCATGAGGCTCTGGGCGAGGCTGTGATGATGGCGATTTCCGATAACTGGAATCACAGCAAGCGCACCCGTATGCACGACCGTAAGGCTTACTACATTTCCGCTGAGTACCTGATTGGCCGTCTGGTTTATTCCAACCTGTACAATCTGGGCATTCTGGATGAGATGAAGAAGCTGTTTGCAGAGCGCGGTGTGGATCTGGCCGTTCTGGAAGACATCGAAGACGATGCACTGGGCAATGGCGGTCTGGGCCGTCTGGCTGCATGCTTCCTGGACAGCGCTGCAAGCTGCAATATCCCCCTGTCCGGCTATGGCCTGCGTTACAAGTTTGGTCTGTTCAAGCAGCGTTTTGACACCAACGGCAGCCAGGTTGAGAATGCCGATGACTGGACCAAGTTCGGTGATCCCTGGTCCTACCGCCGTTACAACCACACCGTTAAGGTCACGTTCCCCGAGCACACTGTGCTGGCTGTTCCCTATGATGTTCCCGTCATTGGCTATGGCACCAACAACGTGGGTACTCTGCGTCTGTGGCAGTGCGAGGCTGAGGAAGAACTGGACTTCAACGCATTCAATGATCAGGACTACCTGCGCGCACTGAATGCAAAGAACAAGGCTGAGGATATCACCCGTGTTCTGTATCCCAACGACTCCACCTGGGAAGGCAAGCGCCTGCGTCTGAAGCAGCAGTACGTGCTGTCCTCTGCATCTTTGCAGGATATGATGCGTACCTACAAGATCGCTCATGGCAAAGACCTGAGCCGTTTCGGTGAGTTCTATGCTGTTCAGCTGAACGATACCCACCCCGCTATGTCCATCCCTGAGCTGATCCGTCTGCTGATGAACGAGGGCATGAGCTTCGACGACGCATTCCGCGTTGCACAGAAGACCTTCTCCTACACAAACCACACTGTTCTGGGTGAGGCTCTGGAGAAGTGGCCTCTGAACCTGATGCGCTCCGTTGTGCCTGAAATCGCAGATCTCATCTGCCGTATCGACCACAAGATGCGTACCGAGATCCCCATGGATTATCAGGAGCGCAGAAACAAGAAGCTGTTTATCGTCGATGAGGATATTGTCCACATGGCAAACCTCAGCATTTACGTCGGCAGCTATGTCAACGGTGTTGCTGAGATCCACTCTCAGATCCTGAAGGATGACTGCTTCAAGGAGTGGTACCGCGTCTTCCCCGAGCGTTTCCAGAATAAGACCAACGGCATTACCCCCCGCCGCTGGGTCGGTCTGTGCAACCCCGAACTGTCCAAGATGATCCGTGAAAAGGTCGGCGGCGACTTCGTCAAGGATCTGGAGCTGATCGGCGGCCTGAAGGAACACATCAGCGATGAATCCGTCAAGGAATTCAACGCCATCAAGCGCATCAAGAAGGAACAGCTGTGCAATGTGATCGCTTCCAAGGAAGGCGTCATGCTGAATCCCGACTTCATGTTCGATGTTCAGGTCAAGCGTCTGCACCTGTATAAGCGCCAGCTGATGAACATTCTGGCTGTTGTTGACATCTACTTCCGCCTGAAGGAGGGCCGTCTGCCCGACTTCCAGCCCACCGCATTCATCTTCGGTGCAAAGGCTGCTCCCGGCTATATCGATGCCAAGGCTGTCATCCGCTATATCAACCGCGTGGCCAACATGATCAACAACGATCCTGCGGTCAGCGATAAGATGAAGGTCGTCTTCGTTCAGAACTACAACTGCTCCTATGCCGAGCATATCATCCCCGCTGCTGACATTTCCGAGCAGATTTCTCCTGCAGGTCTGGAAGCTTCCGGTACCGGCAACATGAAGCTGATGCTCAACGGTGCCATTACGCTGGGCACTCTGGACGGTGCTAACGTGGAGATCGCACAGGAGGCAGGTGCCGAGAACGAGTATATCTTCGGCGCTACTGTGGAGCAGATCAATGCCATCAAGGGTAGCTACAATCCCCGTGCAATTTACGACTCCAATGCTGACCTGCGCCGTGCACTGAATACTCTGGTCGACGGCACTGTCAAGACCGATGACGGTCTGCAGAACCTGTTCAACCAGCTGGTCAGAGGCAACGATCAGTACTATCTGCTGCTGGACTACGCTTCCTATGTGGAGGCAAAGCTGCAGGCAAACCGCGATTACGCAGATCGCATGACCTTTGGCCGTAAGTGCCTGGTCAACATTGCTTCCGCAGCAAAGTTCTCCTCCGACCGTACCATTCGTCAGTACGCAGAGGAAATCTGGCACATCAAGCCCACCCAGTATTAATTGATATTATGAAAAAGTACCGCTTCCCAATCCGGAAGCGGTACTTTTTTATGTAATTACTTCACTTCGATTTGCTTGCAGCTGCTGCGTTCAACGATGCAGTGGGGAACGATGATCTTAGTTGCCATCAGGTTGGGGTTCTCCACATGGTTCAGAATCTGGGAAGCGGCTTCGTAGCCCAGCTGGACGGAGTTGACATCCACACAGGTCAGAGCCGGGGTAGTCAGGCGCGTGTAAATGGAATTGTTGAATGCCACAATGGAAATGTCATCGGGGATAGACAACCCCATGCGCAGGCTGGCCTGTTCCAGAACCAGTGCCAGCACATCGTCCGCAACCAGAATTGCCGTGGGGCGGTCCGGCCGCTGGAGCATGGCCTGCAGTTGCTGGACACCTTCGGAGAAAAAGTCGCGAACCTCGGCACAGTATTCCAGCCGGATGGGCAGCTCATGCTGCAGCATGGAAAGCTGATAGCCGGCTTTGCGTTCCTGAGCGAAGCGATAGGTGGTGTCGGTACTCAGATAGCCGATGTTCCGATGGCCGAGGGAATACAGATAGTCCGTGGCGTCGCGGGCGGCGGAAAGGTTGTCGTTGTCGATGTTGATGGTCTGACTCTGCATCTGGCCGGGTGTACCCACCATAACATACAGAATACCTTGCTCCAGAAAATAATCCACAACGGGGTCGTCCTGCTTGGAGTAAAGCAGAATAAAACCGTCAGTCTGGCCGCCGGCAACCTGAGCCTTGATGATGTTCAGTGCCTCATCGGTATTATTGCTGGAAATCAGGGTAATGCCCACACCTCTGGGATTGCAGTACTGGGAAATGCCGCGGATTGCTTCCGTGTAGAAGGCATTCTCGTAGTTGGCGGTTTTGCTGGGGGGATACACCACACCTACGAAGTGCAGGCCTGTATTCTGCTGCGTATTGATACCGGTTCCGGGTTCATAGCCCAGTTCCAACATGGCGCGGCGGACCCGGTCGGCGGTTTCCTTGCTGATGGAAGGATTGTCGTTGCAAACTCTGGAGACCGTGGACGGGGAGACACGGGCGAGGGCGGCTACATCTTTGATGGTGACTGCCATATCGTGGAACTCCTTTGCATAAAATTCGTGCATTTTTTCTATTGTACTCCCCACAAAAAAAGTTGTCAATTGCTAAAGATAATTTTGTTATCCATGGAAAAGCAATGTGCACAATCTGGATATAAGCATTTTGTGCAGAAGGTAGAAAAAAGGAAAACGAGAAGAAAAATGGTGCAATTTCCATGCAAATGTAGTATGATAATTGCGCTACGCATGCACAAAGTTTGCATGATCTGCAACTGCTTGGAAAAAACAACAAAAACGAGTGTGCTTTTTCTTGCAAATAGACGATTGATTTTAATATTTATAGAATGTTAAAATACCGTTGTGTGCGGAAAGCACGCAAACCGGCGGCAAAAGGGATCCCTTTTGTTGTGTTCTCATGTTTCCATGAGAACAATAAACTTTGGCTTTTACAGCAAAAAGCTGTGATTGCATATATTATTTTAATGTAAAAACATTAGGAGGAAACAAAATGAAGAAGATCATTGCCATGCTGCTGGCTCTGGTTATGGTTCTGGGTCTGGCTGCATGTGGCGCTTCCGAGCCCGCTGCTACCGAAGCTCCCAAGACCGAGACCCCCGCAGCTCCCGCTGCTACCGAGGCTGCTGGCCCTGAAGCTATCACCCTGAAGGTCTGGGCTCCCCAGGAAGACCAGGTTGACGAGAACTCCTGGCTGCCTCAGATTCAGAAGCGGTTCGAAGAAGCTCACCCCGAGTACAAGATCACCTGGGACAACGGTGTCTGCGCTGAAGGCGATGCCAAGACCCTGCTGACCACCGACATCACCGCTGGTGCTGACGTTTATATGTACGCAAACGACCACATGGGCGTTCTGATGCAGGCTGGCGCTGTTGCCAAGCTGGGCGGCGCTTATCTGGATCAGGTCAATGCTGACAACTCCCCCGCTTTCGTTTCCACCGCTACTTATTCTGATGGCGGCGTTTACGGCTTCCCCGTTGCTCCCAACACCTGGTTCATGTACTACAACAAGGAGATCGTCGGCGATGCTGACATCACCTCTCTGGAATCCATTCTGGAGAAGGGCATCGTTGCATTCGACGTTGCTAACTCCTGGAACATGCCCGCATTCTTCTTCGCTGCTGGCTGCTCTCTGTTCGGACCCGAAGGTGTTGACGCTGCTGCTGGCGCACAGTTCGGCGGCGAGGCTGGTTACGCTGCTACCGAAGCTCTGCTGACCCTGCAGGAGAACCCCAACTTCAAGTGGGACGGCGACGGCTACGGCAACAACTCCCTGAAGGACGGCACCATCGCTGCTTACTTCTCCGGTGACTGGGATTACAAGGGCCTGTATGAAGCTCTGGGCGACGATCTGGGCGCTGCTGCTTGCCCCACCGTCATGATGGGCGGCGAAGCAAAGCAGATGATGCCCTACGCTGGCTCCAAGTTGGTTGGTGTTAACCCCACCACCAAGCACATGAAGGCTGCTATGCAGTTCGCTGCATTTCTGGCTTCCGTCGAGTCCCAGCAGCTGCGTTACGAGCTGCGCGGTGTTATCCCCGCTGCTACCGCTCTGCAGGAACTGGACGCTATCAAGAACTCCGAAGTCGCTATGGCCATCTTCGACACCATCAACGGCAAGTCCGCATTCCAGCCCAAGATCACTGAGATGGATCCCGTTTGGGGCCCTGTTGGCACCTTCGGCGGCAACCTGAAGGAAGGCAAGATCACTTGGGACAACTATAAGGAGCAGGTCGATGCTCTGGATGCACAGCTGAAGGGCGGCATCTAATCTCTTTGTAAATCCACTGGATTAACAGATCCCCGGGGGGGGGGGGGGGGGGGGGGGGGGGGGGGGGGGGGGGGGGGG
>JBGVFB010000052.1:0-91709 GCA_045120675.1 Faecousia sp. | reverse complement strand
TGATATGCTACCCCCATAAGAGACAGTGAAAAAGAAAACTGTCTTTTATGGGGGTAGTTTTATGTCCAAGCGAAGAAAGATCAAAGCAGAAGAAAAGATAAGGATAGTGCGAGCGTGCATTAAGGGGGAAACAAGCGTTTGTGCAGCAGCAACACAGCTGGCAGTAAATCACCATACTGTGAATGATTGGATTCGACTGTATGAAACGGAAGGTATCGAAGCGTTTCTGCCACGGAGGGGAAAACGGGAATATGCTCCAGCCCTTAAGGGTGCTGCAGTGAAAGATTATTTGTCTGGCAGAGACAGTCTTCGAGGAATTTGTAAAACATACAAGATTCGGTCAACTCGTCAACTCAGAGATTGGATTAAGGTGTATAATGGTCATAAAGACTTCAAGAAACAGACAGGAGGAAGCTGCATGACCAAAGGAAGAGAGACTACCCAAGCTGAGAGGATCGCAGTTGCAAAGGCATGCTTAGTCAATGGCAAGAACTACGGAGAGGTTTCCATTTCTTACAATGTCAGTTACCAGCAGGCTCGGAGCTGGACACTCAAGTACATAGAAGGCGGAGAAGCAGCCCTAGAAGACCGGCGTGGCCAGCGGAAGAAGGATCAGCAACCCCGGACAGAGTTGGAGCAGGCACAGATCGAGATCGAACAGCTCAAGCACAAGTTAAAGATGCTGGAAATGGAGAATCGACTGCTAAAAAAATTGGAGGAGATCGAAAGGAGGGGACGCTGAGTCAGGTTCGGCAATCTCATATCTACTTGGCAATTAAGGAAAACAAAGAAGCATATGGGGATCCAGTAGAACAGACCTGTACAATACTGGGAGTGTCCAGAGCGGCCTACTATCGCTGGCTCGGTGGCAGAAAGTGCAACAGAGAACTGGAAAATGAGAAGATCGCTGAGATTATGGAGCAAATCCATACAGAAAGTCCCGACAAGGGTTACCGTCGCATCAGGGACGATCTGGCCCATGACCACAAGTTGAATGTGAACGAGAAACGGGTGCTGCGGATCTGCCGCAGCCTGGATATCAAGTCCACCATTAAGTACAAGAATAACTGCTGTACCAGACAGGCGGCCAATCCGCAGCACATCGCAAAGAACTGGCTAAACCGTCAGTTCCATGCCAGTATGCCCAATGAGAAGTGGCTGACCGATGTGACAGAGTTTAAGTGGTACGAAGGTCCTATTGTACACAAGGTGTACCTCAGCGCAATCCTTGATCTATATGACCGCAGAATTGTGTCCTATATCATCCGTGATAGAAATGATAATCCTCTTGTGTTCGATACTCTGGATGCCGCCATAGCAGCAAATCCAAACGCACATCCTTTGTTCCATAGTGACAGAGGTTTCCAGTATACAAACCGAGTGTTCTATAAGAAGTTGAAGGCAGCCAGGATGAAGCAAAGTATGTCCCGAGTTGCCAAATGCATTGACAACGGCCCTATGGAGGGTTTCTGGGGAATCCTGAAACGCGAGAGATACTACGGCAGACGGTTTACGAGCCGTGAGGAGCTCGTTTCCATGATTGACAACTACATTACCTACTACAACAACCGCCGGGTACAGCGCAATCTGGGTGTACTGACACCGATGGAGAAGCACTACAGTTATCTCATGGCAGCATAAACAAAACCTCAGAAAATGACCGGACAATTTGTCCTGACATTTGCTGAGGTTCCCACGGCACTGTAGTGCCGTGTATCCTAAAAAACAACTTCCGGTAACCATACAGGCTACCGGAAGTGCAGAAAATTTTTATTTTATTTCACTGTCCACTTGACGGGGAGCAGTTCAGGATCCGGTATGGGTGGTCTTTTGCTTATTTGCAGGATTTGACGGTGAGCTTGATCTGTGTAGGCTTGACGGAATTGGCAGTGGTGACAGGGATTACATCAAGCAGAACGTTGTAGCTCTTGCCGAAGGTCAGATAACCGGGATGCTCCAGCGTGAAGCTGACCAGTGCGCTGCTGCCGTCACCAATGGGGGTGACTGACATCTTGCCGTTACCCAGCGCACGGAGGAATTGCGGGGCGGATTTGTTGCTGAGGATGATCTGATCAATCTTTGCACCGGTGGGAGCTGTGGCCGTAACGGTGGCGGTCACAGTCTGCGACTGGAACTGATACAGATTCATCGTCTTGACAGCGGCAAATTTCAGATTACTCTGGGAAATTTTGAAGCTGACACTCTTACGAACCTGCTGGCCGCAGATGGGGAAGACCAGATCGACCTTGTAGGCAGTCTTCAGGTCGTACTTGATATCGTTGCGCATTTTCAGGGTGACAACGGGGCTACTGCCGGTGGCATCCAGTGTGGCTGCAAAGAGATTTCCATGGGGACCCTCAAGTTTCACGGTTGCAGGCGTGCCGTTGACATCGGTGAAGCTCTTAACGGTATAGGTGATGGCACTGTCGGGCAGAGAAGCATCCAGCTTGCCCGAGGAGATGACATTGACACCGGGAGTTTTGGATTCCACTTGCACCGTCAGATTGAGTGCGGTGGGCAGAGGGGACTCTTCGCCGGTTGCGATGTGGCGAAGAATGGGAGTCAGGCTCACAGTGTGTTTGTCGGCAGCATCAAGCCGCAGCAGGCGGGCATAAGCCATACCGTCACGATATTCCACTGCAATTTCTCCATTGCTCCGGCTCTCGA
Source organism: Faecousia sp. (assembly GCA_045120675.1). Lineage (GTDB taxonomy): Bacteria > Bacillota > Clostridia > Oscillospirales > Oscillospiraceae > Faecousia. Next base: position 89,042 of record JBGVFB010000052.1, on the reverse strand, counting down.
AACCGGCGATCTCGTAGCCGTCACCTTTGCCGATGACGAACTCGGTCCATGCTGCGGCATGTTCTGTACCCAGAAACTTGTTCAGTTTCAAGGTGGTGGTTTTCAGCTTCACAGTGGGAACAGTGCTGCCTACATTGACCTTGAATGTTTTCGGAGTGAGCTTTGTTCCATCAGACAGAGTGACAATGACACGGAAGGAGTAGTTGCCGTTTTCGGGCAGATTCTCCTTGTCCAGCTTGGCGATGAGGGTGTTGCCCACCGGTGTGAAGGAAATCTTTGCACTTTCACGCAGCAGTTTTTCGGCCCTGTCGGCAGGTTCAACGGCGATTGTATCGATAATCATGTTCTGCTGATTGAGGGAGATATCCAAGGTGGCCGGCTGCTTTGTAAAGACACGGTTCAGCATGAGGGACGCGGCGCTCAAGTTCACGATCGGGAGCTTATCCTGAACGGTGACCTTGTGGGTCAGCTTGATGGGCTGCATCCAGTAGGTGCCCTTCACTTCGATGGCTGCGATGCCGCCCTTGCTGGGCTTTCCCTCTGCTTCAATCAATGTCAGCTTGACACCATCACCGTCAGTCATGACTGCTGCAAAGGGGGCGGTGACATCCGCAGGATTGATCTGCACATAAGTGTTGGATGTCTTATTGAAGGCGCGGATAACCGTGCTGTGTTCACTCTTTGCGGCAATGTTGATGATGCTGGATGCGGGAGTCAGGCTGACGGCGGGTTTTGCGGTTACGGCAGCAATGCTGACAGTTTTGCTGACAGTTTTGCTGACAGGTGTGCGATAGCCGACCAGATCCACCAGTACATTGACCTTGCTGACGGGTTTTCCTGTAGGTTTGGCAATGTATTCCGGGGTATATTCCACAGTCATAGTACCGGATGCAGCATCAAATTTCTTTGTCCGGAAGGTGGATGCATCTGTGATTTCCAGAGCGGCGCTCCGGATGACTGCATCCTTAACGGTAATTAATAGGTCGGCGGTGCTGTTGCTGTAGAACAGGTTGAATTTTTCGCTCTGTTTGATGGTGACGGTGGGCAACTTGTTGACGACTTTAACGGTCAGGGGAATTTCGAAGGGTCCGAATTCTTCGCAAGTTACCTTGACCGTCAGCTTGTAAGTACCGTTCTTGAGTACGTCCTTCGGTATGACAGTCAGAAGGCTGTCAGCAAACGATACGGCAAAAGGTGCATCGGAATCGGTCAGCTCTACAGCTACAATGTCATTGCCGTAGCTGGGGGTCAGGCCGGTGCTGACACCTGCAAGCAGGTGACTGTTGACGGTGAGATTACAGCTTTCCAGTCTGGGTGTATAGTCCCGCACAAAGATTTCCAGCACACCTTCGACCTTGGCAAGGTCGGTGGAAGTGGCGGTGATGATGCAGGCACCGTCGGTATTGGCGGGAACGGTGACCGTGACACCGTCTGCATTGGCTTCCACAGCCGCCACGCGGGTATCGCTGGAAGCCCAGTTCAGGCTGGACTCTCTCAGATACATATCATTGCCGTTGGTATCGGTGGCTGCGGGAGTGATGATAAAGGAAAATGCGGCATCAGTCTTGTCCAGATACACGCGGTATTTGACGGCCTGCGCGGAATCTCCGGTGATTTCACCGGCTGCGTCCATCATGACGATCTGGCCGGGAATCTCAGCAGCGGGAATCGGCAGGATGGATGCGGTTTGGGCAGGGATAATCTTAACCTGCACGGTCACACTGCGGCCCCAAGGATCGTTTTTGACAGCGGCGGTGATGGTCACAGTGCCGGACTGCCGGCCGGCGGTGATGGTGCCGTCCGGTGCGACGGAGGCCATGTCCTCCTGATCTTCAGTAACGGAGTAGGTGAAAGCCGTGGGATCAAGGGGCTTATTCTTGTCAGAACCGAAGATCTGAATCTGGGCGGTATCGCCGTCCACAAGGCCTGTGGTGGGGGCAGTGGTCTTTGCGGTAAATTTGGTGGCAGTGTCCAGATAGCAGACATTCAATTTGATGGATGCGGTTTTGCGGGAGTCACTGCTCGAAGCGGCGGTAACCGTGACGGTACCGATGCACTTTGCCTGGATAAAACCATCATAGCCCACTTCGGCGATGTTGTCGTCACTGCCGTACCAGAATACAGTCTTCGGTGCATGTTCGGGGGATGTGGTAGCGCAGAACTGGATCGTATTTGCTTCCCGCAGGTCCAGCGAAATGGTCTTGTCTATGATGTTGCCCTCCGCATCGGTAATTGTAATTTTGGATATGGCAGGGCGAATCCACAGTGTGCGGGTTTCCGGCGCTTCATCGGGATCATCGGATTTTGCGGTGATCTGAATCTGGACCGGCTCATCGATGGACTTGGCAGTCAGAAATGTAGACGTGCCATAATTGCTGGAGAGGGATGCGTAGGCCAGATCTTCGGGCCGCAGACTCCAGGTGACTGCTTCCTCTTTATTGTCACCGGCACGGATGGCAGTCAGATACAGGAACTGGTTTTCAATCATATGGTCAAAGAAAATACCTTCGATTTCCAGCCCCAGTTCACAGGTGATGGTCTTGGAAGCACCGGCACCGGTATATTCATCGTAGCAGTACAGCTGAATTGTGCCGGGGTCGCGAATATACAGGCAGCGGCGGCCATCCGAGTAACTGTCAACCCATGCATAGCCGGTTTCGCCTGCAATTTCTCTGGTATTCCAGCGAAGACTGGTCGTTCCGCCGGTAGCGCGGGAAAATACATTGGGAATTCCCACCAGATCCGGGGTCAAAGTATAATTCTGCTGGCTGATGGTATCAGGAACTGCGCTGAGATCAAACAATTGCAGATTATTGCAATTGTAGAATGCAGCTTCGCCGATATAGGTTAAAGAATCGGGCAGGTTGAGATGAGTCAGACTTTCACAGCCATAGAAAACGGATTCCATGATTTTGGTGACATTGCTGCCCAAGGTAACGTCTGTGAGCTTGTCGCAGTAAGTAAAAGCACCGGTATCAAGGCATGTGACGCTGTCGGGAATGGTCACAGTGGTCAGGTTCGGACAGTTGTAGAACATGCAGTAGCCAACCTCGGGCATGCGATTGCCCAATTTTACATCAGCAAGATAATAACAGCCTGCAAAGACATGTCTTCCCACGGTTGTTACATTGTCACCAATGGTCAGAGTCTCGATGGAGGAGCAGTCGCGGAATGCGTAATCCTCAAGGGTAGTGACGCTGTCGCTGATGACGACCTGCTTGGCACTGCGGCCGGGCAGGTGGGTTGTTTCCACCCATGTAAAGCCGTCATCATTATGGACCGTGATGGGTTGTGCGATGATTGTACTGCCTGTGAAAGTAACCGATTCCAGTGTGTGGTAAGGTTCCAGAGCATTGCGCAGATCCAGTTCACCGGGGATGGTCAGATGCTTCAGGGATTCCAGTGCGTGGAAGGCACCGTATGCAACAGTCGAAACACTGCCGGGAATGGTCAGGTTGACAAGGGATCTGCAATTGTAGAATGCTTCCTTGCCGATGGTGGTAACACCATTGCCCAGATGAAGGGATGCCAGCGCAGAGCAATTATAGAAGGCTTCATCGCCGATGTAAGTGACCGTATTCGGGATGCTAATGCTGGTCAGCTTTGTATTTTCGCCCCACCAGTCGTTGTGCCGGAAAGCTCTGGGTGCAATGGCGGTGATGGTGGTACCGTTGATCTTGGTGGGAATATTGGCAACGGTAACAGAATCATCAGCATCCACAATGGCACCGGTAATGGTGTTGTAGTAGATATTGCCGCCGGTAACGGCATAGCTGGCCTGTTCGCCAACAACGTTCAGCTGGATACTTACAGAGACTTTCTTGCTGTCCTTGGCTGTGGCGGTCAATGTGGCAGTGCCGGCAGTTTTGCCGCAAATGAAAATGTAATCGGAAGCGTTGCTGTTCTGGCTGATGGAGCCTGTACCGGCAGTCAATGTCCATGTGACATCCGTTTCGGTTGCGTCCGCGGGAGCATGCGAGAGCGTCACCATGACCGATTCACCCACACCGAGCGTGGTCTTGTTGGGGTCACCGTTAAAAAGCAGCGTCAATTCATCCACATAGCGGACAATATTGATTGTTGCGCTGCCGGTGACATCAGTACCGTCGGTAGAACGGGCACAGACGGTTACCGTGCCGGTGGTCAGAGCGGTGAGCAGGCCGTTTTCATCTATCTCGGCAGTACCGGTACCGTTTTTGACGGACCAGATAACCTCCTGCTTAGCGGCATTACCGGGGTAGATATCCGCAATCATCTGCGCCGTGGTGCCGATTTCCACTTCGTTGGAGAACGGTGTGTCACTGCGGACATTGATAGCCGCCACTTCTGCGGTAGGGGGCAGAATTTGTACGGGATACTCGGCAAAGACGGTAGCATCATCGGCGGATTCGCAGCGGACCGTCATGGTACCGGGGGCAGTGCCGATGATGGTGGCGGTACCGGAACGGTAATCGGATGCTTTGACAATGCCGCCGTTGCTTGCGCTCCACACCAGTTCGCTGGTGGTATCGGCAGGGATCAGACTGGCAGCGAAGTTCAGCTCAAGACCCGCTTCAATAGAGGTGGTATGATTTGCCTCTGTCAGAGCGATGGTACTGACGGGGAAATTACCGGTGTGCTTCCATGTGATATTACGGTAATTCCAATCGTAATTCTCGATTCTGTCATTGATATCACGAACGGTTGGAACGTGAATCGTTACTGGGAAATAATCATAGCCGGAATTGTACGCGTCAAAGGCTGCGTGTCCGATATACAGATCATCGGATGCCGTATGGCCAAAGTAGATATCAGTCAGCGCAAGGCAGTTATCGAAGGCATACTGGTAGATATTTGTTACGCTGGCGGGGATGTGAACGGTGCGCAGGGAGGTGCAGTCCAGGAATGCATCTGCATCGATGGTTGTGACTCCATCGGGAATTACAACAGAAGTCAGGGAGGTACATCCATCAAACGCGTGGAAATCGATCTTGGTAATGCCATTGGGAAGTGCGATGGACTCCAGCGAAGAACAGTCGCTGAATGCCCACTGACCGATAGAAGTCAGCGTTTTGGGAAAAGAAATCTCGGTCAGACCGGTGCAGCCGGAAAAAGCATTGCCCGGAACCATCGTTACCCCCTCAGGGATCGCGATGGCTGCGGCGGATTTATCCACATTCGTCCAGAAACTGTAATCAGCCGCACTCCAGCCGTAGTTGACGGTGAGCGTGTTGCTGGAACTATAGTTGTTCCAGTTCTGGTTCCAGCTGCTGGGGCGGGAAGCAGCTTCGCAGTAGATCACCACATCACTGGAACAGCCATAGAAGGGGGATTCATAGTAGGCATAGAGAATTTCAATTTCTGTAACGCTGGCAGGAATATAGACGGATTTCAGGTTGGTAAAATTCCGGAATGCCCGGTCGGGAATATAAGTGACACCGTCGGGAATCAGCACCGTTTCGGCGGCGGGATCCAGCGAAGCCCAGAAAGCGGCACCGGGTTTATCTGCAACGGAAGTCATGGCATCATCCGTAATCACAGATTCCGTGGGCATAGGTTCACTTTCCGTGGGTGCGGACTCTGTGACCGTAGGAACCTCTTCCACTGCAGCGGTTTCCTGCGGCAGAATTTCAGTTTCGCCGGTTTCCGGTATGACCGGTTCTTCTGCAAAGACGGACACCGGCAGTATACCGGTAATCATCACAATGCACAGCAAGAAAGCAAATAATCTTCGGAACATAAGCCTACCTCCAGACAATCAGAGCAAGAATGCTCAATGGTAATATCTGCCACATCATACTATTATTGTAAATATTACAGGAAAGAAAGTCAACGAGAAGACGGGGAAAATGGTAAATATCTAGATGCAGATATAAAAAAGACACCATCTTTGTCGGATGGTGTCTTTTTGGCGGAGGAGAAGGGATTTGAACCCTTGCACCCTGTAACAGGCCTACGAGATTTCGAGTCACGCCTCTTCGACCACTTGAGTACTCCTCCATATTTGCAACGGGCTTATTATATCAGCGAAAATTGAGAAAATCAAGGGGTTTATCCGGAAAGTCTTTCAGTCAATTATGAATTAATTGAAACATTTCTTGATATAATCTTGCAATGTTAAAACGAGCATGTTAAACTGGTTGCAAATGCAACGAACGGGGAGTGGCAGTATATGCTGCAAATCAAGGATATCCGAAAGCAATACATTACCGGCGAACTGGTTCAAACAGCGCTGGACGGTGTCAGCCTGAATCTGCGCGACAATGAATTTGTGGCAATTCTGGGTCCCAGCGGCAGCGGTAAGACGACTCTGCTGAATGTCATTGGCGGACTGGACCGGTATGACAGCGGCGATCTGATTATCAACGGTATTTCTACAAAGAAATACACAGACCGGGACTGGGACTCTTACCGAAATCATACGATTGGTTTCGTTTTCCAGAGTTACAACCTGATTCCGCACCAGAGTGTTCTGGCAAACGTGGAACTGGCTTTGACCATCTCCGGCATTTCCCGTGCAGAGCGCCGCAAGCGGGCCAAGAAGGCACTGGAGGATGTGGGTCTGGGCAACCAGCTGCACAAGCGGCCCAACCAGATGTCCGGCGGTCAGATGCAGCGCGTGGCCATTGCCCGCGCACTGGTAAACAATCCGGATATTCTGCTGGCGGACGAACCCACCGGCGCGCTGGACTCGGAGACCAGCGTGCAGATCATGAATCTGTTGAAGGATGTGGCAAAGGACCGTCTGGTGGTCATGGTTACCCACAATCCGGAGCTGGCAGAGGAATACGCAAACCGCATTGTGCGTGTCAAGGATGGTAAAATCATTGATGACACCAATGCCTTCATTGTCGATGTTGCAGCCATGGCTCCGCCCAAGCACAAGAATATGGGTAAGGCTTCCATGTCTTATTTTACGGCCCTTTCCCTCAGCTTCAACAACCTGCGCACCAAGCTGGGAAGAACGCTGCTGACAGCCTTTGCAGGCTCCATTGGCATCATCGGCATTGCGCTGATTATGTCTCTGTCCACAGGTTTTCAGAAGTATATCGATAAGATTCAGGCAGATACCCTTTCCAACTATCCGCTGACGATTCAGACGGAAACAGCAGATATGACATCCATGATGGCGGCCTTTGGCACTTCCATTCAGGCCTCCCGCGAAGCGGAGGAGGGAACACTGGTGGAACAGCAGATGGTTACCCAGATGTTTGCACAGGTGGGAGCCAACGATCTGAAGTCTTTCAAGGCCTATCTGGAAGAAAACTACCATGAGATCGATCACACCATCAATACGGTAAAGTATCATTATGGTATCAAACCCCGCATTTTCAATGCCGATACCAGTGAGAAAATTCTGCAGGCAAATCCTGCGACCTTGTTCAATAAAATCATGGGAAATTCCATGATGTCCATGTATATGGCATCCGATGTGTTCTATGAAATGATGGACAACCGGCAGATCCTGGAATCTCAGTATGACGTACTGGAGGGCAGATGGCCGGAACGCTACAATGAGCTGGTCGTTGTTTTGTCCGATCCAAGCCAGATCACCGATTACATGGCCTACACGATGGGTCTGAAAGACCCCGACAAGCTGGAGGAAATCATTGACCGGGTCATGAGCGGGGAGGAGTTTGAATATACAGAGGCATCCGAACAGTGGACTTACGAGGAACTGATGGCGCTGGAATTCAAGCTGGTGCCGGTATCTGCGTTGTACCGCCTGAACAGTGAGTATCAGGTATGGGAAGATATGTCCGACGATGAGGATTACATGAAGGCCCGGATCGAGGAAGGGGAAGATCTGCACATTGTGGGCATTGTCTGCCCGAAAGAAGGTGTCAGTGCCACCGCACTCAGCAGCGGTGTGGCCTATACTTCCGATCTGACCAGACATGTGATTGATCTGGCTGAAGAGAGTGAAATTGTTCAAAAGCAGCTGGATCATCCGGAAATCAACGTCTTTACCGGAAAAGGCTTTGACGAGAAGACGGATTCGGAACTGGACTTCCAGAATATGATCTCGGTGGATGAACAGAAGATTTCTTCTGCTTTCGGTATGAACCTTTCCACGGATTCCATCAAGACAATGCTCAGCAAATATATGAAAGAAGCCATGGGCTCCCTGAAGGTGGATACAGCACCTGCGCAGCAGGACTTTATTTCCACACTGTCCGAACTGGGAACCCAGATGCTGCGGCAGCATGTGGCAGTCAACGGCGATGCAAATGGTGCGGCCAGATTGTATCTGGCAGATGCACAGCAGATGGCATCTGATTACCTTTCCAGCGAAGAGGCATCAAAGCTGATCGGAAAGCTGGCGAAAAAGTATTCCGTTACGGAAGATGGTTTTGTTCAGGTGTATCGGCCGCTTCTGGTTGGCATGGTCACCGGTTATGTGGCAGAAGCAATGGCTTCACCCACTGCAGCGGCAGAACAGATTCCGTCAGCGGCTTCTCCGGTTGAGGACGCAGAAGGAGCCGGAACACCGACAACACCGGAGGTGCTGCCCCAGCCCACGGAGCCGCAGATGACCCAGCCGTCCGCAACGGAGCCTCCGGAAACCGAGCAGCCCGCCACTGAGCCGGAATCCACAGCCCCGCAGGAAACGCAGCCGCAGGAAACGCTGCCGGAGACCACCGAACCGTCGGTTCCGGAGGAAGTTCCCGATGTGGATACGGAGTTGTTCTATGCAACCATTACCATGGATCAGGTGGATGGTGCGGTCAGCCGGTATTGCAGCAGCTCTGTGGTCAACGGCGCAGCTGCAGCCATGAGTACCCCCATGATGAAAACGGCTGTACAGGATGCACTGTCCCGACAGATTCAAATTATTGGTAAAAAGTTAGCAGGTGCGATCGGCAGTTCTTTTACGGTTGACGGCGACATGCTGGCATCGGCTTTTCAGTTCAATATGAATGAAGAGGAGCTGCAGCGACTGATGATGGCGATGGCCGGACAGGCAACGGAAGTCAGCGCAACTGCAAATTTACAGACACTGGGCTATGCGGATCTGGACGTGCCCATCTCTATGTCAATTTACCTGCTGGATTTTGCGGCGAAGGAAGAATTTATCGATTTTCTGGACGCTTACAATGATCTGATGGAAGAACAGGAGAAGGAAGATCAGGTGATCCGTTACACCGACGTGACAGGTATCATGATGTCCTCTGTCCGCACGATCATCGACAGTGTCAGCTATGCGCTGATCGCCTTTGTGGCGGTATCGCTGGTGGTTTCTTCGATTATGATCGGCATTATCACCTATATTTCCGTCATGGAGCGTACCAAGGAGATCGGTGTGCTGCGTGCCATCGGTGCGTCCAAGCACAATATCACACAGGTGTTCAATGCGGAAACCTTTATCATCGGACTTTGCTCCGGTTTGATCGGCATTGGTGTTACACTGCTGATTCTGATTCCCGGCAATATGATCATTCACCATCTGACCAACAATCCCGACATCGTGGCGCAGCTGCCCATGATGAATGCGGTGGTTCTGATTGGCTTGAGTGTGGTGCTGACCCTGATCGGCGGATTTATCCCTGCCAAGAAGGCTGCGAAGAAGGACCCTGTCATCGCACTGCGATCTGAGTAACATACAAAAAGCCCCCGATTCGGGGGCTTTTTCGTTGCAAAAGACTGTATGGCATGGTAGACTGATGAAAAAGGAGGGGAAAGATATGGAACTTTCCAAAGAAATTCTTGACTATATTGAGGACCACCGGCAGGAAGGCTACGAACTGCTGCTGGAACTGGCGCAGATTCCCGCACCGTCCAACCATGAAGAAAAACGCGCGGCCTTTTGTAAGGCATGGCTGGAGAAGCAGGGGGCAGAGGGTGTCTATATCGATGAAGCGCTGAATGTGATCTATCCTGTTGGTTGCGCGGAAGATAAGAATCTGATGGTGTTCATGGCGCACAGTGACGTGGTATTTCCGGATACAGAACCATTAGCCCTGAAGGTGGAGGGGGATCGGATCTATTGTCCCGGTATTGGTGATGATACAGCCAATGTGGTGGCGATTCTCATGACTGCCAAGTACATTGCCGAGATGAAGCTGCAGCCCAAAGACTGCGGCGTGCTGCTGGTCATCAACTCCGGTGAGGAAGGTCTGGGAAATCTGAAGGGAAGCCGTAAGATCATGGCGGACTTCGGCAGCCGCGTCCGGGAATTTGTGACGCTGGACGGCAGAACACACAGCTGCGTCAACCGCGCGGTGGGCTCCAAGCGCTACCGCATCGAAATCGATACGGAGGGTGGCCATTCCTATGCCAATTTCGGAAACCGGAATGCCATTGCGGTCTTAGCTTCTATGATCGATCAGCTCTATGCCATTGAAGTGCCGTCCATCGGAAGAACGACCTACAATGTGGGTACCATCTCCGGCGGTACTTCTGTCAATACCATTGCGCAGCATGCTGAAATGCTTTACGAGTTCCGTTCTGATGAGCGGGAAGCGCTGACGATTATGCAGGCTGAGCTGGATAGAATTGTGGAATCTTTCAGAAATATGGGTATTTCGGTGACCGTGACGCTGGTTGGAGATCGCCCCTGTGCGGCACCGGTGGATGAAAAGAAAATGGAAGCGATGATCCGGCGGGCAGAAGAAGCGGCCCAGCGGCGCTATGGCCATGGAATTACCTGCCGCAGCGGCTCCACCGACTGCAATATTCCTCTGTCCATGGGCATTCCGTCTCTGAGCCTTGGCTGCTACCGAGGCAATGGTGCCCATACCCGTGAGGAATATGTGGAAGCAAGCAGTTTGCATGCGGGACTTCAGTTTGCGTACGACCTGATTCTCCATCATTTTTGACATATTGACAAATGTCCGCATCTTGCGTACAATAGAGAGGATTTTTACAAAGCGGAGGTAATTATGAGCGCAATTACAAGAGAGCAGGCACTGGCCTTGCTGCAAAAGTATAATGAGGAACCGTTCCATATTCTCCACGGCCTGACTGTGGAGGGCGTTATGCGCTATTTTGCGCAGGAACTGGGCTACGGCAGTGAAGTGGATTTCTGGGGTTTGTGCGGTTTGCTGCACGACGTGGACTTCGAGAAGTATCCCGAGGAACACTGCCTGAAGGCACCGGAACTGCTGGCTGAGATCGGTGCGGAGGAGGCTATGGTTCATGCCATTTGCTCCCATGCCTACGGCATGACATCCGATGTGGAGCCTGTGCACCAAATGGAAAAGGTCCTGTTCGCGGTGGATGAATTGACCGGTCTGATCGGTGCGGCAGCCCGTATGCGCCCCAGCAAGAGCGTTATGGACATGGAGCTTTCCAGCCTGAAAAAGAAGTTCAAGGACAAGAAGTTTGCCGCAGGCTGTTCCCGCGATACCATCAAGGAAGGCGCGGAACGTCTGGGCTGGTCGCTGGATGAGATTCTGGACAAGACCATCCTTGCCATGAGAAGCTGTGAAAGCGCGGTTGCTGCAGAACTGGCTGCACTGACGGAGTAAGGAGGAAAATACAATGATCCTGATCAAAAACGGTTATATCAAGCCCATGGTGGGTGAAGATATTGAAAACGGTTGCGTCCTGATTGGTAATGACGGCAAGATCGCCGCCGTCGGCAAGGAGCTGGAAGCACCCGAAGGCTGCACCGTCATCGATGCGGAAGGCAGACTGGTCACCCCTGGCTGCGTGGATGCCCATTGCCACATCGGCCTGGACAACGAAGGCATGGGCTGGGAAGGCCACGACTATAATGAGATCGTAGAACCCCTGACCCCTCATCTGCGGGCCATTGATTCCATCAATCCCATGGACGAAGCCTTTGGCCTTGCTTTGGCAGGCGGTGTTACTTCTGCCTGCACCGGTCCCGGCAGTGCCAATGTGGTTGGTGGCACGTTCGTCGCCATCAAGCTGTCCGGCAAGCGCGTGGATAATATGATCATCAAGAACCCGCTGGCTATGAAGTGCGCCTTCGGTGAGAATCCCAAGCGCTGCTACGGCCAGGGCATGAAGAAGAGTCCTTCCACCAGAATGGCGACTGCGGCGCTGCTGCGGGAACTGCTGTTCAAGGCCAGAAACTACATGAACGACAAGGATGCCGGTAAGAATCCTGCCTTCGACATGAAGCTGGAAGCCATGCTGCCGGTCATGCGCGGCGAGATTCCCCTGAAGGCACATGCCCACCGTGCGGATGATATCCTGACTTCCATCCGCATTGCGAAGGAATTCGGTGTCAAGCTGACATTGGATCACTGCACGGACGGCGCGCTGATCGCCGATGAACTGGCACAGGAAGGCTACAGCGCCTTCGTTGGCCCTTCTCTCGGAAGCAAGACCAAGATTGAATTGCAGAACAAGAGCTTTACCACACCTGCGGTACTCCATGAAGCGGGTGTTCCCATCAGTATTATCACTGATGCGCCTGTGATCCCGCTGCAGTATCTGCCCATGTGCGCAGGTCTGGCGGCCAATGCAGGCCTGAGCGAGGAAGCTGCATGGAGAGCAATCACCATCAATCCGGCTGTGCAGACCGGTATTGGTGACCGTGTGGGCAGTCTGGAAGCCGGTAAGGATGGCGATGTTGTCATCTGGACGGCCAATCCCTTGACCACCCTTGGGGCGCAGTCCTGCACGACCATCGTCGATGGCAAGATCGTTTATCAGAAGTAAAAAAGAAACCGCCGTACGTTTTGTACGGCGGTTTCAGTTTTAACCGTTGGTGGTGATGATGGAGAAGTCCTTGGTCAGAACGGTTGCGCCATCAAAATAGACTTCCAGCTTGTACTTTCCGTCAACAGTGGGAAGCACAGGAACATCCAGATAGCAGTACTTTCCAATTCCGGGCCACAGGCTCTTCCAGGGCTTGGTGATGGTACGGGTCAGGGTGGGAAGAACCCGGCCGTCTTCGTTACGGATCACGAAGGTCACCGCGGTATCCACATCCTTCAGATAGAAGCGGGAACTGGTGTAGAGCACCAGAGATGCCGATTCGCCGCCTGCAAAAGAGGTGGTGTAATCGGATTTTTCCACGTCTTCATGGGTCCAGCCTTCCTTATCAGGGGTGCGGCACAGGCTGGATTCGATGAATTTTGCGGACAGACTGTACTTGTTGAAGGTGGTTGCTTCGATTCCGTCAAAGTGAGCGGTGCCGCCAAACACAGTGGAAGCATCTGCTGCCTTGATTTCAAAGTCATAGGTGGCATTGGGAATTACGTACTTTACCACTGCAGAGTTACCGGTGCATTCGGCCATCTCGGTGGTATCACTGCCATCCACACGGAACATGACCAGCCAGCCGCCTTCGGGGGACTGCTCAGATTTCCAGTTGACGGTCAGTCCGGTGCCTTCCGTGTAGCTAACCTGCACGTCCGTGACGGTGGCGGGATTGGCGGTGACGAAAGCGCGTGCATTCTGGCTCATGCCAACTGCGGTGACTTCCACCGTATAAGATGCGTCGGTACTGATGTTGGTGAAGTGTGCGCCAGTCTCAGTTACGGTGATGGTTTCATTGTAACCATTTTCAGAGTAGCAGCGAACAGTCCATGCCTGATTGACGCTCGCTTCCGGTGCAGACCACTGCGCGGTCAGCACACCATCGTTGCAGGAAACAATGGTCAGGTCCTTCGCAACGACAATATTGGTTGCCTCGAACTCCACAGTCGTATTGCCCAGCAGATACAGCTCTGTGGAAGCAGGGGGAAGCAGCGTGAAGGTGTAATTCTTGCCGACAGTCAGTTCGTTGATGGTTGCGGTATGTCCGGTAAAGGAAGCGATCTTTGTTTCTTCGCCTTCCGCGGTGTATTCCACATTCCAGTCCTGTGCTTCCGGGCCTTCAACGGTGAAGTTCAGAATGACGGAACCGTTTTCCAAACCGGCCTTTGCGGTGAAATCCAGGATATTTGTTTCCTCGACAGTGGTATAACTACCGGAGGAGGAACCAATCACCTTGTGGAAATCATCGGTTTCCACAACGATCTTGTACATGGTATCGGGGGTCAGACCACTAAAGACAACCTTGCCGCCGGAGGGGATCTGCTCCTGCTTGTTGCCGTAGGCATCGGTGCAGACCACGTTCAGCAGTGTTTCATCGGCATCGGTGGTCAGGCTGATGGTCAGAGTGTCCTCAAAGCCGTCAATCGTCATATTGTCGATCAGCAGCTGATAATGATTGGTGTAGTAATAGAATCCGCCGCCGCACAGCAGGCCGAAAATCAGCAGCAGAACCACAAGGACGATCCAGCCACGCTTCTTTCTGGGGGGCTTGGTATCTGCAAAGAAATCATCCGCAGGATCCAGTGTCAAAACGGGTACGACAGGCTCCGAGGAAAGACCGAAGTCCAGATCATCATCTTCCTGCTCCTGTTCCATCTCAATGTCAGAGAGGGAAAGTAAGAAAGCGTCATCATCTTCTTCAGTTTCGGTTTCTTCGGTGAAATCGTCAGTTTCGTCTGCTTCGATATCTTCGCCGTTCTCTGCGATGTCATCGGAAACGGATTCTTCGGCAGCTTCGACAGCTGCTGCATCTGCAATCTCCGATTCGACCGCTTCCATAGCTTCTTCAAAAGATACGTCCGGGAACGCTTCTTCAGGCACTTCTTCCTCAGGCACTTCTTCGGATACTTCCGGTTCTTCGGGTTCTTCCGGTTCTTCGGGTTCCGTGGTGATGTCCGGCTGATGGAAGATCAGATCATCGGCCTGTGCCAGCATCATGTCGACCTCATCGCTCATCTGTGCGCTGACAAGATCGTCACCCGCATCCGCATCGGGAGCAGTTTCGTCGGAAACAAGCTCTTCCATGAAGCGAAGCTCTTCCGGCTGCTGTTCAGGCGTGGGTTCAGCGGCTTCTGCAGGGATGGGTTCTTTCGCAGCGACAGGTTCAGCGGTCGGTGCTTCCGGCGCAGCTGCGGCTGCGGATGCAGCCATGACAGACTCTACGGTGGGAGGTACGATGGGGATATCGTTGACACTGTTGCGCTGCATATAGCTGACCAGTGCCTGACCCATTTCAACGGGAGTCTGGTAACGCTTACGGGGATTGGGATCGCAGGCCTTCTGGATGATTTCTGCCATTTCATAGTCCGCGTTCAGCGGTGTGGGCAGATATTTCAGCGGGGCCTTGGTGGCGAAGGGAATCTCGCCGTTGTTGTAGATCTGGTAAAGGATCATGCCGACGGCATAGGTGTCCACCGTGGGGTTCAGCGTTGCGAAGGCATCATGCAGTTCGGGGGGAGTATAGCGGCTGATGTACTTGGTGGGCAGGGTCGTGTACTTCATAGCACTCAGCTTGGTAAAACCCAGATCACCGATGCGGTATTCCCACTGACCGGAAAGGAAAATGTTGGACGGCTTCAAATCTGTGTAGATGAAACCGGCGCGGCGGCACAGAGAAAGTGCGGCACACAGGTCAATGCCCAGATTAACAGCACTCAGGTGCGTCATGGCATTGCGGCGCAGGAATCTGTCCAGAGATTTCTTGTAAGTACCCAGCAGGTAGATGTCAAATCCCAGGTCGTTGCCGTCCATAGGCACGATCTGCCAGCCTTCATAGGACAGGAAACCCTCCAGCTTTGCCAGCTGCTGCAGAAGTCTTGCTTCCTTGACCGTATCATCGGCGAGAGTCTTGAAATACTCCGCAGCGGCTGAGGAATCCTTGTATGCACCGGTCAGCAGCAGCGCATCCAGCTGCCGCTGGGAAGCAGGTACGGAAATGACCTTGACGATGTATTTTTCATCGGAATTCTCACGCATAGCTGGACAGCAGCGCACACCATCGTGGTCACTGATGGCATCGCCCATGACGAAGCCGTCCAGAAGGGGAGAAACGAGTTTAAGCTCAGACAATGAAATCGCCTCCTTTTATCAAACTATCATATACTAAAATCGCAAAAAAAGCAACTCTTTTGTAGTTATATTAACAATTTCCTAATGATTACCTGTTTAAAGATCCTTGCTGACACGACTACGCGGCTTGTTTGGCGCGCTGCGATACTTGCCCGGTGTGGTTCCGGTGAACTCCTCAAATGCCTTCACAAAGGCGGAATAGCTCCCGAATCCGGAGACATCAAAGGCATAACGGACGCTGCAATTCAAATCCAGAGATTGTCTGGCATGTTCTACCTTCTTGCTGCGCAGATACGAGGAGGGGGATATTTTGTAATATTCACGGAACAGGCGGGAGATATGCTCCCGGCTGTAATAGAACTGGGATGACAGCTCATCCACCGAGGGAATGGTCTGGAAATTCGCATCGATATAGGCTTTGATTTCCATGAGCTTCTGGGGAATCTGGAAAATGCTGTTGTAGTTTGGCACAGCATAGCGGCTCAGCATAGTCAGCAGCATGGAAAGATAACCGGAGGAGAGCATCATGGAATCCTCGGCTTCCACGGTGACACATTGTTCAAGTCTGGTTAAAAGATCCATGAACTTACCGGATTGTTCCCGGTTGATCATGTAGCAGCAGGCAGATTTCCTGCAAAAAAGTTCCGGAATATATCCGCCGGCTTCATGGATGAACCAGTCTTTCTCAATGAACAAAACAACACGGTCATAAATGCCGGTTTTGCTGCTGCGGGCAGTGTGTTCGCAATCCGGCGGGAAGATCATGATATCACCGTAATGGGGCGTGAAAATCTCACTGCCGGAAACATAGGAAACGGTACCGCCGAGGAATATGACGATTTCGTAGAAGCCGTGCTTGTGCAGCTTGTCCGGAAAGGTGGCGAGATCATAGAACACACGGCGGCGGGAAAACAGCACATTTCCGTTCAGATAGTAGTCTGTCCAGCCGCAGATATCGGTGTATTTTTCAATACCGGGCAGGGTACTATGCTCGGGAAGATAGTACTCCCGAATGTATTGCTGCTTATTTTCTTCCAGTCTGTTTCCCATAGGATACCTCCGTCGAAAGATGTCACAAAACGAAGAGTTTTCAAGTCACAAAGTGATTCCTGATTGAAATATGATTATGATACATTAGCATTAACACGGAATGGCTCCGTTGTCAAGTGTGAATTCAATGATTTATTCAGGAGGGTATATTATGATTTCCTATCGTAAAGAATTGCCGATCAGTGCTGAAGTTGACGTTGTTGTTGCAGGTGCCGGTTCTGCCGGTATTGCAGCTGCAGTTGCAGCTGCCCGCATGGGTATGAAGACGCTGGTTATTGAGCAGCACGGCAGTGTCGGCGGCATGGCCACCAACGGTCTGGTTGGTCCTTTCATGACCAGCTTTAATATCCCCGGTGATAAGCAGATCATTGTTGGTATGTTTGAAGAGATGGTCCAGCGGATGATGGAGATCGGCGGCGCCATCCATCCCAAGGATATCGGCCCCAGAACCTCCTACTCCGGTTACTATTTCATGGGCCACAACCACGTTGGTCCCTTCGATCACGAAGCTTACAAGCTGGTCGGTACCCGTATGCTGCTGGAAGCCGGTGTCGAGATCATGCTGCACACTGTCTTTACCGATGTCATCATGGATGGCGAGCGCATCGACGGCATCGTCATCAACAACAAGGCAGGCCTGTCCGTTATCAAGGCAAAGCAGTTTATCGACTGCACCGGTGACGCTGACGTGGCTGCTTATGCAGGCGCACCCTGCTGGATGGGCAACGGCGAAGGCGATATCCAGCCCGCAACCTTGTTCTTCCGCGTCTGCAATGTGGACACCGAAAAGCTGGATGCCTATATGGCAGAGAATGCCAAGGAGCATCCCATCATGCCTTTCTACGGCCCCTTCAGCTGGCTGATCAAGGAGCATCAGGACGAGTGGGATGTGCCCCGCTGCGAGGTCTGCCTGTTTGAAAGCCCTGTCAAGGGTGAGTTCCGTCTGAACGTTACCAGAATCCTGAATATCGATGGCACCAAGCCCGAAGACCTGACCAAGGCAGAGCTTGTTGGTCTGGAGCAGGTGCATAAGGTTCTGGCATTCCTGAAGAAGTACGCACCCGGTTTCGAAAACTGCATTTTCATGGGCACGGCCAATACCATCGGTCTGCGCGAGACCCGTCACATCGACGGAATGAAGGTCCTGCGCAAGGAAAATGTTCTGGCCTGCGAAGTGCCTGAAGATACCATCGCTGTCTTTGCAACCTCTATGGATACCCACCACAAGGGCGATAACGGTGGTGACTACTTCGTTCTGGAGAATGGCCCCTTCTATGGTGTACCTTATGGTATCATGGTCCCCAAGAAGGTTGAGAATCTTCTGGTTGCCGGCCGCAGTGTTTCCGCTGATGAGGTTGGTTCTTCTACCGTCCGTATGATTCCCTGCTGCATCGCATTCGGTCAGGCTGCCGGCATTGCTGCCGCACAGGCTGTGAAGACCGGCAAGACTCCCGCCACCATCGATGTGCAGGAGCTGCGTAACGAGCTGCGCCGTCAGGGTGCATACCTGGGCGAATAAGCAAAACATCTGAAAGGATGGATGACTATGACATACTATCTTGGTCTTGATAACGGCGGCACAACGACGAAAGCGTCCATTTTCAGTGCTGCCGGTGAAGAAATCGCCACTGTCAGTGTCGATACCAAGATGATCACCCCGTTCCCCGGCTTTACGGAGCGGGATATGGACGAGATGTGGGATGCAAACTGCGCCTGCATTCGCGGTGTCATTGAAAAGAGTGGTATTGACGCGGCTGATATCGCCTGTGTGGCTGTCTGCGGCCATGGCAAAGGTCTGTACCTGTGGGGCAAGGATAACCGCCCGGTCCGGTACGGCATCATTTCCACCGATAACCGTGCTTGGGAATACCCCAAGAAGTGGCAGCAGGATGGCACAGAGGAGCGGGTTTTTGCCATCTCCTGCCAGCATATTATGGCGTGCCAGCCGGTTTCTCTGCTGGCATGGCTGCGGGATCATGAACCGGAATGTATCGATAAGACGCAGTGGATTTTTGAGTGCAAGGACTACGTCCGCTTCCGCCTGACCGGCCGCGCTTGCGGCGAGATGTCCGACTATTCCGGCGCCAACTTTGTGGACCTGCGCAAGGGAAGCTATAGTGCGGAACTGCTGGAATGCTTCGGCCTGTTAGGTTGCATGGACAAACTGCCCCCTCTGGTACAGGCAACGGATCTTTGCGGTACCATCACGGAGGAAGCTGCTAAGGCTACCGGTCTGAAGGTTGGTACACCTGTTGCGGGCGGCGCCTTCGATATCGATGCCTGTGCCGTTGCGGTCAATGTTGTGGATGAAGAGCATATCTGCATGATCGCCGGTACATGGAGCATCAACGAATATATCAGCAAGGCACCTGTCACCGATGGCAGCGTGCTGATGAACTCCTATTTCTGCATTAAGCCTTATTATCTGGTGGAAGAATGCAGTCCCACCAGCGCCGGCAATAACGCATGGTTTATCAACAACCTGCTGCCGGATCTGAAGGGCAAGGAACTGTACAACCAGCTGAATCGCTGGGTGGAGGAAATTCCCGCGGAGGAATTTTGTCCCGTATTCCTGCCGTACCTTCTGGCAAGCAATGTGCATCCCAATGCCAAGGGCAGCTTCGTGGGTCTGAATAACTACCACACCCGCGCCCATATGGCACGAAGCGTATATGAGGGAATCACCTTCTCCCACCGCTACCATCTGGATAAGCTTCTGAAGAACAAGGCAACTCCCACCCAGTCCATCCGCCTTGCCGGCGGTATGGCAAGAAGCGCCGTCTGGGTTCAGATGCTGGCGGATACAACCGGCCTTCCCGTGGAAGTGGTGGAAGTCAATGAAACCGGCAACTTGGGCTGCGCGGTTCTGGGTGCGGTTGCCACCGGTGCTTTTGAAACCATTCAGGATGCGGCTGCCCATATGTGCCGCATTGCGCCTGCTGTGCTGCCGAATCCGGAGAAGAAGGCGATCTATGACCGCAAGTATCAGATGTTCCTGCAGGTGATTCAGGCGCTGGACAGCGTTTGGGATTCCATGCAGTCTTTGATCGACCAGAGCAGGGGGGAGTGACATGGCTGCATACAGTCTCGGCCTGTACGAAAAGGCTATGCCCACAGGCCTTAGCTGGGAGAAAATGCTGGAATGTACCGCTGCATCCGGATTTGACACGCTGGAAATCAGCGTTGACGAATCCGACTACCGTCTTTCCCGTCTGCAGTGGGATGCGCAGCAGAGAAGAAACCTGCGCCAGTTAAGTGCAACGGTCGGTGTTCCGATTAAAACCATGTGCCTGAGCGGCCACCGGAAGTATCCCTTTGGCTCCCATGATCCTGAGATTCGCAAGAGAAGTCTTCAGATCATGGAAGAAGCTGTGAATCTCGCAACAGATATCGGTGTGCGCATCATTCAGCTGGCTGGTTACGATGTGTATTACGAAGAATCCGATGCTGATACGGTAGCCTGGTTTGGAGAAAATCTCAACAAAGGTGTGGAGTATGCCGCAAAGCATGGTGTGATTCTGGGCTTTGAAACCATGGAAACTGCCTTTATGGACACAGTCACAAAATCCATGCACTGGGTCGATCGGGTGAATTCTCCGTATCTTGGTGTTTATCCCGACATCGGTAACCTGAAGAATGCCAGCGTTCTGTACGGCACTGACCTGCTGGAAGATATCCGCAGGGGCAGCGGTCACATTTTCGCTGCTCATCTGAAGGAAACCAGACCCGGCATCTATCGGGATATGGATTTTGGCACAGGTCATACGGAATATGAAGCTTGCATCAAGCTTTTGTGGGAATTGGGAGTCCGGCATTTTACCGGCGAATTCTGGTTCCAGCAGGGAAGAGATTATGAGCGGGAGACCGCCGCCGCATCCCGTTTTCTGCGTGCAAAAATCGAATCTGCCATTTGTAAGGAGTAAACGATGCTTGAAAACTTAAAAGAACTGGTCTGCAAAGCCAATCTGGAACTGCCGAAATACGGCCTTGTGACCTTCACATGGGGCAATGTATCCGGTGTTGACCGGGAAAAGGGTCTGATGGTCATCAAGCCCTCGGGCGTTGAGTATGACACCATGACCCCTGAAGATATGGTGGTCGTGTCCCTTGTTACCGGTGAAAAGGTGGAGGGAAAATGGAAGCCCTCTTCCGATACAGACACCCATGTGGCGCTGTACAATGCTTTTCCTAATATTGGAGGCATTGTCCACACCCATTCCCGCTGGGCAACCAGCTGGGCGCAGGCAGGACGCGGTATTCCCGCCTACGGCACTACCCACGGCGACTATTTCTACGGTGAGATTCCCTGCACCCGCAAGATGACCCCTGAAGAAATCGCAGGCCGCTATGAGCATGAAACCGGCAATGTGATCATCGAGACTTTCCAAGAGAAGTCTGCTGATGATATTCCTGCCGTTTTGGTTCACAGCCACGGACCGTTCACTTGGGGAACCGATCCGCACAACGCGGTCCACAATGCGGTGGTTCTGGAAGAACTGGCCTTCATGGCCTTCCACACCGAGGCAATAAAGCCCGGTAAGGAAACCATGCAGAGTGAGCTTCTTAATAAGCATTATCTGCGCAAGCATGGCAAGAATGCCTACTACGGCCAGAAATAACAACAAAATGATGGAAGCATCCCTTTCCTGATGGAAGGGGATGCTTTTTTATAACTGGTATATTCTGTATCAAAATTGCAACTTTTTTGTAGTTGTTTTCTCTGTTAATTGGTGATATAATGTCACTTGAGAATGGTATCTTATACGATTCGACAGGAGGTAAGTCATGAGCAAGATTATTTGCGATGTTTGCGGTACCCGTTATCCGGACACTGCAGAACAGTGTCCCATTTGCGGCCATATCCGTGCAGCATCCGGAAAGACCGCTGAAGATGTATTTCTGATGGATGATGTGCAGGAAGCAACCCATGAGAGAGTCCGTGGTGGACGCTTCTCCAAATCCAATGTGAAGAAGCGCACAGAGGGCAACCTGCATTATGAAGCTGCACCCGTTAAGAAGAGCAAGCCCGCCAAAAAGGTGGAAGAGGAGTATCCCATCCCGCAGGATGAGGATATCTTTGCCGAGGATAAGCAGAACAAGAGAGCCAATACGATCTTGAACATTCTGCTGGTAATTGTGATTCTGGCACTGCTCGGTGTAACCGGTTATATTCTGACCCAGCACGTGCTCCCTGAGTTCAACAAGCCCGAGGCAACAGTTCCTCCCACGGTGAGCGTGGTCGAGACCACCGAACCGGCACCTGTTGAGACTGCAGAGCCCACCTATCCCTGTGACGAACTGCTGCTGGAAGAGCCCGACGTTCTTCTGACTGAGTATGAGCAGAAGTGGCTGATCAATGTCAAGGTCATGCCCGAGAATACGACGGACGAACTGACCTTTACTTCTTCTGATGAACTGATTGCGACCGTCGACAGCGAGGGCTGCATCACAGCTCTGGCTGAAGGTGAAGCTGTGATTACCATTTCCTGTGGTAATGTTTCTGTGGAGTATCCCGTGATTTGCCTGTTCCCCGGTATTGATATCCAGCCCGGTGAAGTGCCCACGGATCCCCCTCCCACGGAGCCTCCCAAGGAATGGATCGTCACCTCCAACTATGTCAATGTCCGTTCCGGTCCCGATGCGGAATATGACCGTGTGCGCCAGTGCATGAAGAACGACAGAGTTTGGGTCTATGAAATCGAGTACAAGAACGATGTCCCCTGGGGCAAGCTGGAAGACGGCTGGATCTGCCTGAAGTACGCAAAAGAAGCTGAATAAATAGATACGTGCCGGAGCAGTACTCCGGCACGTTTTTTGTATAACCGAAAACCCCCGGCTAGGCCGGGGAGTTCAAAAAAGCCTGTGGCTATAAGGCACGACAAAAAAACTCCTTTTGGTGTAAAATAACCTTGCGGTCTGGCAACTGCGAGGAAACACCAAAAGGAGGTCAAACAAAATGAATGACACACATAGTTTATCACACACGAAATGGAATTGCAAATATCATGTGGTATTTGCGCCGAAGTATCGCAGGAAAGTATTTTATAACGAAAAGGCACTGGAAATAGGAGCGATACTACGAGAGTTATGCAAATGGAAAGGGATAAACATAATCGAAGCATATGTATGCCCGGATCATATTCATATGCTATTAGAGATACCACCGAAAATGAGTGTATCGAGTGTAATGGGATACCTCAAGGGGAAGAGCAGCCTAATGATATATGAGCGGTGGGGGAGTGCACGGTTCCAGTATAGGAGCAGAGAATTCTGGTGTCGTGGCTACTATGTAGACACGACAGGTAAGAATACGCAGAAGATAAAAGAATACATAGCGAACCAATTAAAAGAGGATCAACTCAACGGTCAGCTTACGATGGAAGATGTAGACCCGTTTACGGGTAGCAAGTAACAGTTCTTCGCGTGTGCCAGACCGTACATGCGCTCTTTAAGCGCGGCTAGTAAACAAGGGCTATGCCCGCACAAGCAGAACCCCCGGCTAGGCCGGGGGGTTCCTTTTTATTCACCTTCGATAATGGCCCGCCGGCGAAACAGGAAGGATACACACCACAGACCTGCCAGACCTACAACCGTATACACGATGCGGCTGAACAGGGAACCCTGCCCTCCAAAGAGCCATGCTACAAGATCAAACTGGAAAATACCGACCAGGCCCCAGTTTAGACAGCCGATGATGGAAAGAATCAGCGCCAAAGAATCCATTTGTTAACCTCCGTTCTGACTTTGGATAGAGATATGTTCCCCAATTCACAAAGAAATATTCAAATGCTTCAGATAGCGATTGCAAAATGAACGGCAGTAGGCTATAATATGCAAAAAAAGAAAAGGAAGATTTGAAATGACAACACTCTACGAAGGCGCATTTGCCAAACTGAATTTGACATTGGACGTGCTGGGTAAGCGTGAAGACGGTTATCATGACTTAAAAAGTGTCATGCAGACTGTCTCCGTCCGTGATGATATCGAAATTGATGTGGGTACCGGTAAGCCCTGGGTGCTGAAGTGCGACAAGCCCGGCATTCCCACGGACGAAACCAATCTGGCATGGAAGGCCGCGAAGCTGTATCTGGATACCGTCAAGAAGGATCCCAACGGCCTGGAAATCCGTATCACCAAGCGCATCCCCTCTCAGGCCGGTATGGGCGGCGGCAGCGCCGATGCAGCAGCTGTTCTGCGCGCACTGAATGACCATTACGGAAATCCGCTGTCCATTCTGGCACTGGCTGAACTGGGCGCACAGGTGGGCAGTGACGTGCCTTTCTGTGTGGTTTGCGGCACTGCCATGGTGGAAGGACGCGGCGAGCGCCTGCGGAAGCTCCCCGATATGCCCGACTGCATTTTTGTCATCTGCAAGCCTGACTTCTCCGTTTCCACACCGGAACTGTACAAAAAGATTGACACAGTATCTATTCCGAAACATCCAGACAATCAGGCCATGGAAAGCGCGCTGCTGGCAGGCGACCTGGAGACGGTTGCCAAGAATGTGTACAATGTTTTCGACCCTGTGGTGACCGAAGAGCATCTGGAACTGAATTACATCAAGTCTTTGATGCATCAGTACGGTGCGGCGACCTATCAGATGACCGGCTCCGGTTCTGCGGTTTTCGGCATCGTGTCCGAATTTGAGGTTGCAGCAGTCATCTGCAATATGCTCAAGTCTAATTTCCCCGACGTTTTTATCTGCAAACCTGTATAATTTTTCCGATTGCCGTCCATACTGGAAGTATTTCAGTATGGACGGTGTTTTTTATGGGAAAAAACCTGAAACGGATGGGAATCTGCCTGCTGGCTGCGGTGACTGTATGGACGATTATGCTGGTAAAAGATAAGCAAACCCTGCAAAAGGAATTGATTCGTCTGCATGTGGTTGGTGCGTCGAACTCAGACGAAGATCAGGCGCTGAAACTGCGGGTCAAGGATGCGGTGGTAAAAAGCCTGCAGGCAAACTTAGAAAATGTTGCAGACATGGAGCAGGCGAAGGCATACTTACAGCAGCAGCTTCCTAAAATCGAAGCGTTGGCCAATCATGTGCTGCGCTCTGCCGGCTGCAGTGATGTGGCAGCGGTCAGCTTGCAGACGGAAGAATTTGCAACGCGCTATTATGATACCTTTACGCTGCCCGCAGGTATTTATGAATCGCTTCGTATCACGATCGGACCGGGAACAGGAAAAAACTGGTGGTGTGTGGTATTTCCGACCCTTTGTGTCGGTGCAACGGTGGAAGAATTTGAAGCATCCGCCCATTGTGCCGGCTTTTCTGATGCTTTGACCGGTGCGATGACCGGAGAAGAACCCTACGAAGTACGCTTTTTCCTGCTGGACGCGTTGGGCAGGCTGGAGAATTTCCTGCATAAGGGCTAATTCCCACTATAATTTGGGACGCAGTTGTGGTATCATGTAGAAAAAAGAAAGGCGGTGACGCTGTGCTGCATCTGCTGCTGGGTACCGACTGGACGGCGAATCGGGATGAAATACTGCGCCGTATCGGAAACGATGTAAGAAGTGAAAAAGAAAACCGGATTCTGATGGTTCCGGAACTGATCAGCCATGAGATGGAGCGGCAGCTCTGCCTGTGGGCGGGTGATACGGCCAGCCGTTTTGCGGAGGGGCTGTCCTTTACACGCCTTGCCCGCCGTGTGGCGGACGAACAGGGATGCGCAGCGGAGGAATCCCTGGATGCCGGCGGCCGCGTGGTGGCTATGGCGGCAGCGGTGAAGCGGCTGCACAGTGAATTGAAAGCCTACGCATCCGTGGAAACGAAACCTGAATTTTTGAGCGGGATGATCGATGCGGTGGACGAATTCAAGCGCTGCTGCATTTCCTCGCAGGATCTGGAAGACGCAGCCGGGAAGACCGAGGGTGCGCTGGCGGAAAAGCTCCATGAACTGGCGCTGATTCTCGAGTCTTATGATGGTGTGTGCCGCCATGGCAAGCGGGATCCCCGCGATCAGGAGACCCTGCTGTTAGAGCAGATGAAGCAGGGAGATTTTGCGGAAAATCACGTATTTTACATAGACGGATTTCCGGACTTTACCCGTCAGCACATGGCAATTCTGGAATATCTGATCCAGTATGCGCCGGATGTGACCATCGCCATGAACTGCGATCAGACTTCCTCCAAGCTGCTGGCTTTCGAAAAAGCGGGCGATACGGCATCGCAGCTGTACAATTTGGCACGGCGGGCCGGTCAGGAAGTGGAAATCATTCGGGTTGATGCGAAGGAACGTCCCCTTGCACACCTGCGGAAGTCCTTGTTCCAAGGTCATATTTCTGCCGGAAGCTGCGAAGGGCTGCAGGTTCTGCGGGCGGATACACCCTATCAGGAGTGCCTTGCTGCCGCAGAGCAAATTCAGGAACTGGTGGCCGGCGGCTGCCGTTATCGGGATATTACAGTGGTCTGCGCAGACATCGGCACCTATGAGCCGCTGGTGAATCTGGCATTCCACCGCTGCGGTATTCCGCTGTATCTGGCGGGAACGGAAGACATTTTAAGCAAAAGCGTAATTTCCACGGTACTTTCTGCGATGGATGCGGCGCTCAGCGGCTTTGAGCAGCGAAATGTCCTGCGATACCTCAGAGCAGTATTGTCACCGGTGGAGCCGGATATTTGCGATCTGGTGGAAAACTATGCCATTGTGTGGGGTATCCGGGGTAAACGCTGGCTGGAAAACTGGGCAGCCCATCCCGATGGGCTCAGTGCTGTTTTCGATGAAGCATCCAAAGCACGGCTGGATCAGATCAATGCTGCCCGTGAAGCTGCCATTACACCGCTGGTAAAGCTGCAGAATGATTTCCGCAGTGCGGAAAATGTGGCGCAGCAGGTATTGGCGCTGTATGATTTCCTGCAGCAGCTCAAGCTGGAAGAACGTCTGGAACAATTGGCCAACGAAATGGACGAAGCGGGTGATAACCGCAGCGCCCAGATCCTCAATCAGCTCTGGGAGATTCTGCTCAGTGCGCTGGAGCAGCTTCATGATGTGCTGGGCCAGACCCGCTGGGATACGGAAAGCTTTACAAGACTCTTCCAGCTGCTTCTGAGCCAGTATCAGGTGGGCACGATTCCTCCGGTACTGGACGCAGTGCAGTGCGGTCCGGTCAGTGCCATGCGCCTGCACCGGCAGAAGCATTTGATCATTCTGGGCGCGCAGGAAGGCAATCTGCCCAGTTATACCGGCTCTTCCGGTGTGCTGACGGATCAGGATCGCGTGAGCCTGCGTAATCTGGGTGTTCCCCTGACCGGTGGTGCCATGGAGGGCATTCAGGCGGAATTCGCGGAGATTTACGGCACCTTCTGCGGTGCCATGGAGACAGTGTCAGTCTATTCCTCCGGTGCGCAGCCCTCCTTTGTCTGCCGCCGCCTTGCAGAACTGGCCGGTGGCGAGCAAGCGGTACAACCGCTGCTTGGTCCTGCGCTGACAGACGCTTATGAGGCCGGTGCGTATCTGGCCGCATGGAATGACCATGAAGCCGCTGCGCAGCTGGGTATCACGGAAAGCTTTCTGGATGTCAGTGGCCGGAAGAATTACGCGCTTGGAAAGGTACAGCGCCGACAGATTGAAAAGCTCTATGGCAAGCAGTTGCAGCTGTCCGCATCCCAGATCGACCGGCAGGCGGAGTGCCGTCTGTCTTACTTCCTGAAATATGGCCTTCGTGCGAAGGAACGGAAGGAAGCTACGGTAGATCCGGCAGAATTTGGTACCTATGTCCATGCGGTGCTGGAACAGACGGCGCGCAAGGTGCTGGAACTGGGTGGCTTCCCTGCGGTTTCTCTGGAGAAAACCATGGAGATCGCGCGTTCCTATTCCGATGCATATGCTGCGGAGCATTTCTCCCAGCTGGATTCGGAACGCATGGCCTACCTGTTCCGCCGGAACGGTCAGGAGCTGCAATTCGTAGTGCGTGAACTCTGGGAGGAACTGCAGCAGTCCAAATTCCAGCCTGCGGATTTTGAAGTGAATTTCGGCAATGCCGGTGGTTTGCCGCCTATTGCGATCAACGGAAAGACCATGAATGCGATTCTGCGCGGCTTTGTGGACCGTGTGGATACATGGAATCAAAACGGCAACGATTATTACCGCGTTGTGGACTATAAGACGGGTAAGAAAGACTTCGACTACTGCGATGTATTCAACGGAGTCGGTTTGCAGCTGCTGCTGTATCTGTTTGCGTTGCAGGAGTGCGGAGGAGATGTGGTCGGTGACCGGCCGGTTCCTGCCGGTGTGCAGTATTTCCCGGCCCGCGCACCTTACATGACCACGGATGGCCGTATGAGCGCAGAAGAACTGGAAAAGCAGCGGCTGAAAGAGCTGAAGCGCAAGGGACTGCTTTTGCAGGATGAGGAAATCCTGCAGGCTATGGAGCCGGGAGAACATCCAAAACGGCTGAGCTACACGGTGAAAAGCGATGGTACCATGAGTGGCGATCTGGCCAATCGGGAGCAGCTGAAGCTGCTGAAAGCATATATGCAGCAGCTGCTTGGTAAGATGGTGGACGAGATCGTGTCCGGTAATGTGGAAGCAAATCCCTATACCCGCGGCACCAGTCACTCGGCTTGTACCTTCTGTCCCTATGGCGCAGTTTGTCATGAGGCAGAAGTGGAAGGGCGCAGAAATTATAAAACCATGACCGCGCAGCGGTTCTGGGAGGAAATCGGAAAGGAGATGGACAAGGAATGGCTGAAAAGCTGACTCCCCAGCAGCGTCAGGCGGTGGAAGACCGTGGCGGCAGGCTGCTTGTGTCCGCGGCGGCTGGCTCCGGCAAAACAAAGGTGCTGGTAGACCGGCTTCTGAAATATCTGAACGATCCGGTGGCACCTGCCAATCTGGACGATTTCCTGATCATTACCTATACCAAAGCGGCTGCATCGGAGCTGCGCGGCAAGATTGCAGCCAAGCTGACAGAGGCCATTGCTGCCCAGCCGGAGAACCGTCACTTGCAGCAGCAGATGCAGCGGCTTTTCCTGACGAAAATCTCCACTGTCCACGGATTCTGCGGTGATTTGCTGCGTGAATTTGCCTACAAGCTGGAATTGTCGGCGGATTTCCGTGTGGCGGATGAAAATGAGTGTCGGGAGCTTCGGGAAACGGTGCTGTCAGAACTGCTGGATCGGGCTTATGAATCGGCAGGGGAGGACAGCGACTTCTGGGCCTTTGTGGACACACAGGGATTGGGAAGAACCGATCAGCTGGTGTCGGAAATCATTCTGAAGGTATATGACAGTGCCCGCTGCCACTTGAATCCGGAGCAATGGCTGGATGGCTGTGTGAAAGCTGCGGATGTGGAGGATGTTACGGAAGCTTCCCAGACCCTGTGGGGCAAATTCCTGATGGACGACCTATTCTCCTATCTGGATGGTCAGATTGCGGTAATTGGCAAGTGTGCGGAACTGGCAGAAGCGGCGGATGGTATGCAGAAGCCTGCGGTGGTGCTCCGTGATACATTCCATCAGCTGGCGCATCTGCGCGCTTCCACCACATGGGATGAGATCATTGCAAGAAAAAACATCGATTACGGTCGCCTGACTTTCCCCAGAAAGGGCATCGACGCGGATTTGGCAGAGCGGATCAAAGCATGCCGCACTGCCTGTAAAAAGGGTCTGGAAAAGCGGCTGCGCACGTTTTCAGATGATTCGAATCAGGTGCTTGCGGATCTTTCTCAGTCGGCAGCGGGCGCAAGAGGGCTTATTGCGCTGGTACGGCAGTTCGGTGCGGATTACGACCGTGCCAAGCGCAGCCGCCGCTGTGTGGATTTCAGCGATCTGGAGCACAAAACCTTGGATTTGCTGCTGGGAACCTCCCGCAGCGGTCCGACGGCGGCATCGCGGGAAATCGCCCGGCGGTTCCGTGAGATCATGGTGGACGAATATCAGGACTCCAACGGTGTGCAGGATGCCATCTTTATGGCGCTGACTGCGCAGCGGCAGAATTGCTTTATGGTTGGTGACGTGAAGCAGTCCATCTATCAGTTCCGCTTAGCGGATCCCGGTATTTTCCTGAAAAAGTATCACGATTACGTCCATGCAGCAGAAGCACAGCCCGGTGCGGGCAGAAAAATCATGCTCAATGCCAATTTCCGTTCCGGCGGGGAAGTTATCAGCGCAGTCAACGATGTGTTCTCCGACTGCATGAGTCCGCAGGTGGGTGGCATTGTGTACGGTGCGGATGAAATGCTGCGCGAAGGTGTTCCTCATATTCCGCTGCCTGATGCAGCCATCGAACTGTACGGTATTGATGTGCAGGAGGATACTTACGAGGAAGAATCCGGTTTTGTGGCACAGCGAATTCGGGAGCTGTTGGACGGCGAACATTTTGTCCGTGATGGAGACCAGCTTCGTCCCATTCGGGAAGAGGATATTGTGATTCTGCTCCGTTCCCCCGGCAGCGTGGGCGGCCACTTCCAGCGGGCGCTGGAAAGCTACGGCATTCGCTGCAGCACCGGTGGCGGCAGTGACCTGCTGCAGACACAGGAAATCGCCGTGCTGCGGGCACTCCTGCAGACGATTGCCAATCCCCAGCAGGATATTCCGCTGCTGGCCGCACTGGCAAGCCCGCTCTTTTCCTTTACGGCGGACGACCTTGCTGCATTTCGTGCTAAGAATAAACGCTGCAGCATTTATGATGCGCTGTGCGCCGATGATCATCCCAAGTCAGCAGCGTTTCTCGAAACACTTGCCGTACTGCGCCGGGAAGCCAGAATGAATACCATTGCCCAGCTGGTTGAGAAGATCTTTTCCATGACCCGTATGGACAGCATCTATGCCGCCATGGACGGCGGCGAGGGCAAGGCTGCCAATCTGCAGGCCTTTTATCAGCTGGCTGCGGATTTTGAAGCCACATCCCGACGGGAACTGGGTCAGTTCCTGGAGCATCTGGATGCACTGGAGGAAAAGGGCTTGATGACCACGGCGGAAGCTGCCTGCGGCTGCGTGACCGTCATGAGTATCCACAAGTCCAAGGGTCTGGAATTCCCTGTGGTGTTCCTCTGCGGCCTTGGCCGGGAATTCAACCGTGAAAGCCTGCGGGCGCAGGTATTATGCGATAAGGAACTGGGACTGGGCCTGTCCGTGGCAGATACGGCCAACCGCATCCGGTATCCTGCCATTTCCAAGCGGGCGATCGTTGCGAAAACCGCGGCGGAAAGCCTGTCTGAAGAAATGCGTGTGCTGTATGTGGCGATGACCCGTCCGAAGGATCGTTTGATCATGACCTATGCGGCGCGGAATCTGCAAAGTGATTTGCAGGATCTGGCATTGCGTTACGATATCGGCGGCGCGGAGCAATTGACGCGGGATGCGGTTTGTCCCGGTGAATGGGTGCTGCTCAGCGCCCTGCAGCGGACGGAAGCCGGTGCCCTCCATGCACTGGGCGGAAAACCTGCACAGACGCGGGTGTCTGAGATTCCATGGCGGATTGAGGTTGTAAAAGCAGTGGCTGCTGCAGAAAAAGCAGTGGAAACGGTGGTTGAAGAAAAAAAGCTTCCGGAGGAAACCATCCATCGGCTGCAGCAGGCTCTGGAATTCCGCTATGGGCATACAGCCGCGACCATGGCGCCGTCTAAAATGACGGCCACCCAGAGAAAGGGTCGCGTCAAGGATCAGGAAGCGGCAGAGAATACGGATGAATCCCGCGTGATTCAAAGAAAGTGGCGTAAACCGGCATTCTTAGGTGCGGAAATCCAAGGTAAAACCTACGGCAGCGCCATCCATGCGGTGATGCAGTACATTCGATATGAAAACTGCACGGATGAAGCAAGTGTGAATGCGGAAATCAGGCGGCTGGTGGAGCAGCGGTTTGTTACAGAAGAGGCTGCATCCATGGCAGACCGCAGGCGGATTGCGGCATTCTTTGCAACACCCGTGGGACGCAAGCTGCGGGAAGGTACACCCTATGTGCGCGAATTCAAGTTTTCCATTCTCGACGATGGAAGCCGGTACGGTGACGGTCTGAATGGGGAACAGGTGCTGCTGCAAGGTGTGGTAGACTGCGCCATGATCGAAGATGATGGAATCACGGTTCTTGACTTCAAGACCGACTATGTGACCGAGGAAACCATTCCGGATCTGGTGGAGCGATACCGTTTGCAGGTACAGACCTATGCCGATGCCATGGCCCGGATTTACATGAAACCGGTCAAAGCGTCCATGCTGTACTTCTTCCGGCTGAATCGATTTGTAAAAGTATGAAAAAACCGGCATCCGTTTGGATGCCGGTTTTTGCGTCAGCGGTTGTTCTGGTTCTGATTGTTCTGGTTGTTATTCTGATTCTGGCTGTTGTTCTGGTTACGGTTCTGATTGTTGTTCTGATTCTTGTTCTGGTTATTCATGATAAATCCTCCGAATATTTGTACTTACGGCACTGCCGCCCCCATAGTGTAACCGGAATTTCAGCTTTTATCCTTTGGCTTGAAAATCAGGCTTACCAGCAGGCCTGCAGTGATGGCTGCGACGATGCCGCCGGCGCAGGCCTTCAATCCGCCGGTGAAAATACCGAGGAAACCGTCTTCCTGTATGGCTTCCTTCACACCTTTGGCAAGGTTATATCCGAAACCTGTCAAGGGTACGGTTGCGCCGGCCCCTGCAAACTCTGCCAGCGGCTCATAAACACCCACAGCGCCTAAGAATACACCGATGACCACATAGCTGACCAGAATTCGTGCAGGGGTCAATTTGGTTTTGTCGATCAGGATCTGGCCGATCAGGCAGAAGGCTCCGCCGACCAGAAATGCTTTGATATAATCCATATCAGTCCCTCCCTGTGATGATGGAAACGGCATGGCAGACACCGGGAATGGGCAGCCCCTGCTGGGTGGAAGTGGGGGAGAGCAGGGCACCGGTGCCGCAGAAAAGGATACGCTTCAGTTTGCCGTCGTTTAGTTTGTTCAGCAGCTCGCCGCACAGTGTGATGGCGCTGCAGCCGCAGCCGGAGCCGCCGGAATGGACATCCTGCACCGTGTTATCAAATACCAGTGTACCGCAGTCGGTCAGCTTGCCACCCAAAGGCAGATGATTTCGTTTGCCCAGTTCCAGCAGCAGTTCCTTGCCCAACTGGCCCAGATCGCCGGTGACGATCAGATCAAAGTCCTGCGGTGTCCGCCCCAGATCTTCCATGTGGGCGCGGATCGTTTCAAAAGCAGCAGGTGCCATGCCGGCACCCATATTGTTGGCATCTTTGACACCTAAATCCTTGACAGTACCGATGGTACAGCACTCGATTCGCGGGCCTGTGCCCGAAGAACAGACCAGTGCCGCACCTGCCCCGGTGACAGTCCACTGGGCGGTGGGTGTACGCTGTCCTCCATAACCCAGCGGGAAGCGATACTGCCGCTCAGAGGAAGCAAAGTGCGAGGAGGTCATGGCAGCTACCTTATCCGCAAAACCGCCGCCGACGACCATGGAAGCAATCAGAAGACTTTCTGCCATGGTTGAGCAAGCACCGTACAGACCCAGATGGGGGATACCAGTATTGCGCAGACTGAAGGAAGAACCGATGCATTGATTCAACAGATCACCGGACAGCACCAATTCGAAATCCCGCTTGTTCATACCTGCCTTTTCAGCCAGTTTTTCGAGGGCCATCTGCTGCATTCGCTTTTCCGCTTGCTCCCAGGTCTTTTGACCGAAGCGTGTATCCTGAGAGGTAACGTCAAAGGTATGTGCCAGCGGGCCTTCCGATTCCTTTTTGCCGGCAATGCTGGCCCAGCACTGAATCACCGGAAGCTGCGGCAGCACAAAACTCTGTTTTCCACGTTTATTAATCGCCAAAATTACACCTTCTTTGCATTTTTTCATAGTATGCACGGCTTTGAATCCTTTATGAAATGACTTGCAAAATTGCAAAGTGCGGCTATAATGGACAAAAAGAGGTGACGGATATGGAAAAAATGAAAATCCGCAGGGCGATGCCGGCGGATCTTGAGAAAATTGAAGCGATTTATGCTGCGGCGCGGCAGTTTATGTGTGAAAACGGAAATCCCACACAGTGGAATGACGGATATCCCCGCAGAGAACTGCTGGAAACAGACATCCGTCTGGAGCGGCTGTATGTGGCTGTGACGGAAGATCAAATTTGCGGTGTTTTTATGTTTGCACTGGGAGAAGACCCGACCTACAGCTATATGGAGGATGGTAACTGGCGCTCCGATACGCCCTACGGAACGATTCACAGGATTGCATCCACCGGCAGTGGTGTCTTTGCGGCGGCACTGGAATTCTGCCGCAGTCAATGCAATCATATCCGTGTGGATACCCATGCGGACAATAAACCCATGCGGCACCTTGCTGAAAAGTATGGTTTCAGCCGTCGGGGCATTATTTATGTGGAGGACGGCACACCGAGAATTGCGTACGATCTGATATAAAAAGAGCCTGTACCAAACTGGTACAGGCTCTTTGCTATGTTTACTTGGTGTAGCGGACAGCGCCGTAGTAGTGGGCGATGTAGTAGTCGGTGTAGAGGTTTGCGTAGGAAACCACCTTACCGGAGCTGGGGGCATGGATGAACTGTCCACCGCCAACGTAGATGCCAACGTGAGACAGGCCGGACTTGTATGTATTCTGGAAGAACACTACGTCACCGGGCTGCAGATTGGATTTGGAAACGGGAGTGCCCTGTGCGTACATGGCAGTCTGGGTTCTGCTGACCTCGATGCCCTGAGAACGAAGCACATAGTAGACGAAACCGGAGCAGTCGAAGCCGCTGGGAGTCGTGCCGCCCCACTTGTAGGGAACACCCAGGTACTGCTTTGCCTTAGCGACGATCTTGTTGCCGGAAGCGGTACCGGAAGAAGAGGAAGTGCTGGAAGAGCTGCTGGAGGCAGAAGAGGAGGTGCCGTTCAGCGCGCCGGCACTGGGAGTGACACCGGTGGACTTGCCGCCGCGGAAGAACTTGGGAGACTTGGAAGAAGCCTTGTTCTCATAGGGGGCTTCGGTCAGCTCCACGTAGTCGCTGCGGATATAGCCGATGCTGTTTTCATAAATAACCTTGTACCAGCCGCTGTTGAGGCCGATGATGTATACCTTTTCACCGCGCTTAGCCTGATCGACCTTGCCGTAGGAAGCACCTGCGCCGGAACGGATGTTGACAGTGCTGGCGGTAATCTTGCCATAGCCAAGCTCTGCATTCTCGGTCTTGGAGACGTTCAGATAGTCACCGTGCATGTAGCCTTCCTGCAGGTCATAGATGACCTTGTACCAGTCACCATGCTTGCTGACAACCACGACGACTTCATTCTTGGAAGCAGTATCGATGGTCTTGGCAGAGGAATCCGCGCTGTTGCGCAGACGCAGGCCGGAGCCGGTCACAAAACCGATGCCGTACATCACGCCATTGGAAGCGGTGCTGGTGGAAGAAGTTGTGCTGTTGGAATTTGAAGATGCGGTGGAATTGGAGGCGGGATTGCTGGAAGTATTGTTTGCAGAGCCGCCCAGCGCACTGGCGCTGACCTCAGTGCCGGTGGACTTGCCACCGCGGAAAAACTTGGGGGAGTTGGAGGAAGCCTTGTTTTCGTAAGGAATTTCGGTCAGGTCTACGAAATCACTGCGGATGTAGCAGACCTTATTCTTGAAAATGACCTTATACCAACCATCGGAAATGCCGACAATGTAAACCTTATCACCCTTGTCGCCTGTCACAACCTTGGAGTAGGAGGTGCCGGCACCGGAGCGCAGATTCACGTCATTGCCATTGATCTTGCCGTAGCCCAGCTCGGCGTTTTCGGCCTTGGCGGCATCCACGTAATCACTGTGGATATAGCCTTCCTTCAGATCATAAATGACCTTATACCATTCGTCGTGCTTGCTGACGACAACAACGACTTCGCCCTGGTTGGTGGTGTCAACAATATTAGAATCGGTGTTTGCTTCGCTGCGCAGACGCACACTGGAACCGGTAATAAAGCCGATACCGTACATGATGTCGCCTGCAGCGAAAACATTCGTGGGAATGGAACCGGCCAGCAGCACCATTGCTAGAATGAAACTGACAATTCTATTTCTAATTTTCATACATTACCCTCCGTCTTACGGAACAAAAAGAATTATTTGCCTGCCAGAGCTCTTTCCAGCCATACACAGCCAAAATCCAAAGCGGTGTAGAGGCCATCTTTTTCGCTCTTCTTAACAATCCGGTCCCGGCTTCTGGCATTGGGATCGGTGAGCTGAAGCTGAACGGAAACCCGGGATGCGACATCCTGACCGTTGACCTGCTTGGTCTCGAGGATCTGGAGCATCACGATATGGGAGTCAGCCATGGAACCATAATAAATGATGTTGTCCTTACGCATGAGAGGACGACCTTTGTACATCAGAACTGCATTTTCTTCAGCCATGGGGAAACCTCCAAAGAAATTGTAATGAAATTGTAACACATTGTTACAAATAAGTCAACTGGAATTTTCAGACAGAGCCGAAAGTCCAATGATTTTTCCTGTTTTTGTCAATAATTTTCGGAAAATAGGGTGGATTTTGTAAGACGGAGGGGGAGTATGAAATTGTCAAAGAACATAACAAGAGGCTTTTGCCGTGGCAAAAGCCTCTTGGCTGGGGTTATCCTCTGATGTCGAGATAGTCGCGCACCAGCTGCTGCATCAATTCATCCCGATCCAGCTTACAGATCATGCTGCGGGCATTGTTGTAGTTGGTGATATAGGTGGGATCTTCTGTGATCAGGTAGCCGACGATCTGATTGATGGGATTATAGCCTTTTTCATTCAGAGCATCGAATACACCACGCAGGATCCGGCGCATATTTTCCTTGTCATCGCTGGGGACAGTAAACTTGATGGTGCTCTCTGTCATGGGTTCGACCTCCTCAATTCCTTGTATTAGGGTTATTATATCCCAAATTATGCACAGTGTAAAGAGCGGAAAAAGTAAATTTTTCCTTAAGATACACTTTTAGCGCAGGGTAACACCCAGCTTGTCCTTCAGAGCATTCAGAACCTTGGTCACAACGCCTTCGGAGTCGGTGTCGGTCAGGGTGCGGTCGTCAGCGCGCAGTTCCAGAGAGAAGGCAACACTCTTCTTGCCCTCGGCAATGCCGGTACCGCGGTAGATGTCGAACAGGCGGATGCTGCGCAGCAGCTTGCCGGCGGCAACAGTCATAACATCTTCAACCTCTGCAACGGTCATAGCTTCGTCGCAGACCACAGCCAGATCGCGCCAGACACTGGGATACTTGGGCAGGGGGGTGTAGGTGGGTTCAGGCAGCTGCATATCGAAGAGCTGGTTGAAATTGATTTCAGCGCAGTAGACCTCGGCATCAATGCCGTAGTTCTTACAGACCAGAGGATGAACCTGACCGATGAAGCCCACATCGATGCCTTCAATGGTGACCTTGGCGCAGCGGCCGGGGTGATAGGAGGGGTTGTCCTTGACTG
Source organism: Faecousia sp. (assembly GCA_045120675.1). Lineage (GTDB taxonomy): Bacteria > Bacillota > Clostridia > Oscillospirales > Oscillospiraceae > Faecousia. The sequence goes on along the minus strand of JBGVFB010000052.1, from coordinate 51,812 downwards.
CGGTGTAGCTTGCCTTCTTGATGCGCAGACCCTTCAGAATTGCTTCCAGTTCGCCCTTCAGGGTGAAGAAGGTCTCGCCTGCACCGTAGGTGCCCAGAACCAGCATCTTGGGCTCTTCGGGCAGTGCCTGACCTTCAACGGGCAGGTAGATCTTAGCCAGCTCATAGAGCTTGGCAGCCTTGTTGTGGTAGGCATTGTTACGGCTCAGAATCTCCAGCATGGAGGGCAGTGCGATGGTACGCATGATGGAAGTATCTTCACCCAGAGGATTCTGGATGCGCAGGGTATTGCGCAGCTTGGAATCAGCGGGGATGCGGATCTGATCAAAGATGGCGGGGGAAACAAAGGAATAGGTGATGATCTCACTGTAGCCCAGGCTGCGGCAGACATGACCTGCCTTGGTCTCCAGCTTCATGAAGTCGGAGTAGCCGCCCTGGGTGGAGGTCTTGAATGCGGTGGTGGGGATCTCGTTGTAACCGTAGGAACGGCCCACTTCCTCAGCAATGTCAGCCATCAGGTTCAGGTCGGGACGGAAGGAGGGAACCAGAATGGTGTCGCCTTCAACCGGCACTTCCAGCAGACGCAGGTATTCCACCATCTGCTCCTTGGAGATGTTGGTGCCCAGCAAACGGTTGACCTTCTCAGGCTCCAGAGGCAGAGTTTTGGGCTGGGGAACGTAGTTGATGATGTCGATGATGCCGTCCAGCACGTCACCGGCCTCCAGCATCTCAACCAGCTCGCAGGCGCGCTGCACAGCGGGAACAGTCATCATGGGATCCAGATTCTTCTCGAACTTGCCGGAAGCTTCGGTACGCATGCCCAGAGCCAGAGCAGTCTGACGGATGGAGGTGCCGTTGAAGTTGGCAGATTCGAAGACCACAGTGGTGGTATCTTCCATGATTTCGGAATTTTCGCCGCCCATGATACCTGCAAGGCCGATGGCGCGGGTATCGTCAGCGATGACCAGCATGCCGGGCTTCAGGTTACGGACAGTGCCGTCCAGGGTGGTCAGGGTTTCGCCCTCCACGGCTTCGCGGACCACGATCTTGCCGGAAGTGATATAGCGGTAGTCAAATGCGTGCATGGGCTGGCCATACTCCAGCATGACATAGTTGGTGATGTCAACGATGTTGTTGATGGGGCGGACACCATTGGCGCGCAGACGGTGGCGCAGCCACTTGGGGGAGGGGCCAATCTTGACGTTGGCAACCATTCTTGCAGAGTAGCGGTTGCACAGGTTCTCTGCGGGAACCTCCACATCCAGCTGCTCGAAGATGTTGCCGGCATCGGAGCCGTGGACAACGGGCTCATGGTGCTTCATTTCCTTACCGAAAGCGGCAGCGGACTCGCGGGCGAGGCCGATGATGGAGTAGCAGTCGGGACGGTTGTTGGTGATTTCGAACTCGACCACGGTGTCATCATTGCCGATGACGGTGTTGATGTCATCGCCGACCTTGCAGTCTTCGTCGTTCAGAATCCAGATACCGTCCTCGTAAGCGCCGGGCAGGTCATTCTGGGTCAGGCCCAGCTCCACGAAGGAGCAGAGCATGCCGTTGGACTTTTCACCGCGCAGCTTGCCCTTGGTGATATGCACACCGCCGGGGAGCCAGCTGTTGTACAGAGCTGCGGGAACCAGATCGCCTTCATTGACGTTCTGTGCGCCGGTAACGATCTGCACCGGCTCTTCACCGCCCACGTCCACCTGACAGATGAACATGTGGTCGGAGTTGGGATGACGAACCATGGAAACGACCTTGCCGACCTTGACATTCTTGATCTCGGCATCCATGCGCTCGTAGGTTTCAACCTTCTGACCGAAGACGGTCAGGGTTTCGACATATTCTTTGTCGGATACGTGGGACAGATCCACGAATTCCTCATTGATCCAATTTCTGTTGAGTTTCATGAATAATCCCTCCTTAGAACTGATTCAGGAACCGCACGTCGTTGTCGAAGATCAGACGCAGGTCGGTGATCTTCAGGCGGCCCATGGCGGTACGCTCCAGACCGATGCCGAAAGCGAAACCGGAGTAAATATCGGGGTCAATGCCGCAGTTACGCAGCACGTCGGGGTGCACCATACCGGCGCCCAGCAGCTCAATCCAGCCCTCGCCGTGGCAGGTGGAGCAGACGGCACCGTCAATCTCACCGGTGCCGTGGCACTTGTGGCACTGCATATCCATTTCGCAGGAGGGCTCGGTGAAGGGGAAGTGGTGGGGACGGAAACGAACCTGTGCATCGTGGCCGTAGATCTTGTTCATGATGGTGATCAGCGCACCCTTCAGGTCGCCCATAGTGATGTTCTCGGCAACGACCAGACCTTCGATCTGGTGGAACATGGGGGAGTGGGTAGCGTCAGCTTCGTCCTTACGGAACACGCGGCCGGGAGCCAGCATGCACAGAGGGGGCTTGTTGTTTTCCATGAAGCGGATCTGCATGGAAGAAGTCTGGGTACGCAGCAGGACGGAGTCCTCGTCGTTGAAGTAGAAGGTATCGCTGCGATCGCGGGAGGGATGGCCTTCTTCGATATTCAGGCGGGTGAAGTTGTAGTCAGCAAATTCTACTTCGGGGCCGTCCACGACGGTGTAGCCCATGCCTACGAAGATATCCTTGATTTCCTGCAGCACCATGTTCATGGGATGCTGGTGACCCAGTTCCACGGTCTCACCGGGAATGGTCACGTCGATGGCTTCGGCAGCCAGCTTTGCTTCCAGCACCTTGGCACCGATGGAAGCCTTGCACTGCTCCAGCTTTTCCTCGATCTCAGCGCGGACGGCATTGGCCATCTGACCCATGACGGGGCGCTCTTCGGGGCTCAGTTTGCCCATCATCTTCAGAACGGCGGTCAGCTCACCCTTCTTGCCCAGCACTTTGACGCGCAGGTCTTCCAGATCAGCAGGAGTCTGTGCTGCTTCCAGGGCAGCCAGAGCGTTCTGCTTGATCAGCTCTAATTGTTCTTTCATTGTTATCTTTCCTCCTAAAAGGCTTTATTACAAAATAAAAAAGCCCATCATCCCACAAATCGGGACGAAAGGCATTCCTTCCGCGGTACCACCCGCAATTCACCGCATACACGGTGCAGCTTAAAAGCGCTTCTACGCTCGCAGTTTGTAACGGAACCATCCGGCGCGCCCTACTGATGTTTCAGGCGGCAGCTCATGGGAGAAAGCCCGGTACTGCACGCAAGCGGCTTTCACCATCCCGCTCTCGCTCATGTCGTGCTGCCAGTACCCGACAGCCCAGTCAATGCTTTTGACATATCGGAAGTTATATTAACATATTCGTCAGGAATATGCAAGGGAAATCTTCAAAAAATACGAATGCTTGACGTAAAAGTAAATGAATGCTATCCTAGTTTTAATCAAAAAACAAGGAGTGTGACTACTTATGAACTATGAATCCGTGAATCAGGCACTGGAAGATCTGAACAAGCACCAGCAAACTATGGCTGCCTACAACCATGCCATCGGTGTTGTGTACCTCGATGCCTCTACCGCCGCCCCCAAGGGTACCTGGGAAGGCCGCGGCAGAACCATGGCAACATTGTCCGAAATTACCTACAATCTGGAAACGGATCCTAAGGTGGGAGAAATGCTTTCCTATCTGGAAGCCCATCTGGAGGAACTGGACGAAGTGCAGAAGCGTCAGGTGGAGGTAATGCGCAAATCTTATGACCAGACCAGAAAAATTCCCGCTGAGGAGAGCATCGAATACACCGTATTGCTCAATGATGCGCAGGCCGCTTGGGAAAAAGCTAAGAACGAAAATGACTTCGATGCCTTCGCACCGTATCTGGAAAGAATCGTGTTTTTCAACCGCAAGTTCGCAGGCTATTATAACCCCGACATGCAGCCCTATGATGCCCTTCTGAATGAGTACGAAGAGGGTATGAATACCGTGACACTGGACGCATTCTTTGGCAAGCTGCGAGAAGCGCTGGTTCCTCTGATCGCAAAGATTCAGGCAGTTCCTCAGATCGATGACAGCTTCCTGTACCGTCATTATCCCGTGGAGCAGCAGCGCAAATTCTCCGATTATCTGATGGAGGTCATGGGTCTTGACCGCAATTACTGCGGTATCGCGGAAACCGAGCATCCTTTTACCACCAATTTTAACAACAAGGATGTGCGTATTACCACCCATTACTACGAGAATGATCTGGCAAACTCCATGTACTCCGTCATCCACGAGGGTGGCCATGCCCTCTACGAACTGGGTGCTGATGACTGCTATAATTTTACTGCGCTGCAGGGCGGCGTGTCCATGGGCATCCACGAAAGCCAGAGCCGTTTCTATGAGAATCTGATCGGCCGCAGCCGTGCCTTCATCCATGCCATTTTCCCCAAGGTCAAGGAACTGTTCCCGGAGCAGATGGCAGACGTGGACGAGGAAATGTTCTACAAGGCAGTCAACAAGGCGCAGCCTTCCCTGATTCGCACCGCAGCCGACGAGCTGACCTATGCAAATCACATCATGATCCGTTACGAACTGGAAAAGCAGCTGATTGGCGGCACCTTGGAAATCAAGGATGTTCCCGCCGCATGGAATAAGCTGTACAAGGAATATCTGGGCGTGGATGTGCCCAGCGATTCCGAGGGCTGCCTGCAGGATACCCACTGGTCCGGCGGTATGATCGGTTACTTCCCCTCCTATGCCCTCGGCAGCGCTTACGGTGCCCAGATGATCGTCAAAATGGAGGAAGAACTGGGTGATGTGTATGCAGACGTAGCGAAGGGCGACCTGTCCAAGGTTACCGCATGGCTGAAGGAGAAGATCCACCGCCATGCCAGCTTCAAAAAGCCCGGCGCCCTCTTCGAGGAAGTCTGCGGCAAGTTTGACGCTTCCTACTATACCGACTACCTGACCAGAAAGTTCACGGAACTCTATGACCTGTAATATGATACAGCTGAATCACGAACAGGTTTTATCTATCCTGCCCGATCGCGCGGCGGATGCCCATAAGGGGGATTTTGGAAAAATCCTCCTGCTATGCGGCTCCAAGGGTTATACCGGTGCGGCATATCTAGCGGCTATGGGTGCGCTGCGAAGCGGCGCGGGACTGGTGTTCTTAGGTGTTCCGGAAAGCATTTATGCCATAGAAGCGATCAAGCTGAACGAAGCCATCGTATTTTCCCTGCCGGAAGAAGACGGAAAACTCAGTGCGGATGCTGTTCCTGCAATTCTGGAGCGCCTGCCGAAGATGGATGCGGTGCTGATCGGTCCGGGACTGGGCCAGTCGAATGGTGTGCTGCAGGTGGTGAAAGCGATTCTGGAGCAGGCTGACTGTCCGGTAGTTCTGGATGCTGACGGTATAAATCTGATTGCCGCACATAAAGATATAGTGCGCGGAAGGACAGCCCCCACAATCCTGACACCCCATGCCGGGGAGTTCGGGCGGCTGGGTGGCAATCCGGAGGAACGAACTGTGGCGGCAGAAGCGATGGCAAAAGACCTGGGCTGCATTCTGCTGCTGAAAGGTCATCACACTGTGATTACCGACGGAGGAACCACTTACATAAACACCACCGGAAATCCCGGAATGGCTGTTGGTGGCAGCGGAGACATGCTTGCAGGCATCATAACAGCCCTTCTGGGTCAGGGAATTGCCCCGCTGGAAGCGGCTGCCTGCGGCGCGTGGCTCCATGGTGCAGCAGGTGATATCTGCGCTGCTGAAATCGGCCAGTACGGTATGCTCCCGACGGATATGCTGAACGTCCTGCCGCGACTACTGAAATAGGGCGGGATCTAATTGAAACGAATGGTAGCGGTGATGATCGCATTGGTGCTTCTGACCGGCTGCACCGGAAAACGGGATGAGCTGGATCGGGCTATGAAACTGCGGGCAAATCTTCTGGGATGTCTTGGCTGCAGTTTTGATGTGACCATCACAGCGGACTACGGCGATGAACTGCATAAATTCTCCATGAACTGCCAGACTGGCGGACGGGGCGATGTACAGTTTACGGTACTGCAGCCGGAGTCCATTGCGGGTATCACCGGAAATATTTCATCCGGCGAAGGAAATCTGACCTTTGACGATGTGGTGCTGCAGTTTCCGCTGCTGGCGGACGGGCAGGTAACACCCATCAGCGGGCCGTGGATCCTGATGAAGACACTGCTGGGCGGATACCTGACGGCGGTGAGTGAGGAAGAGAATCTGCTGCACCTGACCATCCATGACAGCTACGAAGAGGATGCCCTGCAAATGGAAATCTGGCTGGATGGTGAAAATGCGCCTGTTTGTGCGGAGATTTTCTACGACGGGCGGCGAATCGTGACGATGACGATCGAAAACTTTCAGATGCGGTAACAATGCTACACTTTTTGGCATAGACTTATTTGAATGCGCTTCCGTATAATTTTCCTTGGTACGTGGGACAATAGGTATACACTGCGTTACATAAGGATGATTCCGGTAGCGCAGGCATATCGCTACGGAGTGTGAAGCACATGGACGCATCAGTAAAAAGGGGAGATATCTTCTATGCCGATCTTTCTCCCGTGGTGGGCAGCGAGCAGGGGGGAACAAGGCCTGTTTTGATCGTACAGAATGACACGGGCAACCGCCATTCTCCCACGGTCATTGCCGCTGCGATCACCAGCCAGACAGGAAAGGCCCGGCTTCCGACACATATCAATATCGCAGGCGGCAGTGTAGGCTTAAGCAAGGATTCGGTAATTCTGCTGGAGCAAATCCGCACCATAGATAAAAAGCGCCTGAGGGAGCATATGGGCCATCTGGATGACCAGCAGATGTTGCTGGTGGATGATGCCATTGCAGTCAGCTTTGGCCTGGGAAACCGTCCCACTTAACCGGAAAGAATAAGCCCCTTGCTGCATAGAATGTGCAGTAAGGGGTGATTTTTTATGGCAGACGCTTATGAAATTCAGTATCAGGGAAAAACCGTCGGCACGGTACGGACGCAGAAGCAGGGACTATATCACTGTTTCCATTGCCGGTGTACCCTGCCGGATGAGGGGATGTACCGTATCCATGCAGTCGCGGGAGACAAACGGGAGGATTTGGGAATCTGCATTCCGGTGGAGGGAAAATTCGGCATGGACAAGAAGGTTCCGCTGAAACGGCTGGGGGAAGGGAAACTGGCATTCCAGCTGGTTGAAAAGGACTGGAAACCGGAGGAACCTGCCCCGGAACACGAAGAACCTGCACCAGAACCGGAATTGCCTGTGCAGGAAGAAATTATGGCAGAACCGGAACCGGTGGCTGCTGAAGAACCGGAAGAAACGTTCATACCGGTTTCGGAGGAAGAACCCTTTGAACATCTGGATATGCTGGAAAATGCGGTATTGGAAGTGTGTGACGACGAGGTGGGCATTATATTACAAGAATGAGGACGGCTTTTTGCCGTCCTCATTTTCAGATATCCAGTTCCAGTCCGACAGGGCAGTGGTCAGAGCCGAGAATGTCCGCATAAATGGGTGCGGCGGTAATCTTTTCCGCTGCGCGGTTGGACACCAGGAAATAGTCGATGCGCCAGCCTGCGTTCTTTTCGCGGGCTTTGAACATATAGCTCCACCAGGTGTAACAGCCGGTGGCATCGGGGTTCAGACGGCGGAAGGAATCCGTAAAGCCTGCATCCAGCGTCTTTGTGAAGCTTTCGCGCTCTTCATCGGAAAAACCGGCGCTGCCGCGGTTAGACTTGGGATTCTTCAGGTCAATCTCCTGATGGGCTACGTTCAGATCGCCGCAGACGATAACGACCTTTTCTTTGTCCAGTTGACACAGATAGTCACGGAATGCATCGTCCCACGTAAGACGGTGATCAATTCTGGCCAGTTCCCGCTGGGCATTGGGGGTATAGCAGGTGACGAGGAAAAAGTCCTCGTATTCCAGTGTGATCAGCCGGCCTTCCGTGTCCAGTTCCGGTACACCTACACCATAGCGGACGGACAAAGGTGCCCGTTTTGCAAAAATGGCAGTACCGGAATAACCTTTCTTTTCTGCATAGTTCCAGTATTGCTCGTAGCCGGGCAGCTCCAATTCTATCTGCCCGGCCTGCAGCTTGGTTTCCTGCAGGCAGAAAAAGTCTGCATCGACATCCTGAAAGAAGTCCATCCAGCCTTTACCCATGCAGGCTCGCAGTCCGTTTACGTTCCACGAAATAAACTTCATAGTTCCTCCTATTCGGATTCCTCTGCGGGTGAAGCTTCAAAAGCACTGTAATCAGCCAGAAGCAGGGAATCCTCGTTTAGTGTGATGGTAAATGTTTTTTTATCCGACACGGCATCAATACGAAGCCGTTCCATTCCGGAAAGGGGCAGACAGGTTTTGGCGAGAGCAGCGCAGGCAAGCGTCAGTTCGGTGTTTTCCAATTCAGTGAATTCACCGCTGAGGATAATGCATAACACATTTCCACCGCTGCGTACATCTTCCAGTCTGCAGCCGGCAGGGAAGGGGGAACGTAAATTTCCCTCCTGCGGGCCACGCAGGTACATAGTGATTAGATAATTCAGATCGCCAACATGGCCGGAAGCCTCCCGTACCTCAGCAGCAAGGACACCGTCGACGGCACCGTAGAGGAAAGAATCGGTGTTGCGGGGATAGAAAAATTCCACAGGTGCCAGAATATCGCCGCTTTCACTGTAGTGGCAGCCGGAAAGAAGCAGCACTGTCAGCAATAAACAGACAATTCGTTTCATGTTTCGTCCACCTCCGTTTCAAAGACAGGGAAGGTGACTGTAAAAGTGGTGCCCTGATCCAGAACGGTGTTTACCGTGATCTCGCCGCGGTTTCGCTGCACAATGGCGCGCACAATGGCAAGCCCCAGACCGCTGCCGCCGGTGGCGCGGGAACGGGCCTTGTCGACGCGGTAGAAGCGCTCGAAGATATGGGACAGAGCATCCTCCGGAATACCCATGCCGGTGTCGCTGACCTGCAGAATCGCATTATCATCCTGACGCATCAGGCGAACCATCAGTTTGCCGCCGGCAATGTTGTATTTGATGCCGTTTTCGACCAGATTGAATGCGATCTGATACAGGTCATCTTCCAGAATCAGGACGGGGCTGTCCTGCTGAAAATCCGTTTCGATGGTAATATCGTTCTGCTTGGCTATGCCGGAGAGCATACGAACTACCCGCTCCACCGTGGGAGCCATGGTGATGATTTCACAGTCCTCTGCAATCTGTCCATCCACCTTGGTCAGGGACAGCAGCTTTCCGGTGGTACGGGTCAGGCGGTCCGCTTCATTACCGATATCGCCGACGAATTCCCGGACGGTATCAAGATCCATATCGTTCTGCAAAATGGAGTCGGTCAGAAGCTTGATGGAAGCCAGAGGTGTCTTCAGCTCGTGAGAAGCATCGGATACGAAACGGCTGCGTTTCTGCTCAGAGGTCTGCAGACGCTCCGTCAGGTCGTTGAATTCATCGCCGAGGAAAGTCAGCTCATCATGGCCGCCCAGCTTTACCTTGTGCGTATAATCACCCTTCTGGATAATGCGCATGGAGGTCATGATCTTCGCAATCCGGCGGGAATAGAATTTGGAGAAAATCAGGGAGAACAGAATGAGAACCGCTTCCAGAATCAGTGTAATCCGCAGCACGGTGTTTTGCAGAGACTTGATCAGACTGCCCTGCTCCGTATCGTATTCCATCATGTAGACACAGCCCACTGTGGTTCTGTATGAAACCACGGGGGTTGCGGCATGGGACTGGATGACACCGTCATGATACTGGGAGAAGAAGACATCGTTGCCTTCCATGGCACAGAGAATTTCCGGAAGAAGTGCGTAACAATCCGGCTCCGGGTTCAGACTGTCATAAAGAACAAGGGCGGTATGGTCTGTGATGATCAGCCGCGTAACCTTCAAACTGACCATTTCCTTCACAGCACCTGCAACAGTAGATGGATTGATCACTTCCAGTGCTGCGATTTCATCGGCAGCCAGCTGGCATTTTTCAATCATGGATGTTTCCTTGCTCTTGTTAAACAATTCCTGACTGATCTCGGAGCAGAACAGATTCAAAACCAACAGCACCGCAAAGGTGATGACCACATACACAAGGGCATAGCGAAGCTGGGAATTGTTGTATTTGCCCTGTGCGGGGATATTATTTCTTGAAGTAATAACCAACGCCCCACTTCGTCATAATATATTTGGGTTCTGCAGAATTCTCTTCCAGCTTTTCACGCAGGCGGCGGATGTGTACGTCAACGGTGCGGATATCGCTGCGGTATTCGTAAGCCCAGATGGTGTCGAGCAGTGCTTCGCGGGAATAAACATGGTTGGGATTGCGCATCAGGAACTCGATCACGTCAAACTCCTTGGCAGTCAGGTCGGCCAGCACACCGCTGCGGTAGGCATTACGGGCATTCAGATCCAGTGTGATGGAGCCGATGGTCAGGGTATTGGAGGGCTGCTCCTGCGGCGTGGCTGCGCGGCTGCGGCGCAGCAATGCACGGATGCGGGCCTTCAGCTCCAGAATGTTGAAGGGTTTCGTCAGGTAATCGTCCACACCATGGTCAAAACCGATCAGCTTGTCCATATCATCGGTTTTGGCGGTGAGCATGATGATGGGAATGTCGGAAAATTCCCGAATCTTGCTGCAGGCGGTCAGACCGTCCATCTCCGGCATCATCACATCGAGGACAACCAGGTCCGGATTCTGTTCCTGAACCAGTTTGACGGCTTCCAGACCGTTGCAGCCGGTGATTACATCGTATCCTTCGTTCTGAAGGTTGAAGCGGATGCCTTTGACCAGCAAGGCTTCATCATCTACAACCAGAATTTTCATATGCTTATCCTCCTGTGGTGATATGGTCCCAGATTTCTTCCAGTTTCTTTTCTCCGATACCCGGTACGTTCATCAATTCGCCGGGAATCTCAAAGCATCCGTTTTCCTCTCGGTAGGCGATGATCCGCTCCGCCAGCAAAGGTCCGATGCCGGGAAGCAGCTGCAGGTCTTCGGCTGTGGCAGTGTTAATATTGATAACGGACGGTTTCGTTGGCTCAGTACTGACGGTCAGGGGCGGTGCGGCAACGGAAGTCACTGCGGGCAGAGGCTGAATCTGCACCGGTTGCCGATTGTAATTTCTGCCGATGAACACTCCTGCAATAAAAGCAGTGAAAATCAATGTCAGAGCAATCAGCAGCCACTGCGAAGATTTCATGAACTTTTGCGAAGATTCCATTAAGTTTAAACCTCCCGCATTGACTATAAAAGGAAACACTGATATAATATAGACCATTATACACGAAATTTCACCGCTGGACAAGTCCGGCGATCCTTTATTGAGGTACAATTATGAAAAAAATATCCTGTATGAGTCTGCTGCTGTGTTTGCTGCTTCTGCTACAGCTGCTGCCCCTGCCGGTTTTCGCCACAGAAACTGACCCGGTTGAGACCCTCCAGCCCACAGCGCCGGAATACACGGCAGAAGAACTGGGCGACGTAACGGTTTCCCAGGGCTGCCGTACCATCGATGCGCAGATGCCGCTGGGTGGAAATTCCCCGATGCTGAAGACTGCGCGTGCATCGTTTATCTATGAAGTGAATACCAATACGGTTCTTTACAACTACAATCCGGATCTGGTGGTCAGTCCCGGCGCGCTGGCAAAGCTGGTTACAGCAATTGTTGCCATTGAAAAGGGTGATCTGGAGCAGGAATTGACCGTCAATTCCATGAGCTACAGAACACTCCCCGGCAGCGCAGTCCGTGTTAATGCAGGCCTCAAGGAAGGCGAGAAGATGACCCTGCGTGATATGCTCCACTGCATGATCATGACCTGGGCAAACGATGCGGCAGTTACCATCGCGGAAAATGTGGGCGGCACGCAGGAGAACTTCGTGCAGCTGATGAACCAGTGGGTAAAAGATGCCGGCTGTGTGAATACAAAATTTACCAATGTGCACGGCATTTCCTCCGTGGAGGCAACGACCACAGCCCGTGATATGGTCCGGATCTATCAGAAGGCCTGCCGCAACAACGAGTTTAAGAAGCTGCTGGCAACCACTGCTTATACCATTGCACCGACGAACAAGACTGAAAAGGAACGCAAACTTCAGGCGAACAACTACCTGATGGAAGAATATATCCTGAGCCGTTACAACTATAAGGGTGTTACCACCGGCTTTGCGCCCTACGGTGAAAACTACGGTGGCCATCTGCTGTGTACCGCGGAGACAGGTGGTATGAACTTTGTTGTCGTGGTCTTGGGTGCGGAACGTGAATTTGCGGAAAACGGCTGGCAGCCCATCTACTATGGTAACTACGAAGAAGCATGGGAGCTTCTGGATTTTGCTTTTGACGGATACAAAATGTGCCGCCTGCTCCATGATGGACAGTCCCTGTATCAGTTCAGTGTGGCAAATGGCGATAATCAGGTTGTTGCCCAGAGCAACACAGCGATGGACGCAGTTCTTCCCAAGACGGCCCGTATGAAGAATCTGCTCTACAAATACATGGTCAAAGATGGCGGCCTGACTGCGCCGATTGCTATGGGAGAAACCATTGCAACCCTGCAGATTTGGTATCAGAATTCCTGTATCGCGGAAACAGAACTGCATGCGATGTCCTCCGTACGTTCCACAGCAGATCAGAATCTGCGCCTGAAGGGTGGCGGATTGGGCGGAGGTACCGATCTGAAGGGCATTCTGGCATTCGTTGGTATCGTATTTCTGATCATCTTTGTGCCCTTCGTGATCTATCTGATCATCAATAATCTGCGCCGTTCCATGGCGCGCAACCGTCGCCGCAGGAGAAGACAAAGCCGCAGAAGGAGCCGGTAATCATGTTGGATTGGAACGCACTTGAGAAAACCTGTGCAAGCTGCACACGCTGCGGCCTGTGTGAAACACGGCACAACGTGGTCTTTGGCGTGGGAGAGCGCACAGCAGATGTGATGTTCATTGGTGAGGGTCCGGGCGAGCAGGAGGATCTGCAGGGTGAACCCTTTGTGGGTCCTGCCGGTAAGCTGCTGGACGATATGATGGCGATTATCGATCTGGACCGCACAAATACGTACATTGCCAACATTGTTAAATGCCGTCCGCCCCGCAACCGTGATCCGCTGGAAACAGAGCAGGATGCCTGTATTGATTATCTGCGTAATCAGGTGGCACTCATTCAGCCAAAGATTATTGTATGCCTGGGCAGAATTGCGGCTAAGCGTTTGATTGATTCTGAGTACCGTATCACGCGCCAGCATGGCGAATGGATTCAGAAGGGCGGAGTGTGGATGACTGCAATTTATCATCCATCGGCTTTGCTGCGGGATGTCAGCAAGCGCCCCGAAACCTTTGAGGATTTGCTGGCGATTCGGGAAAAAATCCGAGAGACCGGCGCAAGAATCTAACGGAATAAAAAAGTATTGACTTTTAGCCCGATTGCCGATATAATAATCGGGCTAAATAATGCTAGTGTAGCACAGTCGGTAGTGCATCTCACTCGTAATGAGAAGGTCGCCTGTTCGAGTCAGGTCACTAGCTCCAAGAAAAGGGATAACCCAAGAGGGTTATCCCTTTTCTTAATTTCAGGCCTGACTCGAACCATCCATTCTGCCCTGCCAGTGGCAGGGCAGTCGCGACGGCTCGACGGAGCGAAACAATACCATCCCGCGAAGCAGGATGGGCGACGAGTCAGGTCACTAGCTCCAAGAAAAGGGATAGCCCAAGAGGGTTATCCCTTTTCATAATTTCAGGCCAGACTCGAATGACCAAATACATCGATCGGATGATACGGTGTAGATAGGGGAGGAGCGAGACATTAACTGTTGGCGGAGTACTGCCAGATTTGTCAGAATTTTCGTTCCGATGGAAAGAAAAATATTGTGCTGTATGGTCGAATCCTCTCGAACGGCGATCATTCGCTCCGAAGTAAATTCTTCAAATCTGTCCGCCCTTGATTTCTCCAAAAAGAAAACGCACACCGAAAGGTGTGCGTTCTTTTGATGTTAATATCTGGTTTAGATGAGCGCTTGTCGGCACTGGCCAGATTTGTTGGTATTTTTCTTTCCAAAGGAAAGGAAAAATATTGTGTTGTCGCCATCGAGCTGGCGACAAGCAACAGTCCACCGGACTGCTGCATTTAATGGTTCAAATCTGCCCGTCCTATTCTCCAAAAGAAAAAGGACATCCACTCGGATGCCCTTTTTTCTTTTGGAGGTACTGGCCAGATTTGAACTGGCGAATAACGGTTTTGCAGACCGGGGCCTTACCACTTGGCTACAGTACCATATGGAAATCAGGAACGCGTGGGTACGTTCCTGATTTATGGAGCGGGCGACGAGGCTCGAACTCGCTACCTCCACCTTGGCAAGGTGGCGCTCTACCGGATGAGCTACGCCCGCAAATTTGGTGCCTCCGGTCGGAATCGAACCAACGACACGCGGATTTTCAGTCCGCTGCTCTACCTACTGAGCTACAGAGGCATATGAGGAAGGGGACTTCCTCATTTGCGCAAATTTGCGACTTTATGGCGACCCCGAACGGACTCGAACCGTCGACCTCCAGCGTGACAGGCTGGCGTGCTAACCGACTGCACCACAGGGCCATGTTTTGGTGGGAACAACAGGGCTCGAACCTGTGACCTCCTGCTTGTAAGGCAGATGCTCTCCCAGCTGAGCTATGCTCCCGTTTTCGCATCAGGTGTTGCTCACCTCAGCGACGTGGTTTATTATACACAGGTTGGGCCTGTTTGTCAAGCACTTTTTTGATTTTTTATTTCGAATTATTTTGCGTGCAATTGGCGGTGAATTCCAGTGAATACCTGCTTATTCTGGATATTTTGACGAATTTATGTGCAAAACGCGGACTGAAAACGAAAAAAATATTTTTCGCGGACAAAAGTGCTTGACAGGTAGACAAAATGGTGTTACCATAGCACCATAATTTTAAAGGTTAAATGCGTTTGAGCAGAAAGAGTAGTTTGAACAATGGTTGCAGAGAGTTGCCGGATGGTGCAAGGCAATAGCCGGGAGTCAAATGAAGTTCATTCTGCGAGCAGTGCGCTGAAACAATAGTAGGCGCAACGGGTGCGACCGTTACATCGCTGAGACTTTTCAGGCTTTTGCTGCGAAGTCAATAAGGCATATGCTGTGAGGTATGTGCGAAGCAGAGTGGTACCACGTAATGTTTACGTCCCTGTATGAATACAGGGACGTTTTTGTTTTGTATTTTTGCTCATTCGAGCTGAAATAAACTTGAGAAAACTGGAGGAACCTACTATGAAAAAGATGATTTCTGCGATCCTGACTGTTGCAATGCTGCTGAGTGTTTGCTGCTGCTTTACCGGCTGCGGCGGCGATGATGGTGCCTACACTGTTGGCATCTGCCAGCTGATGGAGCATGAATCTCTGGATCAGGCGACACAGGGTTTTATCGATGCGCTGACTGCTGAAATGTCCGCTGCAGGCAAGACTGTGAATTTCGATACGCAGGTTGCCGGCGATTCCAACCTTTGTGCTACGGTTGTGAATACCTTCACTGCCAAGAAAGTCGACCTGATTATGGCAAATGCAACACCAGCATTGCTGAACGCTGCGAATGCGACCACCTCCATTCCGGTTCTCGGCACCTCCGTTACTGATTATGCGGATACTTTCGCAGGCAATATCCCTGCCAATGTTTCCGGTACTTCTGATGCTGTTCCCTTTGATGAGCAGGCAAAGATGATGATTGAATCTCTGAAGCTGGTTCCCGGTGATGTGGTGGGTGTTCTCTATTGCACCAATGAGTCCAACTCCCTGATCCAGTATGAAGCAGTCAAGGCTCTGTTTGAAGCTGAGGGCATCGTTGTTGAAGCCTATACTTTCTCTGAAACTACCGAACTGCAGGCGCTGACTACTTCCATGGCTTCCAAGGTCAAGGCTGTCTACATTCCCTCTGACAATACCGTTGCACAGAATGATGCCATCGTCGGAACCATCTGCACCGAGCAGAATGTACCTGTTTATACCAGCTACGGCGGCGCCATCTGCTACGCAAGCCTGTCTATCAGTTACTATGACCTGGGCGCAGAAACCGGTAAGATGGCAGCTGAGATCCTGCTGAACGGTAAGAATCCCTCTGATATCGCTATTGCAACGCTGACGCCCAGTGTTTCCTATAATGAAGACCTGTGCGCACAGCTGGGTATTGAGGTTCCTGCAAACTAATATTTGAACTTGAGGTAAATCATGGCTTTTTTGTATGCATTGCCCGGCGCAGTCGCGGAAGGGCTTATCTGGGGATTGATGGCAATCGGTGTCTATATCTCTTATAAAATTCTGGATATTGCGGACTTGACTGTGGACGGCTCCATCTGCACCGGTGCCTGTGTCTGCGCGGTGCTGCTGGGCTTGGGTGTTCCGGTCTGGATCTGCATTCCTGTGTCATTCCTGGCCGGCGCACTGGCCGGAACTGTGACGGGCCTGCTGCATACTGCGCTGGGAATTCCCTCCATCCTGGCGGGCATTCTGACGCAGCTGATGCTGTATTCCGTCAATCTGGTCATTCTGGGCGGCAAATCCCTGATGGCGATTGACCACCGTGCGAACACCTTGTTGGTACACATGAGCAATAATCCCATGTCCATCGTGTCCATGGTGGCGATGGTCACGGTGACGATCATCATTCTTTGGCTGTTCTTCTATACGGAAGTGGGTCTGACGCTGAAGTCTACCGGTGACAATCCGGATATGAGCCGCGCGCAGGGTGTTGACGTGAATCGCAACAAGGTCGTGGGACTGGCAATTGCCAACGGTATTGTGGCAATGGCAGGTGCCATGCTTGCTCAGTACAAGGGTTCCGCCAATATCAACGACGGCCGCGGTGCCATCGTCATTGCGTTGGCAGCGATCTTTATTGGATTGAGCGTTTCTTTGAAGATTAAGCCTAATTTTGTGGTCAGCCTGATCGGTGTTGTGGGCGGCGGTATCGTGTATTATATCGTCTACAATTTTGTGATCCTGATGGGCCTGAAGACGGATTATCTGAAGATGCTCTCCGCGGTTATCGTGGCGCTGTTCCTTGGCATTCCGTATCTGAAGGCCGAGTATTTCACCAAGCAAAAAGCACCTCAGAAGGCACCTCAGAAGACGGGAGGAAAGGCCGATGCTTAAGATCACCAATTTGAAAAAGACGTTCAATGCCGGCACCATCAATGAAAAAGTCGCGTTGGACGGTCTGAATCTGCATCTGAAAGACGGTGACTTCGTGACCGTCATCGGCGGCAACGGCGCAGGCAAATCCACGCTGCTGAATGCGATCTGCGGTGTGTGGAAGCCGGATTTCGGTACCATTGAGATCGATGGTGTGGACGTATCCCACCTGCCGGAACACAAGCGTGCCCAGTTCCTCGGTCGTGTGTTCCAGGACCCCATGAAGGGCACTGCACCGGACATGGAAATTGCCGAAAACCTTTCCATCGCGTCCAAGCGCGGCATCAAGCGCAGATTTGTCCGCGGTGTCCGCAAGGCAGATCGTGCGTATTACCGGGAATTGCTGAAAACGCTGGATTTGGGACTGGAGGACCGGTTGTCTACCAAGGTGGGCCTGCTCTCCGGCGGCCAGCGTCAGGCGGTCACCCTTTTGATGGCAACGCTGAATAAACCCAAAGTTCTGTTGTTAGACGAGCATACCGCTGCGCTGGATCCCAAGACTGCCGCAAAGGTTCTGGAAATCACCGAACGCATTGTCCGTGAGAATCATCTGACAACGCTGATGATCACCCACAATATGAAAGATGCCATCACCTATGGCAACCGCCTGATCATGCTCCATGAAGGTCATGTTGTAGTGGATGTTGAAGGTGAGGAAAAGCAGATGCTGACGGTTGAGGATCTGCTTGCTCTGTTCGTGAAGGCAAGCGGTAATGTTTTCTCAGATGATCGTACCCTTCTTCCCTGATTAAAGAAACGGCTCCGTATAACCGGAGCCGTTTTTGCGTGAATTTTTTATGCCGGAACCTGTTATTTCCGGTTGACAAACGGATAATTATGTGTATACTATTTGTATAACAAAATACCTGTGATGCTTTCCGGAATGAAGAAACCGGTAGGCGGAGGACTCTCTGGAGAACACATTAAGTTGTGTGCCGAAGGTGCAAGGCGAAAGCCGAATCTCTCAGGCAAATGGACAGAGTGCGCGCATGTTACTCGCGCCCGTGTTCTTTGTGCAGTCCGTATTTGGACTGCTTTTTTGTTTGTATTTTTATGAAAGAAGGAAATAACTATGTGCGCGAAAATTTTAGACTCTATCGGATTTGTATCAGCCTTTGATCCCGAAATTGCAGCCATGATGGGCCGTGAGCTGGATCGTCAGGAATATGGCATCGAGCTGATTGCTTCCGAAAACTTTGCTTCTCCCGCCGTGATTGCGGCTATGGGCTCTGTCCTGACCAACAAATATGCAGAAGGTCTGCCCGGCAAGCGCTACTATGGCGGCTGCCACTTTGTGGATGAACTGGAGAATCTGTGTATTGAACGTGCAAAGAAACTTTTTGGCGCGGAATTTGCAAATGTCCAGCCCCATTCCGGTGCGCAGGCCAACATGGCCGTTCAGCTGGCCATCCTGCAGCCCGGTGATACCTTGATGGGTATGAGCCTTGCAAACGGCGGCCACCTGTCCCACGGCAGCCCGGCCAATATCTCCGGTAAGTATTACAATGTGGTTTCTTACGACGTGAACCATGAAACCGGCCTGATCGATTATGACAACATCCGTGATCTGGCAAAGAAGCACCAGCCTAAGCTGATGATTGCAGGCGCATCCGCTTATCCCAGAGCCATCGACTTCAAGATTTTTGCGGATATTGCCCATGAGGTTGGCGCTGTGCTGATGGTGGATATGGCCCATATTGCCGGTCTCGTTGCCGGCGGCGCACACATGAGTCCTGTGCCTTACGCAGATATCGTAACCACCACGACCCACAAGACCCTCCGTGGCCCCCGCGGCGGCCTGATCCTTGCGAAGGAGGAGTTTGCCAAGAAGCTGAATTCCGCCGTCTTCCCCGGCACGCAGGGCGGCCCTCTGGAACATGTGATCGCGGCGAAGGCTGTCTGCCTGCAGGAAGCGCTGCAGCCTGAGTTTAAGACCTATGCACACAATGTGGTTCGCAATTCCAAGGTCATGGCACAGGCACTGCTGGACGAGGGTTTTGATCTGATTACCGGTGGTACCGACAACCATCTGGTTCTGGCTGATCTGCGGCCTATGAACATCACCGGCATGGAGCTGCAGGTGCGCTGCGATGCCAACCACATTACCCTGAACAAGAATGCCATTCCCGGTGATCCTCAGAAGCCTTCCGTCACCAGCGGCGTTCGTGTTGGTACCCCTGCGGTTACCACCCGCGGCATGGGTGAGGAGGAAATGAAGCGCATTGCCCACTGCATTGCGCTGACAGCCCGTGATTTCGAAGGTACTTCTGCAGAAGTCAAGGCAACCGTTGCGGATATCTGCGAAAAGTTCCCCCTGTATAAGTAAACAATGAGCCCCGAAACCATCTGGTTTCGGGGCATTTTTATGGTTGTTCCAAGGTTAGAAGTGCCCGTTTCATATCAAGGCCTCCGGCATAACCGGTCAGTGCGTGATTGCTGCCTACAACTCGATGGCAGGGGATTGCAATCCACAGGGGATTGCGGTTACAGGCCATGCCAACCGCACGGGCAGCGCCGGGCTTGCCGATGGCGGCAGCAATCTGACCGTAGGTTCTTGTTTCACCATAAGGAATCTGCAGCAACTGATTCCAGACGGCAAGCTGGAAGGGTGTGCCGGCTGGTTTCATCGGAAAATCAAAGCTGCTTCGCTTGCCGAGAAAGTATTCCTGCAGCTGCGCATTGGCGCGCTCTGAGACAGGGGAGGGGTCGTGTGTTCCGCAGTTGACGGAAGATGAAATGGATACCACTGTTTCGTCCTCACAGCCGATTTGAAGCATGCCGAAGGGACTCGGATATAATGCGTAGCGCACCATGTTTTAAACCTCCCCTGAAACACAAAATGTGTGGAAAGAAAACCTGTTTGCTCCAGTTTTCACCATGATTCCATGCTAGAATAAGCGCACAGTCATGAAAACGGAGGTAACGATATGACAGACCGTCAGTTACGGAAGGCAAGCAGGTCTGATTTATTAAAACTACTGCTTGAGGAAAAAAAGAACAATGAAGTATTGCAGAATCAGGTGCAGCAGTTACGGCTAAGACTGGACAGCCGCCAGCTGCATCTGAATCAGGCAGGTTCTCTTGCGGAAGCGGCATTAAAACTCAGCGGAATCTTTGATGCCGCTGAAACGGCTTGCCAGTATTACACAGAGAATATCCGCACTTTAAGCGGCAGGCAGGAAGAAATCTGTCGCAAAATGGAGCAGGAAACCCGCGAAAAATGTGATCGCATGCTGGAACAAGCGAAACAAATGTCGCGGGTCTACTGGGATGAATATACAGATAAGTGTAACCGGTATATGAAGTCTATGGAAGAGGCACAGCGCCGAATAGAAACAGAAGATGATGCAGAACCTGCAGAACTGCAGCCTCTGGTTACAGATAGTCCTTACTGATCATGCTCAGAATCAATTCAGCAATTTCTCTGGGTGTCTTGCGGATATCGCGGATCAGCCACTCCCGAACCAGAATGTAGCAGCCGGAATACAGAAATGTGGAAACCAAATGAGTGGTATCCGCGTCCATATGGGTTTTGCTTACATCCAGGCGGTTTTTGCCATAATACGAGGCCATGTTTGTGAAAATCTTTTCAATATCACGATCAGCCTGATAATGCACCAGAATGGAAACCAGATCTGCATGTTCCTTCAGCTTGATGCATTGTTGCTCTAAAATATCGGCGATCTCATCGATGGAAGAAGGTGCTTTTGTAAGTGCTTTCAATTCGGATACAAACTGCTGCTCCATTTCGGAAAGTAAAGCGGCGGGGGAGGTGTAGTGGTTGTAAAAAGTTGCGCGGTTGATACCGGCCTCTTTGCAAAGGGCTGTAACGCTGATGTTTTCGAGTTTTTCAACGCGCAGCAGACGCAGCAAACCCTCCTGAAGTAACCGACGGGTCAGGGCGATACGTTGGTTTTCTTTCCGTGCCATAAAAGCAACTCCTTGCCATAAGATAGACATGTGTATATTATATGAATAACATGTGTGTTGTCAACAAAAAATACCCGCTTTTTATGAAAAAGCGGGTATTAAAATTACATGGTACCGGGAAAATAGTCTTCCACAAAATCGACCTTGTCAACCTGAAAGGATTTTCCGTTCAAATGTGCCAGCGAACCGGCATCGGTTGTAAATGTAAAGGTCAGCTTGTAAGAATACAGTGCCTGATAGGTGCGGTCAAAACGCTTATCCAGCTTGCCGTACTTGCCATCGCCCAGAAGCGGGTGCCCCGCATGGGCAAACTGGGCGCGAATCTGGTGGGTTCTGCCGGTGATCAGCTCACATTCCACAAGGCTGAGGCCCTGCGCCGTGGCGATGGTTTTGTAATTGGTCTGGCAGGTTCTGGCGCCGGGCTGGGGCTTGTCGGTGACAAACACCTTGTTTTTCTTGGCATCTTTGAAGAGATAGCCCTTCAGGGAACCATCCTTTGGCTTCATGGTGCCTTCCACAATGGCCAGATATCGTTTGTCCAGCTCCCGATCTTTGATTTTCTGATTCATGATCCGCAGAGCATCGGCAGTCTTGGCGGCGATGACGATACCGCCGGTGTTGCGGTCAATGCGGTTACACAGGGCGGGGGTGAAAGAATTTTCCTCACGGGGGCGCCACTCCCGTTTCTGATAGAGATAGGACTGGATGTGGTCGATGAGGGTTCTGCCATATTCTGCGCCATCATGGGGATGGACGGCCAGTCCCGGCCGTTTGTCCACCAGAAGAATGTGCTCGTCCTCGTAGACGATGTTCAGCTTGGGATTTGCTACCGTAAGGTAGGCATTATCCTCCCGCGGCTTATCAAAAAACTCATCATTGATATAAAGCTGCAGCACATCGCCCTCTTTCAGGCGGGCATCCCGCTCGGTACGGGCACCGTTGCATTTGATGCGCTTGATGCGGATATATTTCTGCGCCAGAGAAGCGGGGAGCAGGGGGACGGCTTTTGCCAGAAAACGGTCCACACGCTGGCCTGCATCATTGGATCCGATGGTCAGTTCTTTCATACCATATTCCCCATGTTCTTCTCAAAATGGCGATTGATGTGCTCGGAAAACTCCCGCGCGGGGTTATAGCCAAATTTGCGCTGGCGGTTGTTCATAGCCGCAACCTCCAGAATGACGGCCAGGTTTCGACCGGGTGTGATGGGAATCGTGTTCATGGGAACCTTGACACCAAGAATTTCTGTATACTGGTCTTCCAGACCCAGACGGTCGTAGACCTCATGGGTATTCCAGGGCACGATGTTGACCACAAGGTCGATGCTGTTGTCGATCTTAACAGCGCCCATACCGAACAGCTTTGCAACGTTGACGATGCCGATGCCGCGCAGTTCGACGTAGTCGCGGATCAGCTCGGGCGCGGTGCCGATCAGAGAATTGCTGGAAATCTTTTTGATTTCTACCGCATCGTCGGAGATCAGACGGTGACCGCGTTTCAGGAGCTCCACAGCGGCCTCACTTTTGCCGATGCCGCTTTCGCCGGTCAGGAGAACACCTTCGCCGTAAATCTCCATCAGGACACCGTGACGGGTCACACGGGGGGCCAGAGCGGATTTCAAATAGGTAATGATGGCGGAAACCATGGTGCTGGTAGGATCCGTCGAACGCAACAGGGTAATGTTGTGTTTTTTGGCCATTTCGATGCACTGGGGATTGGGGCTGATGTTGCGGGTGATCAGCAGGGCGGGGAATTTATAGGAAAACAGCCGATCCAGAATGGATGCACGGGCCTTATCGGACAGGCGGGCCAGATAGCTCATCTCCACATTACCCAGCACCTGCAGGCGCATGGGGTCGAAATGATCAAAGAAACCGGCCAGCTGAATGCCGGGGCGGGAAACATCCTCCACCGTCAGTCGGATGGAATCATAGTCTGTGGAGGCAAATTCGACGATCAAATCGAATTCTTTCACCAGATCGGACAGCGGAACACTGTAAGTATCGATCATTTTTGCCACCTCTTTCGTGTGTTTGCAGTTATTATAACTGTGAGAAAGGGGAATATCAAGGTGTTTTGAAAAAAACTCAAAAATTTGTAAAAAAGTGCTTGCATTTTCGTGAAAAGTCTGGTATCATATCTAAGCGCCTGTGATGGGCGCACTATGATGATTATCCAGATAGGAGGTGCAATGAAATGGCTAAGTGTGATTTTTGCGGCAAGGGCGTGACCTTCGGTATCAAGGTTTCCCACTCCCACAGACGTTCCAACCGTGCATGGAAGCCCAACGTCAAGCGCGTCAAGGCTGTCGTTAACGGTACTCCCTGCCATGTGTACGCTTGTACCAGATGCCTCCGTTCCAATAAGGTCGAGCGTGCTATCTAATAGCGCAACATAAAAAGACAGGTCGAAAGACCTGTCTTTTTTCTTATGTAAGAATGAAATCCCAGAATGCCATGCTCACAAAAGGATACACAAAGAACATTGCCGGAAACACGATGGCAAGAACAATGCCAAGATCACTGGTTTTGTCCTCGGCAAGCTTGCTCAAATTCGAAGACCTCCTTTGCAGCATCTTTGCACAGAGAAAACCAAGATATGTGCCACAGGTATTTGTGATTAAGTCATTCACATCTGTTGCACGGAAAGTCAGAATTTGCAGAAGTTCAATACACATGGACATGGCGAAACCAAAGCATACAGTATGCCCTGCATTTTTGAATCTGCGCCATAAAATTGGCAATGCCAAGCCCAAAGGAACAAATAGCAGAATATTCAAAATTCCGTTTTTCCAGTCGGTGAGCATGCCGGCAAAGGGAATGAGGTTTAAGTTGAGCTCTGCGCGGATATAGGTGACGTTTGGCAATCCAACCAACAAATAAACCACTGCAAGATAGCAGGAAAACAAATAGTACAGGATGCTTTTGCCGGTATCACGGAGATATACCTTGTGCAGAACAAGATAAAACGGAGCTAAAAGTAATGCGCCGGGGAGTATATCCACTGCCGCCAGATAAAAACGATACATTTCGGTGCCTCTCTTTGTTGGTATACGCACATTATAAAACGGCGCGGCCTGCAAATCAAATTAAGAGTTTTATAAGTTATTTTGTTGATTCTATTGAAAACACCCCGGATTTTCAAAATCCGGGGTGTTGCTTGTTTGATCTTACAGCCAGCCGGCATCTTCGGATTCAGTCTTCTTGGGACGAACCAGAAGTGCGCTGAAGGCCTCGCGGGCGGGGATGTCGTTATACAGTACATTATAGGCGGCCTGCAGAATGGGCATTTCCACACCCTGCTTCTGGCACAGCTCCCATGCGGACTGAGCGGCATAATAGCCTTCCACCACAGCGCCTACTTCTTCCATAGCCTGC
Organism: Faecousia sp.; assembly: GCA_045120675.1. Lineage (GTDB taxonomy): Bacteria > Bacillota > Clostridia > Oscillospirales > Oscillospiraceae > Faecousia. Next base: position 27,403 of record JBGVFB010000052.1, on the reverse strand, counting down.
TTGGCAGTCTTGCCCTGACCGATCAGGATACCGGCGCGGCGGTTGCGGGAGTGCATGGAGGTGCAGGTGACGATCAGGTCGCCAACACCGGCCAAGCCGGCGAAGGTTTCCTTGCTTGCGCCCAGAGATACACCCAGACGGGCCATTTCCGTCAGACCGCGGGTCATCAGCATGGCTTTGGTGTTGTCACCGCAGCCCAGACCGTCGGAAATACCGGCGCAAAGGGCGATGACGTTCTTCAGTGCCGCACCCAGCTCTGCACCCACGGGGTCGGGGCTGGTATAAATGCGGAAATTATCGGCCATGAAGGTATCCTGCACGAATTCGGCAAGCTCTTTGTTTTCGCAGGCGGACAGGCAGGCGGTGGGAACATCCAGCGCGACTTCTTCTGCGTGGCTGGGGCCGGTCAGTACCACCACGGGGCGATTGGTCTCTTCGGCAACAACCTCACTCATGCGCTTCTGGGTGCCGGGCTCCAGACCCTTGGTGACGGAAACAACAACCGCATTTTCGTCCAGATAAGGAGCAACACTGCGGCAGACACTGCGGATGGGGAAGGAGGGACTTGCCATGACCACCAGAGGGCAGCCGGATGCACATGCGTAGCTGTCGCTGATTTTTAAGGAATCAGGCAGAACCGCACCGGGCAGGCGGATGTTATGATGATGCTCCACCATCTGGGGAATCAAATTCTTTTCAAATGTCCACAGCGTCACATCGTGACCGTTTTTGCACAGGCGGATGGCCAGAGCAGTGCCCCATGCACCGCTGCCGATAACAGCAATTTTCATGATTGTTTTCCTTTCTGGAACAAATTAGTCTTGCGCTCTTCACCCTTGATCAGGCGGAGGATATTGGCACGGTGCATCCACACAATCAGGCCACTAAGGGTCAGACCCACGAAGATCGGGAACCAGTTACCCCAATGGAAATAGGCATAGATAAAGCCGAAGGAACCGGAAGAAAGCACACTGCCAAGGGAAACATAATGGGTCAGGAAGTAGGCAACGAGGAAAATACCGAAGACGAACAGACCGATACGCCAGTCCATCATCACGGCGACCGTGACACCGGTCAGGATGCCCTTTCCGCCCTTGAAGTTCAGGAACACAGGGAAATCGTGGCCGAGGATGACGAATAAGGCACCCAGCGCCACACCGTATTCATAATAACCGTAGCCGGCAAGCAACATACCGGATGCGAAGCAGGCGAGGACACCCTTGCCCACATCGATTGCGATGACGAGAATGGCACTTCTCGCACCATAGTTGCGGATGAAATTGGTCAGACCGGCATTGCCGCTGCCATGGCTGCGGACATCATCATGCGCAATCACGGAAGAGGCAATCACAGCACCGTTCAAGTTACCCAGCAGATAGCTTGCAACCGCTGCCAGAAAAACAAGGTACCACATACCTTACTCCTCCTTATCACCCTTCTGGCGAATGGTGATGCGGATGGGAGTGCCCTGCAGACCGAAGACCTCACGGATCTGGTTTTCCAGATAACGCTGATAGGAGAAGTGGAACAGTCGTGCGTCGTTGCAGAAAATGACAAAGTGCGGGGGCTTGGTGCTTGCCTGGGTCATGTAGTAGATCTTCAGGCGGCGGCCCTTGTCCGTGGGAGGCTGCACACGGGCGGTGGCATCGGCCAGAACGGAGTTCAGGGCACCGGTGGTGATGCGGGTGGTATTCTGGGTGTGGACATCCTGAATGGTCTGGAAAATCTTGTCCACACGGGCACCGGTCAGGGCGGACAAGAATACAACGGGCGCATAGGTCATGTAGGCCAGATCGTGGCGCACATCATTTTCTTTGTCGCGCATGGTGTTGGTTTCCTTGTCTTCCACAGCGTCCCACTTGTTGACAACGATGATGGCAGCCTTACCGGCTTCATGGACGAGACCTGCGATCTTGGTGTCCTGCTCGGTGACACCTTCGTTGGCATCAATCAGGATCAGGCACACATCCGCACGCTCAATGGCGGCAACGGAGCGCATATTGGAGAACTTTTCGATGGCATCGTCGACCTTGCTCTTGCGGCGCATACCGGCGGTATCAATGAAGCAGTACTTGCCGGTTTCGTTTTCAAAATAGGAGTCGATGGCATCGCGGGTGGTACCGGCAATGTTGGAAACGATGACGCGCTCTTCACCGAGGATACGGTTCAGCAGGCTGGACTTACCAACATTAGGCTTGCCGACGATGGCGACCTTGATGATATCATCCTCTTCTTCGTCGGTATCATCCTCGGGGATATTCTCAAGGACCCAGTCCAGCATATCACCGGTGCCGTGGCCATGGACGGCGGAGGTTTCGAAGAGGTCACCAATGCCGAGGGAATAGAACTCGAATACATCAGGGTTCACAAGACCGATGGAGTCACACTTGTTGACAGCCAGACACACGGGCTTACGGGACTTGCGCAGCATGGTGGCAACGTCCTGATCGGCGGCAGTAACACCGCTGCGGACATCCACGACCATGATAATGGCATCGGCCAGTTCGATGCCGATTTCAGCCTGACGGCGCATGAACTTCAGCATTTCACTGTCGGTATCCGGTTCGATACCGCCGGTATCCACCAAAGAGAAGGTACGGCCGCACCACTCGCATTCACCGTAAATGCGGTCACGGGTGACGCCGGGGGTATCTTCCACGATGGAGGTGCGCTGCCCGGTCAGCTTATTAAAGAGCATGGACTTGCCCACATTGGGACGGCCGACAATGGCCACCAGAGGTTTTGCCATGATAAACACTTCCTTTCACACTAAAAGCAATACTTTAACCAATATATTATGACACAAATTCCAGAGGAAATCAATGGAAATATGAGAGATTTACAGTTTATTCACGCAAGGCCCCAAAAAGGAAAAAGAGGAAGGCATATGCCTTCCTCTGCATTCCGCTTTTTTGCCGGACTGAAATTACTCAGCCTTGGCAGCCACGACCTGACGACCATTGTAGTTGCCGCAAGCCTTGCAAGCTCTGTGGGGCATAACGGGTTCGCCGCACTTGGAGCAGACGCTCACGCTGGGAGCGGACAGCTTCCAGTTGGAACCACGACGCTGGTCGCGACGAGCCTTGGACACTTTACACTTAGGGACAGCCATGGTGACACCTCCTTGGTCAAACTGCTTTTAACAGCATTCATTATGGATTTACTTCTCAAGAAGCTGCTTCAAAGCAGCAAATCGGGGATCGAGCTCCTTCTGGCAATTGCAGGGACCGTTGTTCAGGTTGGTGCCGCAGCGGCAGCACAGACCTTTACAGTCCTCCTTGCACAGCAGCTTGGAATCCAGATTCAGGACAAAAACTGTCCGCACAATATCATCCAGATCGGCGCTGTCTCCCTCCAGAGGGAATACCCACTCATCTTCGTTTTCTTCGTTGGCAAACTCGGTAACCAGAACCACATCGATGGGAAAATCGATATCGCGGTCAAACTCCGCAGCGCAGCGGTCGCAGATTCCGTGAATCGTGGTTCGGACAGAACCGGTCATCATCAGAACACCTGCTGTGTTGCGGACCAAGCCCTCGGCGAGTACCGGTTCGCTGACCGGGTAAGAAACGCCGTAGCAAAGATCACTCAGATCCACACTGGTGGAAAAGGGAACCGATGCGCCGGGAGTTTCGATGATCTTGGAAAGACCCAGCTTCATACATATTCCTCCTATTCACAGTCGTGCCTAGATATTATATAGGCATTTATCCGATTTGTCAAATGTTATTTTTACAAAATCTTTGAAATTTTTAGCCTTCCCAGCACAGTATCTTGTGGTGCAGCGGTTCTATTCGGCCCAGCGGGGACATACCATAGCAGTAACCAAGCGCAGGAGCCGATCTCCTGCCAAATAAGGAGGCTGGCTATGGATCATATTTATGCAGACATTGCGCAACGCACCGGTGGTAATATCTATATCGGTGTTGTGGGCCCTGTACGCACGGGAAAATCCACCCTCATCAAGCGTGTGATGGAACAGCTTGTAATTCCAAATATCGAAGATCCTTACCGCAGGGAGCGGGCCCGTGACGAACTGCCACAGTCCGGTTCCGGCAGAACCATCATGACGAGCGAACCTAAATTCGTTCCGGAGGAAGCTGTGGAAATCTCTCCCGATGATACAACAAAACTGCGAATCCGGATGATCGATTCCGTGGGTTATATGGTAGACGGGGCAGCGGGCGCGGAAGAGGATGGAAAGCCAAGGATGGTAACGACACCATGGTATGATGAAGAAATCCCCATGACGCAGGCGGCGGAACTGGGCACGAAAAAGGTCATGGAGGAGCACTGCACCATCGGTATGGTGGTTACGACCGATGGCTCGATAACGGATATCCCGCGTGCTGATTATCAGACTGCAGAGCGCCGGGCTATTTCCGATATGCAGCGCTCTGGAAAACCGTTCCTTGTGGTGATCAACAGCCGCAATCCTGCCGGCAGCGCCGCAAAACAGGTAAAAGAACAGATTATGCAGGAATTTGGAATCGAAGCGGTGATTGCGGATTGTCAGGCATTGGACAGCGATGATATTTCGCAGCTGCTGCAATCACTGCTGTATTCTTTCCCCATGAAGGAATTGCGGGTCTACATGCCCCGTTGGATGGATGCGCTGGAGGAGGCACATCCGCTGAAAACACAGCTTTATGAGGCACTGCTGCAGCGGGCGGAAGAAATCACCAATCTGGCATCCGCAGAACCGACGCTTGCCCGATTGACGGAGCTGGAACAGGTGCTGTCCTTTGCGGTGCGGCATGTAGATTTGTCCACAGGTACAGTTTCTTGCGTTTTAACTTTTCCGGAATCGCTGTTCTATGAGATTCTCAGCAGCAAAGCAGGTTTGGAGATTCAAAATGACGGCCAGCTGCTGAAGTTGCTGACGGAGCTTGCTCAAATCAAAACGGAGTATGATAAGGTTTCGGATGCCCTTTCGGAAGTGAAGGCTACCGGTTATGGTGTTGTGATGCCAAATGCAGGGGAGATGACCCTGGAAAAACCGGAAATTATCAAAAAGGGGAATACCTTCGGTGTGAAGCTGAAGGCCGGGGCGCCGTCCATTCACATGATCCGCGTGGATATTGATACGGAGATCAGTCCCATGGTGGGGGATGAGCGGCAGTCACAGGACCTGATTGCGTACTTAGGCGGCGAAGATATGGAAAAGGTGTGGCAGAGCAATATTTTCGGCAAGTCGGTCTATGAACTGGTTCAGGACGGACTCAATTCCAAACTGGTGCAGATGCCGGCTGATGTGCGGGGCAAATTCCGCGGTACGCTGACCCGTATTGTGAATGACGGCGCAAATGGTCTGATCTGCCTGATTCTGTAACTTGACAGGATACGCCTACAATATTATTATAATAATATAAAATACAAAGGAGGACTGTCCCATGGCCAGCATTCAATACATCTGGAAAGACAGGAAGCGCTATTTCGGTATGCCCCTGAGTTTTACCCGTTACGCATTATCCGAGGATCGGCTGTTTATCTCTGTCGGCTTTCTGAACATCAAGGATGATGAAATCCTGCTCTACCGCGTGCGGGACATTGATACCAGCCGCAGTCTGTGGCAGCGTCTCTTCGGTGTGGGCACAGTGGTTGTCATGTCCTCCGATAAGAGTATGCCCAATCTGGTGCTGAAGAATATCAAGGATCCTGTGGCCATCAAGGAACTGATCCACGAGCAGGTGGAGGAGATGAAGATCCGCCGCCGCGTTCGCGTGGGTGAGATTATGACTACCGATATGGATGGGGACGGCGAACCCGATCTGAATGAGGATTTTGACGAATAATGCCGCAAACCGGACACCATATTGGTGTCCGGTTAAAGTTTACCTTTATTTCATTCTTTTTCCTTTACCTGCAAAGTAAAATGTGGTAAAATATATAGTACTTTCGAAATTTCAGGGGGAACCTCCATGAACCTGTCCCGTAAGAATAATTTCACATGGAATCCGCTGGTACCGGCATTTGCATTCCCGTGCGCGGGAATGCTGTTTGTCATGCTCGTCAGCCGTTATGAGCCTTTCGGCAATTATTCCATGCTGTATTCCGATATGTACCACCAGTATTATCCCTTCTTTGTTGCCTTCCGGGAAGCGCTGCGCAGCGGCGAAAGCCTGCTCCACAGCTGGAGTGTGGGTCTTGGCATGGATTACCTGGGGCTGATTGCCTATTATCTGGCATCTCCGCTGAATCTGCTGAGTGTGATCGTACCGCAGGACTGGCTTCTGGAATACTTCTCTCTGCTGGTGCCTGTGAAGCTGGGACTTGCGGGACTGTTTTTCGCCATCTTCCTGAAGAAAATGTTCGATAAAGAGGATCTTTCCATTGCGGTGTTCGGCGCGTTTTACGGTCTGTGCGCGTGGGCGCTGGGTTATCAATGGAATGTCATGTGGCTGGATACCTTTGCGCTCCTGCCGCTGGTGGCACTGGGCACTGTTGCACTGCTGCGGGATAAGAACTTTATTCTGTATACAGTGACGCTGTTCTTCTCGGTGTTTGCCAACTACTATATCGGATTCTTCACGTGTATTTTTGTTCTGCTGCTGTTTTTTATCTACGAGATCTGCCGCTGGCAGGGTTTTAAACGCTTCTTTCAGGATCTGTGCCGGATTGCGTTCTTTTCCATACTCGCAATCGGCATGACGGCGATTCTGGAACTGCCTGCCTATGCCGCTTTGCAGACGACCCAGTCCAGCGTCAATCAGTTCCCCAAGGGTTTCCGTATGAATATCGCGGGTGAGAATACCTGGAAGGGTTTGCTTGAAGCCATGCGCAAGGTGGCGGGCAATATGGGCGGCGGCATAGAACCGACCTTCAAGGAGGGCCTGCCGAATCTGTACTCCGGTGTGGGCAGCATTTTGCTGGGCTTTTTGTACCTGACAGCCAGGGATGTGAAGCTGCGTGATAAGATTTGCGCCGTATTTCTGCTGCTGTTCTTTATGCTCAGTTTCATTTTGCGGCAGCTGGACTACATCTGGCATGGCTTCCATTTCACCAATATGATTCCCTACCGCTTCAGCTTCCTGTTCAGTTTTGCACTGCTCTATATGGCTTACCGGGCATGGCTGATGCGCCACAGCTTTAAAATCTGGCAGATTCTTATTGCGCTGGTTTTGACGCTTGGTATTCTCGCTTGCTCGGAAGAGCGAGAATACTGGGTATACCTGCTCTATAATCTGGGTTTCCTTGTTCTGTATACTGGAATTCTGATTTACAATAAGAGTGGAAAAAAGCTGGCAGAGGATGCTGACCAGCAGGAGATGAAACAGCATATTGCAGCCATGAAGCGGCGTAATCAGCTGGCTGCCATGCTGATGCTGGCAGTGATGGCCGTGGAACTGATTTGCAATCTGGTCAGTTTCGGTGTCCGTTTCAGCGGCACCAGTGTTTCCAACTATCCCCGCGGCACCACCTACTCCGCTTCCGTCATCCGCTATATGAAGGAGCGGGAGGATGATAACCTCTTCTACCGTGCAGAAACTACCCATTCTCAGACTCTGAACGATGGCGCGCTGAACGGTTACAACGGTGTCTCTGCCTTCACCAGCTCCGCCAATGTCAAGGTGACGGAATTCATGCAGACCCTGGGCTATGGCGCAAAGAATACCTACAACCGCTATTGCTATGAAGAAGCATCTCCGGTATCCAACCTCTTCCTGAACCTGAAGTATATGATCGAACGGGACGGCAGAGACAAGGCAAGCACCTATTTCAAAGAAATCAACCGCTTTGGAGACGCTGTGCTGCTGCAGAACAATTACCATCTGCCTCTGGGCTTTTTAACAGAGCCGGAACTGGCAGAATTGGAGTTCGACGTTTCGAATAATGGATTCCAGTTCCAGAATCAGTTGATTTCTGCGGCAACCGGTGTGCAGGAGGATGTGTGGAGTATTCTCAGCGGTGAGGATTTGATCATTGAAGGTCAGGATGTGACCATCACGGAACAGAATCCCACCGGCTACTGCAAATATAAGGTAGACTTAGCCAACGGAACAATCGTATACAGCTATACGGTGGATACCGATGGCTTCATGTGCATCTATGTCAATCAGCCCAAGCGCAACGGTGTGGCCATCTGGGTCAACGGCCAGCAGCGCTACACGGAATCCATCACCTTGCCGCAGATGCTGGCAGTGGGCGATGTTTCCATGGGTGATGTTGTGGAACTGAAGGCAACCTGCAAGACAGCAGGGGAATCCAGCAACATGACCATCTCTGCGGCTGTGCTGAATCAGGCGCGTTTTGAGCAAGCCTTTGCTGAATTGCGCACATCGACACTGGAGCTGACGGCATTTGCCAATACGGAGGTGATCGGCACCATTGACTGTGACCGGGATGGCCTGCTCTATACCTCCATCCCGCAGAACGGAAACTGGCACGTGGAAGTGGATGGCGAAGAGGCCGAAGCTGTGGCGGTTGGTGAAGCAATGACCTCCGTCATGCTGACGGAAGGAACGCATGAAGTGCGCTTCTTCTACCACAACAAGTCATTCGCACTGGGCTGGAAGATCAGCCTTGCCTGTGCGGCGGTTTTTGCACTCTTGATTTGGCACCGGAGTCGGAATGTAAAAGAAGGCAAATATCAAAAGAATAAAAAGAGGAAGTACTGATGTACTTCCTCTTTGCTTGTTTACAGCACTTTTATAATGGTACCGCCGCCGACGACCATATCGCCGTCATAGAGCACCACGGCCTGACCGGGTGTCAGGGCCCGTTGGGGAGCGTCGAAAACCACTCGCGCAGTGCCATCCGCTTCCGGATAGACGGTTGCAGGTTGTGGCGGTTGGTTGTAGCGGGCTTTGGCACTGACCTGCAAAGGCGCAGTCAGCTCAGGGAAGGGGAACCAGTTCCAGTCATCTGCCAGCAGAGTGGTGGCAAACAGGGCCTCATTGGGGCCGACCGTAACGGTGTTTTTCTCCATATCCTTGGCACAGACATAAACGGGAGCGCCCATAGCAAGACCAAGTCCTTTGCGCTGTCCCAGTGTATACCGGACAGCACCCTGATGCTGACCGACGACATTGCCATTGAGATCCAGAAAATCACCTGCAGGGTAATCCTTGCCGGTATAGCGTTCCATGAATGCGACATAATCTCCGTCCGGAACGAAGCAGATGTCCTGACTGTCGTGCTTGCGGGCATTGATGAATCCTTGCTCCTGTGCAATGGCTCGCGCTTCGCTCTTGGTCAGTCCGCCCAGCGGGAAGCGGGTTCGGGACAGCTGCTCCTGCGTCAGGCAGTAGAGCACATAGCTCTGATCTTTGCTTACATCGGCTGCCTTATATAAGATGTAGCGTCCGGTCTGCTCGTCCTGCTTGATCTGTGCGTAGTGGCCGGTGACCACGCAGTCGCAGCCGAGCTCCATGCCACGGCGCAGCAGGTGATCAAACTTCAGATGACGGTTGCATTCGATGCAGGGGTTGGGGGTCAGACCGCATTCGTAGCAGTGAATGAATTTATCAATGACCTTTTCACGGAAATCTGCTTTAAAGTTAAAAGCGTAGAAGGGCATACCCAGCCGCCGTGCGACACTGCGGGCATCTTCCACATCTTCAAGAGAACAGCAGGTTTTGGAGTCGCAGCCCTCATCCGGCAGATTGTCATACAGACGCATGGTAACACCAACGCAGTCAAATCCTGCCTGCTGGGTCAAATATGCGGCAACAGAGCTGTCTACACCGCCGCTCATGGCGACCAGTGCTTTCTTTTGTGGCATGAGATACCTCCTGAATTGTTACTATTGTGAGTATATCAGTGCAGAAAATGAAAGTCAATCATCAAAATATGGGGAAAGTTACCGAACGGTTAAATGACAAACGGACAAAAGTAACAAAATGAAATAAAAATGTAATATTTTTTGAAAAAGGGGTTGCAATTTGAAAAACACTCTGTTATACTGTAGCCATGAATATTGGGAAAGGAGCATGAAAAAATGAAAAGAATTATATCTCTCATGCTGTCTCTAGTTATTATCCTTAGTCTGGTTTGTGTTGCAGCACCCAGCGTTTCCGCTGCTTCTGCAATGGATACCAGCAGCAAGGGCATCGAAATGATCAAGAGTTTCGAAGGCTTTATCAAGTATCCGATTCAGGATAATGCACAGTGGTCCGTCGGTTACGGCACTGGTGTTACCGGCAGTGATCTGGAATACTATAAGAAGAACGGTATCACTGAAAAGCAGGCAACTGAACTGCTGAAGCAGTATCTGAACACCTTCGAGGATGATGTCAACGCATTTATTGACACCTACAATCTGAAGCTGAATCAGCAGCAGTTTGATGCACTGGTTTCCTTTACATACAATCTGGGCCCCAGCTGGATGACCACATCCGGCGGTGTACTCCGTGATGCTGTGGCTGCCGGTGCGAAGGGCGATACCTTCCTGTTTGCGATTGCACAGTACTGCAAAGCCAGCAATAAGGTTAACTCCGGCCTGATGAAGCGCCGTCTGTGTGAAGCAAACCTGTATCTGAACGGTGTTTACAGCGCCAGTGTGCCTGCAAACTATAAGTATGTGGTCTTCAACGCAAACCTGGACGGTGCTGTGATTACCGTTGCATCCACCGGCAAGGCTGTTTCTGCACAGGGCTATGATACTGCTGCAACCGTTAAGGTCAAGGCTACTGCTTCCAAGAGCGGCTACACCTTCCTGGGCTGGTACACCAAGGCAGAGGGCGGTTCTCCCGTGACCTCTCTGGGCCAGAAGACTGCCAAGACGGAGACTCTGTACGGTCACTGGCAGAAGACCGGCGGTGAACTGAATGCGGACAACTCCATCAAGGGTGTTGCAGCTGATTACAGCGGTTATGTACCCGTTAACGGTTCCCACGATGTTTACGACGCTCCCGGCGGCGCTAAGACCAAGACCATCACCGGTGAGGACAAGCTGACCATCGTTGCTGAGCATATCGACGGCAATGGTGTCAAGTGGGGCAAGCTCTCCAAGGGTGGCTGGATCGATGTGTCTGCCGGTCTGGAAGCTAATGTGGTTTACGAAGAGAAGGAATCTCTGATCGATCCCATCACTGTCAGCGTTACCTCCGATAATGTTAACAATCGTGTTGGCCCCGGCACCAAGTATGCTTCTCAGGGCAAGTTCAAGAAGGGTCAGAAGCTGACTCTGACTGCTGTCCAGAAGGGCGGCAACCATACATGGGGCAAGTCCGAACTGGGCTGGATTGCTCTGCAGTACACCAACTATAAGACTGCAGGTGTCGTTGAGGACGAAGAGGATGCAAAGCAGGTTACCGCTCTGGGTACCATCATCCGTGCTAATCTCCTGAACGTCCGTAGCGCACCCGGCACTCAGAATCCCAAGGTTGGTACTTACAAGCGTGGCGAGCAGGTTAAGATCACCCTGCAGCAGAAGGTCGGCAACACCACTTGGGGCCTGACCGAAAAGGGCTGGGTCAGCCTGTACTATGTGCAGGTCATTCCTGTTGAATCCGGCTCCGTGCCTGATATCGAACTGCCCGGCACCGGTTCCACCGGCGGCATCATCGGTGGTACCACCGGCGGTACTACTGGCGGTACTGCTACCGTTCAGACCGGTAGAGTTGTGAATTGCAGCACTCTGCGCATCCGCGCTGCTGCAGGTACCAACAATAAGCAGGTTGGCACTTACGCAAAGGGCACTCTGGTTAACATTTATGAGACCGTTAAGGTCGGTGGCGACATGTGGGGTCTGGCTGACAAGGGTTGGATCTGCCTGCGTTACGTCAAGCTGGATGCTCCCATCACCGGTGAAGGTGTTACCGGTACCATCGTCAACGCATCTTCCGTGAATCTTCGTGCAAATCCCGGTACGAACTATGCTAAGGTTGGTTCTCTGAACAAGGGCACCAAGATCGAGATTCTGGACTACATCAAGGTCGGCACTGCAACCTGGGGCCAGACTGCTGAGGGTTGGGTACATCTGTACTATGTCAAGCTGGATGCACCTCTGTCCAACCTGGATAAGGCGCCCGAAGGTGGCACCGGCACCGGCTCCTCTGCAATCGTGCAGGGCACCGGCCACACCTTGAATATCGCCGCTACGACCCATGGCAAGATCAGCGCAAGTGCAACTGTTGCCGGCAAGAATACCGAGATTACCCTGACTGCTACCCCCGATACTGGATATACTCTGGATCAGGTAGTCGTTAAGGATGCTGAAGGCGCTGTTGTGGCTGTTGTCAACAACAAGTTCACCATGCCTGACTCCAATGTTACGGTTACTGCAACCTTCAGAACTCTGTATACCATTAAGACCAATACCACTACCGGCGGTAAGGTTACTGCAAATGCAACCTATCGTGATTCCGGTGAAGAGGTTGTTCTGACTGTTGCTCCCGAGGCCGGCTATGAGTTGGAATCCTTGAGTGTTGTGAACACCAATACGAATGCTTCTGTCGAGGTTTCCGGCGGTAAGTTCATCATGCCCAAGGGCAATGTCAATGTTGTTGCAGCCTTCAAGAAGACTGACGCAAAGACCTACGAAGTCAAGATCAACAGCGTGTCTAACGGTAAGGTGACAGCAAATACCACCACTGCCAAGGAAAATGACACCATTACCCTGACTGTCGTTCCTGCTGATAACTATGTTCTGGAAGCAATGACCATCAAGGATGCTGCAAACAATGTGGTTGCTTACGAGGCAGTTTCGGGTAAGGAAAATACCTATAGCTTCAAGATGCCCGCAGCAAGTGTTACGATTGCTACCAGCTTCCAGGCTGCAACCTACACCGTGAGCATCAACAATACCACTGCTGACATGGGTACTGTCAGTGTCAACCCCGCTGAATACGTCAAGGGCGCTACCGTTACTCTGGTTGTGAATTCTGCTACCGAACAGCATGAAGTGAAGACACTGACTGTTAAGTCCGGTGATACCGAGATTGCAACCAAGAAGGTCGGCAATAACTACACCTTTACCATGCCTGCAGGCAATGTGACTGTTTCTTCCGCATTTGATGTGATCCGCTACGCACTGACCATCGCAAAGCCCACCGGCGGTACTGTTACTGCTGATAAGGAAACCTACGCAAAGGACGAGCTGGTCACTGTGACCGTCAATCCCGATGCCGGTTATACCTACGGTACCATGACCATCAAGAGCGGTGATAAGGAGATCGAGGCAGAAAGATCCGGTCTGGTCTTCACCTTCAAGATGCCCGGCGCAGATGTCAATCTGGAGCACGAGTTCGAGAAGCTGGCTTACGAGCTGAAGATCGAGGCTGGCGAGCATGGCAAGATCACTGCTGATAAGGAATCCTACGGTTACAAGGATAAGGTCACTCTGACTGTCAAGGCTGACAAGGGTTATGCCCTGGAAGAGCTGATTGTCATGAACGGTGCCACCAAGCTGGAACTGAAGAAGAACGGCAATAAGTATACCTTCGAGATGCCTGCTGCTGACGGCCAGATCGTCGTTTCCGCAACTTACAAGGAAGCTTAATAGGAAATCTGTACATATCTTTCAACCCGCATCCAACAGGATGCGGGTTGTTTTTTGACAAAAAAATCTTGAAATTGAGCGCGCATGTGATACAATGGACAAAAATCAACGGAGGGAAAGCAATGAGCAGAGCCGATGAACTGTACCGCCAGACCTGTCTGGATATTCTGGAGAATGGATTATCCGATGAACATCTTCAGGTTCGTCCCCACTGGGCAGATGGTACACCCGCCCATACCATCAAGAAGTTTGGCGTGGTAAACCGTTACAATCTGGCGGAGGAATTCCCCATTATGACCCTGCGCCGTACTTACTGGAAGAGTGCGGTGGACGAACTGCTGTGGATCTGGCAGAAGAAGTCCAACCGCATCTGCGATCTGGGCAGCCATGTCTGGGACGAGTGGGCAGGAGAGGACGGTACCATCGGCAAGGCCTACGGCTACCAGCTGGGTATCAAGCACCACTATAAGGAGGGCGATATGGATCAGGTGGACCGTGTTCTTTATGATTTGAAGCACAATCCCGCATCCCGCCGCATTATGACAAACATTTATAACTTCGAAGACCTGCACGAGATGAATCTGTACCCCTGCGCTTATTCGATGACCTTCAATGTGACCGGTGATACGCTCAACGGCATCCTCAACCAGCGCTCTCAGGATATGCTGACGGCCAATAACTGGAATGTTTGCCAGTACGCAGTGCTGATGCACATGATGGCACAGGTGTCCGGACTGAAGGTGGGAGAGCTGGTGCATGTGATTGCCGACTGTCATATCTATGACCGCCATATTCCCGCAGTGAAGGCAATGCTGGAGAAGGAAGGCTTTGAAGCACCGAAGTTTACGGTCGATCCGACGGTGAATGATTTCTATGCATTTACCAAGGACTCCTTCAAGATGGAAAACTATAAATTCCACGAATTTAAGTTCGATATTCCGATGGCAATTTAAGGTGACGATATGGAACTGATTGTAGCAGTATATGATGACTGGGGCATCGGCAAGGATGGCACCCAGCCGATTGCACTCAGCACAGACCGGAAATTCTTCCGGGAAATGACCCGCGGTGCTATGGTAATCGCGGGTCGCCGCACCATCGCAGATTTTCCGGGTCAGAAGCCACTGCCTGGCAGAGTAAACGTGGCCATCACCAGAAGCAATGCGGATATTCCCGGTTTTACGGTCTGCCACAGTCCTGAGGAGGCGGCACAGCTGGCCGGCACCGTCGAAAAGGCTATGGTCATCGGCGGCGGAAGTATTTATTGCCAGATGCTTCCGTATTGTGACAAGGCCATTATCACCAAAGTGCATGTGACACCTGAGTCCGATACTTTCTTCCCAAATCTGGACGAAGACCCTGCGTGGGAACTGGCAGAAGTTCTGCAGTCCGGTGAAGAGAATGGGATTGCCTATGAAATGTGCGTCTATACAAGAAAAGGAACAGCCTGAGCTGTTCCTTTTTGCATATATTGGGACGGGAATAAGGAATGCTTTTTGTGGAAAAAGTGGAAAGAATTCGGAGTTGTTTCTTTAAACTTGTAAATGAAAATACGTGATGATAGAATCAAGATATCCATTTTTTAAAAGAAAGAGGTCGAATACAATGTTTGAGAAAGTTTTCAAACTGTCTGAAAACCAAACCAGCGTCAAAACCGAAGTGGTCGCCGGCTTGACTACTTTTATGACCATGGCCTACATCATCGCACTGAATCCCAATCTGCTGACCAATTTTGATACCGGCAGTGCGCTGTGGAACGGTGTCTTCATGGCAACCTGTATCGCTTCTGCGATCGGCATGTTCTGCATGGCATTTCTGGCGAACAAGCCCTTTGCAATGGCTCCCGGCATGGGCCTGAACAGCTTCTTTGCTGTGGTTGTCGGCAATATCGTGGCTATGACCGGCATGACTTACGTCGCATCTTTCCAGACCGCACTGATTATCATCCTGATCGAAGGCATCGTATTTATCGTGCTGTCCATCTTCAACGTTCGTGAGAAGATCGTGGAGTCCATTCCTCTGGGCATCCGTCTGGGCATCTCTCCCGCCATCGGCCTGATGCTGATGAACATCGGCCTCGGCTCCAACGTGGGCATTTACGCAGAGGGCAACGGCTTCAGCGCTCCCTTCTATGTTATGCGGGACTTCTTCGGCGCTCTGACTCCCAGCGTTCTGCAGTCCAATATGGGCGATGCAGGCTATGCAACCATGATCCTGACTGTTGTTACCATGTTTGTTGGCCTGTTTGCAATTGTTGCCATGGCGAAGAAGGGCATCAAGGGTGCCGTTCTGTTTGGCATGTTGATTGCTTCTGTCGTTTACTGGGCAGGCTCTTTCCTGTTCCTGAATACCAATCCCTTTGCATCTCTGGCAACTGCATCCTTTGCACCTCCTGTTGCAGATATGGTTGAAACCACTTTCTTCAAGTTCAATTTTGCTGGATTTGCTGAAGTTGGCTGGTTTACTGTTGTTACGCTGATCATTACCTTCTGCATCATCGATATGTTCGATACCATTGGTACTCTGGTCGGCACCGCTTCCCGCGCAGGCATGGTGGACGAGCAGGGTAATATGCCCAACATGAAGGAAGCACTGCTGTCCGACGCAATTGGCACGGTTGTTGGTGCCTGCACCGGTACTTCCACTGTTACCACTTTTGTCGAGTCTGCTTCCGGTGTCGAAGCTGGCGGCCGCACCGGCCTGACTGCCCTGACCACCGGCATTCTGTTCCTTGCCTGCATGTTCATCGCTCCCATTGCTGCCATCATTCCCGCAGCGGCTACTTCCGCTGCACTGATCTACGTCGGTGTTCTGATGCTGCAGGGTCTGCAGAAGGTGGACTTCAATGATATGGATCAGATGGTTCCCGTCAGCCTGATGCTGATTGGCATGCCTGTTTCCAGCTCCATTGGCCATGCAATTGGCATCGGCCTGATTTCCTACACCATCATGAAGATCTTCGGCGGCAAGGCTAAGGAAGTTTCTGTCCTGACCTATGCTATTTCCGCTCTGTTCCTCGTCAAGTTCTTCCTGGCTGTGTAAACTAACCTAAGAAAGCCCCGAAGCGAATGCTTCGGGGTTTTTATGACTCAAGCATAAGTTGAGATTGCCTGTCAAGCACCTGTTTATTGTCAAACACGTCTGCTTTTGCTATACTGATGCCATCAGGAGCGGCCAATCCTCAAAATGAAAACAGGAGGAATCCTATATGTTCGACACAATGATGATCGGAAAGAAGATTAAGCAGGCTCGAATCGATCAGAATATGACCCAGATGAATTTGGCAGATGCCATGGGAGTCAGCTATCAGGCAGTCAGCAATTGGGAGCGGGGCAATTCCATGCCCGATATCTCCAAACTGGCGGATCTGTGTGCGGCGCTGCATATCAGCGTCAATGAATTGCTGGGCATCGAGTCGCCCGCTGTGGAAAAGGCCATGGCGCAGGAAGAACTGACCATAGAAGAACTGGTGGAGGTGGCCCCGGTGCTGCCGCCCCAAACTGTTATGGAGCAGATGGAGGCAAAGCGAAAGGAAAAAGAGCAACGCCTGCAGGATGGCCTAAAGCAGATGTTTGGCCCCGGTTCGGATTTCCGGAAGGATGTGGCCAATGTTGTGAAGGTAGCAGTAAAATCTCCGGAAGTAAAACAGAAGAAAAAGAAGAAACTGGATTTGCGCCGGATTGCAGATATGGCACCATTTCTGGATGAAGGTTATCTGGATGAGCTGCTTGAAAATGCGGATTTGTCCGATCTGGATGGTTTGGATGAGATTGCTCCCTTCCTGACCAAGGAAACACTGGAGGAACTGGTAGACCGGGCACCGTTGGATGATCTGGAAATCATTGTGGATATTGCACCGTTTCTGGGCAAGGCGGCACTGGATAAGATTATCCGCAGATGTGTGGAATCCGGCCAGGTGGATGACATCGGGGAACTGGCACCCTTTCTTTCTAAAGAAACTTTGGAGTGGCTCGTCGTGACCGCGATTAAGGAGGGAATCGAGCTGGATTTTGATGAACTGTATCCATTCCTCAGCAAAGATATCCTCCGAAAATTGGCGAAATTCATGGTAGAAAATCAGAATCTGGATGCACTGGAAGATATTGTTCCCTTCATATAAACGAACCGAGCCGGCACGGCAGATCACTCTGCTGTGCCGGCTTTATGCTGAAAGGCATTATTTGTTTTTTGCAGATGCATCACCATTGGAATTGCCACAAGAATGAATGGAATCATGCCAATGATACCTGTGGGAGCTGGACCGACGAAGGGATTGCCACCATCATAAGTGAAGTAGATGCCAATCGCGGCGATTCCGTTGATGGCACCGTGAGCCAGGATTGCGGGGATGCAGCTTCCGGTTTTCAGAGTGAGGTAGGATAGGAAGATACCCAGCACAATGCAGAAGACGCACATCATAGCGATGCCGGTGAAGGGGAAACCCCAGTAGCCGAGACCGTAATTGTGGCCGATGATGGTCAAAGGTGCATGCCACAGACCCCAGATGATGCCGGTGATCAGCAGCGTGGGAATCGCGGAGAAATGCCTGAAAATCTTCGGAAGCAAATATCCGCGCCAACCCCATTCCTCGCCGAAACAGGTGACAAAATTCATAACAGGCGCGAGGGAAACTGCCTGTACGCATTGGATTGCCATCAAAAGGTCAATGGGAACAGCCTGCGCCTCGTAGGGAGTACCCGCCGCGGCCATCATTGTCTTCATGTAGCCGAAGCTCAGATCCAGATTGCCGGGAAACAGCAGGAAATATATACCCATACCTGCAAAAGTTAGAATTGCAGGGCCAAACCATGCCAGCAGATAGGTTTTGATGTTGCCCTTGATGTGTGGGCGCAGCCATGCATCTTTGAAACCCTCGCGGGTCACAAGACGGGTCAGCAGCACACCGATGGCGGGGCAGAACATAGCTGCAGCAACCACAAGCTGCGTGGCCAGAGAGGGAATGCCGTTGAGCGCTTCCCCATTTGCGATGGGGTAGATCAGGAAGATGGCATATAGCCAGGTCAGGGCAAAGGTAATGACGATATAGACAATTACCCGTTTCAAGTCTTGCTTCTTAGTTTCCATCCTTCTGCTCCTTTCCGTGCTTGCGGTAGTACAGATAGGAGTAAACGGTGGGTAGAATCACCATCAGGGCAAGAATAACCATCAAAAGCCAGAAACTGCCCAGAAATGCAGTGAGCATGGTGATAATGCCGCCAAAGAACCAAACTTTGCCTCCGAAGCGGTGCGTTGCATTCCAGTTTGCCTCGCTGGCGAATGTCCAGGGAAGTTTGATGCCCATGGTGTAGGTCTGCTGGCATTTGGGCAGCCAGTTGCCGACGACGATGAACAGAACACCCATCAGCAGGGGCATGATGACCTCAATGGGGATTTCGCAACCAAGTGCGGCAGTATAAACCAGCGTACTCACAATCAGGCCGATCACAGGACAGATCCAAAGAACCAGCTTAAGCATTTTGGGATTGTAGTTTTTATACTTGGGATCAGCCAGGCATGCAAAAACACAGACCCACTGCAACACCAGCATCAGACCGGGCAGACCAAAAACGACAAAGGCTTTGCTGCTCCAGCTGTCCACTTCTCCGTGGATGTTCCAGTGGCTGGGCATCGGATCAGGCAGCTTATCCCAGAGCAAAAGACCGACAATCACGGGAATCAGCAGCGCGAGGGAAGAAGCAATCAGCGTTTTCTTATACTTCTTAATCATATTCGGTTTCTCCTTTCAGGTCCTTGACCCAGAGTAGGATTTCTTCCAGCACAGAGGCATTGAGGTCATAGTAGATGAATTTACCTTCCCGGGTGTCGCGGATCAGGTCGGCTTCCTTCAGTACCGACAGATGCCGGGAAATGGATGCGCCGGTGACGGGGAAATGGTCGCAGATTTCTCCCGCGGACAGCCGTCCGCTTTTCAGCAGGTTTAGTATTTCCCGCCGGATTGGGTCGGACAGGGCCTTCAATGTATTTTGCAGGCTCATGTCATCACTCCTTATTTAACAATTAACCTAAAGGTTAAATATAATGTAGCATGAACTCGTGGAAATGTCAATAGAAAATCCCGGACGGTAAGTCCGGGATTTTAATCACTCAATATGAGTATGGTTGTTGATGTGGTCTTCGCAGTAGCAGTGATAACCGTTGCAGCGGGAGCAGTAGCGGAATTCCAGTTCCGGATTGCTCACATCGGTGCGGCCGCAGATGGTGCATTTGTGGGTATAGGGGGCTTTGGGCTTTGCGGTGGTTGCTTCGTAAGAACCTGCCTGAGAGAAGGGGATGACCTTTGGCTTTTCCTGCTTGGGTGCATAGGATTTCTTGCGGAAAAGCCGCCGTGCATTAACCCGCCAGGACATGGGGATGACATTCAGCACATCGGCGCCAAAGAACAGGAAGTAGTTAGCCAGGGAAATCACAGAGAAGCAGTTGTAGGGAAATGGATCCGCCAGCAGACTGTAGAGCACCAGCGCCAGATCAAACAGGGCGAAAATCCAGGCCTTCACGGGAATGATAAAGAACAGCAGGAATTGCGCATTGGGGAACATGGTGGCATAGCTGAGGAACAGACTCAGGTTCAGATAGGTCACGTCCGCACGACCACCGAAGATCATGCACCAGACATCCATCATCAGGATGCCGCAGAAATAGAACAGATTGAACCGCAAGGTACCCCAGATATTCTCCATGGCGCGGCCAAGAGAGTAGTAGCAGAAGAGGAACACGGCCATCAGCAGAATGTTGCTGTGATAGAAAGTGAGCGGATAGGTAATCAGCCGCCAGATTTGACCATGCAAAATGGCCTCCCGGTCAAAAACCAGCAGGGAATAGAGCAGGGGATTCTGAGTGACTTGGGTCATCAGATACACCAGCGCGCACCCAAGGCTGATATACAGCATCAGATTCGGGATGCCTTTATGACGGTTCTGAAAGCAGAAACGGTTGAATCGTCTGCGTAATTCTTTCAAATAACTCAACTCCTGTAAATAATCAGTGTTACTATCTTATCAGCTTTTCCAGAAAAAGTCTATAACAGATTTGTGAATAAACGGTGCAAAGGGTGGCGAAGCACTTGACAAACGACAAAATCCTGCTATAATGCATCAGGCAATTGCATACAAGCCTTATCAAGAGCGGTGGAGGGAACGGCCCGATGAAACCCGGCAACCTACGGAGATAAATCTCTGCGCAAGGTGCCAAATCCGGCGGCAGACGAAAGATGAGGATTCGATTTTTAACACACATCGAATCCGTCGATGTGTGTTTTTGCATATATTTTGAAACCTGAAAGGAAACCCAAATGGAAAAAAGACTCTTTACCTCTGAATGTGTAACCTGCGGCCACCCCGATAAGGTGGCGGATGCGATCTCCGATGCGATTCTCGATGCCTGCCTGCAGCAGGATAGCGCATCCCGCGTGGCTTGCGAAACCATGGTCACCACTGACTTCTGCCTGATCTGTGGCGAAATCACAACCAAGGCTCAGGTGGATTATGCCCGGATCGCCCGGGAAACAATCCGCAGCATCGGCTATATTTATCCCGGTGACGGTTTTGATGCAGACACGGTGGAAATCCAGTGCCGCATCCACACCCAGTCCGCTGACATCGCCCTCGGCACCAACGATGAAGTGGGCGGCGCCGGTGATCAGGGCATGATGTTCGGCGGTGCCTGCGATCAGACTCCCGAACTGATGCCTCTGCCCATTGCGCTGGCCCGTGCGCTTTCCAATCGCCTGACCGAATGTGTGGCTTCCAACGATTTGCTCCGTGCTGACGGTAAGACCCAGGTATCTGTCGAATTTGATGAAGCGGGAAATGTACTGGGTATTGATACTGTGGTCGTGTCCATCATGCACAGTGAGGACTTTGAAATTGAGGAGCTGCGCAAGTATGTTCGTATGGGTGTGATTGCACCGGTACTGAAGAACTATGGTTTTGATATTGAAAATGTAACACACATCCATATCAATCCTACCGGTAATTTTGTCATCGGCGGTCCCAACGGTGATACCGGACTTACCGGCCGTAAGATTATTGTTGACACCTACGGCGGTTACTTCTCCCATGGCGGCGGTGCTTTCTCCGGTAAAGACCCCACCAAGGTGGACCGCAGCGGTGCTTACATGGCTCGCTACATGGCGAAGAATCTGGTGGCTGCCGGCCTCGCAAAACAGGTTCAGGTGCAGCTGGCTTATGCCATCGGTGTGGCAGAGCCTGTTTCCATTCGAGTTGATAGCTACGGCACCGGCATCATCTCCGATGAAAAGATGACAGAACTGCTGCGCAAGACTTGCGATCTGACCCCCGGCGGCATCATCCGGAAACTGCAGCTGCGCCGCCCCATTTATGCTCCCACCGCCCGCTGCGGCCACTTCGGCATCGCAGAGCGCCCCTGGGAACAGACGGATATTGCGGATGAACTGAAAAAACTTGCAGGAATCTAAAACAAGGACGGCGAAAATTCGCCGTCCTTTTCATATTCTTTTTGCAATTTGGAAAAAATGGTGGTATGATAAGCTTATAAATTTGCGTTGGAGGGATCATCCATGCTGGACTTTATTCGAATTGCCTGTGCTGTGCCGCCTGTGAAGGTTGGCGATGTGAAGAAAAACGCAGAAGATATCTGCGCCTATATGGAAAAGGCCGATGCTGCCAATGCCGATCTCGTTGTTTTCCCGGAGCTTGCTCTGACCGGCTATTCCTGCGGTGATCTGTTCTTTCAGGATATGCTCTGGAATGCGGTCAAAACGGGTTTGAAGCAGATTTGCGAATGCTCCAAGAAGTATCCTGCGTTGAACGCGGTCGTGGGCCTTCCCATCCGTCTTAACAGCAAGCTGCTCAACTGTGCGGCACTGATTCGCAATGGCGGCATGCGCGGTATTGTGCCCAAGACGTATCTGACCGAAGCGGAAAAACGCTGGTTTGTTTCCGGTGCGGATTTGAAGGAAACGGCGGCCGGACTGGATGTATTTGGAAATGACGAATTCGGTTTCGTTTCTCTGGGAACCGACCTGCTGATTGAAATCGGTGACGGCGCTGTGGTTGGCATTGAAATCTGCGAGGATATGAATGCGCCGGTACCCACTTCTGCGCTGCTGGCAGTAAACGGCGCCAATGTGATCGTGAATCCGTCCGCATCTCCGGAAGTGGCCGGTAAGCGCCTCCAGCGTACGAATCGTGTGAAGGCCAACTCCGTGGCCGGCACCTGCATTTATGCCTATGTTTCTGCAGGCATGACAGAATCCACCGCAGATCAGGTTTACTGCGGTCAGAGTATCATTGCGGAAAACGGCACGGTGCTGAAGGAAAACGGCAAGCTGATCGACTCGGATTATATGATTGTTCAGGACTGTGATCTTGGAAGAATCCGCGCGGAACGTCAGAAGAATTCCTCTTTCCGTCAGGCAGCCTGCTTCTACGGTGACCGGCAGTACCTGAATGAATCTATGCTGGGAAATGCGGAGCTTCGCGCTGATGGCACCCTCTATCCCGTGCAGAAGCTGCCCTTCATTCCCTCCACCAAGGCAGAGCGGGATGCTTACTGCAAGGAAGTGTTCCAGCTTCAGGCAGCGGGCCTTGCCCAGCGGCTGAAGACCATCCATGCCAATGCGGTCATCGGTATTTCCGGCGGTTTGGACTCCACACTGGCGCTGCTGGTCTGTGTGGAAGCCATGCGCATGCTGGGCCGTCCGGCTACTGACATTTACGGTGTGACCATGCCCTGCTTCGGCACTTCTGACCGCACCTACAACAATGCATGGGATTTGATGAAGAAACTGGGCATCCATGCCAGAGAAATCAGCATCAAGAATGCAGTCACACTCCATTTTGAGGATATTGGCCACGATAAGAGTGTCCACAACGGCACTTATGAAAATTCCCAGGCTCGCGAACGCACCCAGATCCTGATGGATTATGCCAGTGTCGTAAACGGCATCGTGGTTGGTACCGGTGACCTCAGTGAACTGGCCCTGGGCTGGTGCACCTACAATGGTGACCACATGAGCATGTACAGTGTCAACGGCAGCATTCCCAAGACTTTGATCCGCTGGATCATCGAAGCTGTGGCAGAGGATGAAACCTTTGCGGCATCCCGTGACGTGCTGATGGATATTCTGGACACCCCCATCAGTCCCGAACTGCTGCCGCCGGATGCGCAGGGCAAGATTGCCCAGCAGACCGAAGACCTGGTCGGCCCCTATGCGCTGCATGACTTCTATCTGTACCACATGCTGAACTTCGGTTTCACACCTACCAAGATTTATACTTTGGCCTGCCGTGCGTTCAAGGGCGATTTTGAACCTGCTGTGATCAAAAAGTGGCTGCGCACCTTCTACTGGCGCTTCTTTACCCAGCAGTTTAAGCGCAACTGCATGCCTGACGGCGCAAAGGCGCTTCCCATCAGCTTCAGTCCCCGCAGTGACTGGCAGATGCCCAGCGATGCTGCGGCACAGCTCTGGCTGGATGAAGTAGATACCTTATAAATACTGAGGGCGGACTTTTGGTCCGCCCTTTCCTTATGCTAAAACAGGTTGAATTTGAATTCCTTCCAGAGCGGCTTCCAGTGTCTCCGGGATTTTTGAAAAATCTGCTACAATGCTGGTGGGCTTTTTGAACGGATCGTCTTGAGAGAATGGAACAAAATAATAATGCTTTCGAGCCAGCAGTTTTCCGATGTTTTCAGCTGCTCCGGCAAGAGCATCGTTGGTTGAAATGGCAACCACCACGGGCCGCCCGTTCCGCAAATGACTCTTCACTGCCATAGTCACCGGCGTATCTGCGATGGAGTGCGCCAGCTTGGCTAGCGTATTTCCGGTGCATGGCGCGATAACCAGTGCGTCCAGCAGTTTCCTAGGCCCGATGGGTTCAACCTCCGCAATCGTTTGCAAGGGTTTGCGGCCGCAGATTGTTTCTGCGCGCTGCAAATGGGCTGAAGCACTGCCGAACCGACTGTCGATGGAAGCGGAGGCGAAAGAAAATATGGGTGTCACATGGTGTGTTTTGGCCAGTTCTTCCATGACTGGGAAAACCTGCGCGAATGTACAAAAGGAACCGCACATGGCAAATCCGATTTCCATTTTTATTACTCCTTTCCGAGAGACAGTCGAATAAAGGTTTTTGCGATCAATTCTCCGGATTGCTCCGGAGCCATTTTTCCGGGGAGTCCCCGGGCATCGATGATGTTTGCGGCGCGCATGCCGGGTCTGGATGCCAGTTCAAGGAGTACAGCATCGGGCTTCGGATCCATATCCGGTAGAATCATCTCAGGGACTGTATTCACAATCGCATCGTAGTGATGTAGCTCCTGTTTTGCGTCCTCAATGGAAATACTTCGGCAATCCAGCGCACTGATCATGGCGCGGTCAGAATCTTTCCGTACCGCTACGGTGACATCTGCGGCTTCTTTCTCCAGAAGTCTGCAAAGGCACTTCCCAATACGCCCCCACCCGATCACCAGAACACGGATATCGTTAAGCGAATGACGCTTGTGCGCTTTGAGCATGGTGACAGCGCAGGACGCTGTAATGGCGGCATTTTCAGCCAGATAATATGGGTCTTTCAAAAAATCAACAGTTCGGTAACCCTGCAGAAGGGGACTGTCCAGAAATCCGCCGGAGATTACAATGTCATCAGGAATATCTGTGAGCAGGTGGGCAAGATAGCCTGTTCCGGAGGAGAAACTGGGAACGGGAAGTAAAAGATGTGAAATATCCGGAGCGGCTCTGTCCGTGACGGGTAATCCGATGCCGGATAAATACTGCGCAGCCCGGCGGACAGCATCGGAGCGCGGCACACAAAAAATGGGCCTTCTTAACATAAACATCACCCTTTCGTGCCAGATTATGCGCTCTGTGACGTAGTTGTGCTTGATTTTTTCAGGCCCATGCGTATAATATAAAGGTAAGAGGTGATACGATGCAACGACTTGGATTTATTCATGATATGCTGGATGTCAAGGTTCTGGTGCTTTTTGTGATGGCACGTGTGAACTATCCGGTTACTACCGGTGAAATCTATGAGCTTTGCTATCAGGATGATTGCCTGAGTTATTTTGATGTATGTACGGCTGTCCCTGAAATGGTCAAATCCGGCCATTTGAAGGAACTTGCGGAAGAAAAGTATGAGATTACCGAAAAGGGCAGGGCGGACGGGAGCCTGACGGAGGATTCCATTGCCTTTACGGTCAAGCAACGGGCGGAGAATGCCGTTGCAAAGTATAATCGCCAGATTCGCCGCTCCAGCTATGTGAAGACCCAGGTGATTCCCCGCGAAGGCGGTGATTTCTCTGTGATTATGGCGCTTGACGATGAAATGGGCAACCTGATGACACTGGAACTGGTTGCGCCTGACCAGCGGCAGGCGGTCCGGCTGGGTAAACTCTTCGAAAAGAAGGCTGAAATGGTCTATAATCTGACCATGGCGGAGCTTCTGGACGATGAAGACGAACTGGATACCTGAATTTACACTTCGCAGCTACCTCTATGGGTAGCTGCGATTGTTAATTTACACAATTGAAACAACTTTTTAACACCAACCCCTTGTCTAAAACATCCAAATGTGCTATACTATAACTACACCGAAGGATCGGTGAAACGAAAGGAGCTGCCGCATATGAAATTTCAGTACAGTGAGAAAAAAGTAAAACTGCCCGGAAACGTCCATGCATACGCCGAAAAGAAGGTTATGAAGCTGGCACGCTATTTCGAGGAGGATGCGGAGGCACTTGCCGTCTTCTCTGTGGAAAAGAACCGGAATAAGGTAGAACTGACCGTGCATGGCGCAGGTACCTGGTTCCGGGCAAGCGAAAGCACATCCGATATGTTTGCATCCATCGATGCCGCTGTAGGCACCATTGAAGGTCAGATTCGTAAGAATAAGACCCGCCTGGCTCGCCGCCTGCGTCAGGATGCATTCCAGCGCAGTGTGCAGGAGGAGACTTCTTTTGCACCGGAAGCTGTAGAGGACGATTTGAGCATCACAAGAGTCAAGAGTTTCTACTTCAAGCCAATGACCCGTGAAGAAGCGGTGCTTCAGATGAATTTGCTGGATCACAATTTCTTTGCATTCCGCGATGAGGATAACGGTGGTTCGTTTGCAGTTGTTTATCGCAGAAACGACGGCGGCTACGGCTTGATCGATGATGCCGAATAATCTAAATATAGATATATCGGGAGGCCTGAACGGGCCTCCCGATCTTTTTGCGTAATTTACAAAAATAACTGAAATATTTTGTAAAAAGTGCTTGACAAATGAAGTTGCATCTGTTATTATATGCAAGCTGTCCGCAAGCGCAGCGCGAAAACATAGAGATCAGAAAGAAAAATGAAAAAACTTGAAAAAAGTACTTGACATTTGGAATCTGATGTGCTAGTATAAGCAAGCTGACCGCGAGAGCGGCGCGACACTGTACCTTGTAAATTGAATAACGTGAAAACGAACTATGAACACCTTGGACAATTTTAAATTGTTTAAGTTTCGATTGAAATCGAATTTAAGCCAACGAAAATTCTTGAGTAATATTTGCTAGACAAATTTATTCAAAAGATTAAGATTTTAGAGCTTCGGCTTTAAGATACAATTTTTTGAGAGTTTGATCCTGGCTCAGGACGAACGCTGGCGGCGTGCCTAACACATGCAAGTCGAACGGGGTAATGACTTCGGTTATTACTTAGTGGCGAACGGGTGAGTAACGCGTGAGGAACCTGCCTTTCAGTGGGGGACAACAGTTGGAAACGACTGCTAATACCGCATGACACTTCTTGATGGCATCATTGAGAAGTCAAAGCTTTATGTGCTGAAAGATGGCCTCGCGTCTGATTAGCTAGTTGGTGGGGTAACGGCCCACCAAGGCGACGATCAGTAGCCGGTCTGAGAGGATGAACGGCCACATTGGGACTGAGATACGGCCCAGACTCCTACGGGAGGCAGCAGTGGGGAATATTGGGCA
>JBGVFB010000051.1:0-7524 GCA_045120675.1 Faecousia sp. | reverse complement strand
AGACGTAGCCAGCCATCAAGTTTCCGTGTCATTGCGAGGAGCCGACCTCAAGGGCGGCGACGTGGGACCGAAGGGAATGCCTGTGGTGCAATCTCCTGCTTCGCGGTCTGATGCGGAAACAACCGATTAACATTGTAAATCTTGAATATTCGATGTTAATTGGTCTCTATTTCTTCGTGCTGCGGTGCTGGAGATTCCCACGTCGGGGCTTCGCCCCTCCTCGGAATGACATACTTGGTGCTGCGGTGCAACAGCACGATAAACTGAAATTTGCACAGCAGTAACGAATCGGGAGAACCCAATGGTGTATCGAGTTTTGCCGGCCGGTCAGGCACGCATTGGCTGTCGGCCCTTGCCGACAAACTGAAATTTGACACAACCCGCGTGATTGGATATAATAGGCGCAGGAAGAGGGTGACAGGATGCGGATCAGATGGGAGCGGCTGGAGGGCCGCAGCGGCCATGAGGTTGGCCGCCAGCTGCTAAGGCAGCTTTATGAGGAAGAAACCGGCGGGGATCTTCCCGAAATCCGGATTGCAAACCGTGGAAAGCCCTATTTTGCAAATTCTTCTCTGCACTTTTCCATTTCCCATACAAAGCATCATGCTTTTTGTGTACTATCATCCTGCCCTGTGGGCATCGACGCGGAAGAAAAAGACCGGAAGATCAACCTGCGTCTGGCGGAAAAAATCCTGTCGGATTCAGAGCGTGTCCGATTCGATGCGGCAGAAGACAAGCGAGATACGCTGCTGCGGCTGTGGGTGCTGAAGGAAGCGGCGGGAAAACTGACAGGGGACGGGATAAACGGCTATCCGAATCATACGGATTTTGACCCCTGTGACCCAAGAATTCAAGAGATCGACGGCTGTTACGTAGCCGTAATAAAGGAGAATGACCATGCTTTTTGATACCCATGCCCATATGGACGACCGGGCATTTGATGAAGACCGCGCGCAGCTGCTGGAAAGCCTGCCCGATCAGCAGATCGCGCTGCTGATGAATCCCGGCTGCAGTCTGGAATCCTCCCGCAACGCGGTAAAACTGGCGGGTAGCTATGACTATATTTATGCGGCGGTGGGTTCTCATCCCGATGTTGCCGATGAAGTCAACGGGGAAGTGCTGGAAGACTACAGAAAGTTATGTAAACTTAACAACAAGATCAAAGCCATTGGTGAGATCGGTCTGGACTACCATTACGAGGATATTCCCCGTGATGTGCAGAAGCAGGCCTTCCGCGCCCAGATGGCGCTGGCAGCGGAACTGGATCTGCCGGTTATCGTCCACGAGCGGGATGCCCACGAGGACGGCATGGCCATCGTCAAGGAATTTCCGCAGGTGAAGGGTGTGTTCCACTGCTATTCCGGCAGCGCAGAAATGGCGCGGCAGCTGGTGGAGCTGGGCTGGTACATCGGTTTCACCGGTGTTTTGACCTTCAAAAATGCCCGCAAGGCAGTGGAAGTGGCAGCATCCATTCCGCTGGATCGCATCGTGCTGGAAACCGACTGCCCCTATATGGCACCGGAACCCTTCCGCGGCAAGCGCAACGATCCCGGTAAGCTCTACCGCATGGCGGAGAAGCTGGCAGAAATTCGCGGCCTGAGCGTGGAGGAAATCCACCGCATCACCGTCGAAAACGGCAAGCGGCTGTATCGTATTGGATAAACAAAAAGGACGACCATTGGTCGTCCTTTTTCATTTCAGAATCTCAAATATCAGGATTCCAAGACCGTACAGCACCGGCTGGTGCAGCAGATATACGATCAGGGAATGCCGCCCCATCCAGTTTAAGAGGGGAAGCTGTCCGCGGGCGAAGAGCTTTTCGTTCCATCCGTGCCTGTTTGCAATCTGAAACAGGAAGAAGCCGGTAAGAAACAGGAAAAACCACGGAAGCAGGGAAAAATAATCGGTGGAAAAGAAGCTGCTGGGCGGAAAGCCAAAATAGGCGGTCAGATTGTTGCGGTAAAGTGCGTCCGGCAGGCTGCAGACCACAAATCTTTCGAAACCCAGAGTGCCCTGATTGCAGTTGCGCAGCAGCGCGAACAGGGCGAAGCTGGCTGCGGCACCGATGGCGGCAGGAATTTTCCGAAGCAGCTTTTCAACGGGGATCATCAGCAGCACGCAGCTGCCGATGCAAGTGAGAATGCCGAACAGAATGCGGCTTTCCGGCATCAGAAGGCAGGTGACCAGCGAAACCAGCAGACCGCCGCCGAAAACCAGCAGACCGCGCTTGAAGTGGCTGCGGCTCATGGACCAGCAAAATCCCGACAGCAGAATGAATGTCCAGCAGATGAATTGCTGCCAGATATATTTGGGCGCGCCGGAATACCAGCTTGCCTTGACCCCGAAGAGGTACACAAGATTCCACATGCCGTGAAAGGCGATCATGTGGATCAGCACGAATCCACGCAGGGCATCCAGAAGGTGCAGCCGTGTTTTCTCTTTAACTTCCATGAAAACTCCTTACAGCATGGTGACCAGCAGTGTCACAATGGTGATGATGCTGATGAGAATGGACAGGGAATTGATGGAGCAGGAAAGACCCGCATCGCCCTTCATCTCTTCCGTAAAGCCCGGTACTGCCGAACCGATGGGGCTGACGGCCAGAATGACCAGCGACAGACGAACCGTCCGATCGAAGGGCAGGAGGAACCAGTAGCACAGGGCCAGAATTGCGGCAATGCCGTAGCGGACTGCCAGCACACGGGCAATGTGCCCCAGCTTGTTCCAGTCCAGATCCAGCTTGAAGCCCACACCGATCATCAGCATGGCGAGGAAGGAGTTGGCACCGGCAATGATCCGGGCGCAATCCACCACAGGGCCGGGGAACGGAATGTGCAGCAGATTCATAAGGACCGTGCCGATATGTACAAGGAAGGGAACGGACACGATCAGCGCTTTCAGCACCCGTTTCAGGTCGAAACCGCTGCCGTCCTTGACAGCGGCAGCCACACCGTAAGCACCGCCAAGACAGACGAAAGCATTGCCCACATCAAAAAGACTGGCGGTCATGATGCCGGGGGCGCCGAGAAAACTCTCCGTGAAGGGAATGGCGAAGAGGCCGATGTTATAGCCGGAGTGATTCAGCATATCGAAGGCTTTGGTGTCCTTGTCAGCTTTGCGGCTGACGAGCCAGCCGGCAGTGACATAGAGCACACCGCCGCCGAGACCCAGCAGAGCCAGACTCAGCAGCCGGGGATCCAGCACGCGGGTGGCCGCATTGACGATCAGCGCGGCGGGCAGAGTCACCTTAATGACGATCTTCGACAGAACCGCAAAGTCAGACTCTTTGAAAAATCCGATCTGCCGCAAACCGATACCCAGCAGGATAATGGCAATATAGCAGCCGGCCTTTATGAGAATGTTCAGCATATGTTCCTCCGGGTTTGCGTTGAAATGAGGGGATAAATCTGCTAATTATACCCAGTATAGCATTCACACCCCTGCTTTTCAACTTTTTTCATGAGAGAATTTCCGGGATAGCAACTCTGCAGATTTGACTGCCAGCAAAAATTAACAATTTCTTATAGTAACCTTGGGCCAAATCTGCTATCATGGAGGAACAAACAGTTCGCAAAATCTAGCTAATGTTTGTCAAGCCTAAATTTTTCGCTGTTGTCTATAAAAAAGGGCGCAGAAAATCAACCCACCAGATTGCGGGCTTTAAAAATTTGTGTATAATGAAAGTGATCTACCTGTAGAGCTCCATGGCTCTTGCGTAGTAGATTCGGAGGAACTTGTTTACACCGGCCATCTTGGCTACGTTGTAGGGCTTGCCTTCCTGTTCCTTTTTCAAAATAAATTGGTATACAGGGTCGTCCTGAGGTTTTGTCAGTTTAAGGGCCTGCATGACCTCGAAACAAGCTTTCCGGAGAGCAGAACTGCCACGTTTGGAGATATGGCGGTTTCTGCTCTCAAACTGTCCAGACTGGTATGGCGGCGCATCGTTGCCGGCAAAAGAGTTAAGAGCTTTACCGCTGTGGAAGCGCCGTATGTCACCAATCTCAGCCAGGATAACAGGCCCCAGCCGGTCGCCAACACCATTCATTGCACGCAGCACCTTGTATTCCGGAATGGTTTCTGCAATGTTCTGCATCTGCGTAATGATTTCATCTGCTGCGTTTTGAGCGGCAGCCAAAAGATCTACACACTGGTCCTGCGCCGACCAGATATAAGGATCTTCTCCCCGGGTAGTAATGCTGTCACGAGCCAGTTCGTAAATTTCCAATCCTTTCTTCGGAGCGTATCGATCCGGTGTCTTTTTCATAAGAGTTGTGTAAGTGGAGAGAAATCGGGATTTGCCGATGCGCTGGATTTCATCAAAGGACTTATATCGCTTAATAAAGAGCAGTAAGGCACATTTTTCTGGATTTCGGCTCTTAAGGGCAAGAATTTTTGCGATTCCGGGCATGGTCTGATCCAGAAGATTGATAAGCTGGACCTTGAATCCTGCGACCATCGAGATTCTTTGCTGATACTGTCTGGATAGAAATTTGAGGTCTTCGTATTTTTGCTCCATGGCACTATAGGGAACAAGTCTGTAAGATTTCTCCAAAGCATACGTTGCAATACGGAGAGCATCCTTCTTGTCTGTTTTTGCCTTATGAATCTCTACATCACCGTATTTCTTCATCTGATACGGGTTGACAACACATACCGGTAAGCCTTCATCCTGGAGCTTCTTTAGAACAGGATAATGATAGTGTCCGGTATACTCCAGCAGGATGGTTATAGGCTCGTCAAAGGCCTTTAACCGGGATACGAGTGCATTCATTTCCGGTTGGGTATGTGCCATGTTGAATGGAGTTGCCAGGACTGTTCCATAAGAATCCAGGATGGCAACGGTGCTCTTGGATTTTGAAACATCGATTCCAACAGCAATCATAGTGATCCTCCTTTGTGAATGATATTGATCGGTTCCATCGCTTCAAAATTCATTCAGATTGGTGCGTAAAACGGGAGCAGCATTCTGTCCCAACTAGCTGAATCGAATGTAGAATGATGAAGGGTGGCTAACACATTTAGCTTCGGGCGTGGTGTCCCAACTTGAAATTCCGTTAGACCGGTCCCCTTCATCATATAGGAAAAGCAAAGGCTGTGAAACCCTCGCTTATATATTACCAACTTGAATTTGTAAGGAGGATAAACAATGTTCAAATATGAATACGAAACCGTAAGTTATACTTTAGCTGGTTGGGGGCCATTTGCTGGAAATGATTATCAAATTGGAGAATATCGTTCAATAATCGAAAAAAGAGCTAAAAATGGTTGGAGATATGTAGGTTGTATTCCAACAATACAACGCGGAACAGGGCATACGGAAGAGATGGATTTGATTTTTGAGAAGGAAGCATGAAATTGGGCGATTTCCAATTTGTCGAACAGATAAAGCCGACACCCGTGGGTGTCGGCTTTTTGATACATTGAATCGAAAGAAGGTGCAGACTTATTCCCGCACCATACACACGATACTTTCTACATGGCTGCATCTTGGGAAAAGGTCTGCCGCCATGGCATTTTTGACCGTATAGCCGCGTTCTTTCAGCAGTGCTACGTCGCGGCCCAAAGTGGCGGGATCGCAGGAAACGTAGACGATCCGGCGAGGGGCGAAGCGGGCGAGGGCTTCGATGGTATCCGCATTCAAACCTTTCCGGGGCGGGTCGACGATGACCACATCGGCCTGAATGCCCTTGCGTTCCAGTTCCAGTGCCGCCTGACCGGCATCACCGCAGAAAAATTCCGCGTTTTCGATGCCGTTGCGGGCCGCGTTGTCCTTGGCATCCTCCACGGCCTGGGGAATTACCTCCACACCGATGACCTTGCCGGCAGCGGAAGCCATGGCCAGCGTAATGGTGCCGACACCGCAGTAGAGATCCAGAACCGTGTCGTTTTTGCTGATTTCCGCCTGAGAAATGGCGGCTTCGTACAGCCGCTGGGCCTGGTGGTGGTTCACCTGATAGAAAGAACGGGGGGACAGGCGGAAATTCAGACCGCAGAGGGTATCCTCAATGTAGCCGGGGCCATGGATGGTCAGGAACTCATCGCCCAGCACCGCGTTGCCCTTCTTGGTGTTGATGCTCAGCACCAGTGTGGTGAAGCCGGGAATCTTCTTCAGACGGGCTACCAACTCGTGGGCTTTGGGAATGCTGCGGCCGTTGATCACAAGGCAGACCAGAATCTGTTTGGAAACGGCACCGCGGCGGACGTAAATATGCCGCAGCAGACCCTTGTGGGCCACTTCATCGTAGACGGATACGTGATTATGGTTTACATAATCCATAACGACGGCTTTGACGGCATCGGTTTCCTCCGGCAGGATCAGGCAGCGCTCGTTTTCCACCACTTCGTGGGTGCCTGCCTTGAAAAAACCGGCATAGGCGCGGTTTTTCTTCGCTGCAACCGGATACTGGGCCTTGTTGCGGTAGCCGTGGCAGGTGGGCGCAGCCAGAATCGGCACCGAATCCAGATTCTCACCGCCCAGACGGTTCAGGCAATTGCGTACCCGCTCTGCTTTCAGGCGGGTTTCTTCTTCGTAGTCAATATGCCAGAAGTCGCAGCCGCCGCAGAGCTTCGCCACGGGGCATTCCCGGTTGATGCGGTGGGGGGAGCGTTCCAGAATCTCTACGATCTTGCCGGCTGCCCAATTCTTTTTGGCAACCTCAATGCGCAGTTTGATCCGCTCACCGGCTACTGCATTGGGGATAAACACGGCGCAGCCATCCACATGGGCGATGCCCTGTCCTTCGGTGGTGTAGTCGGTGACGGTTGCTTCGTAAATTTGATTCTTGATCAGCATAGCTTGGTCTCCATCATGATATTTCGCGGTGTCAAACCTGCGTGTTCGTAAAATTTCATGGCGCTGTCGTTGCCGCACCAGACGTTCAGGGTCAGGAAATTGCAGCCGATCTCTTTTGCGTAGCTTACCGCATGGTCGTAGAGAATGGTGCCGATGTGCTGGCCACGGCGGTTTTCATCCACGCACAGGTCGTCGATGTACAGCTCTTTGCGGTCTGTCAGGACGGTGCTGCCGCAGTAGCTGCGAATTTGACAGAAGCAGTAGCCTGCAACGAAACCATCATCATCTGCCACAAAAATGGGCTTGGTCTCGTCCAAAAGCAGCATTTCCAGCGCGCTTTCGTCATATTTCAGTGCGCCGGAACAGAAAATATCCGGACGGATATGATGGTGGACACCTCCCACCTGATATAAAAGCGCGATCATACCGGGGATGTCTCGGTTTTGGGCACGGCGAATGTTCATATTCTCACCTGAATTCCAGAATTTTATAGTTTATCATATCACAAATCAGCCGCGGGGTAAAGGGATTCTTGCGAAAGAGGGCGGAATGTGCTACAGTGGAGGAAAGAAAATTGATGTTTATCTTACTGTTGGTTATTCGCTGACAGCTGCCGACTACCACTGTCATTGCGAGGAGCGTTAGCGACGTGGGACCGAAGGGAATGCCTGTGGTGCAATCTCCTGCTTCGCGGTCTGATGCGGAAACAACCGATTAACATTGTAAATCTT
>JBGVFB010000050.1:0-25986 GCA_045120675.1 Faecousia sp. | reverse complement strand
ATATGTTTGTAAAACCACTGTTTTAACAGATCCCGGGTGGCGGCCGTAAGCGGGCCCCCACCTTTTTTTGTTGTTTTCCAAAAAACGGAAAGTTCCCCAAAGAAAGTGAAGGGAGAAGGTAGCGTGTCAACACAGCAATTGACAAAAACCGCAGCGGCACAGCAGAAGAAGTTGGATCCCAACGGCCTGCTCTATGCGCTGAAAAACGGCGGCCCCGTCGTCTGGCTTTCCTGTCTGGTCATGGGTCTGGCCCATTTCGCAGTCGGCCAGTACGTGAAGGGTCTTATTTTCCTGGCAATCGAAGTCGCATTCGTCGGCTTCATGGTTATCGAAGGCGGCGGTCTTGATTGGCTCAGCCTGCTGCCCAGCCTGGGTGATCGCGAAACCCAGGAAATCTGGAATGACGATATTATGGCCTATGAGTACATTCAGGGCGATAATTCCCAGCAGATTCTGCTGTACGCCGTTGCAACTCTGGTTGCACTGGGCGTGTTCATCGTCATCTGGCGTGCGTCTGTCCGCTCCGGCTTCAAGGGCCTGAGCATCAAGCGCAACGGCAAGCATGTTCCCACCTTTATTGATGACGTCAAGGCTCTGTTCGATGGAAACATCCACAAGCTTCTGATGTTCCTGCCCTTTGCGGCACTGATGGTCTTCACCGTGGTACCTCTGGTATACATGATGATGATGGCCTTCACCAACTATTCCAAAGTCGGCAACCATCTGACCCTGTTCGACTGGGTCGGTCTGGATAACTTTATTTCCCTGTTCGATAAGTCTTCTGCTCTGGGCAGACAGTTCTTCCCTGTTCTGAAGTGGACCATCATCTGGGCCTTCTTTGCAACCTTCCTGAACTTCTTTGCCGGTACGATCATGGCGATGATCATCAATCGTCCCTCCACCAAGTTCAAGGGTCTGTGGCGTACCATTCTGTCTCTGACCATTGCAGTTCCCCAGTTCGTGTCCCTGCTGATCATCCGCACCATGTTCAAGACCGACGGTGCAGTGAATACCCTGCTGCTGGATTGGGGCCTCATCGACAAGGCTCTGCCCTTCTTCACCGAAGTGACCTGGGCAAGAGTTACCATCATTGTGATCAACTGCTGGGTCGGTATTCCTTATACCGTCATGTCCGTCACCGGCATTCTGCAGAACATCCCTGCAGAGCAGTATGAAGCTGCCCGCATTGACGGCGCCAACACCTTCCAGCAGTTTATGAATGTTACCCTGCCTTACATGATCTTCGTCATGACGCCCACCCTGATCAGCACCTTCACGGGTAACATCAACAACTTCAACATCATCTACCTGCTGTCCGGCGGCGGCCCCACCTATGTCGGCGACTCCGCTGGTCAGACCGACCTGCTGGTCACCTGGCTGTACAAGCTGACCATGGACAACCAGCAGTACAATCTGGCAGCTGTTATCGGCATCATGACCTTCATCGTGCTGGCTACCGTTGCGCTGATTACTTACCGGAACTCCGGATCTTACAAGGATGAGGAGGGCTTCAAATAATGGCTAAGAAATATGCATCCGTCAAGACCCAGAAGATCGTCACCGATACCGTCGTGCATATCTTTCTGGTGTGCGTGGCCGTGATCTGGCTGATCCCCTTCGTCTGGCTGGTGGCCCACTCCTTCCGTGCGGAATCCACCGGTCTGTTCACCCCCTCTTTCTTCCCTAAGGAGTACACCCTCATGAATTACGTGAAGTTGTTCACGGAGACCGACTCTATGAACTTCCCCCGTACCTTCATGAACACCTTCGTCATTGCCTGCTTTGCCTGCGTGATTTCCACCTTCTTCGTGCTGGCAGTTTCTTTCTCCCTGTCCCGCGTCAAGTGGAAGCTGCGTAAGTCCTACATGGACATGGGTATGGTCATCAACCTGTTCCCCGGCTTCATGGGCATGATCGCCGTTTACTTCCTGCTGAAGGCCATGGGCCTGACCGAAGGCAACAAGCTGCCTCTGGCTCTGATTATCTGCTACACCTCCGGTGCCGGCACCGGCTTCTATATCATGAAGGGCTATATGGACACCATTCCCAAGGCTCTGGACGAAGCTGCTTATCTGGACGGTGCTACCAAGTGGCAGACCTTCACAAAGATCACCCTGCCTCTGTGCAAGCCCATGATCGTTTATCAGGTCATCACCTCCTTCATGGCTCCCTGGATGGACTTCATTCTGGCAAAGGTCATCGTCCGTGCCGAGGCTGAGTACTATACCGTCTCCATCGGTCTGTACAAGATGCTGGAAATGGAATTCGTCAACAACTGGTTCACCCGCTTCTGCGCCGGTGCTGTCATTGTCGCAATTCCCATCTCCATCCTGTTCATGATCACCCAGAAGTTCTATCAGGAAGCCATGGCCGGCGGCGTCAAGGGTTAATTGCCTATGAAAAGAGCAGCGCGCGTTCTGTGCCTGCTGCTGTCTGTCCTGCTTTTGATCGGCTGCGCACCGCAAAGTGCAACTGAAGAATCTACCACCGCCCCCGACTTGTCGGGGGCGGAATTGGATATTCAGGAAGTTCATAAGGCAGAAAAGACGGAGCAAGCACTGGAATACATCAAGACTCTGGGCAAAAGCCCCGACGATAACTATCGAACCTTCTACGAAATTTTCGTTTATTCCTTCTGCGATTCCAATGGCGATGGCATCGGCGACCTGCAGGGTGTCACCTCCAAGCTGGATTATCTGCAGGAACTGGGCATTACCGGTATCTGGTTCATGCCCATCCATCCCAGCCAGTCCTACCACAAGTATGACGTGCGGGATTATTACGACATTGATCCCCAGTACGGTACGTTGGCTGACTTCGACGCACTGATGGCCGAGTGCCAGAAACGGGATATCCATGTGATTACCGATCTGGTTCTGAATCATACCGGCGATGATCACGAATGGTTCCTGACGGCCTGCGATTATCTGCGCAGCCTGCCAGCCGGTGCTGCGCCCGATGCAGCGGATTGTAAGTATGTGGATTACTACTACTTCTATCCGGAGGCGGGCCCCAACCGCCATGCCATCTCCGGAAGCAGCTGGTATTATGAGGGGATGTTCTCACCCGATATGCCCGACCTGAATCTGGCCAATGAAAATGTCCGCTCCGATATCCGGGACATCATGAAGTTCTGGATCGACAAGGGTGTTTCCGGCTTCCGTCTGGATGCGGCCAAGGAGTTCTACTCCGGTTCCGTTGACAAAAATGTGGAAGTGCTGAACTGGATTCAGACCACCGCAACGGAGCTGAAGCCCGATTGCTATCTGGTGGCTGAGGTGTGGGAAAACTTCGGTACCATCAAGCAGTATTACGACAGTGATATTACCAGCATTTTCAACTTTGCTTTCGGCAACTCCAATGGTAAAATTCCACAGGTAGTCCGCGGCGCAGGTTCTCCCACCACGGTGCAGAGCTATGCTACCGCACTGGAAACCTCCGATACCGGCTACAGCGAAAGCAATCCCGACTATATCGATGCCCCCTTCCTGAGCAATCACGATGTGGGCCGCATCGCGGGCTTTGCCAACCGCGATCCTCTGAAAATGAAAATGGCCGCAGCCATGAATGTGTTTATGGGTGGCAGCTGCTTCATTTACTACGGTGAGGAGATCGGCATGGTGGGCTCCGGCAACGATCCTTCCAAGCGCGCGCCTATGGTCTGGAACGAAAATCGGAATGACGGCACCACGAACCCGCCGCCCGAATGCCAGCTGCCGGAGGAATATCCCATGGGTAGTCTGGAAAAACAGCGTAAGGATGACGATTCCCTGTACAATTACTACCGTCAGATCATTGCCATCCGCAATGCCATGCCCGTGATCTCCCACGGACGCATCACAGCGGAAACGGCACTGAATGTAGGCTGTATCAGCGCCCAGCGCAAGACCTGGGGCGATGAAAGCTGCATCATTCTGATGAACGTGGATACGCAGGCAGCGCAGGTGGACCTCTCTGCTTATGCAGACTGGACACTGGCGGCTTCCGTCTCCGCGGACGGAAACAAGATCGCGATGAAGGACAGCATGCTCAGCATGCCTGCTTTTGGTGTTGCAATTTTGTGTCCGGTCGAGTAAAATAAAGTCCCAACCTGCCGGTTCTCCGGCAGGTTGGATAAGCTCCCTTTTTGAAAGGAGATCTTTCCATGGAAAGATTGGCACAAACCAATAGAACCCGCGGCATGAGCGCATCGGCGCTGCGGATGGCGGGTTACTTCTGTCTGCTGGCGGGCGTGGCCGGCAAGGGCCTGATTCAGAACGGCATGCTGGGCCTGACCGGCTTGAATACGCAGGGTATGCTGGGCGTTTTGGAACAGTCCAGCGAAGCGATGACGCTGGCGACGGTGTCCATTGTTCTGCAGGCGCTGGAAACCTGCGCAGTGCCCATCTTCGCATTTTTGCTGGTGGAAGGCTTTCAGAAAACCGCCAGCTACAAGCATTATCTGACCCGTATGATTCTGGTGGCGCTGGCCAGCGAGATTCCCTATAATCTGGCTTTCGGCGGCAGTGCCTTTGTGATGGATTCCCGTAACCCTGTGACTGCAATGGTAATCGGACTGCTGATGCTGTATTTCTATCAGTATTTCAGCGCCCGTTCCGTCAGAAACACAGCCATCAAAGTGGTGGTTACCGTTTCCGCACTTCTTTGGAGCGGTATGCTGGGCATCGAGCATGGTGCATTCCTGCTGATGATGGTGGCCGCATTCTATCTGATGCGCGGTAAGCCCGGCTTCCAGCTGCTGGCCGGCTGCGGTGTTGCAGGTATTGCGACACTGCTGTCCCTCTTTAATCTGACTGCACCATTCAGTTGTTTGCTTCTGTATCTTTACAACGGCGAGAAGGGTGACAGCAACCGGGTATTCAACCTGATTTGCTATCCTCTGATGCTGTTGATTGCAGGTATTGCGGCGCTTTATCTTTGAAATTACCACGCCGCCATGATTTTTTGATGGTGGCGTGTTTTAACCATAAAACTTCTCAACAGGAGAAATAATATGAAATTTGTTTTTGGAAAACAGGATATGATGACGGCAGCCCGCGCGCAGGAAAACTGCTGGCTGCTGGGCAACGGTCTTGGGGGCTTTTCCTCCACCACGGCAGCCTTCTCGGTCACCCGTAATGACCACGGCATTCTGGTTGCAGCCAGAACTGCGCCCAATGACCGTGTAAATCTGGTACACCGCCTGTCCGAAAAGCTGATTCTGGGGGACAAGGAGTTTTTCCTGTCCACGCAGTCCTTTGCAGATGGACGGGAAGGTGAGGATGGCTATCGCCATCTTTCTTCTTTTACTGTAGAGTACGGTCCCCAGTGGGTCTATGAAGTGGGCGGTGTGCGTGTGGAGCGCCGCTGCGCCATTGCAGACGGCAGCAATACGGCCGCAGTCTGCTACCGCGTGGAAAACCGCTCCGCTCTGCCCTGCACCATGGAAATCACACCCTGGATGCAGCTGGCACCCAAGGGCAATGCCCCGCAAAAAGCTTTCAAGCTGCGCTTTTCCAAGGGTAAGGTCAGCGGCAACGGCCTGTCCGTGCGCATCAAGACGGATGCGGAGCTTGAAAAGACCGCAACGGTGTGTGAAACGCTGGATTATGCCTATGACAGCAAGGACGGTCGTCCCCCCGTAGGCACAGCTGCTTCCTGTTGCCGTATTACGAAAACCATCGAAAGCGGCGAAACAGGGGAGTGGGAAGTGATCTTCTCCACCGATGCCATCCGCACCAGCGGCAAGAAACTGTTGAGCGAGCAGACCAAGCGCCTGAAAAAACGCGAGAAAGAGGGCAATTTCCGCCATCCCATCGCCCGTCAGCTGGCCATGGCTGCTGCGGAATTTGTGGCATACCGGGAATCCACCGACGGCAAGACCATTCTGGCCGGCTTCCCCTTCTTTGGTGACTGGGGCCGCGATACTATGATCGCCATGCCCGGCTGCGTCCTTTCCCGCAACGATTTTGACACGGCAAAGAGCATTCTGCGCACCTTCCTTGCCTATGAACACAAGGGTCTGGTGCCCAATATGTTCCCCGAAGGTGAAAGCCAGCCCATGTACAACACGGTGGACGCAGCCCTGCTGCTGATCAACACCATCTGGCTGTATCATCAGAAGAATCCCGACTGGGATTTCATTCGTGAAAGCTGGAGCGTGATGAAGAGCGTCATTGCCAATTACAAGGCAGGCACCCTCCACGGCATCCACATGGACAGCGACTGCCTGATCGCCGCCGGTGAGGGTCTGGATCAGGTGACCTGGATGGATGTGCGTGTGGGTGATATTCTGCCCACACCCCGCCATGGCAAGCCTGTGGAGATCAATGCCTACTGGTACAATGCCCTGAAGATCATGGCTGCGCTGGCACCTGAGATGGGTGAAAGCGGCGCCGAATACGAAGAACTGGCCGCAAAGGTGGCAGAATCCTTCCAGAAGTTCTGGCTGGAAGACAAGGGTTACCTGAAGGATGTCCTTTCCGGCACTTACGCGGACAGCCAGCTGCGCTGCAATCAGATTTGGGCCGTTACCATGCCCTTTACTATGCTCAGCCGTGAGCAGGAGAAAAAAGTGGTGGATGCGGTTTACCGCCATCTGTATACCCCTGTGGGCCTGCGGACGCTGTCTCCCGAAGATCCCGAATTCAAGCCCCATTATGGCGGACCTCAGCTGGATCGCGACCTTGCCTACCATCAGGGTACCGTCTGGCCCTTCCCGCTGGGTGCTTACTATCTTGCATATTTGAAGGTCAATGATTATTCCGATGCTGCCCGCGAAACGGTATATACGCAGCTGTCGGCACTGGAATCCGCCCTGCGGGAAGGCTGCATCGGCCAGATTCCCGAAATTTACGAGGGCCTGACCCCCGGTGCTTCTCAGGGCTGCTTTGCGCAGGCCTGGAGCGTGGGCGAGCTGCTGCGCGTGTTCGAAGCGCTGGAGAAAGGAATCTAAAATGAAACTGGATAAAACAAAAAAAGACTGGTGGCAGTCTGCGGTCTTCTACCAGATTTATCCCAAGAGCTTTCAGGATACCACCGGTGATGGTGTGGGCGACATTCGCGGCATTATCTCCCATCTGGATTATCTGGAAAACTTAGGCATCGACGGCATTTGGCTGAGTCCTGTCTGCCAGTCCCCGCAGGTGGACAACGGCTACGATATTTCCGATTATCAGGCCATTTATCCGCCCTTCGGCACCATGGCCGATATGGAAGAACTGATTGCGGAAGCAAACAAACGGGGCATCACCATCATCATGGATCTGGTGCTGAACCACTGCTCCGACCAGCACCCCTGGTTCCTGGAAGCCCTGAAGGGTAAGGATAACCCCTACCACGACTTCTTTGTCTGGCGTGACGGTGACGGCATGACTCCCCCCAATGACATGATGGCCTGCTTCGGCGGCTCCATGTGGACCTATGTACCCCACTTGGGTCAGTACTATTTCCACCAGTTTGCAGCGGCGCAGCCGGACCTGAACTGGGAAAATCCTGCGCTGCGCAGAGCGCTCTACGATATGATCCGTTTCTGGGTGGAAAAGGGTGTCGGCGGCTTCCGTCTGGATGTCATCGACCAGATCGCCAAGGTTCCTGAGGACAAGATCACCTCCAACGGCCCCCGTCTCCATGAGTTCCTGCGGGAGCTGTCCGCGGAAGCCTTCTGCGAGGAAGGCATCGTGTCTGTGGGTGAGGCATGGGGCGCCAATGTAGAGCGTGCCAAGCTCTTCAGCAGCCGTGACTGCAAGGAACTGAGCATGGTTTTCCAGTTCCAGCACATTTGTCTGGACCAGCAGCCCGGCGGCGAGAAGTGGGATTTAAAGCCCCTGTATCTGCCGGACCTGAAAGCCTGCATGGCCGCATGGCAGGAAGGTCTTGCTGACGAAGGCTGGAACAGCCTGTTCATGAATAACCACGACCTGCCCCGCGTTGTTTCCCGCTGGGGCAACGACAAGGAATATCGGGTGGAGTCGGCCAAAATGCTGGCAACCTACCTCCACGGCCTGCAGGGTACACCCTACATCTTCCAGGGCGAGGAGATCGGCATGACCAACATCCGCCTGCCGCTGGAAGAATACGTGGATCTGGAAATCCACAACATCTTCCACCAGCGCGTTGCAGAAGGCTATGACCCTGCCCACGTGATGGAAAGCATCTATGCCCGGGGCCGCGACAATGCCAGAACCCCCATGCAGTGGACAGCAGGGGAGAATGCCGGATTCACGACAGGCAAGCCCTGGCTGCCCGTCAATGAAAACCACAGCTTTATCAATGTGGAAGCGGCGCTGGCTGATCCGGATTCCGTGTTCTATTACTATCAGAAGCTGATTGCCCTGCGCAAGTCCCACGAAGTGTTCCGCAGCGGCCGGTTCACGCTTCTGCTGCCGGAAGACGAGCAGCGCTTCGTCTACCGCCGTGATACGGAAAACGAGCATATGCTGGTCATCTGCAATTTCAGCGGTGAGGAAGCAACCCTGCAGGATATCGAGCTGCCCGCTGCAGCGCCGACTGTGTGCAACTACGAAGAATGCGCCGATACCCTGAAACCCTATGAAGCCCGTATGTACATCTTTTAAGGAGATTTGATTATGAGAAGTACCGGTATTTTGCTGTCCGTTACCAGCCTGCCGTCCAAGTACGGCATCGGCTGTTTCTCCAAGGCTGCCTATGAGTTTGTGGATTTTCTGGCGGAAGCGGGACAGACCTACTGGCAGATTCTGCCACTTGGCCCCACCAGCTACGGCGATTCCCCCTATCAGACCTTTTCCACCATCGCCGGCAACCCTTATATGATCAGTCTGGAAG
Organism: Faecousia sp.; assembly: GCA_045120675.1. Classification (GTDB taxonomy): domain Bacteria; phylum Bacillota; class Clostridia; order Oscillospirales; family Oscillospiraceae; genus Faecousia. The sequence goes on along the minus strand of JBGVFB010000050.1, from coordinate 17,202 downwards.
ACTTGATCGAAGAGGGTGTCCTGACGGCGGAAGAATGTGATGCAGTGGACTTTGGCTCCGACCCCGAGCGGGTGGACTACGGCAAAATGAGTGAAAACCGTCTGAAGCTGCTGCGCAAGGCCTATGAACGCAGCAACATCAGCGAAAAGCATGATTACCAGAAGTTTGTCTACGAAAATCGGGACTGGCTGCCGGACCATGCTCTGTTCATGGCGCTGAAGGGCCGTTTCAACAATGCTTCCTGGACCGAGTGGCCCGAGGATATCCGCCTGCGCTGGGGCTTTGCCATGGATTACTACCGCCGGGAGCTGTATTTCGACATTGAATTCCAGCAGTACCTGCAGTATGTCTTCTTCTCCCAGTGGGAAAAGCTGAAGGCATATGCCAACAAGAAGCACATCAAGATTATCGGTGACATTCCCATCTACGTATCTCAGGACGGTGTGGACCGCTGGACTCATGCAGAGCTGTTTCAGGTGGACGAGAAGAACAACCTGTCCGCTGTGGCGGGCTGTCCTCCGGATTCCTTCTCCGCCGACGGCCAGATTTGGGGCAATCCCCTGTATAACTGGGAGTACCACCGTGCCACCGGCTTCGACTGGTGGATCACCCGCCTGAAGCACACCTTCCGCCTGTACGATGCAGTCCGTCTGGATCACTTCCGTGGATTTGACGAGTATTTCTCCGTTCCCTACGGTGCCAAGAGCGCTCTGACGGGCCATTGGGAGAAGGGTCCCGGCATGGATCTGTTCAATACCCTCCGCTGGCGACTGGGCGAAAAGGAGCTGATCGTGGAGGATCTGGGTCTCATGACCGATTCTGTCCGTCAGCTGGTAAAGGACAGCGGCTTCCCCAACATGAAGGTGCTGCAGTTTGCCTTTGATGTCGATGATATCGGCGCGGCGAATGACTACCTGCCCCATAACTACGACCGCAACTGCGTGGTCTACACCGGAACCCATGACAATGAGACTGTTGCCGGCTGGCTGGACCGCCTGACGGAAAAAGAGATGAAGCATGTCCGCGATTACATCTGTGACCATGAAACGCCTGATGATCAGCTCTACTGGCGCATCATCGCGGAGGCCATGAAGTCCAGCGCCAATATCTGCATCATTCCCGCGCAGGACTATCTGGGCCTTGACAACAATGCCCGCATGAACCAGCCTTCTACCTTAAGCAGCAACTGGAGCTGGCGCATGAAGGACGGTGCCATGACGAGTGCGCTGAAGGAAGAGATTCTGACCCTGACGAAGCGCTACGGCCGCTTCAACTGGGACAGCATCGAGGAAGAATAAGATACAAAAACCGCTCCGTCAGGAGCGGTTTTTGCTTCGTCGGAAAATGGACGGGCAATAGCGAATAGAGTGGGTAGTGGAGGTGAGGTCTATGACCGCCGTACTATGGCTGATGCTCAGCGGCCTGTTCTATTCGCTGCAATTGCAAACCAGCAGTTTTCCGAAACCCCTGACCGCCGAGGAGGAGCGTATCTATCTGCAGCGCAGTGCGCAGGGAGATCTGCAGGCCCGCAATATTCTCATCGAGCGAAACCTGCGACTGGTTGCCCATATCATGAAGAAGTACTATGCCGTAGACTCGGATCAGGAGGATTTGATCTCCATCGGGACCATCGGATTGATCAAGGCAGTGTCCAGCTTTGATGCGTCCAAGGGTGCGCGACTGGCCACCTATGCAGCCCGCTGTGTTGAAAATGAGATTCTGATGTACTTCCGGGCGCAGCGCAAAAGCGCGCAGGATGTGTCGCTGTCGGATTGCATCGAAACGGGCAACGATGGGGCGGCTCTGTCGCTGATGGATGTGGTGAGTGAGGATGCGGACCTGCTGGAGCAGGTGACCACGCGGGAGGAAATCCAGCAGCTGCGGCGATTGATTCAAACCTGCCTGACGGAGCAGGAACAGCAGGTGCTGACCATGCGCTACGGTCTGGACGGCAATCCGCCCCGCCGCCAGCGGGAGGTGGCTGATATCTGCGGCATCAGCAGAAGCTATGTTTCCAGAATTGAGAAGCGGGCCATGGAGAAGCTGCGCGCGGAGCTGGAAAAATGAGAAATCTGGCTGTAAATATAGGAAAAATGTGGAAAGTGCACAGAAAGATTGATAGATTTTACCAACTATCCCTTCCGATAATTGTCAAAATTGACAATTGTATTATGGGAGGGTAAATGATAATATATTCCTGTAAAACTATGCGCAGGGGGTACTATCCGGTTTCCCCGCGTACAAAAATTTATAACGAAAGGTAAGATTTAAAATGTTCAAGTCTAATGGTGGCTTTACTCTGGTAGAGCTGATTGTCGTTATCGCAATTCTCGCAATTCTGGCAAGCGTTGCAATTCCCGCTTACTCCGGCTACATTGAGAAGACTGAGAATGTGCAGGAGCAGATCAATGACCATTATACCGATGTTCTGGGCAAGGCAAATGCTGCACTGGGTCACACCGATCTGGGTGCGATTGAGAACGAGCTGTCCACCACCCCCACTGAGGATCCTGCTCAGGGCGGCTAATTTCCCACTTCACCAAATCCGTACGCAATTGTAAAGTTTTAAAAAGTCCCGTCCGGTTTTTACCGGACGGGATTTTTTATGCCCATAAGACGGTACACATCGCTCTCCCTGCGCCGCGGAGGGCGATTTTCAATATGTAGGGGGAAAGAAATCTGCTCCGCCACAGGATATTGCGCCGAAAGGGGAAGGATATATCTGGAAAGTGTGAAAAATCCTTGCTATTTCATTTGAATTGTGGTAATATGATATCGTATATACCTATGACAATTCGGCCCCGCCGAATGCCGTTTTTGAGAGATTTTGACGCAGAAATTCCTGCATAAATGGAGACATCCGCTCCCTTTGGCCGGGAACCGCCCGGAAAGGGACGAAAGGAGAACCACCCTTGAACGAGAAATTACTGACTTATCTGGTGAATCATGGCCTGCTGACTGCAGCGCAGGCGGACAAGATTCGTGCCGATTTTGAAAATACCGGACGCAGCGTCCGGGAATTGCTGGCCGAAGGCGGACAGGTGACGGAGGAACAGCTGACCGAAGCGCTGTCTGAAGTGTACCGGATGCCGATGGTCCGGCTGTATGAGCATCAGATCCCCGTGGAGGTCCGTGCGGTCGTGCGGGCGGATATCCTGCGCGAGCATGCAATGCTGCCCTTCGGCTTTGATGAAAATGAACCCGGCACCCTGCTGGTGGCCATGAACGACCCAATGAACATCCGTGGCCGTGATCTGGTGGCCATCGCCAGCCGCTGCCGCATCCGTCCTTACCTTGCTACCACCACGGACATCATGCTGACCATCGACCGCTACTACGGTACGGAGGAAATGCAGGAAGCCGCGGATATGTATGCCCGCGACAATGAGGAAGAAAGCTCCATTGAGGAAGAACTCCTGAGAGAAGACGTCAACTCCTCTCCCGTGGTCGTGCTGGTCAACTCCATGGTGGAGCAGGCTGTCCGTCAGCGTGCTTCCGATATCCATGTGGAAGCAGAACCAGACCGTGTCCGCGTCCGCTGCCGCGTGGACGGTGTGCTGTATACCACGGCCACCTACAGCCTGCGGCTCCTGTCCGCCATCGTGGCCCGTATCAAGATCATCAGCGGACTGGATATCTCCGAAAAGAGAAAGCCCCAGGACGGCCGCTTTACCTATACCGTTGACCGCCGGGATTACGACGTTCGTGTATCTACCCTGCCGACGGTATACGGCGAAAAGTGCGTTCTGCGACTGAACCAGAAAAAAGCCCTGACCCGCAGCAAAAAGGGTCTTGGTCTGTCCGATGAGGATCTGGTGAAATTTGATAAGATTCTGTCCCGCCCCAACGGCATTGTGCTGGTCACGGGACCCACCGGCTCCGGTAAATCCACCACGCTGTATACGGCCCTCAGTGAGCTGAACAGCGATGAAGTCAACATCGTGACTGTTGAGGATCCCGTGGAAGCCAATATTGAAGGCATCAATCAGGTGCAGGTCAATGTCAAGGCGGAGCTGACCTTCGCCAATGCGCTCCGTTCCATTCTGCGTCAGGACCCGGATATCATCATGATCGGTGAGATTCGAGACGGCGAGACGGCATCCATTGCGGTTCAGGCTTCCATCACCGGCCACCTTGTGGTCAGTACCCTGCACACCAACGATACCGCAAGCTCTGTCACCCGTCTGCTGGATATGGGTGTGGAGAGCTATCTGATCGCGGATTCCACCGTGGGCATCATTGCCCAGCGTCTGGTCCGCCGCCTGTGTCCCCACTGCCGCAAGGAGCGCGAAATGCTGCCTCATGAGGCAGAATATCTCAATATTCCGGCCATTGACCGGGCAAGACAGCACATTTTTGATCCCGTCGGCTGCCAGCGCTGCAACGGTACGGGCTACTACGGCCGAATCGGTGTTTATGAGATCATGGAGATCACCCCCCGCCTGCGCGGCCTGATCGCCAGCCGGGCAGCGACGGATACCATCCGGAATACCGCTATCGAAGAGGGCATGCTGACTCTGAAGCAGAGCGTGCGCCGTCTGGTGCTGGATGGAACCACCGCTCTGACCGAGATGTATGCCATTTCTGTTGAAGATCATGAGCAGATGGTAAAGAAGACCGCTGTCGAGGAGTAAGCATGGATAATTTTAAAGAAATCGTACATACCGCGGTGGAGCGGGAAGCTTCTGACCTGCATATGACTGTGGGTCTTCCCCCCATCTACCGCATTGATGGTGACCTGATCAATGCAGCAGATACACCGCTGACGGAGGAAGATATCGTTTCCGCTGTGCGTCTGCTGGCAAACGAAAAACAGATCGAGGAGCTGAAACGGCTCGGTGAGGTGGACTTTGCCGTCACCTTTGACGGTGAGATCCGTATGCGCTGCAACGCGTTCCACCAGCAGGGCCATACGGCTCTGGCGCTGCGTATCCTGCCGCTGAAAATTCCGACGCTGAAGAGCTTGGGCATGTCCGACATCTTCATCGAGATGGCGGAAAAACCCCGCGGACTGGTGCTGCTGACCGGCCCCACCGGTTCCGGTAAAAGCTCCACGCTGGCGGCTATGCTGGACTATATCAACCATACCCGCCGCCGTCATATTATCACACTGGAAAACCCCATCGAATTTGTCTACAAGCCTGACCAGTGCATCATCAACCAGCGTGAAGTTGGAGATGATACCGGCAGCTTTGCGGCCGGCCTCCGGGCTGCCCTCCGTCAGGATCCGGATGTGGTCCTCGTGGGCGAGATGCGTGATCTGGAGACGATCTCCACCGCAATCACCGCGGCAGAAACCGGACATCTGGTTTTTGCGACCTTGCATACCAAGGGTGCGGCCAATACCATTGACCGTATCATCGACGTATTCCCTCCCGAACAGCAGGAGCAGATCCGCATCCAGCTGGCGGACGTGCTGGAATATGCCGTTGCCAAGACTTTGCTGCCGAAAGTCGGAGGCGGCCGTGTGGCGGCCTATGAGATTCTGGTGGCAACACCTGCGGTTCGGAGCCTGATTCGTCAGAACAAGAGCTTCCAGATCACCAGCTCCATGCAGACCGGAAAGCGGCAGGGCATGCAGCTTCTGGACGATGCTTTGGCAGAACTGGTACGCTCCGGCCAGATCACACTGGAAACTGCTTTGGAGGTTGCCAACGATCCGGTGACGCTGCGCAACCAATGCGGGAGGTTTTGATTTATGGCTTCTTTCAGCTACATAGCAGTGAACCGCATGGGCAAGCAGGTGAAGGACAATATGGAGGCATCCTCCATTGAGACCGCCAAAAATTCCCTGCGCTCTGCCGGTTATACCGTTTTAGAGATCAAAGAGCTGAATGCTCTGAACAAAGATATCGAGCTGCCTTTCCTGGGCAATCCGAAGCCCAAGGATATGGCTATTTTCTGCCGCCAGTTCCAGTCCATCCTGCGTGCAGGTGTGCCGGTTTCCAATGTTTTGTCCATGCTGGGTCAGCAGACGGACAATGACAAGCTGGCTGCTGCAATTCGTGAAATGCAGGCAAGCATTGAAAAGGGTGAAACCCTGGCCGGTTCCATGCGCAAGCATCCCAAGATTTTTTCCAGCATGCTGTGCAACATGATTGCGGCCGGTGAGGAATCCGGTAATCTGGAAGAGTCCTTTGGCCAGATGGAAGACTGGTTCGATAAGGCAAAACGGACCAAGGCTGCCGTCAAAAAGGCAATGACATATCCCTGCATTGTCCTGATTGTGATGGTGGTGGTTCTGATCGTGATGATGGTCAAGGTATTCCCGGGCTTCATGTCCAGCTTTGCGGAGATGAATATGGAACTGCCCTTGCCCACCAGAATCGTCATGGGCATCAGCGACTGGTTTGTCCAGTGGTGGTGGATGGTCGCCATCGTGCTGATCGCTCTGGTGGTGGGTGCCATGCTGTTCAATAAGACCAGCAAAGGCAAGCACGTTTTCGGCTGGCTTGCCCGGAAAATTCCGGTGGTCAGCAATATGGTCATCAAATCCGAGTGCGCCACCTTCTGCCGCACGTTGTCGCTGCTGTTGGGCTCCGGCCTGACACTGACGGAGAGTCTGGAAATGGTGGCTGCGAATATGAGCAATATCTATTTCCAGGAAGCGGTTCTGGCTTGCCGCACCATGGTTTCTGAGGGCTGGACCCTGAATGCTTCGCTGCGGGATACAGCGCTGTTTCCTCCCATGGTGTATAACCTGGTGGGCATCGGTGAAGAGACCGGTGACCTGCAGGGAATGTTGCTGAAAACTGCCAACTACTATGATGACGAAGTGGAAGAAGCAACCCAGGCGCTGCTTGGTCTGCTGGAGCCTATGATTACGGTGTTCCTGGGCATCATGGTCGCACTGCTGGTGGTTGCAATTTACCTGCCGATGCTGAATATGACGAAGGCATACGACCAGTATTTGTAATCGCTGCGTAAAATAAGGAACACAGGCATTTTCCCACGGTATACAAGCCGCGCGGGTAAGGAGTGAACTGATGGAACTTCCAATTTATATCCTCATATTGCTGCTGGGCCTTTGTGTGGGAAGCTTCTGCAATGTGCTGATCTACCGCATTCCATTGGGCGAGGAGTTTGTAAAAACACCGTCCCATTGCATGACCTGCGGCCATCCTTTGGCATGGTATGAGCTGATTCCCTTGGTGAGTTGGCTGGCCCAGAAGGGCAGATGCCGTGACTGTGGTGTGAAATTATCCCCCCAGTATCCAATCGTGGAGGCTGCCAACGGCAGCATGTGGCTTGCTACGGCTGTTCTTTTCCGGGGGGACTGGCTTACGGTGGCGCTTTACTGCAGCCTGTTTTCACTTTTGCTGGTTCTGTCAGTCATTGACTGGCGTACCTATACGATCCCCAACGGCATCAATCTGGCGATTCTTTTGCTGGGTGTGGTGCGGCTGATCAGCGATTTCGGCAACTGGCCTGTCTATGTGATCGGAATGGTTTCCGTCAGCCTTGTCTTTCTGTTGCTGCACATTCTTACCGGTGGCAATGGACTGGGCATGGGCGATGTAAAGCTGGTTGCGGCGGCGGGATTGCTGCTGGGATGGCAGAATATGATTCTGTCGGTCCTGCTGGGCAGCGTCTCCGGCGCGGTGATCCACTCCATCCGCATGAAACACGGTGCAGGCCATAAGTTGGCCTTTGGCCCTTATCTGGCGGCAGGCATCTGGTTTTCTGCACTGGTGGGGCAACCATTAATTGATGCGTATCTTGGCCTCTTCGGGCTGTAACCATGGAAACTGGACCTTTCTCTTACGGTCCAGAGGAGGAAACGAATATTATGAGTAAATGTAAAATTACCGGCAAAAAACTGGTAATCCAGTTAGGCAGGACTGAAAGTCGCGTTGCACTGATGAACGGCGGAAATCTCCTGCACAGCAAGACTTACGGCACGCCTGCCGGCGCGGTGGAGGACGGCATGATCCGCAATCAGGAATCGGTGCGGGAACTGCTGAAGACCATCACGAAAGAGCCGGAGTTCAAGGGCGTCAGACAGACTGTGTTTGTTTTAAGCACATCTCAGGTGATTACGGAGACGGTTGCGGTTCCTGATCTGCCTGCGTCCCGGCTGGAAAAACTGCTGCAGACCAATGTGGATATGTATTTCCCTGTGGATATGCGGGACTATCAGCTGGTCTGGCAGGTAGTGGGTCCCAAGCCCAATGAAAACGGAAGCAAAGAAGTGCTTGTGCAGCTTTGGGCCATGCCTGTGAATATGCTCAGCCGTTATTATCAGGTAGCAAATACCTGCGGTCTGTCTGTGGTAGCCATCGATTATATCGGCAACAGCATTGCCGGAGCGATTGGTGCCGGTTTCACCCAGAACGGCAAGAGCGGCAAGGAAAAGAAGAAACTGAATCTGAATGCGGAAATTACCCTCGGCAAGAAAAAGGCGGAGCCTGCTCCTGCGGAGGAAGAAACGAGCCGTACAAAAGTCAATCCTGCTACCGAGCTTCATCTGCTGCTGGAACAGGATATTCTGGGTATGACCTTTGTCCAGAATGGACAGATCGTCGTGCAGCGATTTATCCGCTGCGGCAGTGATCCCGTTTACCAGTTCGGCGAACTGGCCATGATGCTGGAATACTTCCGTGCTATGGATATTGGCCGTGGCAGCACGGTAAGGGGCATTGCTTCCGGTATGCTGGCAGAGGATTCTGCTATGGTGAAGGAACTGGAGCTGAATCTGGGCATCCCGGTGGAGGAGTTCTCTGCTCCCTATGATCTCGGCTGGCTCCTGTGCGTGGGCGCAGGCAATACGGCGCTGGATTTCGGTATTCCCAGCCTGAATAAGCCCAGCACGGTTCGTCTGGAGTTCCAGCGACAGATCTGGCAGTACGGTGTACTGCTGGGCGGCATTCTGGCCGTTCTGTTTGTCGTGCTGACCCTGTTGACTGCCCGTCTGGGCTGGAGCGCGGATATCAGTGCGCTGAAAAACACCCAGCAAATGCTGACCATTCAGAACAGCAAGGTGGCGGGCTATTCCGATAACTATCAGGAATACAAGGCCCAGTATGATGCCTACAATGCTGACTGGAATAATATTTTTGATACACTGCGTTTCCCGAACAACAATCTGGTGTTGATTCTGGAAGAACTGGAAGCGCTGATGCCTCAGGAGGCGGATGCCGTCAATATGCAGATTGACCAGAGCGGACTTTCCGTCACCTTTGCCTGCGATGACAAGGAAGTGGCGGCCTATCTGATTTCCGCGCTGGACGAGATGGAGTATGCAACGCTGCAGCGTCCTGTGTCTGACCTGTATGGCGGCGGCGGTGGTCCTGCCGATACCTATGGCTCCGGTGCAAAGAAGGAAGCCGCGCCTGTAGAAGGTTCCGGTGCTTCCTATGGCCCCAATGCTTCCCAGGAGCCTTTCCTGCGGGAAGCATTCGACATGAGTGATGCACAGCTGGATGCCCTGCGCAGTACATATGGCAAGACTCCCGCCAACAGTGGTTCCAAAGCCACCTCTGATGTGCAGAAGCGGTCCGATGCCATTGGTGAAATGCTTACGACCAACCCCTATGCGGTGAAAATCTGCATGAACCTGCTCATGGCAGACTATGAGCAGGGCACGGGAATCCTTGCTGATTACATCATTTGGGACATCATGAAGCTGGGCTTCAATGATCTGCCCAACGACTATGACGGTGCACAGGCCTATGCGGCAAAGGTGCTTCCCATCCTGACCCGAAGCGATGTACTGGATAAGACAGAGGCTTTGATGCTGGAGAACAGCGCCCTGTGTGAAGCCCAAGGCTGCAAGGGCGGCAAGAACTGTGATCATAAGTACATCGGCAAGACCTATCTGCACTATCTGGATGTGCAGGCCGGTACCCGCAGTGAGGAGGATTTCCCCTACCTGAATGTTGCCAGCATTGAAAAAGATGTGCAGAACGGTGGCGCGAAGACCAGTGATGCTACCGTTAACGACGTGCTGAACGAACTGTTCTACAAGGAGCCTGAACCCACGGAGCCCCCGGTAACAGAACCTCCGAAGCCTGTGGTTCCTCTGTCTGAAGAACTGAAATCTTATTTGGCCAGCGGAACGACCAGCGATCCTCAGGCGAAGCAAACCATCGAAAAGTACCTGATGGAAGGTCCTGCGGCGGTTCTGCTGGAAGCAGCCCAGCTCAACGCATGCGTCGAGGGCGGCAATGTGGATGCGCAGCTGGAGGCGATGCTGACGCAGTACAGGGAAGATGCAACGAAGCTCTCTGCTGTTGAGGCTGTGGTGATCAACAATTACCTGGCAAACACCGGAAATACGGTGTTGAATGCCCGGCTGAGGGTCGTTGAGGCATCCATGCCGCCTGTGGAAACCGAGCCTGTCGTAACGGAACCCGTTGCTACGGAACCTGTTGTAACCGAGCCTGTCGTGACCGAACCCGTTGTAACCGAGCCCGTTGTAACCGAGCCTGTTGTAACCGAGCCTGTCGTGACGGAGCCTGTCGTAACGGAGCCCACTGAAACCGAACCTGGCGCTACAGAACCCACTCAAAGTGAAATGCTTCTGAAGCTGGTTCAGGCATTCATGGGTTATTGGAAAACCGGCAAGGTGGAGAGTGATGACTTCGAGCCGAAGGAGAGGGCAGCGCTGAAATTGATTTTCGATGCATATCTGAAGGACGGTAACTTCGATAGCTTGAAGGGTCTTGACATTCCTGAGGATGTTGAAAAGCAGCTCTTTGATGAGGACAATAAGAAACTCATCGATCTTTACTTCGATAATTATATTCTGTATCCTTCGCTGTCCAACTACATCCTCAAGGGTGTGGATGAGGAAAACGAACCCAACTCCAGCAAAGTGATGAATGATTACTTCACACAAGCCGGTGTCATTGAAGAGAAGTATGGACATGTGCAGAAGCAGATCGGTAAGCTACTGGAAAACCATGCAGTGAAGAAAGAACTGAAGGATCAGATTACGTGGTATCGCAAGAACCAGCTCCAACAGACGCACAAGGTGATGCACGATCTGCTCACAAACTATGAGAAGAATGATACTACGGATATTCTGCCGTTGGATCAGGCACTGAGAAGAGCGTTTGAAGAGTGGTTTACGGACCGCTTGAACGAACAAAACAAGCAGGCAGCGCAGCAGGCCGCTGCACAGGCTCCACTGGATACGCACATCTACTTCACTGCACGACTGAATTACAAGGAGGAATTCCTGGAAGCCGAGCGCAGCCGTAAGGGTCTGGATGTCAATAAGAAAGTCGAAGAGCAGTTTACCGAGGAGGTGGGCGAATAATGAAATCTCTGGCAAAATACTGGAAGCTCATCATCGCCCTGATTCTGGTGCTGGCAGCTCTTTGGATCTACTTCTCCAAATACCAGACGGAAAAGACGGCCTACGAGGCAGAGTCCCAGCAGATTCAGAGCATCATCAGCGTGCTGGAAACACAGCTGGAGAATAATCTGAAATATAAAGATATTCAGGATGAACTGGATGCTGCCAAGGCGGAACTGGAGCAGAGCCGTGTGGAGCTGTATCAGCACTTCCCGGAGGAACTGAAGGAAGAAGACCAAATCCTGTATGCCCTGTACCTGGAAACCGTGTTTGATACGGAGATCAAGCTCTGGGACACCTATCCTATCGATGGAAATCTGGGCCAAATGGGTGTACTGCCCAAGCAACAGCAAAGTTTGGGTGCCGGTGATTACATGCAGGATTCCGAGGGAAACAAGCTGGGACTTGCACCCGGAACGGAAAGAAAACTGGGTACAAACTTCCACTTTGGATCGGCTCAGGTGCTGGCTACATTGCAGGATCCGAAGCAGGCAAATCTTATGGGCCTTTTGACGGTGGTGAACTATGAGTCCACTTATGACGGATTTAAGGACATGATCGATTATCTGGCTTCCGATTCCCGCATTACTTCTATTTATGAGGGTACCATTTCCTACAATGCCCAGAAAGACCTGGCGAAGGGTACCTTGTACTTGGTTCTCTACATGGTGGACTCTGGCCGGGAGTATGAAGCACCCGATATCAAGCAGTTCATCACGGACAAGGAGAACATCTATAAGTAAACAGCTTCGAAATTCACCGGAAAGGAGGAAACGGCAATGAAACTGAAAAACAATGCAGGCTACAGTCTGGTGGAAGTCGTTGTGGCCATCGCGATTCTGGCGCTGATTATTGTGCCTGTCAGTACGGGAATGGTAACAGCTTTCAAGATGAACGCGAAAGCGGAACAGCTGATGCAGGCCGAATTGGCCGTCTCCTCCGCGGTGGAGAGCTTGATGGCAAATGGTATCGATGGTACGGTGGAGACATATCCCAACGTGACTATTGAAACAGACCTTTCAGATGATGGCTTATATTATGAGGTCACTGTTACCAGTGATAATGTGTCCGGTGTGAAGGTCGAGACCTGTATCCGTGCTGTAGAACCTACGGAAGAAGGGGAGGGCTGACATCATGAGAAAGAACAATGATGGCTATGTCCTGCCTTTTGTACTGGTTGTGATGATTGTGCTGTGTATCATGTCTGCCAGCTTGATGACCGCGGCTTTCCGGAATCTGCAGATGCAGCAGAAATTTACGGACCGGATGGTAGACAAGTATGCTGCCCAGGGCGAGATCGAGAAGATCGTGGCGCAGTTGAAGCAGGATCTCTTTACGCAGGACATTGTGATTGAAGACAGTGCGTCAGGAGCACCGACTGCTGAAGAGCTGGCCCACAAATTGGGACTAACTGCTGACAAAGTTAGAATTATAGAAGCAACACGAGCAGATATAGAAACTGAGGAAGATGAAACGAGTGAAGGGGACGAGCAGACGGATGAGAAAAAGTCGCTTGATTTCACAGTTTCGCTGGATGCTTCCTCAGAAGCGACAACTATTGCCTGCGAATTGCTGATATCCGCTAAATACACCTCGGAACAGGTGGACGGATCAGCTACATACAAACATACAATTACTGTAGAAAAAATCACCTACAAATCCTACGAAATCTCCACAGGAGGTGGCACCTGATGAAAAAAAGTAATCAAGGCTTCACTCTGGTGGAACTGGTGGTGACCATCGCCGTGGCTTCCATCGTCATGTTGGCGGCGACCACCACCCTGACCAGCTATATGCGCATTAGCAAACAGGGCGCGGACATCAACAAACAGCAGAACGAAGTTCGTGTCGTTCTGGAAGTGATGGAACGGTTGGCATCGGAGAAGCGAATTACTGTCGAAAAAGATGTGGATGATTATGATTGGGCGGTACGAGAGATTTCCGAAACGGGTGACCCGTTGCAAATCTTATTCTCCTATTCTGCGAAGGAAAAAACCATTTCCACCGGTGCGGGCGCAGCACTGATGGAAGGTGTGGAAGGTTTCTCCGCAGAAATATACGGCAGTCTGCTGAAGTTGACAGTCGAGACAAAAAAAGGCGAATATGCCACCTCCGTCTATTGCCGGCGCTTGGAGGAAATCCAACCTCCGGACTCAGAAGAGCCTGCTGCTACCGGTTTATCGTTCCGCCGTGCGGCGGCAGAACCCCAAACAGTGGGCTTGTCACCAGTGGCTTATACGCAGGAGCGGGAAAATTTCCTGTCTGTTCTGGAAGCGGAGGTGGGCAGCACCGGCGCATCCTTGACCACCGGCGAATACTTCTCGGAATGGTACATCGGCGGTTATGCTGATAACCCCGGCTGGAATGCCCAGACCCCTTGGTGTGCCTGTTTTATCTCATGGGCGATGGAGCAGTGCAGCGGTGACTTGATGATGGTTCCCCGTTATGCGGATGTGGAGAAATTCCGCAGTTCCTTTAACCTTGCCAGCTGGAAAACCCAAGCGCCGGATCCCGGCGATATTATTTTCTTCGACTGGGTGGTGAATGATACCGCCTATGCGCAGCATGTGGGTGTGGTCACGGCGGTGAAAGACGGCAAGGTGCACACCATCGAAGGCAACGCCGACGGAGAAGTTGCCCGCCGCACATATATGCTGGATGACCCCTGTATTCTCGGCTACGGTGTGCTGAATTGGACGTAAGAATCAGGAAAATGCAGGAGGAATCCGAAAAAAGTAGTACTTTTACTGCAAAGGATTCCCTCTACAGTTAACTTTTTCCATGACATGGGTTACATATGTTATATGTAAAATTAGTGCTGTTTATAAGGTAATCGGTTTTACTTTGAACGGGTGATCGCATCAATAGCTATTCTGGCAATCATCGGCGTTGCGGCTGTGCCTGCTGATTCTTGCGCTGATCATCGTCCAGATGATCTACAACCGCAGGAAATCGAAGAAAAAAGAGATCCATGAGCAGTAATGCTTGAAAATCCTGGTAAAAGACCGGGACGGGATGAATGGGTTGCTCCCGTAAAGCGAATCATTGATAAATCTCCCCCTGGTGTAGAAAATAACTGCACCAGGGGGTGTTTATGAGAAAGAAGAAAAGTAAGCTGTGTTGGTGGCACCCGCTTGGGTTGCAAATATTTCTTGCGAAAAAGGGGGTTGACAAAGCAGAGAAGCTATGCTATAATACTTTAGCACTTAAGAGTGCGCATTGAATATCGCGGAGTAGAGCAGTTGGAAGCTCGTCGGGCTCATAACCCGGAGGTCGTAGGTTCGAGTCCTGCCTCCGCAACCATAAAAACACCGGATTTCACAACGAAATCCGGTGTTTTTCTAACTTTTTGGCACAAAATGGTGTCGGTAAAAATGGGGTTGGAGTTAGTTCTGGAGTTAGTTGCCGAAACGTTAAAAACACAAAATAGGGAAAATCTAACTTTTTTGGATTTTTATTTTTCTTAAAAATGATATAAAAATGCCCTCTGCATGGCGATAAAACCTTGCAGAGGGCCAATTTTATGCTTCCTTGAGGATAGAAAACACTCCTGCACGGACGCCGCTGGCTTCAGCGCGGGCACGGGCAATTTGGTGGGCATAGATTGCTTGGGTGGTATTGGCATCCGCATGGCCCAGCTCATTGGCGGTGGTCACGGGATCAATACCGCTGGCGATCAAAATGGATGCTACTGTGTGACGGAAAGCATGGGGATGAATATGGGGCAGATCGTTGGCCTTGCTGAATTTGTTCAGCCAGTCTGTGATACTGTCCGGATGCATGGCAGTGCCGTCATCCTTTGTGAAAAGGAATCCGGTATCCTGCCAGATATTTGCGTGGCGCATCTTGGTGCGTAGCTGCTCTGTCTTCCACTTTTTGAGCACATCGATGGTTTCGGGCGCCAAACAGACCGCGCGGGGACGGCCGGTCTTGGGAGGACCGACATATACGCCTTTGTCCTTGGTGTAAAGCAGCGCTTGCTTGATCATTACGATACCCTTATCCAAATCGACGCAGTGCCATTGGAGGCCCATCAGTTCTCCGCGGCGGCAACCGGTGTCGATCAAAATATAGGTCATAGCCTTCCATTTGATGGGTACAATTTCGAGGGCTTTTACGATCTCAGCGACCTCTTCCGGTTGGAAGTAGTCTGCTTCCTTCTTCGTGACTTTGGGCGGTGTGGCCTTGGAAGCGGGGTTGTAGGGGATCAGTAGTTCTTTGTCTGCTTGCGCCAAAATCATGGAGATCAATCTGTGGTGTTCCAGAATTGTTTTGTCGGATAGAGGCTTAAACTTATCCTCCACTTGGAACAGTTCAGAAACGGAGTAGCCTAAATACTTGGCCAGCTTTTCCGCATTTGCGTATGTCACAGAATCACCTCGCAGGATGGAGTTTAGCGTTGTGTGGGAGATGCCTGCCTCCTCGCAAATTTTGCATTTAGGCATACCTAGCGCAGAGACCTTTTTCGCAACGACCTTTTTGGCAGTGGCGATTGCACCCTTGTTCCGGATTCCGTTTTCAGCAAGGTGCTTATACAGATCGTTTAAATGATGGGGGCGGATATCCGTCAGCTTCATGTGACCGATTTTGTCATGGATTCGGGGCAACATGGAGCGGTAGCGCTCGATGGTAGTGGGCGCCAGGCCTGCTCTTGATTTCAAATCGATCACATAATCGGCGTACTCATGGAATTTCTTCCGCTTATCGATTTCATAACCGACATTGATGGCTTCCTCAAATTTGATGGCTGCGGCCATGGCCTGCTTTTCCATCTGCTTTTCACTCATGTTGGGATTTGGCGGAGTCCAGGTAGAATAGCGGCGACGCTGCTGGCCTTTCCAATCTAAACCGTCAGAAACAACCAGACGATAGTTTTTGATATTGCCGTCTTTATCCCGGCGGGCGTGTACATAAGCCATAAGCGTAACTTCCTTTCTGTAGACTGGCTCACGATTAGCATAAACCGTGAGCCAGTAAATGACAAATGTGTGAGTTACACTTCGCAGCTTACCCAACGCAGGAATCCCTCCCAGGGGATGAGGTAAGTTCTGCCGATGATCTTGCAGGGGACTTGTTTGGTCCTGATCGCACGGCGCAGGGTGTATTCACTGATGTTGATGCCGCATGCGGTGGCACGCTCTACGGTCTGCTTGATGTTGAGTACCTGTAACTGGTTCAAATTATCGGTCATTTCGATCACTCCTTTTCCAAGTCCGCTGATAATTTTCGAGTAGCTGATAGATAGTCTTTTGAATCTTTGCGGTGGTGTAGCTTTGGGGGAAGAATTTACGGATGTCGCTGACATCAAACCGGATCCGTTCCTGCTGATTGGGTTTCGGTTGGGTCATGATGTCAAAGATCCGGTCCATATTCAATTCCCTTGTCTGGCTTGCCGCCTTGAGGGTCATTGCTTGGGAAAGGGAGGGGGTGCAGTCCTCGCTTTCCATAGTTTCCAGAAGATCCTTCTGTTCCCATTTGGTGAGGTAGGAAAGTTCCACCGCCGGGGTCAGGGCGATCCTGCCGTCATCCACCATCTGTAATATTTCGGGGATCAGATTAGTCAGGCGGATGTAGCGGTGGATCTGCCGCTCGCTGTCCTCGGTGACTTCGCTGATTTGTGTAACGCTTAACTTCTCGCCAACTTGGCGAGAAGTTCCCTGACGGTTTAAAGCATCCATTTTTAGTTTATAGGCAAAGGCCTTTTCGCTGAGCAAGATATGTTCCCGATGGAGGTTGCTGTCCACCAGAGCGATGGCTGCGGCATCCCGATCCATCTCCGTAATCATGGCAGGAACGGTTTCAATCCCCGCTCGTTTGCAAGCATGGAGCCGCCGGTGACCGGAGATTACCTCATATTCGCCGTTGTTCAGCGGACGAACTACCAAGGGTGTCAGCACACC
>JBGVFB010000049.1:0-17031 GCA_045120675.1 Faecousia sp. | reverse complement strand
CCCCCCCCCCCCCCCCCCCCCCCCCCCCCCCCCCCCCCCCCGCGGTTTATTTCTCCAATTTTGCACGGTATGCCTTGATTTTCTTCTTATCCGAAAGGCTGTGTCCGATCAAACGGCAAAGCCCCGCGAATCCCTGTCCGTTGGCCATATCCAGCAAATCCTGCACCATGTTTTCGGTGATCATGCCCGCAGTGGTTTTGGCGATACCCCGCAGGGGCAGATGGAACACATAGAGCATCATGGAGTCGGAGGGGTCGGACTCCATTTTCTTTTTCAGCGCGCGGAAAATCAAGCGCACCAGTCCGCCCCTGGCATCTCCCAGACGGGACAAGGGGTCATTTACATCAATTTCTTTCGTCCAGCTGCCGTCAGGAATGGGACGGCCCAGCAGTGCGGCGAATTCCGCGTCACTGACATCTGCGATCTTCGCGCTTGCGTAGCCGGGAAGATTCTGCGCCACAGGAACCGCTGTGCCGGCTACCTGCACCGTGGCAGTCAGCTTCACATCGCTGACGCTGGCAGCAACGGAAACCTCATAATCACCGGACTCGATTTCGAACTGCTTCGTATTGATATCGAAGTAGCGGAAAGCCTTATCATCCAGCCCGATGGTCACTTCCTTGCTTTCGCCGGGCTGCAAAAATACCTTTGCAAAGCCCTTCAGTTCTTTTTTGGGGCGGAAAATGCGGCTGTTTTTGCAGGAAACGTATACCTGCGCCACTTCCGCACCGGCGATACTTCCGGTGTTGGTGACGGTGAAGGTGACGTGTTCAGCATCTGCCTTCAAGCCGGAGTAGGTGAAGGTCGTATAGCTGAGGCCGTGACCAAAGGGATAGCGGACAGGGATTCCCGCAGTATCATAGTAGCGGTAACCCACATACAGCGCTTCACGGTACTCGCAGGTACGCGCCTTGCCGGGATAGTAGCGGTGACAGGGGGTATCCTCCAGCGCCATGGGCCAGCTTTCACTGAGCTTGCCGCCGGGGTTTACGATGCCGACCAAGGCATCGGCCATGGCGGGCGCACCGGCCTGACCGGCCAGATATCCATGGATGGCAGCCCGGAAAAGCGTACTTTCCGGCATCCGGAAGGGTGCGCCGCCGGAGAGAACCAGCACAATGTTGGAATTGACCCGGGCAAGGGCATGGAGCAGCGCAGTCTGGCTCTCGGGCAGTTCCAGATTTTCACGGTCCTGACCTTCAATCTCGGAACGTTCATCAAGGCCCATGCACAGCAGCACCGTATCGGCACCGGCGCAAAGCTGCACGGCTTCCTGAATCAGCTCCAGATCGGCGCCGTCGCTTTCGCGGCTGTAGCCCTTGGCATAGCCTAAGAGATTCAGCCCCTTGCCCTTCAGGTGGTCCAGAAGATTTTCCACCTTGGTGGGGTTCACGAGGGAGGAACCGGCACCCTGATAGCGGGGGATTTCCGCAAATTCGCCCACAACGGCCACACGGCTGCCCTGTTTCAGAGGCAGAATGCCATCGTTTTCCAGCAGCACGATGGACTCGGCGGCGCAGCGGCGGGCCATGGCCTGATAATCCTCGCGGTCAATGGTTTTGGGTGCATTGGCGACGGGTTCATATGTAGCGGCGATGACCTTCAGCAGCTCTTCCACCCGCGCATCCACATGGGCTTCGTCCAGCTTGCCGGATTTGACCGCTTCCACCAGATTCATGGCAGAGTCCAGACCGGGGGCGGGCATTTCCAGCGCGGAGCCGTTTCGAACACCTTCCACATGGTCGTTGCTGGCGCCCCAGTCGGACATGACGAAACCGTCAAATCCCCAGCGGCCGCGGAGAGTATCCAGCAGCAGATCACGGTTTTCGTTGGCATAGGTACCATTCACTCGATTGTAGCTGGACATGATGGATTTGGGATTGCCTTCCTTGACCGCAATCTCAAAATTCGTCAGGTAGATTTCCCGCAGGGTACGCTCGTCCACCACGGAGTCCGTGGACATACGGCGCAGCTCCTGAGAATTGGCGGCGAAATGCTTGGGGCAGGCGGCCACACCCTTAGACTGGATGCCGCGGATGTAGGCGGCAGCCATTTTGCCGGCGAGATACGGATCTTCGGAGAAGTATTCAAAATTGCGGCCGCAGAGGGGGCTGCGCTTGATGTTCAGGCCGGGGCCAAGGAGGATATTTACATCATTGGCCGCAGCTTCCGCGCCCAGATATTCGCCCAGTTCCTCACCCAGCTGCGGATCCCAGCTGTTGGCCATGGTGGCAGCGGTGGGGAAGCAGGTAGCGGGAATGGATTCATTCAGACCCAGATTGTCGGCAGGACCGGCCTGCTTGCGCAAACCGTGAGGGCCGTCAGATAAAAAGATGGAGGGAAGTCCAACGCGGGGGATATCCCATGTGGTCCACATGGTCTTGCCCTGCAGGAGGGCGGCTTTCTCTTCGAGGGTAAGCTTGCTCAAAAGTTCTTTCACGTTCATGGCAGACTCCTTTGGCTTTTTCTTTTACTATATCACAGTTCCGGAAAATTGGAAACGAAAAAGCTGCCATTGTTGCGATACAATGGCAGCTTTTTATCAGATTTCGTAGATTTTTACCACTTCGGTGGGGCCTTGCAGGTGGATGGACGTGATTTCGCCATCTGTGCCGCCGATGGTGACAGTCAGCGTGCCGCCCCGGTTGTGGGCAGTCAGCCTGCCGCCGGGGAGTTTGCCCAGCATCCAGAGTGTGGACGCAATGGAACCGCAGCCGGTGCCGCAGGCAAGGGTGAAATCTTCCACACCCCGCTCGAAGGTCAGCACGCGCACTTCCTGTTCGCCAACGGGCTGATAAAAATTCACATTGGCACCCTTGGGGAAAGCGGAATCATGGCGCAGCTGCCGCATATGATCCCAGATGCAGTCCGCGTCCGCCCACAAATCGCCCTCATAACAGGCCACCGCATGGGGAACACCGGGATTGCCCAACTCCACATAGGCAATTTCGCCCTTGCGGTGCAGATCCAGCACGCTGGGATTGTTCAGCTGCACCACATACTCATTTTCATCGATGCGCTTACCGGGCACCAGACCGGCATCGGTCTCCACCACCATGTTTTCGCCTGCAATGCCCATGTCATAGGCAAAACGGCAGATGCAGCGGGCGCCGTTGCCGCACATTTCGCCGCGGCTGCCGTCGGCATTGTAAAAATGCAGCTTAAAATCGGCCTTGTCGGAGTAGTCCACAGCCATGAAGCCGTCGGCGCCGGACAGGCGGCAATATTCCAGCGCCAGTTTTTCAAAATCCAGAGTCAGGCCGCGGGCATCGATGACCATAAAGTCATTGCCTGCACCATTCATATACCAAACTTTCATAGACGATCCTCAGCCCAGAATGTTTTCCATGCTGTACAGGCCGATACCTTTACCTACCATAAAACGGGCGGCATCCACCGCACCGTCGGCAAGCATGGCGCGGGTGGTGGCCTCGTGCTTCAATGTCAGGGTCTGGGTGCCGGTGCAGATATGCACCTCATGGATGCCGACCACATTACCCATGCGCAGGGAGGAAATGCCGATCTCATTTTTGGTACGCTTGCCCTCACCGGCGCGGCCGCAGTTTGCTTCCGCTTCGGGACGGACTTCCTTGACGGAATTATAGAGCATCAGGGCGGTGCCGCTGGGGGCATCCACCTTACGGTTGTGGTGAACTTCCACGATTTCAATGTCCGCATCAGGGAAGAAGGCAGCGGCCTGCTTGGCCAGACGGCACAGCACCGCAATGCCTAGGCTCATATTGCCGGAGTAGAAGACGGGAATTTCCTTCGCAGCGGCGAAAATCAGTTCCTTTTCCTCCGCCGTGTGGCCGGTGGTGCCGATGACGGCAGCACAGCCGTTTGCCTTTGCGTAGTTCAGCACATCGGCAATGGCCGTGTGGTGGGAAAAATCGATCAGCACATCGGCACTGACCGCACCCAGTTCCTCAAAAGTCTTCGGCACACCGTTTTCACCGTCGATGCTGACGCGGCCAACCACCTCGTCACCGAGAATCTGACCGATCAGCTTGCCCATGGCGCCGTTGGCACCGCAAAGAATCGCTCTCATACGTTCATCCCCAGCTTTCTCATTTCGTTGAGGAGGACGGCCTTGGTATGGTCTTCCATGGGAGTCAGGGGCAGACGCAGGACGTCTTCGCCGTAGCCCATGGCAGCGGTGGCAGCCTTGGCAGGAATCGGATTGACCTCACTGAAGAGGGCATTGATCAGGGGCAGCAGACGGCACTGCAGTGCGGAAGCAGTTTCAAAATCGCCGGACAAGCAGGCATCGGTCATGGCAACGGACTCGGCAGGAACCACATTGCTCAGAACACTGATGGTGCCCTTGGCGCCCATGGCCATCATGGGAACGGTCAGTGCATCCTCGCCGGAGTAGATGTCCAGCTTATCGCCGCACAGAGCCCGCAGCTCCACCATCTGGGCCATATTGCCGGTGGCTTCCTTGATGGCTACGATATTGGGATGCTCGGAAAGAACCGCGGCAGTCTTGGGCAGCAGGTTGCAGCCGGTACGGCCGGGAACATTGTAGAGGATCACGGGCACGGTGGAAGCATCTGCGATGGCAGTAAAGTGGGCGATCAGGCCCTTCTGGGTTGCCTTGTTGTAGTAGGGGGTAACCACCAGAACCGCATCGGCACCCACTTCGCAGGCGGCCTTGGTGTTGGAAATGACATGCTCGGTGTTGTTGGTGCCGGTGCCGGCGATGACAGGAACGCGGCCGGCGCATTTTTCTACCACAAAGCGGATGATTTCCTTCTGTTCGGCATATTCGATGGTGGCATTTTCGCCGGTGGTACCCATAACCACCAGTGCGTTGATGCCGTTTTCAATCTGAAATTCAATAAACCGGCCGAAAGCCTCATAGTCGATGCTTCCGTCGGGCTTCATGGGGGTGACCAGCGCGGTGGCCATGCCGGTAAATACGGTGTTCTTCATATCTCTTTTCTCCTTTGTTTTGCGCTTGTATCTCAAACCTTAAAGCGGTTGAAATAGTCATAAAGAGGGGTCAGCTTCACGAGAAAATCCTGTACCCGCTCCGCCAGCGCGGGGCCGAAGGTATCGTCACTGAAATCTTCGTGAATGGTACAGCCGATCTTGCCCTTCCAGCGGTAGAAGCGCTCCAGATCGGGATTGTCGCAGGCTTCGGGGCGCTTGTATTCCTCCGCATAGATGGTCATGCAGGTAGCTTCCTCCACCTGACGGATCATGGCGAGGAACTCATCAGGCTTTGCGGAAATGCGTTTCCGGAATTCCTTCATCACCGCGGGGCGGGGATGGTAGAAAAAGAAGCCATAGTCAATGCCCTCGGGGTTGATTTCAAAATACAAACAGGGATTTTCCGCCCACCACTCCACATCCTGCCGGATGCAGATCCACAAACTTTCCTTGTAGGGAAGCGGATGATGCATACGTGCGTCCCGATAGATGCGGCTGACCTTCAGCAGTTCCCCGCTCTTTTCAATGAAGGGCTGAAAAAGCTCTTTACCCAGCGCCTTGGTCGGCTCATAGAGGTATTTGACATAGTCCTTTTTATGCTCTAAAAACCATTCCCGGTTATTATTCATGCGAATGCCCCAGAGAAAATCCACGGTCTCGGGGGAGTATCCCGTAAACATAGTTTAACCTTCCTTATACTGTATATTCTTCTTCCAGATAGTCCGGGTGGTACCAGGTCTTGTACAGAACCTGACCGTACTGCTTCAGGGGGAACTTGCGGTCGGGAATCTCGAAAACATAACGCTCATAGGCATTAATCACCTTGGTGCCGTTGTAGTCAATTTCCCGGGGTACGTTATGACCATAGGTTATATGAACATGGCCATGCACCAGATACTGCGGATGGTATTTGTCCAGCAAATTCGTCAGTGCTTCAAATCCCCAGTGGGCTGGATCTTCGGCATCGCCCAGACCTGCCGGTGCCGCGTGGGTCACCACGATGTCCACACCCTTGTGCTTCCACAGCTGCCAGCGCAGCTTCCGGATGCGCTTGCGCATCTGTGCCTCCGTATACTGGTAGGGGCCGGGGTGGTACCGGCGGCAGCCGCCCAGACCGATGATCCGGATGCCGTTATAAACCACAAAATGGTCGTCAATGGGATCACAGCCCTGCGGCGGGTTCATCTGGTAGCGGACATCGTGATTTCCTGCCACATACAGTACCGGACATTTTGCCATGGTCACGATAAAGGACAGGTAATTTGCATTCAGATCCCCGCAGGCGAGGATCAGATCATAGCCATCCAGCCTGCCGGGCGTATAGTATTCCCACAGTGCGGGACATTCCTCATCAGAAAGGGCTAAGATCTTCACGTGATTTTCTCCTTTATCGCAGGAATTTGATCCTTGTAAATACCCAGCTCCCGTACGATGGACTGGGACATGGGAAGAAGCTCGTCAAAAGTGGGAATGGAGCCAATGACGTTATGGCACAGCCAGTCCATGCGCAGCAATTCATCGGGACTCAGGCGGCGGAAACCGTCACTGATAATCCGGCCGTCCTGTGCAACCAGCTTGCGGCGGAAGGGATCCAGTGTGCGGTTGCACATACAGGTACGCAGAACCTCCGCCATCATGGTCACGCCTTCGGGCAGCTGATCGGACAAGGCAATGTCGATGACACCACTGTCCATACCCAGCCAGTAGTTGACGGCGCGCAGGTTGGCTTTATCATCCTTCAGCGTACCGGCAAGAGCGGATTCTACAATGAGTTTGTAGAATTTGCCCCAGACCCACACAGGAGAAGCAAGGGGCATCAGATTGCCCTGGTCGTCCAGCTGGTAAGTACCGTAGCTGCAGAAATCTGTGTACATTTTATCGTGGGAGGGCACATCCCGGTTGGAAATCACGCGGATGCCGTCCTGGAAGAAATCCTTCTGGGGTGTACCTTCACAGCAGGACCAGCGCAGCTCGATTTCGGCGCGGGGGTTGGTCATCAGGGCACCCAGCGCAAAGGCATTGATGGAAGCGGGAACACCAACGATGGGGTTGGAGCCCACGTAACCGATGCGGTCATCCTGCGCCATGGCGCCGGCGATAGCACCGGTGATGAACTTCGCTTCAAAAATACGGCCGTAGTAAGCGCGGACACTGGAATAGGGCAGGTCCACGGAACAATTGAAGAAATGGAGCTTGGGATATTTCACCGCAAACTTCAAAGTAATGCGGTTCAGTTTCGGCGCGGTGGTGAAGATGACCTGTGCGCCTTCGTCGATGGCCTGCTCGATCAGAAGCTCCGCATCCTCGTCGGTTCTGGCATTGTAATAGCTGCGGCAGAGAACCTGATCGCCGAAAGCACCTTCCAGATAGCTGCGGCCATCCTCATGGCCCAGAACCCAGGGGCTGATCGCGGGATCCAGCTGGTGGACAAAGGCCACATGTACACAGTCGGGCAGGGTGGTGATCAGGCGGGAGAAAATACCGCTTTTGACTTCGCCAACCGGTTCTGCTTCGATCTTCACCTCCGTCTGCCGGGTGCTGGTTACCACATCCGGCCACAGAGCGGCCAGGGATTTGCGCAGCTCCGTGGAAGTGAGTCTGCCCAGATCCTTATAGGGATGGATCTTCAGCCACATCAGCAAGGCCTCTTCCGGCAGAATGTCTTTATCGCTTACGTGAAGCGAATTGAAGGCATCCAGGAAATAGTGGAAATAGGCGGAGAAGGTGCGGCGCTCATCTTCGGTCCAGGGATCGCCCAGCTCCTTGCCCAGCCATGCCAGCAGCTTTGCATAGTCGCCGGGACGGCGGAACTGTACCACATACAGTCTGGAATTTTTATAAAACTCCAGAAATTCATAATAAGCCTGAATGCGGGGATCATCGCTGCGCTGGGGCAGAATCCGCTTGACCATGCCGGAAACACGGGGTGCGCCGAAATAGCGCAGAACGGAAACACGCTTGTTGCCTTCTTCCACGTAGAAATTACCCAGATATTCATAGCAGGTAATGGCATCGCGGATACCATCTTCAAGGTGTGCCAGGCACAGGTTGGTCCATTTCAGCGCAAACTCGCTGTTGGGTTTTGCCAGCGGCAGGAACGAAGGGGAAAAGGTGGTGATGCGGCCGGCGGAGCGGGTGCCGACGATCCGCTCTGCGGGGATCTCCACGAGGCCGATGTCCTGCATCACATTGGCAACACTTTCATCCAGCAGATCATCCAGTACCGCAGGATGGGGCGGCTTGCCGGAGGCAAGCATTTCTTTATATTCTTTTTGACCTTGGCGCAATGCCGAAGTATATTCTTCTTTTGCTTCTAAAAAATCCATAGAAAAATCTCCATGATGATCGAGTTGATACTTTCACCTCTATATCATATCCATTATTTGCCGATTTTGCAATAGATTTTTCCATCCGGAACGCTTAAGAGGAACACCGGATAGACGGGGCCGCAAAAGGCGCAGATGCTGCTGCGACACTCTGGCCGTTATATGTCTAAATACATCGACAGGAGCTTATTTTTTGGCATAAAGTTGTGTAAAATGACAAGGAGACTATGGACAAATGAAAAAAATTACGTTATGATATCTGCATACAATGCGGTAGGTATGCCGTGAATTTTGAAAGAGGTGAAGAAAATGGCGTTTTCTTTTTTCGGAGGGGTGCATCCCAAAGAAAATAAGTTTTACGCTTGCGACGTTCCGATTCAGGAATTTCCGGAGCCGGATATTCTGGTTGTTCCTATGTCGCAGCACATCGGTGCTTCCTGCACACCCCTGGTAAAGAAGGGGGATCTGGTCAAGAAAGGCCAGAAAATCGGTGATCACGCAGGTCTTTGTGCACCGGTCCATGCGCCGGTTTCCGGCAAGGTCAAGTCTGTGGAAATGAAGGCTCACACCAGCGGTACTACCATGACCAGTGTGGTCATCGAAAATGACCATCTGGGCACGCTCCATGAGGATATCAAGCCCAGAACCCGCGAGGAAGTAGACGCACTGACTGCGGAAGAGCTGATTGAGATCATCCATGAGAGCGGCATTGTCGGTATGGGCGGTGCCACATTCCCCACCCATATCAAGCTCAATTCCGCCATCGGCAAGGTGGATACCATCATTGTCAATGCCGGCGAGTGCGAGCCCTACATCGTGGCTGATGACCGTCTGTGCCGGGAATATCCCCGCGAGCTGATCTCCGGTCTGAAGATCATTATGAAGATTCTGGGTCTGGATCAGGCACACATCGGCATCGAAGATAACAAGCCCGAGGCTGCCCGTGAGCTGAAGGCCTGCCTGAGCAGCAAGGACGGCATTACGGTGGATGTCCTGCCTGCCAAGTACCCCCAGGGTGCAGAAAAGCAGCTGATTTATGCCATCACCGGCCGCGAAGTTCCCTCCGGCGGCCTGCCCGCCGCTGTGGGCTGCGCCGTGTTCAATGCAGCTACCTGCAAGGCCATCCATGATGCGGTTTACGAAGGCATGCCGCTGATCAAGCGCGTTGTCACCGTTTCCGGTGACATCGTCATGGAGCCCAAGAACCTGCTGGTTCCCATCGGCACCAGCTTCAACGAGCTGCTGGAAGCCGTTGGTCACTCCGAGAATCCCTACAAGGTCCTTTCCGGCGGCCCCATGATGGGCTTCACCCAGTATGACCTGAGCGTTCCCACCACCAAGGGTACCAACGCGGTTACCATTCTGGGCCGCAAGAACCGCTTCGTGGTGGAAGAGTCTGCCTGCATCCGCTGCGGCAAGTGTATCGATGCCTGCCCCATGAAGCTGATGCCCGTTCTGATGTACAAGTCCCTGTTCTCCGGCAGCATCGAAGAAATGAAGGAAACCAATATGATGGACTGCATCGAGTGCGGCAGCTGCGCCTACACCTGTCCCGCCAGTGTGCCGCTGGTCATGGCATTCCGCTCTGCCAAGCTGCAGATCCGTAATGCTGCGGCCGCAGCCAAAAAGTAAGGAGGGGAAATCGAAATGGCACAGATGAAATACTACTATGAGCTGACGATTTCCAGCTCCCCCCATGTACATTCCCCCGTTACCACCCAGACCATCATGCGTGATGTGCTGATCGCACTGGCACCGGCACTGATCGGCTCTGTCTGCTTCTTCGGCATCCGCGCTTTGATGGTTACGTTGGTTTCCGCCGCCGCCTGTGTTTTCTTCGAGTGGGCATATTGCCGCATGACAAAAATGCACTGCAAGATTTATGATCTGTCCGCAGTGGTCACCGGTGTGCTGCTGGCCTTTGTCTGCCCGCCCACCATTCCCTACTGGATGATCATCATCGGCGATGCTTTTGCAATTCTGCTGGTTAAGATGCTCTTCGGCGGCATCGGCAAGAACTTCGTCAACCCCGCACTGGCCGGTCGTGCATTTATGTTCAGCTGGCCAGTAGCCATGTCCACCTGGGTCAAGGTCGGCTTTGCGAACGCTGCTGCACCCTTCGGCGCTGCCGACGTGGTCACCGCCGCAACTCCCCTGTCCTTTATGCACCAGGGTCGTATGCCCGATGTTTCCATTCTGGACGCATTCCTTGGCAATGTGGGCGGCTGTATCGGTGAGACTTCCGCACTGCTGCTTCTGATCGGCCTTGTGTACCTGCTGGCCCGCAAGGTTCTGACCCTGCGGATTCCCCTTGCTTACATCGGCACTGTGGCCGTCCTGTCCTTCACCTTCCCCATGGGTAACTCCAATCTGCAGTGGATGGCTTACCAGCTGTTCACCGGCGGCCTGATGCTGGGCACCATCTTCATGGCAACCGACTATGTCACTTCCCCCGTTACCAAGCTGGGTCAGATCGTTTACGGCATCGGCTGCGGCGTGCTGACCATTGTGATCCGCTACTTTGGCGGCTACAACGAAGGCGTTTCCTACGCCATCCTGATCATGAACTGCTGCGTGGTTCTGCTGGACCGCATCGGCAGACCGACCAAGTTCGGTGCACCGAAGAAGGAGGCGGCAAAGAAATGAAAGCAAACAAGAAGTCTATGCGCCGCCCTGCCGGCATCACCATTCTGGGTTAAGGAGGTCTGGATATGGATTTTAAGAAACAATTCAATGAAGGCCTGCTGACCAAGAACCCGGTTACGGTGCAGCTGCTGGGTATGTGTTCCACGCTGGCCATTACAACCAGCCTGTTCAACGGCATCGGTATGGGTGCAGCGGTTACCATCATTCTGATCTGCTCCAACGTGCTGATTTCCGCACTGCGCAAGGTGATTCCCAATCAGATCCGCATCGCAGCCTACATCACCATCATAGCCGGTTTCGTCACCATTGTCGATCTGGCGCTGCAGGCATTTATCCCCGCACTGGCGGAAAGTCTGGGTGTGTTTATCCCTCTGATTGTCGTTAACTGTATCGTTCTGGGCCGTGCGGAAGCCTTTGCATCCAAGAATGGTGTGCTGGCTTCTGCTGTGGATGGCCTGTGTCAGGGCATCGGCTATACCGTTGCACTGATCCTGATGTGTGTGATCCGCGAACTGCTGGGTGCCGGCACCTTTGGCGGCGGCCTGCTGTGCGGCGGTCAGGGAATCCGCATCATCCCCGAGGGCATCCCCGCTATGCACATGGTCATGCCCGTTGGCGGCTTCCTGGTGCTTGGCTTCGTCATTGCCGGTTCCCAGTATCTGATGAAGAAGCTGGAAACCAGAAAAAAAGATAAGGAGGCTGCAAAATAATGGAAGAGATTCTTGGTATTATCATCGCGGCGCTCCTGAGTGAGAACTTCATTCTGGTCAAATTCTATGGCATCTGCCCCTTCATGGGCGTTTCCAAGAAGATTGATACCGCCCTCGGCATGGGTATGGCCGTTACCTTCGTTATGGGTATTGCATCTGCCGCCTGCTACGCAGTCAATCTGCTGCTGGAGGCACTGAGCCTGCAGTATATGCAGACGGTGGCATTCATTCTGGTCATTGCCGCACTGGTTCAGGTGGTGGAAATGTTCCTGAAGAAGAATGTTCCTGCCCTGTACAAGGCACTGGGTGTGTTCCTGCCCCTGATCACCACCAACTGCGCCGTTCTGGGTGTGGTTCTGGTCAATGTGCAGGAAGGCTATAACTTCCTGATCAGTGTCATCAACGGTGTGGCAGGCGGTCTGGGCTTTACGCTGGCCATTGTTCTGTTTGCTTCCATCCGCGAGCGTGTAGACAAGGCAACCTGCCCCGAGTCCTTCAAGGGTTACCCCATCACTCTGATTGCGGCCGGCCTGCTGGCACTGGCTTTCATGGGCTTCTCCGGCCTGAGCATTTTCTGAGGAGGGTGTAAAAATGATTGAGATTTTGATTGCAATCGGTATTCTGGGCGGTCTGGGCCTGCTGTTTGGCCTGATTCTGACAGCCGCCTCCAAGGTGTTCTATGTGGAGACCGATCCCCGTCTGGATCAGTTGAATGAGTGCCTGCCCGGTGCTAACTGCGGCGGCTGCGGCTATGCCGGCTGCGGTGGCTATGCAGAAGCTGTCCTGAACGGCGAAGCCCCCATCGGCAAGTGTGCCTCCGGCGGTAATGAATGCGCACGGGCAATGGCAGCGATCATGGGCGTTCAGGCAGAGGAAGTGATCCGCAAGGTGGCACTGGTCCGCTGCTCCGGCGAAAAGCGCTATGATAAGTCCGGCAATCTGGTTTCCGGTGCGAAGGTCAAGGCGGAATATGAAGGTTTCCATGACTGCATCGCTGCTTCCAAGATTGGCGGCAACGGCCCCCTGTCCTGCAAGTTTGGCTGTCTGGGCTTCGGCACCTGTGTCAAGGCCTGTAAGTACGAGGCTATTTCCATCGTCAACGGTGTGGCAAAGGTCAACGAGGACCGCTGTGTGGGCTGTATGGCCTGTGCGGCAGCCTGCCCCCGTCAGCTGATTGTTCCTGTGGAACCCAACCGCAACGTGGTGATTGCTTGTAACTCCATGGCCAAGGGCGCAGTCACGACCCGTGGCTGTACCATCGGCTGTATCGGCTGCGGCCTGTGTAAGAAGATTTGTCCCCGTGATGCCATCACCATCGAGCGCAACCTGGCAGTTATTGATTACTCCAAGTGTGACAACTGCGGCCTGTGCGCAACAGTCTGTCCCAAGAAGCTGATCAAGGACTCCAATGTGGAAAACCTGCCCGACCGTGGTGTGGTTCAGCCCCGCAACAACTAAAACAAATGAAAGCGCCGCTTCCATCCGGAAGCGGCGCTTTTGACTTGGTAGAAATTGATGCGTATCGTTCACTTGCAGCGCACCATCAGGTATGTCATTCCGAGGAGGGGCAAAGCCCCGACGCGGGAATCTCCAGCACTGCAGTACGAAGAACTGCGGACCAATTAACATCGAATATCCGAGATTTACAATGTTAATCGGATATTTCCGCATCATACCGCGCAGCAGGAGATTGCCACGCCATTCTGCGGAATGGCTCGCAATGACGTGGTATTTTGGTGGCTGGTTGCGTCTATCCAACAGAACGACAAACTTTAGAAGCTCTTGCTGCACAGCAGCATAGAGATGTCTTTGTCATAGCTGAAACTTGTAGCGTGGAAAAATCCCCGGATGACCATATCATCCGGGGATTTTGTCATTTCGTGAGGGAATCAATTTCCTTTGCGATGGGGCAGTTGGGCTGGTAGATGCAATTGCCGTAACAGCAGTCGACCTCTTCGACGGTACCGTCAGTCAGCAAAACCTCCACCAGACGGCTGCAATCCAGCACGCGGCAGTAACCGCTGATAAATTTCTCAATTTCCATGGCTCATTCCTCCGTAATGCAGAAGCCTCTGGGTCCAAGAACCAGACAATCCTGCGATACCACCTGCAGATTGTAGCCCAGCAGGATCTTGCCGTAGGGGATCTCCCAGGAGTCGCCGCTGCGGTTGGCATAGATCTTGACGGTTTTTCCGTTGTAGGAACGGCAAAAGCCCAGATGCTTGTCGCCGGCCTGAAAGAAGCTGATGTCACCGAAACGCAGTGCTTCGCAGCGGTTACGCAGTTTGCCCAGACGAATATAGTGTTCCAGAAGTTCGGTGTCCTCCCGGCCCCAGGGATAGGGGCGGCGGTTGAAGGGATCCTTGTAGCCCTCCATGCCGACTTCGTCCGCATAGTAGATGCTGGGACAGCCGGGGAGCATATATTGCAGGAAGGAGGCCATCAGAAGACGCTCATGGGCCACTTCCCACTGATTGCGGGACAGGTGGCGCTTGGCTTTTTCCTCGCGGCTGCCGTCAAAATCGTCTACCAGCGCGGTCAGAATGCGGGGTGTATCATGGGTGCCCAACAGATTCATGTTGCAGGCCACCACATGCTGGGGATAATTTTCCGCGATGGCCATGACCGCATCCTTGAAGCCACGACCGCTGTCAAAGCCGCGCATGAAGTTCAGAATGGCCGTACGGTAGGGATAGTTCATCACGGAGTCCAGCTCCGCGTTGGTAAAATAGGTGCGGCGGCGGTCGTAAGCCTTCTTGTTGGAGGCATCCTCCCAGACTTCGCCCATGACCAGTGCATCGGGCTTCAGTTCCTTCACGCGGTCGTAGAGCAGCTTCAGGAATTCGTCAGGCAGCTCGTCGGCCACATCCAGACGGAAACCGTCGGCACCAAGTGCCAGCCAGTGGGCAATGACACTGTCCTCGCCGGTGATGATGTACTTGATGAACTCCGAGTCCATCTTGTTCACCGTGGGCAGGGTATCGAAATTCCACCAGGAATGGTAAGAATCAGGCCACTGGTAGAAGGTATACCAGCTGCGGTAAGGGGATTCGTTGGACTGGTAGGCACCCTTGCCGAAGAAGGAGCCCTGCTTGTTGAAATACAGGCTGTCAGAACCGGTATGGGAATACACACCGTCCAGAATCACCCGCATGCCCCGCTCGTGGGCAGCTTCACACAGCGCCTTGAAATCTTCAATGGTACCCAGCATGGGATCGGGAGTTTTGTAATCGCCGGTATCGTAGCGGTGATTGGAAAAGCTCTTTGAAATGGGGTTCAGATAGAGGATCGTGGCACCCAGAGAGGCAATATAGTCCAGTTTTTCGGTAATGCCCTTGAAGTTACCGCCGTAAAAGTCGTTGTTCAGGACGACTCCTTCGGGTGTGGGACGCCAGTCCACCTCTTCGTGCCAGTACTTATGGACGGTGTAGGGTTCCAGCTTGCCGGTTAAGTCCACAGAACCCGCTTTGTTGAAGCGGTCCGGGAAAACCTGATAGATGATGGCACCTTTCGCCCAGTCGGGGGCGGAGAAAGCTTCGGGGATAATGCTCAGCTGCCACATATCGCCGGCTTCCATATTGGCATCGTCACCCTGCTTGAACAGGCGGAAGCCACCAAAGGGCTGGGAAATATAGAAATAATAAAAGTACAGACCCGTGTCATACATGGAGAAGGAACCCTGAAAAATGTCGTAGGGGCCTTCCTTCTTCAGGAAAGGCAGGTCCACGTTCATAGCGTGGCTGCCGGCTTCCCGGTTGATGATGCAGCTGACCATGGTTGCCTGCACCGTGCTGGGCACATGGAGGGTCAGGGTGCATTTTTCGTTGGTTGCCAGGGGGCCGAAGGGGGTCTTGTGCTGAAGCTTCTTGCTGTCGTAGAGGATTCTCATTGGTAGTCTCCTGATTCTTTGTTCTGTCGGGGCTTGCCATCGGCCATTATAAACCAAATCTTGTCAAAAGTAAACACTTGGTAAAGAATTGTACTGCAAAAAAGAAGCCGCGAAAATTTCGCGGCCAGAGGTTCAGTATTTTAAGTAGCGGCGCAGCTTCTGCTCCGCCCGGTGCAGCGTCCGGCAGACTGTGCTTTTGTTGACACCGCGGTCTGCGGCGATTTCCGTGATGGTTCGCTCATGAAAGTAGAAATCCATCAATGCTTCCCGCTGCAGGGGTGTCAGCTCCTCCTGCATGACCCGCCGCACCCGCTCCAGCTGCATGTCCCGCGGCAGCCGCGGCCCACGGTAGCCCTCATAAGGTATACTTTTCACTGCGGTAATACCCCCTGTCGTAATAGTGCGCGGTCAGCTCCGCCAGTTCGTTCATCTGGGTCAGCATGGGTGTCAGTTCTGCGATGCGCCGCTTCAGGTGCCAGATTTCCTCCGGGTCATCGGTGCCGGAAAGTGCGATGCGCAGTTCCCGCAGCCGGTTCCGCAGGGGAACAGCCGCATCTTCGTAGCAGCGGCTCAGTTCCGCCAGTGTCATAGGCCGTCCCTCTCACAGCGGCTGCAAATAAGACTGGGTGCATACCGTTCTCCGCCGCAGCGGTCACAGAAGCAGGCGGGTTTCTGGGTCTGAATGTCTGTATACAGCATCGGTTCGATCGAAATCCTCAAAATGATCCCCCTCTTTTGTTGGTGTGGAAACAGTCGAAAAAGTGGATAGTTTCTCGAATCTTTTCCCATCTATTTCCAGAATTAAGTATACTACACACTTCGTGGGGAGTCCGTCGAAACGTGTAGCGGCCACATTTCCCCCGTTTTTTTGCATGGGACATGCTATCGTAGGGGTACAACACAGAAATGAGGTGGACATCATGCTGGGGGAACGGATCGCAGCGCTGCGGCGCAGGGCGGGGATCAGTCAGGCAGAGCTGGCACAGCGGCTGCAGATCAGCGCCAGCGCCATGGGGATGTATGAGCAGGGGCGGCGGGAGCCTTCGGTGGATACGCTGGTTGCTATGGCAGAGGAATTTCAGGTATCTCTGGATTTCCTTTTGACGGGCAGAAGTCGGACCATGCAGGAGGATGAGGCAATGAACCAGATGCTCCTGAGCAGCATTCTGTCAGCCGAGGGACGGCTGGCCCGCCGGTCGGAGAAGCCCTTCACCCGGCAGGAGCTGGCGGTGCTGTTCGCCGCCCTTCTGATGGAAACGGAAGATAAATGTAGATAAAATGGATGTTTGTCGTACTGTTGGTTATTCGCAGATAGCTGCCGACTACCACTGTCATTGCGAGGAGCCGTCCACAAGGACGGCGACGTGGCAATCTCCTGCTTCGTGGTCTGATGCGGAAACAACCGATTAACATTGTAAATCTTGAATATTCAATGTTAATTGGTTTCTATTTCTTCGTGCTGCGGTGCTGGAGATTCCCACGTCGGGGCTTCGCCCCTCCTCGGAATGACATACTTGGTGGTGCG
>JBGVFB010000048.1:0-59545 GCA_045120675.1 Faecousia sp. | reverse complement strand
ATTTTCTTGGGGGTGTGGTGAGTGTACGTATTTTACACAAAAAAGCCTTTCAAAAAAGGCAGCTGCATGAAAAAAAGCCAACGGAGGATCCCATTTCGGGAATCCTCCGTTTTTTCAGGCTGTTATTTTACAGCCCCTTTTTTGTGTATCTTGTGATGGTTATAGAGGAACGGAAGATTGAATATGGTAATAATATCTAATTTTTCCGCGATAGGAAAACAAGTGTTGACAAATGGCGGATATAACGATATTATATTATCAATAACAAAAGATCGATAGAATAGTATCGATAACAAAATTATGAAATAAGCATATTTCGAGATGGGAGTGTGTGTTATGGAAAAGATTACTGTAATCGGCGCAGGCAGTGTTGGCGCAACCGTTGCCAACGATTTGATGGTTCAGGGCTTGGCTTCTGAAATTGTTCTGGTGGATGTGAATAAGAAGAAAGCTGTGGGCGAAGCATTGGATATCTATCAGGGCGCACCCTTCTGCAATCCCGCAATTGTGCGTTCCGGTGATTATGTTGATGCGCAAGGATCCAATGTTGTGGTTATCACCTGCGGTGTTGCCAGAAAGCCAGGCATGAGCCGTCTGGATCTGGCACAGACCAATGTGAATATTCTCAAGGACGTGTCCGCCGGAGTGGTTCCTCATGCACCGGACGCGATCTACATCATTGTTTCGAATCCGGTGGATGTGCTGACTTATGTGTTTCATAAGATTTCCGGCATTCCTGCCCGTCAGATCATCGGCTCCGGTACCATTCTGGATACCAGTCGCCTTCAGTCCGCATTGGCAAAACGGTTCCGGATCAGCCCCAGAAATGTCCATGCACATGTTTATGGGGAACACGGTGACAGCCAATTTGTACCCTGGTCGCTGGCGCACATTGCCAATAACCACATTGATGCCTATCGTGATAGTTCACCCGATAAGGATCTGATTGAGTGGAATCAGGATTATCAGGAAGTGGAAGAGTTTGTCAAGAAATCCGGTGCAAGAATCATTGAGAATAAGGGCGCGACCTTCTTTGCGGTGGCCATGTCTGTGTGCCATATCTGCCGCTGTGTGGGCTCCGATGCCGGTACGGCTCTGACTGTTTCGACCATGATGAATGGAGAATACGGTGTAGAGGATGTATGCTTGTCCACCCTTGCGTTGGTAGACAATACCGGTGTCCGGGGGAAAATTCCCAATCCGCTAACAGAAGAGGAAATGGCAAAGCTCAAAGTCAGCGCCGACAAACTGAAAGCGGTTATCAGCCAGATCGAATATTGATGTTAAAGGAGACAAAACATATGGATTACGCAAAGGAATCTCTGCACCTGCATGGCCAGTGGAAGGGCAAAATCGAAGTTGTTGCAACGGTACCTGTTGCCACAAAGGAGGATCTGTCCCTTGCTTATACACCCGGTGTTGCCCAGCCTTGTCTGGAAATCAACAAAGACGTTAATAAATCCTACGAGCTGACCCGCCGTCATAACCTCTGCGCTGTTGTCACCGACGGCACGGCTGTTCTGGGTCTGGGCGACATCGGCCCCGAGGCCGGTATGCCCGTTATGGAAGGAAAGTGTGTCCTCTTTAAGGCCTTCGGCGATGTGGATGCTTTCCCGCTGTGTGTGAAGTCCAAGGATGTGGACGAGATCGTCAACACCATTTATATGATTTCCGGCTCTTTCGGCGGTGTGAATCTGGAGGACATCTCCGCTCCCCGCTGCTTCGAGATCGAGCGCAAGCTGAAGGAAAAGTGCGACATTCCCATCTTCCACGATGACCAGCACGGCACCGCCATCGTCACACTGGCCGGCCTGCTGAATGCTCTGAAGGTGGTCGGAAAAAAGAAGGAAGAGGTCAGAATCGTCACCTCCGGCGCCGGTGCAGCGGCCATTTCCATCGTGAAACTGCTGCTGAGCGCAGGCTTTAAGAACATCATTATGACTGACCGTGCCGGTGCCATTTATGCCGGTCGCGAAAAGCTGAACTGGATCAAGGAAGAAATGGCTCAGGTTACCAATCTGGAAAAGAAGGCCGGCTCTCTGACCGACGTGATCGTGGGTGCTGATGTGTTCATCGGTGTTTCCGCACCCGGCACCCTGACCACCGAGATGGTCAAGACCATGGCTAAGGACGCCATCGTCTTTGCCTGCGCCAACCCCACCCCCGAGATTTTCCCCGATGATGCCAAGGCGGGCGGCGCAAGAGTTATTTCCACCGGACGCAGCGACTATCCCAATCAGGTCAACAATGTACTGGCATTTCCCGGCATTTTCCGCGGTACCTTCGATGTCCGCGCATCCGACATCAACGAGGAAATGAAGATGGCAGCGGCTATGGCCATCGCAAACCTGATTTCTGACGAAGAGCTGAATGAAGAGTATATCATCCCCAAGGCATTCGACGAGAGAGTTGGCGCAGCAGTTGCCAAGGCAGTTGCGGAAGCAGCACGTGCTTCCGGTGTGGCAAGAATCTAACACAAAAAGCGGCATGACTGAGGTCATGCCGCTTTCTTGTGAAATGCGTGGCCGGGTGGAGGAATCTTTTCAAAATCCGTTGCAATTAAAATTCACAGCTATTATAATAAGACCAGAATTTTGTGGAGAGGTGACCTGCATGAAAATCATGAAGAAACATCAGAGCAGCATGCTGGAAGGCCCGCTGCTTTCCAGCATCATTTTCTACACCATTCCGATTATTATGACCAGTGTGCTGCAGCTGCTGTTCAATGCCGCGGACTTGATCGTGGTTGGCAGATTTTGCGGCAGCGTTTCCGTTGGCGCGGTAGGTGCAACCGGCTCCCTGACCGCTTTGATGGTCAATCTGTTTGTGGGATTGTCCATCGGCGCAGGTGTGGCGGTTGCGCACGGCATTGGCAGCCGGGACGAGGAACAGGTCAGCAATGCGGTCCACACGGCGCTGCCGCTGGCACTGCTCGGCGGTGCGATACTGACGGCGATAGGCCTTTTATTTTCGGAGCCGCTTTTGATGCTCATGGGCACACCGGAGAACACACTCCCGCTGTCCGTCGTTTACATGAAGATTTATTTCTGTGGTATCACCTTTACGGTGGTGTACAATTTCTGTGCAGCCATTCTGCGCGCTGCCGGTGATACCAGAAGCCCGCTGATTTTCCTGACCATCGCGGGTGTGGTCAATGTGATTCTGAATGTTGTATTTGTGACACTTTTGCACATGAATGTGGCCGGTGTTGCGCTGGCAACCACCATTTCCCAGGCCATTGCGGCAGTTTTGGTAGTCCGCGCCCTGATGAAGCGGACGGATGCCTGCAAGCTGCAGCTGCGGAAAATGCGCTTTTATAAGCACCAGCTGATTAAAATCGTGCGCATCGGCCTGCCTGCCGGCATTCAGTCTTCGCTGTTTTCAATCTCCAATGTGCTGATTCAATCGTCTATCAACTCCTTTGGTGACATCTTTGTTTCCGGCAATGCGGCAGCAACCAATCTGGAGAATTTTCTCTATGTTTCGCTCAATTCCTTCCACCAGACTACGGTTAATTTTGTGGGACAGAATGTGGGTGCGCGGCAGTACCGTCGTGCCAACAATACAGTGTGGATCTGCCAGTCCTGCGTACTGGTGGTGGGCATTGCTATGGGCACCGCCATTTGGGCCTTTGGTGAGCAGCTTCTGGGCATCTACATTTCCGATTCTCCGGAAGCGATTCAGTACGGTATGATTCGCTTCGTTTATGTGACACTGCCTTATTTCGTGCTGGGCTTGCTGGATGTTTCCACAGGTGCGCTGCGCGGTTATGGAAAGTCGCTGACACCCATGATTATCTCGGTTCTCGGCATCTGTGGCATTCGCGTGATGTGGATTTTCACCGTATTCCAGCTTCCTGCATTCCATAATCCCAAGTGGCTGTATCTGTCCTATCCCATCTCCTGGGTGGTGACACTTGTGGTGCAGATGATCTTTTTCTTCCGGATCAGGGCGCAATACTTGCACAAAGATAAGAATCTTACATGATTTTTCAACTTTTGGTTTACAGAAGGTGTACTTGTGTGGTATGATAACTGTTAAGACAATGAACTGAGGTTATCACAATGAATTATATTGTTTTGGATATGGAATGGAACCAGCCGTGGCCCGGTTCGCCCTCTGCCCGCAAGGTGCTTCCGGTGCAGATCCGTGGCGAGATCATCCAGATCGGTGCTGTGCGCGTATCGGAGGATCAGCAGGTCATGGATGAATTCCAGATTCTGATTAAACCCAAGTATTTCCGTCATCTGAACCGCCGCGTCAGCAAGCTGACCGGCATCAAGGAAACCCGCCTGAAGGAAGAGGGTGTGCCTTTTGCCTATGCCATGGAGCAGTTCCGCGCATGGTGTGGCGAGGATATCGTATTTCTGACCTGGGGTTTCGATGATATCGGCATTCTGCGGGAAAATCTGCAGCTGCACGGGCTGGACATCGACTGGACCGGACGCTGGTACAACGCACAGATGATGTTCAACGCCCAGACCGACGGCTCCACGGCCCAGAAAGCCCTGAAGACCGCCATGGAGATCTTCGGCATTGAAGCTACCCGCCCTGCCCATGATGCACTGGGTGATGCCTACCATACGGCGCTGATCTGCGCCAGACTGGACCTTCAGAAGGGTGCTGAGGAATATGATCAGGCGCTGAAAAGCCACGAGAACGGCTTCCACGGCGCAGAACTTCCCGGCTGTATCTGCCGCGAAGTGTTCTATGACTTCACGGATAAGCGCGCAGCACTGTCCGCTATGGCAGGGGAGGAGAACAAGTGCCCCACCTGCGGCGGCAAAATGCTGGGTTCCCGCTGGTTTGCACAGCCGGGTCATCGGTATATGGATCTGGCCACCTGCCCCGAGCATGGCAAGTTCCTGATCCGTGTGCGGCTTTCCGAACAGCCCGATGGCAAGATTCGGGTCAGCCGTCTGACCTATGAAGCAACGTCCGAAGCGGCAGAGGCCTATGCCCGCCGCGCTGCCAAGGCAGATCCGGAGGATCAGCGTACGACGCGCCGTCGTCGCCGCCGCAGAAGCGCGGTGGAAACGGTAAAGGAAACACCTAAAGAGTAAACAAAGGACGCACGGTTGTGCGTCCTTTTTGTTATCCTTTCAGATATTCTTCCACATAATGGGCAGCGACAGCACCGTCGGCAGCAGCCGTGACAATCTGGCGCACGGCCTTGGTGCGCACATCGCCCACTGCGAAAACACCCGGAACATTCGTTTCCGTGCTTTCGCCGGCTACGATGTAGCCTTGTTCGTCCAGCTCCAGCTGACCGGCAAAAAGTTTCGTTGCCGGATCGCGGCCGATGCTGATGAACAGGCCATCCAGCTCCAGTATGCTTTCTGCACCGCTGTTTACGTCTTTCAGCACGGCACCCGATAGTTTTTCATCCGCAATTAGCTGGGAAACCTCACTGTTCCAGTGGAACTGCACATTTTCAGCCCGCATCAGAGGCTCGTGGTAGACTTTCGTTGCCCGCAAGCTATCCCGGCGGTGAATCACATGGACCTTCTTTGCGATGCGGGATAAGACCAGCGCATCCGCAGCGGCAGAGTTGCCACCGCCTACCACGGCTACGGTCTTGCCACGATAGAACATACCGTCGCAGGAAGCGCAGTAGCCGACACCTCTTCCCACCAGCTCCTGCTCCCGCGCAAGTCCCAGATGCTTGTGTCCGGCACCCGTGGCGATGATCACAGCTTTCGCCATATAAATACCGTCATCCGTTTCGACCGTTTTGACATCGCCATGAAGCTGTACGGACAGAACCTGTGCATACTTCGTTTCGGCACCGAAGCGCTGCGCACCGCTCTGCATTTTCATACCCAGGGAAAAACCGTCAATGCCTTCGTCAAAGCCGGGGAAATTATCAATTTGGATGGTTTCGTTCATCTGTCCGCCGGCGGCCATTTTCTCAATGACCAGCGTGGAAAAACCGGAACGGACCGTGTAGAGCGCGGCGGTGTAACCGGCAGGACCGCCGCCGATGATGATCACGTCATACAGATTCTTCATAATAATCGCTCCTTGCTTTTTTCTTTAGGATACCCGAATTCTATGAATCTTTCCGTGACATCATCACAAAAAAGCGGCAGGTAAATACCTGCCGCTCGATGCTGTATTGATTCAGGGACGCAGACCCAGACCGCCCTCCAGCGTCAGGGTTTCGCCGGTCATATACTTGAAATCCGGATGGGCAACCCTTACCAGAACCCGTCCGATATCCTCCTCGGGACGGCCGAAGTAGCCGGCAGGCGGGGTGTGGACATTCTTGTCAAAGGCATCGGGATATGCCTGCTGGAACTTTTCCAGCTGTGAGGTCCATGCCAGCGGAGCAATGGTCAGGACATGGATGCCTTCCTTGGCCCATTCGGTGGCGGCCACACGGCTTAAGCCGCGGATGCCTTCCTTCGCAGCTGCGTAAGCACACTGGCCCACGTGACCGAAGAAACCGGCACCGGATGCGAAGTTGATGACGCAGCCTTTGGACTCCTTCAGGTAGGGATATGCCGCCTGCATGTAGTGGAAGGTGGCATAAAGACCGGAGTACAGAGCCAGATCAAACTGTGCCAGTGTGTGGCTTGCCAGCGGCACACCGGAAGCGGAAGCCTGTGCGTTGTTGATCAGCACATCGATACCGCCGAAGGTTTCCACAGCCTGACGGACCACATCGGAGGCAGTAGCGCCGTTATCGTTTCCTGCGGAAATATCTGCCTGCACAGGCAGTACACGGATTCC
This sequence comes from Faecousia sp., assembly GCA_045120675.1. Lineage (GTDB taxonomy): Bacteria > Bacillota > Clostridia > Oscillospirales > Oscillospiraceae > Faecousia. Next base: position 52,810 of record JBGVFB010000048.1, on the reverse strand, counting down.
GTACAGCTGCTCCAGCTCTTCCTTGGCATCCAGCAGCTTCTGCATGTTGCGGCCGGTGAGAACTAAGTTTGCACCTTCTTTTGCAAAGGCAATTGCGATGCCGTAACCGATGGAACCGGCGCTGCCATCGCTGAGGGTGGCCTTGCCGCCGCCGGTGAGCAGAACGGTTTTACCTTTTAAATATGCCATGAGAGAACCTCCTTTCGGGCTAATCAGCCCAGCATAGCCAGAATCTGATTCTTCGGTCTTGCGCCAACACTCTGCTGCACGATCTGGCCGTTTTTCATTGCCACCAGCGTGGGGATGCTCACCACATTGAAGCGGCTGGCCAGCTCAGGCTCTTCGTCCACATTGACCTTCACGATCTTGTATTCGGGATGCTCTGCAGCGATCTCGTCGACGATGGGGACAACCATGCGGCAAGGACCGCACCAGGGTGCCCAGAAGTCAACCAGAACGGGCTTTTCACTCTTCAAAACTTCCTCGTGGAAATTGTTCTTGTTAATATTCATAGCAGACATTGTTTTGTCCTCCTTTATTGTTATCTTGTAGCCTTAGTATACCCGCAGCGGCGCGCGATTTCTGTGACAATATCACATAATTGCTTTTTTGTTTTCAATGCGGTATAATGACCACAATCTGACAGAAAAGAGGACTCATTATGAAACTGGAACAAGGACGACCCGTAAATTGCAGCGACCGGCTGCCGAAAGAAGTGCGGGTTTACGATATGCTGGATGCTCTGGGCATTGCGTATCAGCGTGTTGACCACGAAGCGGCCATGACCATGGAAGCCTGCGCCGCCATTGATGAAGTGCTGGAAGCTGCCATGTGCAAGAATCTGCTGCTGTGCAACCGCCAGTGTACGGCTTTTTACCTGCTTCTGTTGCCCGGCGACAAGCCCTTTAAGACCAGTGTGCTGTCCAAGCAGATCGGTTCTTCCCGCCTGTCCTTCGCCGGTGGGGAGTACATGGAGCGCTTTCTGGACATCACACCCGGTTCCCTCAGTGTTCTGGGTTTGATGAACGACAAGCAAATGCAGGTACAACTTTTAATCGATGAAGATGTGCTGCGCGGCGAATACATCGGCTGCCATCCCTGTATCAACACCTCCAGCCTGCGGCTGAAGACTGCTGATGTGATGGATAAAATCATCCCAGCCATGGGCCACGAGCCGAAAATTGTCAATCTGCCCGCTGCGGAGGCATGATCATGGACGAAAAACTGCTGGGAAAGTGCGGCTTTTACTGCGGCGGTTGTCCTACCTACATCAGGGGCAACTGCGCAGGATGCGTGGAAGCCCACGAGCCGGGCGACTGTTTTACAAGGGACTGTGTCCTGCGGCAGGGTGTTCCGGTTTGCACCACGTGTAAAGATTTTCCATGTGATACCATACTGGAAACGGAACGTTGCACCGTGCTGGACAAGGACTGGCTACGGTGGAAGAAAAGTGAAAAGGCATGAAAAAACCGCTTCCTGATTTCAGGAAGCGGTTTTGTTGTTAGCTCAGTTCAGGCTATCGATATAGCGGCAGGCGGCCATGGCAGCGACCGCACCGTCACCGGCAGCGGTGGTCACCTGACGGATGGATTTGCTGCGGCAGTCACCGGCAACGAAAATACCGGCTGTTTTGGTGGTGCAGTCTTCACCGGATGCAAAGTAGCCCCAGCTGTTCAGGTCAGCCAGCGGTGCGAAGGCATCATTTTCAGGTGCCAGACCCACGGCGAGGAAAGCACCGTCCAACTTCAGAACCTGCTCGTCACCGTTTTCATGACGGATGCGAAGGCCGGTAAGGATACCGTTTTCGGACAGATACTCTGCCACCACAGTGCTGAAGTAAACTTCTACATTCTCTTTGGCAACCAAGGCATCCGCCAGCTTCTTTTCACCGGTGAAGAAGGCCAGATTCTGCACGACCGTGACCTTGTTGCAGACCTCGCTGAGCAGCAGCGCTTCCTGCAGCGCGGAGTTGCCGCCGCCGATCATGGCCACGTTTTGGCCTGCATAGAAGGCACCGTCGCAGACAGCGCAGAAGGAAAGACCGTTGCCGACCAATTCTTCTTCATTGGGAAGACCCAGCATCCGGTGCTTGACACCCACAGCGAGGATCACAGCATGCGCTTCAAAACAGCTGCCCTCTTCGGTGTGAACTTTCTTAATGTCACCGTTTTCCACGCGGATGACAGTTTCCAGTTCCACATCAGCGCCCAGATTCATGGCCTGTTCCGTCAGCTTGTCCGCAAATTCCGCGCCGCTGATGGAAATGGTGCCGGGAATATTCTCAACCTTGGGGGAGTAGGCAATCTGGCCGCCGAAGCCGTTCTTCTCGATGACCAGAACGGACTTTCCGGCCCGCAGGCCGTAAATTGCGGCAGTCAGACCCGCAGGGCCGCCGCCGACAATGATGATATCATACATAGGTTGATCCTCCAATACTCAAAGGAGAGGGCCGGGATTTTCCCGGCCCTGATTTGGTTTTACAGAGATGCCAGATACTTTTTGATCTCGGGAACGCTGTAGAAATTGGTGTGGTTTTCGCCGTCGGTGATGACGAGGGTGGGAGCACCCTTCACACCGTAAGCACGGCACAGATCCGCGTTTTCATCTGCGATCAGCTTCTCGTAAGCGATACCGGCCTTGCCCAGCAGGTTCTCTGCCACGCGGCAGTTGGGGCAGGTCAGGCGGGAGAACAGCAAGATGCGGCCTTCGGTGACGGGACTGCAGACAGGGGCTTCTTCGACTGCTGCGGGTTCGGCCGCAACAGGCGCCTCCACGGGCTTCACGGTGCCCTTCAGCACGGAGGTGCCCACGTTGTAGACCTTGCGGTCCTTGAACTCCTGGCTCTTGCCGTCGTTCCAGTTCTGCACAGGACGGTAGTAGCCGGTGATACGGCTGTAGACTTCGGTCTTTTTGCCGCAGATGGGACAGGTGTAAGCTTCGCCGGTGATATAACCATGATCCGCACAGACGGAGTAGGTGGGGCTCATGGTGTAGTAGGGCAGCTTGTGGTTTTCTGCGATCTTGCGGACCAGTGCGGCTGCGGCCTTCCAGTCGGGCAGCTTCTCACCCAGGAAGGCGTGGAAGACGGTACCGGAGGTATAGCGGGTCTGCAGCTCGTCCTGAATCTCCAGCGCGGAGAAGATATCCTCGGTGTAACCCACGGGCAGATGGGAGGAGTTGGTATAGTAGGGGGTACCGTTTTCATTGGCGGTGATGATGTCGGGGTAATGCTCCTTATCATGCTTGGCGAAACGGTAGGTGGTGGATTCCGCGGGAGTGGCTTCCAGATTGTACAGGTCGCCGTACAGTTCCTGATAGTCACTCAGACGATCACGCATATGATCCAGCACGTCCTTGGCAAATTCCTGAACCCGCTTGTCGGTCAGGTCAGCCTTCAGCCATGGGGCATTCAGACCGACTTCGTTCATGCCGATCAGGCCGATGGTGGAGAAGTGGTTGGAGAAGGTGCCGAGATAACGCTTGGTGTAGGGATACAGGCCGTTTTCCATCAGCTGGGTGATGACGGTACGCTTGATCTTCAGGCTGCGGGCGGCGATGTCCATCAGCTTGTCCAGGCGGGCATAGAAGTCGGCTTCGTCCTTTGCAAGGTATGCGATACGGGGCAGATTGATGGTGACAACACCGATGGAGCCGGTAGATTCGCCGGAGCCGAAGAAGCCGCCGGACTTCTTGCGCAGCTCACGCAGGTCCAGTCTCAGACGGCAGCACATGGAGCGGACGTCGGAGGGCTCCATATCGGAATTGATGTAGTTGGAGAAATAGGGAGTGCCGTACTTGGCAGTCATTTCAAACAGGAGCTTGTTGTTCTCAGTCTCGCTCCAGTCAAAATTGCGGGTGATGGAGTAGGTGGGGATGGGGTACTGGAAGCCGCGGCCATTGGCATCGCCTTCGATCATGATCTCGATGAAAGCCTTGTTGACCATGTCCATTTCCTTCTGGCAGTCACCGTAAGTGAAGTCCAGTTCCTTGCCGCCCACAATGGCCTGCTGATCCTTCAGGTCAGGAGGGCAGACCCAGTCCAGGGTGATGTTGGAGAAGGGTGCCTGGGTACCCCAACGGGAGGGCGTATTCACGCCATAGATAAAGGACTGGATGCACTGCTTGACATCCTTCTGCGTCAGGTTGTCCACCTTGACAAAGGGAGCAAGATAGGTATCAAAGGAGGAGAATGCTTGTGCGCCGGCCCATTCGTTCTGCATGATGCCGAGGAAATTGACCATCTGGCTGCACAGCGTAGAAAGATGCTTGGCAGGTGCGGAGGTAATCTTGCCGGGAACACCGCCGAGACCTTCCTGAATCAGCTGCTTCAGGCTCCAGCCGGCGCAGTAGCCGGTGAGCATGGACAGGTCGTGCAGATGCAGCGCTGCGGAACGGTGTGCCTCCGCGATTTCTGCATCGTAAATCTCAGACAGCCAATAGTTGGCAGTGATCGCACCGGAGTTAGAAAGAATCAGACCGCCAACGGAGTAAGTGACGGTGGAATTCTCCTTAACGCGCCAGTCATTGATCTGCAGGTAGTTGTCCACCAGATCCTTGTAGTTGAGCAGGGCGGAGTTGACATTACGCACCTTCTCACGCTGCTTGCGGTAGAGAATGTAGGCCTTGGCCACATCAGCGTAGCCTGCATCGGACAGCACCTTTTCCACGCTGTCCTGAATATCTTCCACGGCAATCATGCCGTCTTTGATCTTGCTTTCAAAATCAGCACTGACCTGCAAAGCCAGCATATTGATGACGCTGGGATGGTAGTTTTTATTCAGAGCCTCGAAGGCCTTAATGATGGCGGCGCTGATCTTGGAAATCTCAAAATCTACGGTAATGCCGTCTCTTTTCAGCACACGATACATGGCAAAATCCTCCTCATAACAAAAAATACAGGCACGGGCGAAGCCTCGGCCGGTTCGCGACAGTGCCTGTATTATAACGTAGAATTTAGAATAAGTCAATATATTGTGTCTGGTTAATTTTTGTAACCACTATATGTTGTGTTATGTCATCCTCTGCGGCTGGAATGTGAAGAAAAACGGCCCAAAGTACTGACAAATTCAGACAATTGTGTGTCACAGGGGGCGCACAGTCCGGAATACATAACAGTTTCCCGATCTGCAAAGGGTTGGACGAACCAGCGCTTGACTTTTTTATTTTCTGCCAGCGTGCTGACCCAGCGACCCATTTCTTCCATAGACTGGAAATCGTGCAGCTGAGCGATTACGGTGGTGCGGAATTCGTAGTCCACATGTTCTTCTGTCAGGAAACGGATGCTTTCTTCGATTTTTTCCCGCTTCCATGGCACACCAATGGTCTGGGCATAGCGGTCCGGACTATTCTTGATGTCCATGGCTACATAATCCAACAGATTTCCGGAAACCAATGCCTTTAATACCTCCGGACGACTGCCGTTGGTATCCAGCTTGGTCAGGAAGCCCATAGCTTTGATCTGTGCAAGCAAATCGGGCAGCTCCGGCTGCAGAGTCGGTTCGCCGCCGCTGATACAGACTGCGTCCAGCAGACCCTTACGGCTGCTCAGGAATGCAAGAAGTTCCTTTTCGCTCATCAGTTCCGGTGCGTTGCCGTCCAGAATCTCACTGTTGTGGCAGTAAGGGCAGCGGAAATTGCACCCGCCAAGGAATACCGTACAGGCAATTTTGCCCGGGTAATCCAGCAGGGTCATTTTCTGCAGTCCGGAAATCTTCATGGGTTCCTCCTCTGGTACGCACAGCGCGAATTTCTACAGATTATATCGCACAAGGCTTTCGGGCGCAAGCGGTAAAAGCACCAAAAACCCTCCGGCTGCATTGTGCAAATAGTCCTTTCTGCCGAAAAGTTTGACAAGTTCAGCGTTTGTGTGGTAGTATAGCAAATGAGAACATACAAAGGAAATGTTTATGCCGAATATTATTGAAATTACAGATTTTACTGCGCCGGAGCTGGATGTTTACGCACGGCTGACGGAAGCGCAGCTTCTAAACCGGGAAGAGCCGGCCAAAGGGATGTTTATCGCCGAAAGCCCCAAGGTCATCGAGCGGGCGCTGGATGCCGGCTGCCAGCCGGTGTCGCTGCTGATGGAGCGCAAGCACATTGATGGTCAGGCAAAAGAAGTGATCGAGCGCTGCGGCGATATTCCGGTTTATACTTCCGACCTTGATATCCTGACCAAGCTCACCGGTTTCCAGCTGACGCGTGGTGTTCTGTGCGCCATGCGCCGTCCACAGCTGAAGAGCGTGGAGGAAACCGTGAAAGATGCCCGCCGGATCGTGATTCTGGAAAATGTCATGAATCCGACGAATGTGGGTGCGATTTTCCGTTCTGCAGCAGCTCTTGGCATGGATGCGGTGCTGCTGACACCCGGCTGCAGCAATCCGCTGTACCGCCGTGCCGCCCGCGTGAGTATGGGTACGGTGTTCCAGATTCCCTGGACCTTTATTGGCAGTGAAATGGCCGACTGGCCGGGCCCCGGCATGGAAAAACTGCGGCAGCTGGGCTTTAAGACTGCGGCTATGGCCCTGCGCAGTGACAGTATTTCCATCGACGATCCGGTGCTGCTGGAAGAGGAGAAGTTGGCCATCGTGCTGGGCTCTGAAGGCGACGGCCTGACCAATGATACCATCGCCGACTGTGACTATACGGTGCTGATTCCCATGTATCACGGTGTGGACTCCCTGAATGTGGCTGCCGCCAGTGCAGTGGCCTTCTGGCAGCTGCGTAATCAACACAAATGAGGTGCTGATATGGATATTCGAAGAAAGTGTACTGCAGTGATTCTGGCGCTGGTTCTGATGCTTTCCATGTCTGGAACTGTGTTTGCGGAAGAGACCGACCGCAAAACAGAATGCATCCAGAGTCTGCTGAATTACTACAGCTATCATAAGGAAGCTGCGGCAACTGATATCAACTGCCTTCTTTATGAGCTCTCAGAGCTGGACCCCAAGCTTGGACAGGTATGGGGCTCCATCATGGAATACTGGAGCTATGTGAATGACGACATGACACTCTATCCGGAAATTCTGCCCAATGGTTTACCCCAGACCAATGCGCTGTGTATTGTGGTTATGGGTTATGCCCTTGCGGATGACGGTTCCATGAGAGGGGAATTGCTCGGTCGTCTGGAGGCTGCGCTGGCATCTGCGCAGAAATATCCCAACGCATTTGTTCTCTGCACCGGTGGCGGAACGGCTCAATATAATAAAAACGCGACGGAAGCAGGACAGATGGCCAAATGGCTGCAGAGCAAGGGTGTTTCCAAGGACCGTATCATCATCGAAGATCAGTCCCGCAGTACAGCATCCAATGCGATCAACTCTTACGAGATCCTGTCAAAGAAATACCCGCAGGTGACCCATCTGGCAGTGGTCACCAGCGACTATCACTTGCCGCGATCCTGTCTGCTGTTTCATGCACAGACGACCATCAAAGCGATGGAATACGGACTGGAACCTTTGGTGATCGCAGCCAATGCGTCTTACCAGACCAGCCGTAAAGGCCCTGAGGATATCAGCAGCCAGCTCAGCGATCTTTCCCGGCTGGCCGGTGTGTCTGTCAGCGGCATGCCCAAACCTCCGCTGTCCAAGCTGGACCATATTGAGGTTTCCTGCGATAGCCAGTATGATGTGGGTACGGAGCCGGCGCTGCAGGTCATTGCCCATTATGATACGGGCCTTTACCGGGATGTAACCCGCAATGCCCAATATGCCGGACTGGATCCTTTGAAAGCCGGTGTGCAGGATGTGATGGTTGCCTACGAAGAGGGTGATGTGGTAGTTTCCACCAGAGTGGAAATTGAAATGCTGGCCGCCCCAACGGAACCGCCCACAGAAGCTCCGACAGAAGCACCCACCGAGCCGGTAGCGACAGTACCTGCGGCTGCAGAGGAACCGGAACCGACCTTCTTTGAAACCTACAAGCGGCTGCTCATTCCAGCTGCCATTGTGGCGGTGCTGGTGATTGCGGAACTGGTGATCATCATCCGTCTGATCCGCCTGAAAAAGCAGGAGCGGGCCGCCAAGGCTGCCGCAGAAGCAGAAAAGCTTCCCGATGACGATTCCCCTGTGGAGTACGTATAATAGAACACCCCGGAAGGCGATGCCATCCGGGGTGATTTGCGTTTATTCTGCTTTGAGGATCTCAATCGCGGCCTGAATCTGGGGATCTTCCGCAGGATCCAGAGTACCGGCATAGATCAGGAAAGCGGTTTCTTCGTCTACTTCCACGGTAACATCCGGGGTGAGGCCCACATTCGCAAGGCTGACACCATTGGGTGTGGTATACTTGCCGATGGAAAGGTTCAGAGCACTGCCATCTTCCAGAGTGAAAGAACTCTGGAAATAGCCCTTACCGGTGGTTTTTTCGCCCACCACGATGGCGGCATCGTATTCGGACAGCGCAGCGGCGAAGAATTCGGCAGCGGAGTAGGAATCGCCGTTGACCAGCACCGCCATGGGGAGCTCCAGACAGGCAGCATCAGATTCATCCACGTCTACCTTGCCGCGGTAGTCCTCGCTGCGGAACAGGGGGCCTGCGGGCAGCAGATAGTCCAGAATCCTGACCAACTCATGCTTGTAGCCGCCGGGGTTGTTGCGCACATCAAAGACAAGTGCGGTTGCCCCCTGTGCCAGCAGTGTTTCGATGGCACCAAGGGTTTCGTCAGAGCAGCGGTCGTCAAAATTATAGATGGTCACAAGGCCGATGCCATCCTCCAGCATCCGGTATTCCGCAACAGGAGTTTGCACCGTTTTGCGGGTGATGGACATCTCCAGTGTGTCATCGCCACGCTGGATGCCGATCAGAACCTGCGTGCCTTCCTGACCGCGAACCAGATCACGGACAGCCGTTGTGTCCATGCCTGCCACACTCTGACCTTCTACGGCGATGATCACGTCACCGGCCAGCATACCGGCCTCTTCCGCAGGGCCGCCCTCGTTGACCTTGATGACTTCCAGACCGGATTCATCCGCTGCCACGGTGATGGTGATGCCGATGCCGACATAAGCGTTCTGCATCTGTTCGATATAGGCTTCGTAATCTTTGGCGGTCATGTAGTAGCTCCACTGGTCGCCCAGAGAATCCACCATTGCCGCAGCGGCGGCATCTTCCATATCGGCGTGGTTTGCTTCGCCGATGAAATAGATATCGATCAGACCGGTCAGTTCGTCCAGCTTGTTGTATTCTGCTTCCGGTGTGACGCAGAACACGGACAGGGTGACCATGGACGAAATCACGGCAACCAGAATATAGGACAGAATGATTTTAAGATTCTTCATAAGACACCTCGGTTAGAAATGCATCCCACAGTCCGTCCGGACTGTGGGATTGCATATTAGTAAAGATTTACGTAGTGGGCGGGGTTGACGTAGGAACCGTTATAGGAGATTCCAAAGTGCAGGTGGTTGCCGGTAGAAATACCGGTGCTGCCCACATAACCGATGACCTGTCCGGCGGAAACGGCTTGACCGCTGCGCACGGTATAACGGGTCATGTGCATGTAAATGGAACTGAAACCGTCGCCATGGTTGATCTTGACGTAATAACCTGCGGCGCGGCCAAAGGATGCGGTGGTGACGGTACCGGTTCTGGAAGCATAGATGGGAGTTCCTTCCGGTGCGGACAGGTCCACACCCTCATGATAAGTGGAAGCGCCGGCAGTGGGTGCCTCACGGTTACCGAAGGGACTGGTCAGCATGGTGTAGGCACAGGGAACCAGCCATGAAGAACTGCCGGAGCTGCTGGTGCCGGAATTGGTTCCGGCGCTGCCATCGCCGGAGGAGGAAGTACCACCGTCGGTGCTGGGCTGGGTTGCAGGAGGTACCGTCACGTAGGTGGACATGTACTGGATCCATTCACGGCGCTTGGCTTCGGTGTATTCCTTCTCTTTCGCTGCGATCTCCTTCAGGAAAGCGGCTTCTTCCTCTTCCATCTGGGTATACATTTCATCCAGCTCGAAGCCCTTTTCTACCAGTTCAGCCAGCAGGGCATCGGCTTCGGCGCGCTTTTCGTCCAGCTCCGCTTGAGCAGCGTCCATTTCTTGCTTGACAACCTGAAGATCTTCCTTCTCGGCTTCCAGAGCCTCCTGTGCGACTGCAACCTCATCAGCTGCCTCGTGCAGCTCCTGCAGGCGTCTTCTGTCCGCAGCGGCAATCTCGTCGATCATGCTCAGCCGGTCCAGTAGGTCGGAGAAGTTACTGGCTTTGAACAGGACGGACCAGTAAGTAATACTGCCGTCTTCTTCCATGGCGCGGATGCGCTCCTTGTTCTTGGCACTCAGCTCGTCCAGATGATCCTGTGCGTTGTCCAGCTCGTCCTGCTTGTCAGCAATCAAAAGGGAATAGGCTGCAAGCTGCTGGTCAATGTTGTCGATCTGCTCATACAGGAGGAAAATCTCCTGATCGATGGCATTTTTCTGGTCAACCAGATTGGCAATCTCATTGTCATTCTCCTTGACCTGATTTTTGACATCCTTCATCTGACTTTCCAGTTCTTTTTTCTGGCTTTTCAGTTCCGCGATCTGCTTTTTGATCTCGCTGGAGGATGCGGCATGGACGTGTGTGGGGATCAGACTCAGAATCAGGCTCAGCAGCATGATTGCCGCCATGACACCGGCCATGATTTTGATCCATTTTTTGCGATTTTTCATAGTTGCTCCTTAATCCGCTCAAATATAACTCATCGGATTGACATAGGTACCTTTGTAGGAAATACCGAAATGCAGGTGCGGGCCGGTAGAACCGCCGGTGCTGCCTACATAGCCGATCACCTGTCCGGTGGAGACATGCTGACCGGGCTTGACAATGTAATTTGTCATATGCATGTAGATGGATGCGAAGCCATCACCATGATTAATGGAAACGTAGTAACCGGCGCCACCGGCCTGATAGGAGGTGGTGGTTACTTTGCCAGACTTGGCTGCGTAGATGGGAGTTCCCTGCGGGGCGGCCATATCCACACCTTCATGGAACCGCTCCACCTTGTGAATGGGGTGGATGCGCATACCGAAGGCACTGGTGATGGTGTAGGACTTCAGTGGCTTGATCCAGCCGGAAGAGGAAGGGGCCTGGGTGCTGGGGGTGGTATCGGTACCGGAGGGTCTGGTGGGAACGTAGGTTGCCAGCCATTCCTTGTATTCAGCGGCCTTCAGATCCTTTTCCTTCTGGGCGATTTCCTTCATCAGGTCGCTCTGAAGATCCTCAGATTCATCAATCAGGGCTTCAAATTCATCACCCTTGGCGATGAGCTTGGTCAGCAGGGAATCTGCTTCCTTGCGCTTTTCTTCCAGTGCAGCTTCCGACGTGTCCAGCTCGGAACGCACGGCTTCCAGTGCAGACTTTTCGAAAATCAGCTCTTCCCGGACATTGGAGACTTTCCGGCCCACTTCGCTGATCTCCTGCAGACGGCGCTGATCGGCTGCGTTGATCTCCTGCACCATGCTCAGCCGGTCCAAAAGATCGGAGAAGCTGTCAGCCTTGAAGATGACGGACCAGTAAGAAAGTTCTCCCTCTTCTTCCATGGCGCGGATACGCTCTTTATTCTTCTGTTGCAGTTCTTCCAGACGGACAGATGCCTCATCCAGTTCGTCCTGCTTGTCAGCAATCAGCAGGGCATAGGTGGCAACCTGCTGGTTGATGTTGAAGATCTGCTGATGCAGCAGCTGAACCTCCTGATCAATGGCATCCTTCTGCGCGACAATACCCTTGATCTCATTGGTATTCTCTTTCAGCTGGCCCTTGACTTCCTTGAGCTGTGCATCAATCTGTTTCTTTTCGTCTTTCAGCGCGGCAATCTGCTTCCGGATCTCGCTGGAAGATGCAGCGCCTGCTTTTGTTGGGATCAGACTCAGAATCAGGCTCAGCAGCATGATTGCTGCCATAACGCCCGCCATGACTGAAACCCAGCGTTTGCGATTTTTCATTCTCTATGCTCCAAAAGTGGGATTAAACGTTCATAAACTTACGAATTGCAGTCCAGGAACCGACGATACCGACGAACATGCCGGTAGCGGCAAAGGTGACGATCATGGGAATCAGCAGCTCCTCAAAGGGTACGAACTTAAACAGCTGCAGGGCATCCACTTCGCCGATTTTCTGGATCATGGCATCGTACATGACCCACTCAGAACCGAAGGCCAGCGCTGCACCCAGCATACCGAGGGTGAAGCCTTCCACCACGAAGGGCAGACGGATGAAAGCATTGGTCGCACCGACCATTTTCATGATGCCGATCTCTTCCTTGCGGTCATACATAGCCAGCTTGACGGTGTTGGAGATGATCAGCAGGGAAACCGCCAGCAGAACGGCGATGATACCCAGAGAAACGATGTGCAGCACATCCTGAATGGTGGAGAAGCCCTGTGCCAGTTCGTACTCAGCATGGGTCTTGACAACACCGGGAATTGCCTTCAGATCCGCATCGGTCTGCTCAATCAGACGGTTATCCTCCAGCACCACGCGGAAACGGTGGCGCAGGTCGCTGGGATCCAGACCGCTGAAGGACGCTTCCTCGTCCTTGTGGTCTTCGATGAAATCTTCCAGTGCCTGCTCACGGGGAATGAAGTCGGAGCGCAGCACATTGTCGATCATATTGATCTTCGTACCAACACTTTTGGCATCGGCCTCGGACAGAGTTTCATCCACATAGGCCAGAATTTCGTTGGTCTGATTTAAATCTTCCACCATGATGTTCACATTGTAAACAAGAATGGAGAAGCTGCCCACGATCAGCAGGCAGGCCACCGTGACACAGACGGCGGCGAAGGACATAAAGCCATGGGTAAAAATACCCTTGATGCCCTCTTTCAGTAAGTAACCCAGATTTGTCAATTTCATAAGTGATAACCTTCCATTCCGTCGCTGACAATCAGACCGTCGTTGATGACGATGGTGCGCTTGCTGAAGCGCTCGACCAGATCTTTTGCGTGGGTAACCACCAGCATGGTGGTGCCCAGATTGTTGATCTCCTGCAGCAGACTCATAATTTCAAAGGACATCTGGGGGTCCAGGTTACCGGTAGGTTCGTCCGCAATGATGGTGGAGGGGTTGTTAATCAGGGCGCGGGCGATGGCCAGTCTCTGCTGCTCACCGCCGGACAGCTCGCCGGGGTGGCGGTGCTCCTTGGAGCTGAGGCCAACCAGATCCAGCACATAGGGCACGCGCTCGCGGATCTCGCGCTCGCGGGCACCAACAACACGCATGGCGAATGCCACGTTGTCATAAACCGTCATCTTGTTAATCAGACGGAAGTCCTGGAACACAACACCGACAGTACGGCGCAGGTAGGGCACCTCGCGCTTGCGGATACGCTCCAGGGAATAGCCGTTCACGTGAACCGTGCCGGAAGTGGGCTTCAGCTCACCGGTGATCAGCTTGATGATGGTGGACTTGCCGGAACCGGAAGGTCCCACCAGAAAACAAAATTCTCCATCCTCGATCTGCATATTGACGCCCTTCAGTGCGTCATTGCCTTCGCGGTAGGATTTCACGACGTCAGTAAATTCTATCATAAGCACCTATCTCCAGTCATAGTGTAACCGAATTGTAACATATTGTAGGATTAAAGTCAATGCAATTCGGTTCATCGTCAAAAAAACTTAATAAAATTTGTGAATCATGGAGGCTGCTTCTTCCAGAATCAGCCAAAAATGGGCATAATTATGGGGCCGCAGCGGATGCGGCCCCAACAGAAGCGTTTATCGGCTTTCTCTGGAGGACAGATACTTGCGTACCATCAGGGCCACCTTGAAAACGATGGCATGATCGAACTGGCGCAGATCCAGACCGGTCAGCTTCTTGATCTTCTCAAGACGGTACACCAGCGTATTGCGGTGGACGAACAGCTTACGGGAGGTCTCGGACACGTTCAGGTTGTTCTCAAAGAACTTGTTGATGGTGAACAGCGTTTCCTGATCCAGAGAGTCAATGGAGTTCTTCTTGAACACTTCGCCCAGGAAGATCTCGCACAGGGTAGTGGGCAGCTGATAAATCAGACGGCCGATACCCAGCTTTTCGTAGTTGATGATGCTCTTCTCGGTATCGAAAACCTTGCCCACATCGATGGCGGTCTGTGCCTCCTTGTAGGAGTCGGCCAGCTCGCGCAGGTGATCGGAAATGGTACCGATACCGATGACGGTCTTAATGCTCAGTTCGGTCTTCAGGGTGTCTTCGATACCTGCTGCGACCTTTTCCAGATCTTCACAGGTGGTGGAGCCGCTGATCTGCTTGATCACGGCAATATCAGTTTCGTTGATGCTCAGGACGAAGTCCTGCAGCTTGTCGGGGAACATACCGGCCAGCACATCCACGGTTGCCACGTCGCTGTGACCAACCTGACGGATCAGGAACACGGCGCGGGGCGCATCGGTAGCAAAGTGCAGCTCCTTGGCGCGGATGTAAATATCACCGGGCAGGATGTTGTCCATGATGATATTCTTGACGAAGGTGCCGCGGTCATGCTTTTCCTCATAGAAAGTCTTGGCATCGTTCAGGGCAATGTAGGCCATGATGCAGTAATTGCGGGCCAGTTCGTCATCGCCGCTGCAGAAGACAGCATATTCAAAGAAGTTGGAATTGCCGATGATGGGCTTAAAAGTCTTCTGACCGTAAGTGATCAGGCTCTCAGAATTGCCCAGCTTCAGGGCAACATCATTCCAACGTTCGCCCAGCAGGGAAACATCAGTACAGGAAACCACGCAGCCGTCGGTGTCAATCACACCGAAAACGCGGTCGGAAACATCTTTCAACTGAATAATAACACTCTGAAAAACACTGTTGGACATTGCTTCGTCCTCCTTAGTAATTTGCATAAATGCGCAATTCACAAAATAACACAATCATTATACACAGCTTTTGCGCATTTTGCAAGTACCTTTTGACGTATTATTGCAAAAACTCTGTTCTTTTTTATGTAATATCACGGTTGATGTCTGATTTTGCGGGATCGATTCCCACATGCTTTTGCCGAATCCGACAAAATTAACCGTCCAAAGCGGCAATCTCACCATCTGACAGCTCACGCACCTGTCCACGGGGAAGTGTTCCCAGTTCCAGCGGACCTTCACAGCGACGCTCCAGATACAGAACGGTCATGTTTCGGGAAGCCATCATACGGCGCACCTGATGGTATTTTCCTTCACAGACCGTGATCAGGCTTTCGCCGGGACCCAGCGGTTCCAATTTGGCCGGCAGGCAAACCGTGCCGTCGCGCAATGTCAGGCCGCCGGCAAAAGCTTCCACATCTTCCGCAGTTGCTTCTCCTTCGTGGCGGGCATAGTAGATTTTCGGCACTTCCTTTTTGGGGCTGATCAGCCGGTGCAGCAGATCGCCGTCATTGGTGAAAAGCAGCAAACCTTCCGTAGCCTTGTCAAGTCGGCCCACGGGCTTCAGGTCAAAATGCTTGTATTCAGCCGGCAGCAGCTCCATGACCGTGCGCTCGGCAGCATCCTCCGTGGCAGTGACAAAGCCGGCGGGCTTGTTGAGCATCAGTACGATCCGGCGTTTGCCGCCCAGAGTTTCGCCGTCCAGTGCAATCACATTGACCTGCGGGTCGATTTTGCGGCTGTTGTCCCGCTCTACCTTGCCGTCCACCGTAACGCGGCCTGCTTTCAGAATCACTTTTACCTGACTGCGGGTTCCGATACCGCTGTCGCACAGAAATTTGTCCAGTCTGTCCATGGTTCCTCCGTTCTACCTCCCGGTTTGTCCGCATAACAGTGTAGTACGAATCTATAACTGGAGGGATATTACATGATGTTTATGACCGCAAAGGTCGATTTGAAAAAGATCGCATTCATTCTGGGTGCCGTCGTGGCGGTAATTGTAGCTGTTGTTTTGCTGTTTGGCGGTGGGGGAGAGATCCAGACCACAGCGGCCCCTGCCGTGACCAACAACGATGCCCGCGTGGGGTTCCTCAAGGGCTTTGGCTGGGAAGTGACCAATTCACCGGCAGAATCCAGTCAGGTACGCATTCCGGAAAATACATCCGAGGTTTTTGAACGATACAATCGTCTGCAGAAAGGTCAGGGTTATGATCTGACCCAGTATGCGGGAAAAAATGTGATGCGTTATGTGTATAAGGTGAATAATTACCCCGGTGCCACAGATCCGGTGTATGCCACGGTGCTGGTGTATAAGAATCAGGTCATCGGTGGCGATATTACGGATACTTCTGCCGGCGGTGCGGTACAGGGGTTCAAGAAAGCACCGGAAAAGACTCCCGCAGCGACAACACCGCCCGAAACAAAACCGGCAGAAACAACCCCTGCCGCATAATCGAATTTCAGTTTGTCGGCGAGGGCCGACGGCCAATTCGTGTCTAAACGTTGTACAAAATCCCAACTCATCTCCCGATACGATCAATAACCCTTCGAATCGGGCAGTCATGTTTGGTGATTGCCGGATTACCAGTCACGCATTGCCAGCCGGGGCATCCCGGCAAACATCAATTTGGCATTCTGCATACACTCTACCATAAAAACAAAATCTTGACAACCACCATGCTTCATGCTATGTTTTAGTTAAGTTCATAGAGGTTCTTCAGGGCGGGGTGTAAGTCCCCACCGGCGGTAAAGTCCGCGAGCGCATCAGGCGCTGAACCGGTGTAATTCCGGTACCGACAGTATAGTCTGGATGGAAGAAGGACATGGCAGCATCGCATTTTGTTCGCGCCCTGAGTGTATACTCGGGGCGCATTTTGCTGATTTGAGGTGTTGCATATGAATGGATTATGGTCACAGATTCTGGAGAATTTGAGTTTTATTCTCTGTTGTATCGCGATTATTGTGGCGCTTGCACTGCTTGCAAAGCTGGCAGAGCGTTTTATGCCTGAGAAGCGTAAGGTCAGCAAGGCCCGTTATGTCAGCATCGTTGGTATCTGCGCGGCCATCGCGACGGTGCTGCATATGCTGGATTTTCCACTGCTGTTTCTGGCACCGGATTTTTACAAGGTGGATTTTTCGGAAGTTCCCGTGCTGCTGTGCGGTTTCTATCTGGGTCCCACGGCAACGGTTGCCTGTGAGGGTGTCAAGATTGTCCTGAAGCTGCTGTTTAAGAGTACTTCCACTGCTTTTGTGGGCGATTTTGCAAACTTTGCAGTGGGCTGCAGCCTGGTACTGCCTGCCACCATCATTTACCATGCCCATAAGAGCAGGCACAGTGCCATTATCGGCCTGATCGTCGGCTGCCTGTGCATGAGTATTTTCGGCACGGCATTCAATGCGGTCTATCTGCTGCCCAAATTCGCACAGCTTTACGGCATTCCGCTGGATGCCATCATCGGCATGGGTGCCGATATCCATGGAGGCATTCATAATGTGACTACCTTTGTGATGATCTGCGTGGCACCGCTGAATCTGGTGAAAAGCGCCGTGGTTTCCGTGCTGACATTGCTGCTGTACAAACGGGTGGCGCGTCCGCTCTTTGGCAGAACAAAATAAAAAATGACCCTCCGGTTGTGAAAACCGGAGGGTTTTGCTATCAGGTATTTTCAGAATCTTCCCAGGGCTCCTGCACCGGCTCATACCGGGGCATATCAGACTGTGGCGGGATGTAAGTCTGAGGCTGCGGTGCGGTGCGCCGGGGCGGCATGCCGCCATCCTTCTTGCGCAGGAAGAACAGGAAGAAAGGCTCCGTTACCGTAAAGAAAATGCTCAGCACCAGAAACAGGACATTGTTCTGCGGGCTGCAGGAAGTGTACAGGTCGTACATCGCAAAATAGCGGATGACAACCACTGCAATTGCCAGACCCGCCATGGGCAGTGTAGCCGCTGCCAGACCGATGGCGGAACCCATCAGCTCCTCCAGAATCATGCTTTCGTTCATACCGTTGATGGCGCCGGTAACCACATCAAACATCATGATACCGAAGAAGACGAAGAAAACAATATAGATCACAGCCAGCGCAATATTCAGACCCAGCAGCCATTTGCGCTTATTTTTGGTCTGGCCTTTGACAACATACCGGTACTGATCAGAAATACAGCCCAGTACCCACAGATCCAGAACCGGAACCCAACTCATCCAGGGGTGGTTGATGCCGCGGCGTTTGGCGATGGTGTAGAAGCCCAGCGCCCGCAGCACATAGGCTGCAATACCGAAACCGGAAACCGCCAGCATATAGATGACATAGAAAACCGCAAAACCGGCCTCCAATCCGTCCAATGCAAATTCCATAACGTAACCTCCTTTTATTTCTTATGGTATCAGTTTACCACAATCGCAGCTGCTGCGCAAGAGGATTACTGCATCAGCTTGCAGACCAGCTCCGTATATGCTGCGGGATCCTCAATGGGCAGATCGGCCATCAGCTGAGCCTGATACATCAGCAGCTCGGCATAGTCCTTTGCCTTCACGGGATCTTCCGTCATGGCCTTCTGCAGTGCCTGCACAGCGCTGTGGTCTGCATTCAGTTCCAGAATGCGGCCCACGGAGAAGGCGAATTCGGGATTGGTCTTTTTCATATACTTTTCCATTTCGAAGCTCATGCCGGCTTCGGGGGTCATGCATACAGGGTGGCTGCCCAGATTGGAGGAAAGTCTGACTTCCTTAACGCGCTCGCCCAGAGATTCCTTGACGAAGGTCAGGAAACCCTTCAGGGATTCTGCCTTCTCCTCGGCTTCCTTCTTTTCTTCTTCGGTCTGCAGACCCAGATCTTCGGAAGACGCGTTGCAGAAGCTCTTCTCAGCAAAGGTCATGAGCGTCTGGGGGATGAATTCGTCCACATCGTCCGTGAACAGCAGCACATCGTAGCCGCGCTTTGCAAGGGTTTCCACCTGCGGCAGCTTGGCGAGGCGCTCACGGTTTTCGCCGGGAACGTAGTAAATCTTCTCCTGACCGTCAGCCATGGAATCCACATACTCCTGCAGAGAGATCAGCTTGCCCTGCTTGTGGGAGAAGAACAGCAGCAGATCCTGCACTGCATCCTTGTGGGCACCGTATTCGGATACCGCGCCGTACTTCAGCTGGCGGCCGAAGGATTCATAGAACTTTTCGTAGTTCTCGCGGTCATTTGCCAGCATGCTCTTCAGATCATTTTTGATCTTCTTTTCGATGTTGCGGGCGATGATGGTCAGCTGGCGGTTATGCTGCAGCATTTCACGGCTGATGTTCAGACTCAGATCCTGACTGTCCACCACACCGCGGACAAACCGGAAATGCTCGCTCAGCAGGTCGGCGCAGTTTTCCATGATCATAACACCGGAGGAGTAAAGCTGCAGACCGTGCTTGTAGTCCTTGGTCCAGAAATCGTAGGGAGCCTTACCGGGAACGTACAGCAGCGCCTTGAAGGATACGGCACCCTCGGCGCTGGTGTGGATGGTCCGCAGCGGCTTCTGGAAATCAAAGAATTTTTCACGATAGAAGGTTTCATATTCCTCTTCGGTGACATCCTTCTTTGCCCGCTGCCACAGAGGAACCATGGAGTTGAGGGTTTCCAGCTCGGTGTAGGATTCGTACTTGGGTTCTTCGCCCTCAGCGGCTACATTTTTGGACTTTGTAACCTCCATACGAATGGGGTAACGGATATAGTCGGAGTAGCGCTTGATCAGACTGCGCAGTTCGTATTCCTTGAGATAATCAGAGTAGTTGTCCTCCTCGGTGTCGGCTTTCAGGGTCATGATGATGTCCGTACCGGCAGCATCGCGGGTGGTTTGCTCAATGGTGTAGCCGTCCGCACCGTCGGAAATCCACTTCCATGCGGTATCTTCGCCATATTTCTTCGAAATGACGGTGACAGAGGATGCCACCATGAAAGCGGAGTAGAAGCCAACACCGAACTGGCCGATGATGTCAATATTCTCCTGCTTTTCCATCTCCTGCTTGAACTTCAGGGAACCGGACTTGGCGATGGTACCGAGGTTTTCTTCCATTTCGCTGCGGTTCATGCCGATGCCGTTATCGGAAACGGTCAGGCAGCGGTTCTCTTCATCGCGGGTGATGGTGATGGCAAAATCGCTTCTGT
Organism: Faecousia sp.; assembly: GCA_045120675.1. Taxonomy (GTDB): domain Bacteria; phylum Bacillota; class Clostridia; order Oscillospirales; family Oscillospiraceae; genus Faecousia. The sequence continues at coordinate 32,854 of JBGVFB010000048.1, read as the reverse complement.
CCAGTCCTACGGCATTGTCCGTCAGGGCAATGTAGGCCAGCTTGTCCATGGCATCGCTGGCATTGGAAATGATTTCACGCAGGAAAATCTCCCGGTGGGTGTAAATCGAATTGATCATCAGATCCAGCAGACGCTTGGATTCTGCTTTGAATTGCATTTTTTCCATGATTGATGTTGCTCCTTTTAGCACTCTATTGATGTAAGTGCTAAAATTATAGCACACCAGCCGTAAAATGCAAGTGGTCGCGGGGAAAGTTATTTGATTGTTCACAAATCATGTTTTGAATTCGTGAAAATATGCAAATCATCCATTGATTATTTGGGAATTTGTGATATGATTATGTTGTATAAGTATGTGTGGGAATATGGCCGTCGGCAGCCCGCACCCGAATGTGTTGAAAAATAAAAATGTATATATAAGGAGTACGCAATGATTACAGTATCGAATCTTGGTATGCAGTTTGGCGGTCAGTGGCTGTTCCAGCACGTTGATCTCCAGTACCTCCCCGGCAACTGTTACGGCATCATCGGTGCCAACGGCGCCGGCAAGTCCACCTTCCTGCGCATCCTCACCGGTGAGCTGGAATCCACCAACGGCGCTGTCGTCGTCGATCCCGACAAGCGCATGTCCGTTCTGAAGCAGAACCAGAACGCTTACGACGAATTTACCGTCATGGACACCGTCATCATGGGCAACCAGCACCTGTACGATGTCATGAAGGAAAAGGATGCCATTTACGAAAAGCCCGATTTCTCCGATGAGGATGGCCTGCGCGCCGCCGATCTGGAAGCAGAATTTGCCGAAATGGGCGGCTGGGAAGCAGAGTCCGACGCATCCCGCCTGCTGCAGGGTCTGGGTATCCCCACCGATATGCATTACGATGTGATGGCAAGTGTTGACCCCCGTCTGAAGGTCAAGATCCTGCTGGCACAGGCCCTGTTCGGCAATCCCGACATCGTTATGCTGGACGAACCTACCAACAACCTGGATATCGAAGCCATCAACTGGCTGGAAGACTTCCTGCTGGACTTCCCCGGCATGGTCATCGCCGTTTCCCATGACCGTCACTTCCTGAACACCGTCTGTACCCACACCGTCGATATCGACTACGGCAAGATCAAGATGTATGTCGGTAACTACGACTTCTGGTATGAGTCCTCTCAGATGGTGCAGGCCATGATCCGTAACAAGAACAAGAAGAATCAGGAAAAGATCGAAGAGCTGCAGCTGTTCATTCAGCGCTTCTCCGCCAATAAGTCCAAGGCCAAGCAGGCAACCGCCCGCCGTAAGCTGCTGGACAAGCTGACTGTCGAAGAAATGCCCTGTTCCACCCGCCGTTATCCCTTCGTCGGCTTTATGCCCGAGCGCGAACTGGGCAAGGATATCCTGACTGTCAAGGATGTTTCCGTCACCGTTGACGGCGAAAAGCTGTTGGACAAGGTCTACTTCTCCGTCGGCCGTAATGACAAGATCGCATTTGTCGGTGAGAACGAAAAGGCACAGACCGCGCTGTTCCAGATTCTGATGGGCGAGCTGGAGCCCGACGAAGGCAGCATCAAGTGGGGCATCTCCACGGTGCGCAGCTACCTGCCCAAGGACAACAGCCCCTATTTCGAGGGCAACACCATGGAGCTGGTGGACTGGCTGCGTCAGTACTCTGCCAAGAAGGACGATGTGTACCTGCGCGGCTTCCTGGGCCGTATGCTCTTTGGCAACGAAGATGTGTTCAAGCAGGTTCACGTGCTGTCCGGTGGTGAGAAGGTCCGCTGCATGCTGTCCAAGATGATGCTTTCCGGTGCCAACGTTGTTCTGCTGGACCAGCCCACCAACCATCTGGATATGGAATCCATTCAGGCTGTCAACAAGGGTCTGGAAGCCTTTAACGGTGTTGTTCTGCTGGCCTCCCACGACCACGAAATGCTGACTTCTACCTGTAACCGTGTCATCGCCTTCCAGCCTGACGGCACCATCGTGGACCGCTACGGTACCTACGACGAGTACCTGTACTGGATGGAGCAGAAGAAGGAGAATCAGTAATGGAGAAAATTCTCGATATTATTACCGCGAAAATGCAGGCCGCTTTCGTTGCGGCAGGTTATGAGGCATCTTTCGGCCGCGTGAACCTGTCCAACCGTCCCGACCTGTGTGAATATCAGTGCAACGGCGCGCTGGCTGCTGCCAAGCAGTATAAGTGCGCACCCATCAAGATCGCAAACGAAGTGGTCGCTCAGCTGGACGCAAACGACTACGATCTGGTGGAAGCTGTGATGCCCGGCTTCATCAACCTGAAGCTCTCCGGCGCATTCCTGCAGAACTATCTGGAAGAAATGCGCACTGCTGAGGATTTCGGTGTTCAGAAGATCGGTGCGGGCAAGACCATCGTCGTGGACTACGGCGGAGCAAATGTTGCAAAGCCCCTGCACATCGGCCATCTGCGTCCCGCCATCATCGGCGAGACCCTGAAGCGCCTGCATAAATTCATGGGCTACAATACCATCGGTGACGTGCATCTGGGTGACTGGGGTCTGCAGATGGGTCTGATCATTGCAGAGCTGCAGGAGCGTCAGCCCGAACTGCCTTACTTTGATCCTGCTTTCACTGGCGAGTATCCCGAGACTGCTCCCTTCACCGTCGATGAACTGGAGGAAATTTATCCCACCGCATCCGGTAAGAAGAAGGATCCCGAATTCTCCCATAAGGCTCATGTGGCGACCTTCGAACTGCAGCAGGGCCGTCGTGGTTACCGCGCCCTGTGGCAGCATATCCTGAATGTTTCTGTAGCTGACCTGAAGAAGAACTACGACAATCTGGATGTCCACTACGAAAAGTGGCTGGGCGAAAGCGATGCCGATCCCTATATCCCCGCCATGGTCGAGGATCTGAAGGCAAGAGGCTTCGCCGTTCAGAGTGAAGGCGCATGGGTCATCCCCGTTGCCGAAGAGGGCGACAAGAAAGAAGTTCCTCCCATGATCCTCATCAAGTCCGACGGCTCCGCCATCTATGCTACCACCGACCTTGCCACCATGGTCCAGCGTATGCAGGACTGGAATCCCGACAAGATGCTCTACGTTACCGACAAGCGCCAGAATCTGCACTTTGAGCAGGTGTTCCGCGCTGCCAAGAAGTCCGGCATTGTGGGGGCAGAGGTTCCTCTGGAGCACGTTGGCCACGGCACCATGAACGGCAAGGACGGCAAGCCCTTCAAGACCCGTGACGGCGGCACCCTGCGTCTGGAGCAGCTGATTAAGGATATGACCGACTTCGTCCGCGGCAAGGTCGTGGAGAATAAGATCGTCAGCGAGGACGAGGTGGAGGAAACCACTGCCAAGATCGCACTGGCTGCGCTGAAGTACGGCGATCTGTCCAACCAGCCCACCAAGGACTACAACTTCGATCTGGAGCGTTTTGCTGCCTTCGAGGGCAACACCGGTCCTTATATCCTCTACACCATCGTGCGCATCAAGTCCATCCTGAACCGTTACGGCGCATGGGAGCATCTGCCCATCCAGCTGCCTGCCAATGCCCATGCCAAGGATCTGATGCTGGCCATTACCAAGTTCGGCCCCACCATGGAAGCTGCCCTGAACGCATCCGCACCCAACATGATCTGTGCTTATATTTACGAGCTGGCCGGCGCGGTCAACAAGTTCTACCACGAGACTCGTATTCTGACTGAAGAAAACGAGGAACTGAAGGCAGGTTATATCTCCCTGATCGGCCTTGCCAAGGAGATTCTGGAAAAGTGCATCTACATTCTGGGCTTCTCCGCACCTGAAAAAATGTAAAGTGTTAAAGAAAAAGAGACTGCGAAAGCAGTCTCTTTTTGCATGTTTATGATTGCTTGTGGAAGGTAATCGCGCCGATTTCCTGATCGTCCCAGTCGTAGTAGCGAGCTATCAAAGTGTCGCCTACATCTCCGGTACAGCCGGAAACGGTCAAATACCAGTTTCCATCGTCTTCCAGAACTGTACCGCCATCACCGTAAGTCAGACCGTCAAATTCCACTTTCTTGATATTGCAGCAGGCTTCTTCGTCTGTGATCGTTTCCATATAGCGGACGGTATAGCCCAGCGGTGTTTCGGTTACGGTTGCGTTGCCGACAATCATGCCGGGAACCGCATCTGCATGGTCGGGAATGTACAGGCTGCTGCCGACGGCCGGTGCCTTGGACAGCTGCAGCGGGATATCCAGTGTCATTTTCTCCCACTGTTCATCCACAGCATACACGCGGCAGACCGCGTTTTCCTGCGTACCCCAGACATCTGCCTGCACCAGAATGGTCATTTCGCTGTCACTGGTGTGTTCGAAATGCTGGGAGCCGTGGCCACTGGAAGCAGCATGGTCCTTCAAAGTGGCACCGACAAAGAGAAGCTGTTTTCCCTGCTCCCTTGCATACTCGCCGAGTGTCTGATCTCCTTCAATGCCGATGTTGATTGCCAGCGTATCCGGGTCGGCATCGGTAGGGGCGATGATGTACTTATCGCCGCCGGAGACGGCTACAGTTACCATGATTTTGCTGTCATCACAGAGAGATTCGACCACTCTGGCGCTCCAATCCTCCATAGCTGCCGTTTCCATGTGCTGCTGGATGTGTGGTTCCGCTGTGGCGGGCAATTCTTTTCCGGTGCGGCCAAGCATTTCGCGGATTCCAAGAAAGTCAAGCGCGTAGGCACTTAATGCCAGCACGAATATCAGGCATGCCGCCAGAATCAGACGAAAGATCCGTCGGGAATTTTTTCTTGTGTGTTTCATGTGTGATGTCCTTTCCGGGGCTGCAGCATTTGATTCCGGTGGGGACATGGCTTCCAGAATGAAAGTGTCATCAATGTTGCTGAATGCTTTGGATATCAGTTTCTTGCTCATGCGATCAGCCCCTCCTTTTCAAGGTGTTTTTGCAGTCTTTGACGCAAACGGAAAAGACGGACGGAAGCGGTATGGGGTGTAATTTGAAGATGCTTCGCAATTTCGCTGATCCCATCACCGTACCAGTAGCGCCGCAGAAACAGATAACGGTCCTCTTGGCTTAATCTCGCCAGAAACCGGTTCAGATATCCGGTCAGCTCCTTGGCATCATACTCTGTTTCTACGGTGGACAGGGCGGGAATTGTTCCTTCCAGTTCCTCCAATGCCACATCATAATGGCTGTTTCGCTTTTGCGCGGTATCGGCATGATAGCGGGTCAAGCAGACATTGCGTGCAATGCGGCATACATAGGCACCCAGATGTTGGGGCTTTGTGGGCGGAATCCGGTTCCAGATATGAAGATATGTATCGCTCAAACATTCTTCCACATCCTGCGGATCGTTCAGAATATTCGATGCCACCTTTTTCATAGCCGCGCCGTATTTGCAGACCAATTCTGTAATTGCCTGTTCCGAGCGCTCAAAGAACAGACTTACGATTTCGTGATCCTTCAAACATATCACATCCTTTCCGTTACACCTATACAGTACGGATTCGCGGGGAAATATCTCATGAATTTTGAAATATTTTATCACAAGGAAGAAAATGCGTAAAGAAAAAGCGGAGCAGACTGATGCACCGCCCCTTTTGGAAAATGCGGCATGATGGGGATAAAGCAGAAAGGGACTCGTTGCCTTTGCACCGTTGGTGCAAAGTAGTGTGTTGCCGCCGTGAGACCGGCGGCAAGCGAATGTCCACCGGACATTCGCATTTGATGGTTCGAGTCCCATTCTCCCGTAAAATATTAAAAGGCCTATCCCGAAAGGGATAAGCCTTTTAATGGTACGCCGAAAGGGACTCGAACCCCCGACCTACTGATTCGTAGTCAGTCACTCTATCCAACTGAGCTATCGGCGCATAACGCGTCGCTCAACGCGCTTAAGTATAATAGCACAGTATTCTGAAAAATGCAAGTACTTTTTTCACTTTTTTTGAAAAAATTCTGAAACAGAAAATAACGGTCACAGAGTATGCAGCTGTTTCTTCTTTTTGCGGGAAAGCAGCGCGGCACAGGCAATTAAAATCACAAGCACGGTGGTGCAGCAGAAAATAATCACTATCTGGCGCTGCTTAGCTAGTCTGGCTTCTTCGGCCAGCCGCGCTTCCTCGGCCAATCTTGCTTCTTCGGCCAGACGGGCCTCTTCGGCCAACCGCGCCTGCTCTTTGTAGGAGGTCAGGTTTTCAAAAAAATCATTTTTTGCAACATCGGGGCCTACCGTGGTCCGGTAAAGACCAAATTGACAGGGACTGTAGGTCAGGATTTGAGAGGCTTTTTTGATGGAAAAGCCCTCGCCGTTGATCCAGGTGCTGACACCGCTGTTGCTTTGGGATTTATGCTGGACATAGCCCAAAAGCTGTGTGACTTCAAAGGGTGTCATGCCATCCAGCTCTTCCATGGGGGTATCCCAGTCCATGACGATCTCATTTTCTTTGTACAGATGGAAATATGCCTTGGGGACATCCCAGGTGCCGTAATTTTCGGCGCTTTCTGTAAATTGCGTTGCATCCTGGGCAGATTGCAGCGCGGCAGCAAGGCAATCAGCGTAAGCCATATGCTGGCCATGACCGTATTCACCCTTGAAGTCATGACCAACCACAACTTGCGGCTTGTATCGACGCAGCTGTTCCGTGACAAAACCGACAATGTCCGATCTGGAAGTGCCAAGCTGCTCGAACTTGATGTAAGCGACATTCAAATTTTTACAGAAGAAATCGTTGAAGCTGCCGAAAACCGGATAGGTTTTCACACCGACGGCCCACAGACCGTTGAGCATTTCGTGAATGCGGTTTTGAACATTATTCCGGTGATCGGTCAGGTAGACCACAAGAACCTCATAGTCCAGTGCGGTATAATAAGGAAGAATGCCAGCAAAGTAAAGCTGGTCATCATCACCATGTGTGGCAAAAAGAATGAGATCGGTTTCATTTTCCTTGGCAGGTTCCCAAACCTGAACATATTCCGGCAGATAACCGGGAGTGTATATGTAAAACTCGCAGATACCCGCAGGTCCATTGGAGAAATCAACGGTGACAGAGGCGACCGGCCCGCCAAAAAGAGCTTGCAGGTCGATGATCTCATGTAAAAAGTTGTTGGTGCCGCAGATTACACGATCGCCGGTATCGTTGTTAATGACCGTGTAATTACCGTATTCTTTCAAAAAAATGAAGTACAGGGAACCGATTCCATCGGGATGGGACAGCGTTAGGCTGGCATTTGCCTCGGTGGTCCGGCCGAAATATTTCTCGCCGTCGAACAGAAAGTCCAGAGAATCGAAACCGGTCTGCTCGGTGATCAGGGCTGTATCAGAGACATTTTGCGCGGCAGCGGGATCGTTTGGATCATTTTCCTGATCCGGTGCCGGACGGCGGATGGGATAGGCGGCCTGTGCGCTGATGGGAATGGAAGAAATCAGACAAAAGCAGCATAGGACCAAAGAAAAAAGCTGCAAGATCCTTTTTTTCATCACGCATACCTCCCGTATAACGGAGAATTTAGAAAAATTGTAGCAGATCACACTGTAAAAGTCAAAGAAAAAGTCGCAACCTTGACAGAAATGCGGGGAGCATTGTAAAATAAGCGGCAGGAGGGCGCAAACATGACAAAGGATGTATATAGAAAGCTTACCCGGTGCCTGATCCCGTGGTATGAACTGAATAAGCGCGATCTTCCGTGGCGGCAGGATCGAGAACCATATCATGTATGGCTTTCTGAAATTATGCTGCAGCAGACCCGCGTGGAGGCCGTGAAGGGCTACTATACCCGTTTTTTGAATGTGCTGCCCACGATTGAAGCACTTGCTTCCTGCGATGATGACCAGCTGCACAAGCTGTGGGAGGGCCTTGGCTATTACAGCCGCGTGCGCAACCTGAAAAAAGCGGCCATTCAGATCATGGAGCTTTACGGCGGTGAATTTCCGCGGGAATATGAGAAGATCCGCGCATTACCGGGAATCGGTGATTACACGGCGGGAGCAATCTGCTCCATCTGCTTCGATATGCCCCGGGCAGCGGTGGATGGCAATGTACTGCGTGTGATGTCACGGCTGACGGAGGATGCCACACCCATCGACCTGCCAGCGCAGAAAAAGACGGTGACTGCGGCGCTGGAAGCGGTATACCCTGCTGAAGCGGGTGCGTTTACGCAGGCACTGATGGAACTGGGTGCCACGTTGTGCGGTCCGAACTGGGCACCAAAGTGCGAAGAATGCCCCTGCTGCAGCTTCTGCGGTGGTGCGTTGCATGGAACAGCCCGGCAGTTTCCTGTGAAGCTACCAAAAAAAGAAAAGCGCGTGGAGGAGAAAACCGTGTTCATCCTCTCCTGCGACGGCCGCTACGGACTGCATAAACGGTCTGAGGCCGGCCTTCTGGCGGGGCTTTGGGAATTTCCCAATGTATCCGAGAAGCTGGAAACGGCGCAGGCACTGGATGCGCTGCAGGAAATGGGCATCAGAGCGCGGGAAATTGTCAAACAAATTGATCGAAAGCATATTTTTACCCACATCCGGTGGGAAATGCGGGGCATTTATCTGGAAGTAGCAGAAGAAACAGACGCATTTTGCTGGATGACGGCGGAGCAGATCGAGGCGGAAGCCGCGCTGCCCACGGCATTCCGGCAATTCTGGGAGGAGGCGGACCATGTTTGATTTTCATATGCACACCATTGTTTCCTTTGACGGACATGACCGCGGCCTGCAGATGGCACAGGCGGCGAAGGCAGCGGGCTTGAAGGAAATCTGTTTTACCGACCATCTGGACTACGATCCGCTGGGAAAAATGGGCAATATCGCTTTTGATACGGCGGTTTACAATGCGGAATATGATACGCTGGAACTCTCAGGACTGAAGATCCGCCGCGGTATGGAATTTGGCATGACAGTGGACAACCGGGAACAGTTCAAGAGGGATCTGCAGCGCAGGCACTTCGATTTTGTGCTGGGTTCCATCCATTTTGTGGATGATCTGGATGTGTATTTCCAGGAGTTCTGGCAGGGGAAGACTGTTTTTGAAGCTGAACGGCGGTATCTGGAAGCAACACTGGATTGCGTACGGCTCCATGATGATTTCGATGTGCTGGCGCACCTGACTTACATTGCCAAGACCACAGCCCATCATGCGCCCCGACCCGTACCTTATGCTGAGCATCGGGAGCTGATCGATGAGATCCTGAAAACCGTAGCCGCAAAGGGAAAGGGTCTGGAAATCAACACCAGCGGTGTGGACCGCTGCGGCGGCTTTTTGCCAACAGTGGATTATTTCCGCAAGTTTAAGGAGTTTGGCGGTGAGATCGTTACCGTCGGCAGCGATGCCCATACCGCATCCCGTGTGGGACAATACTCCTTTGAAGCCTGCAGTATTTTGAAAGATATCTTCGGTCATGTCTGTACCTTTGAAGACCGGAAACCGATTTTCCATAAGCTTTAAATTATGCAACCGCCACCTTTTTGGGTGGCGGTTGACTTTATTTCCGAAATTGAGTATAATACACTAGATTTATTATGGATAACTATTGATTTATGGCAGGTAAGTAACATGGCAACGAAAAAACAATCCGAACAATACGGCAATTCCAGTATTTCCATGCTCAAAGGCGAGGACCGCGTGCGCAAGCGCCCTGCGGTTATCTTCGGTTCTGATGATCTGGAAGGCTGTAAGCATGCCGTTTTTGAAATTCTCTCCAATGCAATCGACGAAGCCCGCGAAGGTCACGGTGATACCATCATCGTTACCCGTTACGAGGACCTCAGCGTTGAGATCGAGGACTTTGGCCGCGGCTGTCCCGTGGACTATAACGAAAAAGAAAAGCGCTACAACTGGGAACTGGTCTTCTGCGAAATGTACGCAGGCGGCAAGTACGGCGAAAACGGTGAAAACTATGAGTACAGCCTGGGTCTGAACGGCCTTGGTTCCTGCGCTACCCAGTATGCTTCCGAATTCTTTGATGCCACAGTGCGCCGTGACGGTTTCCGCTATGATCTGCACTTTGAAAAGGGCAGAAATAAGGGCGGCCTGAAGAAGGAGCCTACTGATCGTGGCCGCAAGACCGGCTCACGTTTCCACTGGCGTCCGGACAAGCAGGTCTTTACCGATATCAACATTCCGGTGGAGTACTACCGTGATGTTCTGAAGCGTCAGGCGGTGGTCAACAAGGGTGTCACTTTCAAGTTCCGCAATCAGGTGGGCAAAAAGTTCGAAGAGGAAACCTATTGCTACGAAAACGGCATCCGTCAGTATGTGGAAGAGCTGGTAGGCGATAATGCCTTCACCATGCCGACTTTCTGGGAAACGGAACGTCGCGGTCGTGACGCGGAGAACCGCCCCGAGATGAAGCTGAAGATCACGGCTTCCTTCTGCTTCTCCAAGCAGGTCAACCATGTGGAATACTACCACAACTCCTCCTGGCTGGAGTACGGCGGCAGCCCTGACCGGGCACTCCGTCTGGGCTTTACCGCGGCATTTGATAAATACCTGCGTGATAACAACAAATACACCAAGAATGAGTCTAAGATCATCTATCAGGACATTCAGGACTCTCTGGTGATGGTCACCAACTGCTTCTCCACCATCGGCTGCTTTGAGAATCAGACCAAAAAGTCCGTTAACTCCAAGTTTACACAGGAAGCCATGACTGCTTTCTTCAAGGAACAGCTGCAGGTCTGGTTTATTGAGAACAAGCAGGAGGCGGATCGCGCTGCAGAGCAGATTCTCATTAACAAGCGCGCCCGTGAGTCTGCGGAAAAGACCAAGAGTAACATTAAGAAGAACCTGTCTGCCAAGGTGGATATTGCCAACCGCGTTCAGAAGTTCGTCGACTGCCGAAGCAAGGATGTGAATGTCCGTGAGCTGTACATCGTCGAGGGTGACTCTGCATTGGGCTCGGTCAAGCTGTCCCGTGATGCGGAATTTCAGGGAATCATGCCCGTTCGTGGCAAGATCCTCAACTGCCTGAAGGCGGACTACAATAAAATTTTTGCATCTCCCATTATCACGGACCTGATGAAAGTTCTGGGCTGCGGTGTGGAGATTCAGGGCAAAAAGGCGAAGGACTTGAGCAGCTTTGATATTGACAATCTGCGCTGGAACAAGGTGGTCATCTGTACCGATGCGGACTACGACGGCTTCCAGATCCGCACCCTGATTCTGACCATGATCTATCGTCTTTGCCCGACTCTGATCCGCGACGGTTATGTGTATATCGCGGAATCTCCTCTGTTTGAGATTACCTGCAAGGACAAGACCTGGTTTGCCTACAACGAACAGGAAAAGACAAAAATCCTGAAGGATCTGGAAGGTCAGAAGGTGAAGATTCAGCGCTCCAAGGGACTTGGTGAGAACGATCCCGAGATGATGTGGATGACGACCATGAACCCCGAAACCCGCAGGCTCATCAAGGTCATGCCCGAGGACGCGGAGCGTACGGCGCATTATTTCGATGTTCTGCTGGGTGATGCTCTGCAGGAACGCAAGAATTTTATCGCAGAAAACGGCGCCAAGTATCTGGAACTGGCGGATATTTCTTAATTATGACGTCATTGCGAACCAGTCCGCAGACTGGTGTGGCAATCTCCAACGGCATGGATATGGATTCTCTCTATTTGGGGGATTCCCACGCCAGTGTGAGCACTGGCTCGGAATGACAGGAGGATTATTATGGCTAAGAAGAAACAAGAAACTGAAAAGAAGAAAAAAGTGAATACTGACGGTGTAGTCGGTCTTGTGGGCTCTACTACGGAGCAGCCTGTTACCGAAACACTGGAAATCAACTATATGCCCTATGCCATGTCGGTCATCGTTTCCCGTGCAATTCCCGAGATCGACGGCTTCAAGCCTTCCCACCGCAAGCTCCTGTACACCATGTACAAAATGGGCCTGCTTAGCGGCGGCAGAACCAAGTCTGCCAACATCGTTGGCCAGACCATGAAGTTGAATCCCCACGGTGATGCGGCAATTTATGAAACCATGGTGCGCCTTGCCAAGGGCAATGAGACCCTGCTGCATCCTTTCGTGGATTCCAAGGGTAACTTTGGTAAGGTCTACTCACGCGATATGGCTTATGCAGCAGCCCGTTACACGGAAGCAAAGCTGGATTCCATTTGCGCAGAGCTGTTTAAGGACATCGATTCCGACACGGTGGACATGGTGGATAACTACGATGCCACCATGAAGGAGCCGTCGCTGCTGCCCACTACGTTCCCCAATGTGCTGGTATCTGCAAATCAAGGCATTGCGGTCGGTATGGCATCCAATATCTGTTCTTTCAACCTGAAAGAGGTCTGTGATACCACCATCGCCCTGATGAAGAATCCGGACCATGATATTCTGGAAACCCTGCCCGGCCCCGATTTTTCCACAGGTGCAGAGCTGCTCTTTGACGAAGCGGCTACCCGTGAGATTTATGCCACCGGCCGCGGCAGCTTCAAGCTGCGTGCCAAATGGCACTATGTCAAGGAAGGTAATTTGATCGAAATTACCGAGATTCCCTATACGACTGCCACGGAAGTGATCATGGATAAGGTTGCTGACCTGATCAAGGCGGGCAAAATCAAAGAGATCACCGATATGCGCGACGAGACGGATCTGGGCGGTCTGAAGCTGACCATCGATCTGAAGCGCGGCGCAGAGCCGGACAAGCTGATGCAGAAGCTCTTCCGTCTGACACCGCTGCAGGACAGCTTCCCTTGTAACTTTAATGTCCTGATTGCGGGTATGCCCCGGGTTATGGGTGTGGCGGAGATTCTGGAGGAGTGGACTGCATGGCGCACGGAGTGCGTCAAGCGCCGGCTGTATCACCAGATCGGCAAGAAGGAAGACCGCCTGCACCTGCTGAAGGGTCTGGAGCGGATCCTGCTGGATATCGACAAGGCCATCCGTATCATCCGGGAAACCGAACTGGAAAGCGAAGTTGTACCCAACCTGATGATCGGCTTCGGCATTGATGAGGTTCAGGCAAACTACGTTGCGGAAATCAAGCTGCGTAATATCAATAAGGAATACATCCTCAAGCAGACACGCGCCATTGACGATCTGGAAGCTGAAATTGACGAGCTGCGCGATACGCTCCATTCCAGCCGCCGGCTGAAGAATCTGCTGATCAAGGAGCTGGAGGAGGTTTCCAAGAAGTACGGTAAACCCCGTAAGACTGAGATCATTTACGATATTCAGGAAGCGGCGGAAGAGGAAGAGGAGGAACTGGTTCCCGATTATCCCGTGACCGTCTTTGTGTCCAAGGAAGGCTATCTGAAGAAGATCACGCAGCAGTCCCTGCGTATGTCCGGCGAGCAGAAGTTCAAGGAAGGCGACAGCCTGGCCTTCTCTGCAGAAACTACCAACCGGGACGAGATTCTGGTCTTCTCCGACAAGTTCCAGTGCTATAAGGCCAGACTCAATGACTTTGTCGACGGCAAGGCTTCCCTGCTGGGTGATTATCTGCCCCAGAAGCTGGGCATGGATCCGGGAGAAACGGTGAAGCAGGTGGTGCTTTGCGGCGATTACAAGGGCTTTGTGCTGTTCTTCTTCGAAAACGGCAAGGTTGCCAAGGTTCCCCTAAGCGCATATGAGACCAAGACCAACCGCAAGAAGCTGACCGGTGCTTACAGCGACAAGTCGCCGGTACAGGCAATCATCGGCATGACCGCTGATGACCAGATGGCAGTATATTCCTCCGATGGCCGTGCGGCCATCTTCTCCACAGCCCAGCTGCTGCCTAAGACAACCCGAAATACACAGGGTGTGGCGGTATTGACTCTGAAGAAAAAGGCTACACTGGAAAAGGCAGAAGTCCTAAGCAAGAGCGGCATTGTGAACGCAAGCCGCTACCGAACCAAGACCATTCCGTCCAGCGGTGCCATCCTGAAGCCGGAGGATCTGGGCCAGGAGCAGGATCGTTTTGAAGTTTAATTGATTTTGGGAGGTTCTATGGAAAAGGGCATGAAAACACTGATCTGGTTTGCAAAGATCATTGCCGGCTGCGCAATTTTTGCCGCAGGTTTTGCTGTGTTTCTGGAACCCAATGATCTGAATGCCGGCGGTATTTCCGGCCTTGCCATGATGCTGGTGCATCTGACAAAACTCGGCTCCGTCGGTACGGTGACGATGCTGATGAATCTGCCGCTGTTTGTTATCGGCGGCATTAAGGTGGGACGCAAGTTCTTTGTGGGATCACTGGTAGGTATGGCAGCCAGCTCCATCCTGTTGGATGCATTTGCGCTGCTTCCGCATCCGGCCACAGAACCGCTGCTGGCGGCGCTGTACGGCGGCTTACTGTGCGGCATCGGCCTGGGTCTGGTGTTTTCTACCGGAGCATCCACCGGCGGCTCAGATATCATTGTGCGGCTGCTGAAGCTGAAGTATGAAAACGTCCCCATCGGCACGATCAACATCATCTTTGACGCAACGGTAGTGGTTTTGACCGGTCTGGTATTCTGGGATGTGTCCAAGGCGCTCTACAGTGGTGTGACGATTTTTGTCTGCGGACAGGTGATTGATGCGGTGGTCTACCGTTTTGACTACTCGAAGGTGGCACTGATCATTTCTCCTGAGCATGAACGTATTGCCCATGAGATCGGCCTGAAGCTGGACCGGGGTGCTACGTACCTTCACGGTGAGGGCTCCTATAGCGGTAATGACATGAAGGTAATCCTGACTGTGGTAAAAAAGCAGCAGGTGGCGGAACTGAAGCGTCTGGTCATGGAGATCGATGCAAAGGCTTTCGTGGTGGTGCAGGAAGCACACCAGGTTCTGGGCGAGGGTTTCTCACACTATTCCAAGGATTCGCTGTAAAGGAGGGGCTGTTATGAGAAAAAGACTGATTCTGTTGCCTGTGCTGGCCTGCCTGCTGCTGGGCGGCTGCGGCTGGATGGGCGGCAGCTATCTTTCCATCACACCCCATCAGGAACAGAACTACGGGGTCCAGTCGAAGGACAGAACGGCATCCAATTATCTGCAGCTTCGAACCGTGCTGGAAGAAATGGTGGATTCCGGTATGGAAAGCACCGTGATTAACGTGGCAGGCTACCGTCAGGATTTGCTGGATGAGGGCATCGTCAATGCTGTTGCGTACGCATCGGAGCGTTATCCGCGGGGCGCGTGGGCCGTGGATGAGATTACCTACGAGATCGGTGCGGGTGGTGGACAGCCTGCGATTTCTGTCAATATTTCCTATATCCACGGTCGCTCCGAGATTCGGAAAATCAAAAACGCAGACTCCATGGAGAAAGCCCGGAGTACCATCATCGCTGCTCTGGAAGATTGCAGCGACAGTGTGGTTGTGCTGGTAAAAGACTATCAGGCGATGGATTTCGTTCAGATTGTGGAAGACTATATGGAGGACAATCCCAATATCGTCATGGAAATGCCAAAGGTAGCTGTTGGCATTTATCCGGATGCCGGCAGCAGCCGTATTCTGGAAGTGAAGTTTACATACGAAACCAGCCGTGAGAGCCTGCGGCAGATGCAGCAAGAGGTGCGCCGTATTTTTGCTTCCGCACAGTTGTACATCAACAGTGATGCGACGCAGGAACAGAAGTATAACCAGCTGTATACCTTCCTGATGGAACGTTCTGAATATGACATTCAGACTTCTATCACACCGGCATACAGCCTGCTCAGCCACGGTGTAGGTGATTGTGAGGCATTCGCATCGGTTTATGCAGCCATGTGCCGTCAGGCGGGATTGGATTGCCAGGTGGTTTCCGGTACCCGTGAGGGCGAGAGCTGGCATTGGAATATTATCCGTGAAGGCGATACGGATTACCATGTGGACTTGCTGCGCTGCAATGAGGAGGGCGGATTCCAGAGCCGTACCTCTGCCGATATGTATGGCTATGTATGGGACTATTCTGCTTATGAAAATGCGGAAGCAGTGCCTGAAGAAACGATCGCCGGGGCTGATTGAAAAAATTTAAAATAATTTATACAAAAGACTTGACAAATCTCGAAACTCTGCTATAATACGTCTTGTTCGTTGCGGGCGTAGCTCATCCGGTAGAGCGCCACCTTGCCAAGGTGGAGGTAGCGAGTTCGAGCCTCGTCGCCCGCTCCATAAAAAAGAAGCAGATGCGAAAGCATCTGCTTCTTTTTTATTCTGCGACGATGGCTCGAATAACCAAAAGCAAGAGTCCGGTGGACTCTTGCTTGCCGCCAGCTGGATAGCGGCAACACATTGATTTTCGCCGCAGGCGAAAATGTAACGAGCCTCGTCGCCCGCTCCCCGAATAGCCGAGCCTCGTCACGTGTGAAAGAACAGCCAGCCTTCGGGCTGGCTGTTTGATGATTTATCACTCTTTCCGATTCACAGACCGCTCTGTATCAAATCCTTCGGGATAGCGTTTTCTCAACTTTTCGATATTTGCCGCCATGATATCCTCCAGAGAAAGATCCAGTGCCGTTGCTGTTTCTGCCAGATACCAGCAGATATCGCCAAGCTCTTTGGCGAGCTTCTCTTTATCCAGTTCATGCCCCTGCGCCAGCCACTTCTTCACGATGTCTATGGCTTCGCCGCTTTCGCCGCATAGACCCATGACACCGTTGATCAGCACATCTTTTTCGCTGAGAGCGGGATTCAATGTGGTCATAGCCAACTTTTGATATTCGTTGATCGTCATGGAACTCCCCCTTTTTCTGGATTATACCACGGAAACCGGGGAATTGACAAGTGCGGTATAATGAAAGAAAAGCATATAGGAGCGATTTCTATGCGCGAACGGATTACCGGAAAGCAATTTGATGAAGAACGTGCGCTGTACTATTTACGCAGTGCGGATGTGGTGAACTGTGTGTTTGCCAGTCCTGCGGACGGCGAATCCGTGCTGAAAGAGGCACGTGATGTGGGTGTGATCGACTGTAAGTTCTCTTTGCGTTATCCTTTGTGGCATGTACAGGGCTTTAAAATGCGCAATTCTACCATGGACGAGCTGACCCGCGCCGCCATCTGGTATGCCTGTGACGGTGAGATTACGGATTCCGTGCTTGGCGGTATTAAGGCAGTGCGGGAATGCCGGAACATCAGCCTGACCGGCTGTCAGATCGTTTCTCAGGAGTTCGGTGGAAAAGCAGTGGTATTACGCTGAAGGATTCCTCTGTCACGGCAGAATATCTGTTCCTTGACAGCCGGGATGTTTCCCTTGACCATGTGCAGATGAAAGGTAAGTACTCTTTCCAGTATATGGAAAACCTGCAGATTCGGGATTCTTATCTGGATACCAAGGATGCTTTCTGGCACAGCAAGAATGTGACCGTCGTCAATTCGACCCTGAAGGGTGAGTATCTGGCGTGGTTTTCCGAGAATCTGACACTCATCGACTGCCATATCATCGGCACCTAGCCGCTTTGTTACTGCAAGGGATTGAAGCTGGTCAATTGTACCATGGAAGCTACAGATCTGGCTTTTGAGTATTCCGAGGTGGAAGCGGATGTCCGCGGCTATGTGGACTCCATCAAGAACCCAAAGTGCGGCCGTATTACGGTGGATTCTGTTGGAGCGGTCATCATGACCGACGATGTGGTCATGCCTTGCACCGGTACGGTGGAAATCAGAAAGTGAATAGAAAGCAAACCCCTGATGCAGGAATCTGCATCAGGGGTATTTTTACGCGTTGGTGTGAAATTATGCCTTCTCCAGAGCCAGAGTTCTGGTGGTCAGGTCGCAGACCTCGGCAGGTCCGAAGTACTGGATAGCACCGGGGTAGACGAAGCAGGTCTCAACAGCCCACTCGGCGCGATGCTCAGCAAAGAACTTGAAGGGTGCGCCTTCCAGCTCTACCAGAGCCTTGCGGATAACGGGCTTGTCAGCGCCGTGACGGCGCTCGATGTTCATCATCTTGGTGATGGGCATACCGCCTGCGACCCACTCTTCAGCGGGAGCCTGCAGGTTGGAAACCTTGCTGAGGTAGCCGGTGTAGCCGTACTGGATCAGCATGAAGGCATTGTAGCCCAGGCTGTAGCAGTAGTCAGCATCGAAGTTGGAGGGGAATGCGCAGCGGCCTTCGTAGCCCAGGAAGTGGTGCAGGGCGGAGAACTTGCCCTTGTAGGTGCCCTCTTTCTTACGGGCAGCCAGATTGTCCTTAACCAGAGCGGAGAACAGCTTCTCGGACTCGATCAGGGAAACCTGAACGTTACCGTGAGGATCGCGCTCCAGGAACAGCTGCTGCTGAATGTTCTCGGGCAGAATTGCGAAGACGGCGAAGGACTCCTTGGTCAGGCCGTTTTCGATGAATGCATATTTTTCAGCCCAGGAGGGGAGGTTGTTGAATGCGTCAGCCTTGCTGCCTGCCAGCAGCTCGTTGATCTCAGCAATCAGGACGGAGAACTCGGGAACGAACTCGACAATGCCTTCGGGAATGATGGCAACACCGAAGTTCCAGCCCTTAGCGGCACGGTTTGCGACGGAGTCAGCAATGTAGTCAGCGATCTCAGCCAGAGACATCTTCTTGGCAGCAACTTCTTCGCCGATCAGGCAGATGTTGGGCTGGGTCTGCAGTGCGCACTCCAGAGCAACGTGGGAAGCGGAGCGGCCCATGACCTTGACGAAGTGCCAGTACTTCTTAGCGGAGTTGGCATCGCGCTCGATGTTGCCGATGATCTCAGCATAGGTCTTGGTAGCGGTGTCGAAGCCGAAGGAGCACTCGATGTCCTCGTTCTTCAGGTCGCCGTCGATGGTCTTGGGGCAGCCGATGACCTGAATGCCGGTGTTGTGTGCTGCGCAGTACTCAGCCAGAACAGCAGCGTTGGTGTTGGAGTCGTCACCGCCGATGATGACCAGTGCATTGACACCGTGCTTCTTGCAGTTTTCGACAACAACAGCAAACTGCTCCTGAGTCTCCAGCTTGGTACGGCCGGAACCAATGATGTCGAAGCCGCCGGTGTTGCGGTACTGGTTGATGTAGTCATCCTCGAAGACAATGAAGTCATTGTCCAGCAGACCGCTGGGGCCGCCCTTGAAGCCGATCAGGACGTTCTCGGGGTTGGTGGCCTTCAGTGCGTCGTACAGACCGCAGATGACGTTGTGGCCGCCGGGAGCCTGGCCGCCGGACAGGATAACACCGACAACCTGCTTCTTGGCTTCGCTGGTGTTCTGACCCTTCTGGAAAGTGATCTCATTCTTGCCGTAAGTGTTGGGGAACAGAGCCTGAATCTTAGCCTGATCAGCGACGGATTCGGTGGGCTCACCGTTCTTGACGCAGATTTCGGAAATACCGTTTCTGAGCATGCCGGGCAGCTTGGGGGCATACTGATATCTCACGACCTGCAGGGGGGAAATTTTCATTGTAAAAACACTCCTTGCGTTGATTATTTATGATAACAAGCACATTATACTCTATTTTGCGGAAAACGTAAATAGCAATTTCACTGATAATATGTACAATATTTTTTTCTGTATGGGAATCCATATTTCGAAATATGTATATTGCAATCAGACAAAAATATGGTATAATGTAGAAGACAAACTGCGAACTGTGCATTTTGCAGCTTCGCAATAAAAGAAAGGATTGATTCCAATGGCTCTTGTCAATACTACCGAGATGTTTAAGAAGGCTTACGACGGCGGTTATGCTATCGGTGCTTTCAACGTCAACAACATGGAAATCGTTCAGGCCATCACTGAGGCTTGCCGCGAGGAGAACGCTCCCGTTATCCTGCAGGTTTCCAAGGGCGCACGCGCTTACGCCAACCCCACCTACCTGGTGAAGCTGGTTGAGGCTGCTGTCATTGAGTGCCCCAACATTCCCATCGCTCTGCATCTGGACCACGGTGATTCCTTCGAGACTTGCAAGTCCTGCATCGACGGCGGCTTCACTTCCGTCATGATCGACGCTTCTTCCAAGCCCTTCGAGGAGAACATCGCTATCACCAAGCAGGTCGTCGAGTACGCTCACGCTCGCGGTGTTACCGTCGAAGCTGAGCTGGGCGCTCTGGCCGGTGTTGAGGATGAAGTCAGCGTTTCTTCTGACCATGCTCACTACACCCGTCCTGAGGAAGTCGAAGAGTTCGTTGCCCGTACCGGCTGTGACTCTCTGGCTATCGCTATCGGCACTTCTCACGGCGCTTACAAGTTCAAGCCCGGCACCAACCCCCAGCTGCGCTTTGACATCCTGGAGGAGATCATCGCTAAGCTGCCCGGTTTCCCCATCGTCCTGCACGGTTCCTCTTCCGTTCCTCAGGAGTACGTCGAGATGGTCAACACCTACGGCGGTGCAATGCCCGGTGCTATCGGTGTTCCCGAGGATCAGCTGCGCCGCGCTGCTGAGCTGGCAGTCTGCAAGATCAACATCGACTCCGACCTGCGTCTGGCAATGACCGGCACCATCCGTAAGTTCTTTGCCGAGCATCCCGACAAGTTCGACCCCCGCGAGTACCTGAAGCCCGCTCGTGCAAACATCAAGGAGCTGGTCCGCCACAAGCTGATCAACGTCCTGGGCTGCAACGGCAAGGCTTAATCGCTTTCTTTTACATGAAAAGCTCCCACGAAAGTGGGAGCTTTTTGTATATTAATGTCATTGCGAACCAGTCCGCAGACTGGTGTGGCAATCTCCTGTAATCATGATTGGCCCTGTTGCGGTGCCCGAAAAAAGCATCGGGCTTACGCTGTTCCTCGATTTTTCGACCGCTGCCACTCGCTCGCCTCGCTTCATCTGCCACAGGCAGCGCTTGGCTCGCTCCCCCGAACGGATTCGCGTGTAGCGCGACCCCGAACGGACTCGCTTTCGCTTCGGCTGTGCCGAAGACGACCCCGAACGGACTCGTTACATTTGTGCCTTTGGCACAAATTAAGGTGTCATCGCCGTCCAGCCGGCGATGAGCAACATGCCACTGGCATGTTGCATTGGATGATTCGAGTCCTTATCGATACAGCAAAAAAGAAAACGCCATCCAATTGGATGGCGTTTCTTTTTTTGGCGACCCCGAACGGACTCGAACCGTCGACCTCCAGCGTGACAGGCTGGCGTGCTAACCGACTGCACCACAGGGCCAGAACATAATGGATTATAGCAGATAAATTCCGATTTGTAAAGACCCAAAATGAAAAAATCCATCATTTTTTTGTATTGCACCATAGCACTGCGTGCGGTATACTGAATGTAGATAATTTGCGAAAGGAGCAAGGACTATGGGACTTTTGAAAGCAATCTTTGGAGCAACAGGCGGTGTTCTGGCTGACCAGTGGAAGGAATATTTTTATTGTGACGCACTGAATGCGGATACACTGGTGGTCAAGGGCAGTAAACGCATTTCCGGCCGTTCCTCCAATACCAAGGCTACGGATAATATTATTTCCACAGGCAGTGTCATTGCGGTTGCGGACGGACAGTGCATGCTGATCGTGGAGCAGGGCAAGGTGGTGGAGCTGTGCGCAGAGGAGGGTGAGTACATCTACGATGCGTCCACGGAACCGACGATCATGGCAGGCAATCTGAGCAAGAGCATTCCTGATGTTTTCCGCACCATCGGCAAGCGCTTCACCTTCGGCGGCGAAGCGCCCAAGGATCAGCGGATCTATTACATCAACACCAAGGAAGTCATGGGCAACAAGTACGGTACGCCAAGTCCTGTGCCTTTCCGCGTGGTGGACCGCAACATCGGACTGGATGTGGATATTTCCATCCGTTGCTTCGGTGAGTATTCCTACCGGATTACCAACCCCATTCTGTTCTACACCAATGTCTGCGGCAATGTAAGCGCAGACTATGACCGCACCCAGATCGACAGCCAGCTGAAGACGGAACTGCTGACCGCACTGCAGCCTGCTTTTGCCAGAATTTCTGATATGGGCATCCGTTATTCCGCACTGCCCGGTCATACCATGGAAATGGCGGAAGCCATGAATCAGGTACTTTCTCCCAAGTGGAAGAATCTGCGCGGTGTGGAGATTGTTTCCATGGGTGTATCCTCCGTGAAGGCATCCGAGGAAGACGAGGCCATGATTAAGGAACTGCAGAAGACCGCGGTCTTCCGTAATACCAATATGGCCGGTGCCTACATGGTGGGCGCTCAGGGCGAAGCAATGAAGGCCGCGGCTTCCAATGCCGGTGGCGCGATGACTGGTTTCATGGGCATGGGCATGGCCCGGCAGGCAGGCGGTATGAATGCTGCCCAGCTGTTCCAGATGGGTGCGCAGCAGAGCGCATCGCAGCCTGAAGCACCTGCAAACGGCTGGAAGTGTACCTGCGGTCACACGGCAACCGGAAATTTCTGCCCCGAGTGCGGCGCAAAGAAGCCGGAAGCCGGCTGGACTTGTGCCTGCGGCAATGTGAACAAGGGTAAGTTCTGCTCCAATTGCGGCGCGAAAAAGCCTGCGGCAGCACCGCTGTACCGCTGCGACAAGTGCGGCTGGGAGCCGGAAGACCCCAAAAATCCGCCCAAATTCTGCCCTGAGTGCGGTGACCGTTTTACCGACGAAGATATTCGCTAAGGATTTCTGCAATGAGGGGAGGGATGACCTGTGTCTACCCAGATCACGAACTACCAATGCCCCGCCTGTACCGGCCCGCTGCGTTATGACGGACAGTCGGGAAAACTCCAATGCGACTACTGCGAAAGCAGTTTCACGGTGGAGGAGATAGAAGCCGCTTTTGCGCATAAAAACGATGCGGCGGAAGAAGCGGCGCAGCAGAACGTGCCGGAATCTTCCGAATGGGGCGCAGATGCGGAACATATGCGAGCCTACAACTGCCCCTCCTGCGGTGCAGAGCTGATCTGCGAGGAAACCACCGCGGCAACGGCCTGCCCCTACTGCGGCAATCCCACGGTGGTGCCGGGGCAGTTCGGCGGCACCAAGAAGCCCGACTGCATCATCCCCTTCAAGCTCAGCAAGGAACAGGCGGTGGAAGCCCTGAAAAAGCATTATCAGGGGAAACCCCTGCTCCCAAAGGAATTTGCGGACGAAAACCACCTGCAGGAGATCAAGGGTGTATACGTGCCGTTCTGGCTCTTTGACGGACAGGCCAATGCGGATGTGACCTTCAAAACCACCCGCACCCACACCCGCAGCAGCGGTAAGGAGCGGATCATCACCACGGACCATTTTGAAGTCTGGCGCAAAGGTTATGTACCCTTCTCCCACGTTCCGGTGGATGGCGCGTCCAAAATGCCCGATGCCCATATGGATGCCATCGAACCTTTCGATTATCAGGACTTAAAGCCCTTTTCTTTGAGCTATTTGCCGGGTTTTCTTGCGGATAAATACGATGTCAGCGCCGAAGAATGCGCATCCCGGGCGGAAGACCGGTGCCGCAGCAGCGCCGTTTCCGCCATGCGCGCTACGGTGATCGGCTATGAAAGCTGCATTCCCGTGCGGGAAGATGTGACGGTGCAACATAGCGACGTGCAATACGCGCTGCTGCCGGTGTGGCTGCTCAGCACCCGCTGGAAAGATAAGAACTACCTCTTTGCCATGAACGGGCAGACCGGCAAGCTGATCGGCGATCTGCCCATCAGCTGGGCGCGGTTTGTTGCATGGTTCGGCGGCATCTTCGCGGCATCTGCGGCAATTATGAGCCTGATCCGTTTCGTATTTATGTAAGGAGGGCGGCGTGATGAAGTGTAGAAAATGGACCCTCCTTGTGATGCTGATTTTGCTCCTGAATTTGCTGGTACTTCCTGTTCAGGCATCGGAGAACCGGTTTGTGTTTGATGAAGCAATTCTGCTGACAACACCCAAAGCGGCAGAACTGGATCGGATTGCGTCGGATGTATCGACCAGATATGGCTGCGGTGTATATATCGTGACGTTGCTGGATTACTCCGAATACGGCATCGATGTCCGCAGTGCGGCGGAAAATTTCTTTCTGGCCCACGATCTGGGACTCGGCAGCGACGGGAACGGTGTGCTGCTGATGCTCAGTATGCTGGAGCGGGATTATGCCCTGATTGCCCACGGCAGCATTGGAAATGCCGCCTTCACGGACTATGGAAAGGATATCCTCAGTGAAGCGTTTCTGGATGATTTCCGCTATGACAGCTGGGCTGCCGGTTTTGCAGATTACATAAGCGTCAGTGAGGAACTGCTTCATGCGGCATCAACCGGTACCCCCGTGGATGTGGGGCAGGGAAGCGAAACCGGTCTGACACTGCTCATGATACTGCTGATCCCCGCGCTCATCGCGGGCATTGCCTGCGGTGTGATGGCGGCATCCATGAAGACCGCCAGACGCAAGTCCCATGCCAATGATTACAGCAAAGGTGTTCAGATCACCGGACGGCATGACCGTTTTATTACCCGCACGGTGGTGCGGCAGAAGATCGAATCTTCTTCCTCCGGAGGTACCCGGGTGAATTCCGGCGGCTTTTCCGGGAAAAGCGGAAAATTCTGATATCAAGCGGCGGGCTCGGGCCCGCCGCTTTTGCGTGCATATATTTTCAAATAACGGGTGTTTTGTTCACAAAAAACAAAAAAGACGGGAATAATGTGGCGGATTTATCCAGTTTTTGAATTGACTTTGGCTGAAAATGTTACTATACTGTATTTTGAGATAACATGTTCAGGAGAATGTGGATTATGGTTAAAAAATGGGATGTTACAATTCCGGCGCTATCCGGAAAAAAGACCCGGAAAGCTTATATCTATTTGCCGGATTATTATGAAGAAGATGACTTCCGCAGATATCCGGTTCTTTATATGTTCGATGGTCACAATGTGTTCTTTGATGCCGATGCCACCTACGGCAAGTCATGGGGCATGGCAAGCTATATGGCTTGGGCGCGCAAGTCCTTGATCATTGTGGCTGTGGAGTGCAATAAGAAGGGCAATGGCCGTCTGCGTGAGTATTCCCCCTATAACTTCGAGGATCCCAAACTGGGTAAGATCCGGGGCAGGGGAAAGGCTTATATGGAATGGCTGATCAACGATCTGAAGCCTTACATCGACAAAAATTACCGTACCTTGCCGGATCGGGAGCATACCATCATCGCCGGTTCCTCCATGGGCGGCCTCATGAGTCTGTATGCCGCAACGGCTTATAACCATGTGTTCCAGCGTGCTGCCTGCCTGTCGCCCAGCCTGTGGACAGCGCCGGAAAAGATTCTGGGTATCGTTGAAAGCGCGGATATCAAAAACGATACCACCATTTACATGGACTACGGCAGTGAAGAAATGTTCAACCATCCGGGCAATGTGGCCGCACTGATGGATATGGACCGTCTGCTTGTGACCAAACGCGTCAATCTGGCATTTCGCATCGTCCCCGGCGGTAACCACAGCGAAGCCAGCTGGGAAAAGCAGATTCCAATCTTTATGGATTGTCTGGGATTGTAATGAAGGAGAAAGAAGAGAAATATGGAAATTCGTTATTTTAAGCACTGGAGCAGCCATCTGAACCGGGAGATGGAATTTAAGGTATACGGCCATGCCGGTAAGCCCGTTCTGTTCATCCCCTGCCAGGCAGGCCGCTTCTGGGATTTTGAGAGCTTCAAGATGACCGATACCTGGGCTCCCTGGATCGAGTCCGGTCAGGTGATGGTTTTCGCCTGCGACTCCATCGACAACGAGGCATGGGCAGCCATGGGCGCTGACAACCGCTGGAGAATCGAGAACCATGAGCGCTGGTTCAACTACATTACCACCGAGCTGGTTCCCTATATCAACCATCTGGCCGGCGAAGCCAACGGCTTCCATCAGGGCATCATGACCTTTGGTGCTTCCATGGGCGGTATGCATGCAGGCAACCTCTACTACCGCCGTCCTGATCTGTTCGACAGTGTTTTTGCCATTTCCGGTCTGTATGACAACAAGGAATTCTTCGGCGACTATTGCGATGATCTGGTTTATAACAACTGCCCCGCATTCTATCTGGCGAATATGCCCGAAGACCACTACTACATGGATATGTACCGCAGCCAGAAGAGCCTGATCGTCATCGGTCAGGGCAAATGGGAAGGCCCCCTGCTGGAGTCCACCCGTATGCTGGATACCGTCTGCTGCCGGAAGGGTATCCCCACCCGTTTCGAATACTGGGGTTTTGATGTGGATCACGACTGGCCCTGGTGGCATAAGATGGTTCCTACTTATCTGCCCTGGCTGCTGGGTTAATTTTGGAAAAATAAAGAAGGAGAAAGGTATCTATGAAGAATTTTGTTTTCATTTCCCCCAACTTCCCCCTGACTTACTGGAAGTTCTGCCGCGAGCTGAAGAACAACGGTATGCGCGTTCTGGGCATCGGCGACTGCCCCTATGACGAGCTGATGCAGGAAATGAAGGACAGCATGCACGAGTACTACAAGGTCTCCTCTCTGGAAAATAACGAGGAGGTCTTTAAGGCTGTTGCCTTCTTCACCTTCAAGTACGGCAAGATCGACTGGCTGGAGTCTAATAACGAGTACTGGCTGATGCGCGACGCATGGCTGCGTACCGAGTTCAACATCACCACCGGTCCCAAGCTCCACGAGATGGACAAGATCAAGTTCAAGTCCGCTATGAAGGAGTATTACCACAAGGCAGGCCTGCCCACCGCCCGCTACCATCTGGTGGAGGGCCTTCAGGATGCGCTGGAGTTTGCCCACATGGTCGGTTATCCCGTGGTGGTCAAGCCCGACAACGGTGTCGGCGCCAACAATACTTACAAGCTCAAGTGCGATGAGGACGTGGAGTTCTTCATTGCCACCAAGGACAACAATGTCTACATCATGGAAGAGTTCGTCAACGGTTATGTCCAGACTTACGACGGCATCGTGGATTCCCACGGCAATATGCTCTTCGAGTCCGGCAACATCACCCCCCTGTCTTTGATGGATATCGTCAATGACAACGGTGACTCCGTTTACTATCTGGTCAAGGAACTGCCCGAGAAGGTTCGTCAGGCAGGTCTTGCTACCATCAAATCCTTCGGCGTCAAGAGCCGCTTCGTCCATCTGGAGTTCTTCATCCTGAATGAGGATCAGGAGGGTCTGGGCAAGAAGGGCGACGTTCTGGGTCTGGAAGTCAATATGCGTCCCGCCGGCGGCTTCACTCCCGAGATGTACAACTACTCTCAGGAGACTGACGTTTACAAGATCTGGGCCGATATGATCGCTTTCGACTACAATACCAAGAACATCGGCAACTCCCACTTCTGCGCTTTCTACGGCCGCCGTGACGGCAAGCCCTACAAGTATGATGACTATGAAATCATGCACAAGTATGGCCATAAGATGGTCATGTGGGGCCGCATTCCCGATGCACTGTCCGGCGCAATGGCAAACCAGATGTATGTCGCCAACTTCGATACCGAAGAAGAAATGATGGCTTACTACGAGGATCTGGCCGCGCTGCACTAAGATTTTCATAAAAATGAGGCCGCACCAGGTTTGGTGCGGCCTTTTGCCGTTTCTAGGAACAGAATGCCTTCCGGAATTCTTCGGTTTTGGACCAGTAAGATTGTCCCCAATGCTCAAAATCCCACTGCTCCATGTAGTCGTTACATTCATAATCGATGTAATACAGGATGCCCTCCTGTACAACGAAATTGGTGGGATAGTAGTCAATATTCGTATGATTGGCATAGATCTTGACGCAGATGGCATGAATCTGAGCGTAATATTCGGGCTTCATTTCGTCCCGCAGGATAATCCGGTCGATGGTATCGCCATCGATATATTCCTTCAAAAGCCGTTCCTGCCCATGATCTACATCCAGAAGCTGCGGCACAGGGACGCCCATAGCCCGCAGCCGCTCATAGTCACGCAGCTCCGATGCCAGCTTATCACCGAAGGTATAGTAATCGCAGGGTTCGTGATGAATCTGCTTCAGGACGTACTGCTTTTCTCCGTCCGTGACCAGATAGGAATATCCGCCCTTGCCTTTGCCGAGCAGACGGATCACTTCAAATTCTTTTCCGTTGATGTCCATGATTTCACCCTCCGCAGCAATTATACTGCGGAGGGTGAATCTTGTCAAAGGGCATACAGGAAGATACTTAAAAATTGCAGCAGCGCACCCAGAACCACGAAAATGTGAAATATCGAGTGCATCCATTTCTTTTTGCTGCCGATGCCGTAGAGTACCGCACCGATGGTGTAGGCAATGCCACCGGCAAGCAGCAGATAGAAACCCGGTTCGGTCAGAGCGACGCGGGTTTGTTTTGCGAAGGGAATGACGGCCCAGCCCATGCCGATGTAGCAGATCATGGAGAAAACTTCATACTTCTTCAGATCGATGGCAGTCAGCGTGGCGGCGATGGCCGCCAGAACCCATTCGAAAATAAACAGCCCCCAGCCGAGCAGCGGGTAAACAGGCCGGATGGCGGACAGAACCACAGCGGTGTAGGTGCCTGCAATCAGAAAATAGATGGTGCAGTGGTCGATGACCTGCATGACCTTTTTGCCGAAGCAGGGGAGCAGGCCGTGGTAAACACTGGAAACGGTGAAGGTGCAGATCATGGCAGCCCCGTAAACGGCGGAAGCGGCAATGCCGTAGATGTTGTGATTTTGCACGGCGCGGATGACACACATGGCCAGTACGGCGATGCCCAGAAGTCCGCCTAAGGCATGGGTGATCATGTTCATCATCTCTTCGCCGCGGCTGTAAGCGGGCAGACAGCGGTCGGATAATTTGGTTCTTGCAATCATAAAGAATACTTCCTTTCGTGGAGGGATTGAAATCATCCTAGCACATTTGCGGAAAAACAAAAGGAACCCACCGCATTTTGAACTACCCGACGGGGGAGAGGGGGGATTCTACTGTGGAAAATGGCGATTCTACCTGTGGTAGAACCTGAAATAGTTGACATTTTTAAGGCTGTGGGATACAATTATGGATATTTTTAAGTGGAAATTGAAAGATTCCGCCTGAGAGAGGTTTTCGTATGAAAAAGACATCATTCCTGACACTTCAGAAGGCAAAGGAAATTGCCCAGCAGATTCCGACTCCTTTTCATATCTATGACGAAGAAGGCATCCGCCGCAATGCCCGTGCGTTGAAAGCGGCTTTTGCATGGAACCCCGGCTTCCGGGAGTACTTTGCCGTCAAGGCAACCCCCAATCCCCACATCATGCAGGCACTGCTGGAGGAAGGCTGCGGCTGTGACTGCTCCAGCTATACGGAGCTGCTGCTGGCGGAAGCCATCGGCGCAACAGGCTACGATGTGATGTTCTCTTCCAATGTGACTCCGGAGCTGGATATGCGCAAGGCATACGAAATGGGCGCCTATATCAATCTGGATGATGCGACCCATGTAGAGTTTTTAGAGCGCATTTGTGACGGCAAGGTTCCCAAAACGGTCTGCCTGCGTTACAATCCCGGTGGATCCTTCAGCCTCGGCAATACCATCATGGATATGCCCCGTGATGCAAAGTACGGCATGACAGAAGACCAGATGGCCGGTGCCATCAACCGCCTGATGAATCTGGGCACCAAGCATTTTGGCATCCATGCCTTCCTCGCTTCCAATACTACCACCAATGAGTACTATCCCGAACTGGCAGCAAACCTGTTCCGTCTGGCGGTCCGCCTACGCAATGCCACCGGCTGCCACATTTCTTTCGTCAACCTTTCCGGCGGTATCGGTGTTGACTACCGCCCCGAGCAGCCCAGCTGTAATATCAACGTCATCGGTGAGGGTGTCCGTACCCGTTACGAGCAGATCCTGACACCGCAGGGTATGAATGACATCGCCATTTACACAGAGCTGGGCCGTTTCATGCTGGCACCTTACGGCCATCTGGTGACCACCGTTCTGCATCAGAAGCACATTTACCGCGAGTATGTGGGTGTGGATGCCTGTGCGGCAGACCTGATGCGTCCTGCCATGTACGGCGCATATCACCATATTACCGTGCTGGGCAAGGAAGATGCGATCCTTGATCATGTTTATGACGTGACCGGCGGTCTGTGCGAGAATAACGATAAGTTTGCCATCGAACGCAGCCTGCCTGCTATCGACATCGGTGATATTCTGGTCATCCATGACACCGGTGCTCACGGCCATTCCATGGGCTACAACTATAACGGCAAGCTGCGCTCCGCAGAGGTGCTGCTGCATGCCGACGGCAGCTTCAAGCTGATCCGCCGCGCGGAGACACCTGCCGACTATTTCGCTACACTGGACATCACTGGCTTCAAATTCAATACCTGATTGTAAAAAATCAACAAATAATGTCGTAATAATTTGGCACATAGGTGGCAGAATTTACAATAAAACTTCATACATTCTTAACGAGGTTGTGCTATAATATCCTTGGTGGCAAGGAGAACAACAGCGGCACACCAAGAAGGAGAACCTATGAATAATATTTTGTTTTTTCTGACGCCCAAGGCAATGTGCGTGTATTTGTATGATGATTTTACAATCCGGCAGGCTTTGGAGAAAATGGAAAGTGCGGGCTATGCGGCCCTGCCGATTCTAAACAAACGTGGCGAATATCGTGGAGCCTTGACAGAGGGTGACCTGATGTGGGCCATCAAAAATATGTGCTACATGGACATGCGGCAGGCGGAAGCCCACCGTATTATGGAAATTTCCCGACGCAAAGAGTATTTACCGGTTCGCGTGACGACTTCCATGCATGATCTGGTGTCGCGGGCCAGTACCCAGAATTTTGTTCCCGTAGTCGATGACAAGGATGCGTTCATCGGCATTGTTCCCCGCAGTGCCATCATCAAGTATTGCCTGCAGCGTCTGTTCCCTGAAGACTGATCTTACATACCGGCCGGAGTGCGCGACGCGCACTCCGGATTTGTCGTTGTAGCAGCAGATTTTCTATCTAAATGTACGAATTTTACCTTGACTGTTTGGTTAAATTGAATTATAATGTGGGGAGCTATGGAAATTTTTATCTGAGAAAGGATTTTTGAATATGGCAAAGGAATTTAAGATTACCAGCCTGCGTCTTGCTGATCTGGAAAAAGAACTGAACTACCTGAAGACCACCCGCGAACGCGAAATCGCTGCGATGATCGCAGAAGCCCGTTCCTACGGTGACCTTTCCGAAAACTCCGAATACGATGCTGCGAAGAACGAGCAGGCAAAGCTCTACGGCCGTATTGCTGAGATCGAGGACATCCTGTCCCACGCTGTCATCATCGAAGATGAGAACGAAGCTACCGGCCGCGTCGGTCTGGGCTGCAGCGTTGTGGTTGAGGATGCAAATGGCCGTCAGACCACCTACCGCATCACCGGCTCTCAGGAAGCAAATCCCATGGAGTTCAAGCTGTCCGACGATTCTCCCTTCGGCCGCGCCATTGTCGGCAAGGCTGCAGGTGAGAGCTTTACCGTCAATGCTCCTGCCGGCTCCTTCACCATGAAGGTCGTCAGCGTTTCTCGCGAGGGCTAAGCAATGGCAAAGTTTGTACCCCAGGCTGAACTGCCTGTATCTGAGCAGGCCCAGATCCGCCGCGACAAGCTGGCAGCTCTGCAGGCCGAAGGCCGTGATCCCTTCCTGATCACCAAGTTTGATTTTACTGCCGATTCTGCGGCAATCAAGGCAAATTACGAAGCTTATGAAGAGCAGACCGTCCGTGTGGCCGGCCGCCTCATGAGCAAGCGCGGTCAGGGCAAGGTCATGTTCTGCGACCTGCAGGACAGCACCGGCCGTATCCAGCTGTTTGTCAAGATCGACGAGATGGGCGAAGAGGAATACAACCGCTTCAAGAAGAACGACATCGGCGATATTCTGGGCTGCGAAGGCAAAGTCTTTAAGACCAAGACCGGCGAGATTTCTGTCCGCACTTCCTCCATCACCCTGCTGTCCAAGTCTTTGCTGCCCCTGCCTGAAAAGTACCACGGCCTGACCGACAAGGAAATGCGCTTCCGTCAGCGCTATGTGGACCTGATGGTCAATCCCGAGGTCAAGCAGAACTTCATCATCCGCTCCAAGTTCATCAAGTTCATGCGTCAGTATCTCGACAACATGAACTACATTGAAGTGGAAACTCCCGTTCTGAATACCATTGCCGGCGGTGCTGCTGCCCGTCCCTTTATCACCCACCACAATACGCTGGACATTGATATGTACATGCGCATTGCGACCGAGCTGCCCCTGAAGCGTCTGATCGTGGGCGGTATGGACCGTGTTTATGAGATCGGCCGTATCTTCCGCAACGAGGGTATGGACCCCAAGCATAACCCCGAGTTCACCACCGTGGAGCTGTACCAGGCTTATGCTGATTTCCATGATATGATGGACATTGCCGAGGGCATCATCTCCGGCGCTGCCAAGGAGATTCTGGGTACCTATGAAGTGGAATGGCTGGGTGAGAAGATCAATCTGGCTCCCGGCTGGCGCCGCCTGTCCATGGTGGATGCTGTCAAGGAATATGTGGGCATCGACTTCGGCGCTGTTTCTGATGATGCTGAGGCTGTCGCTCTGGCAAACTCCGTGGGTGTCGAACTGGCTGACGCAGCTGAGAAGACCTGGGGTAATGCCCTGTACGCAACCTTCGATCAGAAGGTTGAGGAGCACCTGATCCAGCCCACCTTCATCACCATGTATCCTGTGGAGGTTTCTCCTCTGACGAAGAAGTCCCCTGTGGATCCCAGACTGACCGAGCGTTTCGAGCTGTTTGTCTGCCACAGCGAGCTGGCAAATGCTTACTCTGAACTGAACGATCCCATCGACCAGCGTGAGCGTTTCCAGAAGCAGGTTGAGCAGCGTGAGCGCGGCGATGATGAAACGGAAATGATGGACGACGATTTCCTGAATGCTCTGGAATATGGTATGCCTCCCACGGGTGGCATGGGCATGGGCATCGACCGTTGCGTTATGATGCTGACCAACAACGACACCATCCGTGAGGTTATCCTTTTCCCCACCATGAAGCCCCAGGACTGAGCTAAAATCGAAAAAGCTTAGAGCCGCAATCACTTTTTGAAGTACCATACTTCAAAATCGCACTCCGTTAAGCCAACCTTACGCCAACGTATGCAAAAGCAATACAGGCAATGTAAGGGCGGCGTTCAACAAAATTTTAGCCGTCTGATTTCCCTGAAG
>JBGVFB010000047.1:0-6293 GCA_045120675.1 Faecousia sp. | reverse complement strand
TCGCACATATCCAATGGATTTGATGCGGACCTATGTTCATTGGCTTGGTATGAGGTTGATGTAACCTAGACAAATGTTGCCAATACTGCTGGATTTCCGGGGGCATTGGTACTCTTGAACAAAAATATTTAGGGAGGTGTTTCTATGAAAAAGAATAAAGACGTAAAGATTCCATTCCCGATTCCACCCTTTGGATTTGGTGGGATTTTAACCGGCCAGCCTATTGTTGATCCCCTTGGCAGTTATACCGGCCGAACACCCGAACGGGATGAAATTCCGGTTCAGGATGCAGATGATTTATAGAAAAGTTGCCTCAACCGTCTGGTTGAGGCAACCATATTATGTTCCTTTGTATTTCTTCTTTGTTGCAAGACCGCCGCGGATATGACGCTCCTGCTTGTTCTGATCCAGGATTTTCCGTACCTGTGAGTAGAGTATCTGGTTATACTTCGGAAGTCTTTGCGATAAATCTTTATGTACCGTAGACTTTGATATGTGAAAATGTTTTGCTGCCGCCCGGACGGTGGCGCCGGTTTCTATCATGTACACAGCCAGTTCGCAGGCTCGCTGCTCTAAGGTTTCAGACATATGTTTCCCTCCGATGCTGTGTGCTGCTAAAGAAACATATGCGCTGCAATCATTTAATATGTGTCCTTGACAGATTTGGACAAGGGGACTAAAATGGTAGAAAACAAGGAGGATTCCTATGATTTATTTTCACAACGACTACAGCGAGGGCTGCCATGCAAAAGTCCTCGAAAAATTGATTGCAACCAATCTGGAACAGACCCCCGGCTACGGTGAGGACCACTACTGCGCACAGGCAGCTGGCCTGATCCGCAAAGTGTGCGGTCGAGATGATCTGGCGGTCCATTTTCTTGTCGGTGGTACCCAAGCTAATTTGACTGTGATTGCAGCAGCACTGCGTCCCCATCAGGCAGCGCTTTGCGCAGCTTCCGGACATATCAACGTTCATGAAACCGGTGCCGTGGAAGCAACCGGCCACAAGGTTATCGGTGTTCCATCCGGCGACGGCAAGATCACTGCTGCACAGGTGCGCACTGCGGTAGGAACCCATCGTGCTTCCGGCAGTTTTGAACATGAGGCGCAGCCGAAGCTGGTTTATATTTCCACACCCACGGAGTTGGGAACACTATATACCCTTTCCGAATTGGAAGCACTGTCCGCGGCCTGCAAGGAATTCGGTTTGTATTTGTTTGTTGACGGCGCCCGTCTGGGCTACGGTCTGGCAGCGGCAGAAAATGATGTGACACTGCCGGATCTTGCTCGTCTGTGTGACGTGTTCTATATTGGAGGTACAAAGGTTGGTGCACTCTTCGGCGAGGCAGTTGTAATTACGAATCCTGCGCTTAAGGAAGATTTCCGGTACCTGATCAAACAGCGCGGTGGCATGCTGGCAAAGGGCAGACTGCTGGGCGTGCAGTTTGCTGCTTTGTTTGAGGACAATCTGTATTTTGAACTTGGCACTCATGCAGTGCACCTTGCAAATCAAATCCGCGATACTTTAAATGGATTGGGAGTTTCTTATCTGGTTCCCGGTACCACCAACCAGATTTTCCCGATTTTGCCTGATGCATTCCTCGATGAACTGGCTAAAAATTTCATGTTTACGGAAATGGAACGCGTTGACGAAAACCACCGCGCCGTACGTTTCTGCACAAGCTGGGCATCCACCCAGGAGAACGTGGATGCGCTGTGCCATGAACTGGAACGGATCGCAACTCTGTAATATTTACAGCTTGTTTACTGGATTTTTGCAGATTACTGGGTTATAATGGCAGTGTGAGGGGGTATGGCTTTTGCAAATTGATAAAAAGACAGTTCGCAATATCTTTATGATTGCACTTGGTGCCATAGCATTTTACTGGGTGCTGCATGAAACGGAGCAGTTCCGTAATCTCTGGACCGGACTTGTTGGTGTGTTGTCACCGTTCGTCTTGGGCGCAGCCATTGCGTTTATTATGAACGTTCCCATGCGCGCGCTGGAGCGTCAGCTGATGTTTATTCGTAAGGATGGTTTGCGGCGCACGGCATCCATTATTCTGACATTTGTATTGATCATTCTGGTGATTGCCGGTGTCATCTGGCTGTTGATTCCGCAGATCACGGAAACCATTCAGTCTTTGATTCCGAAATTGACTGACTTTTTCCAGCGAATGGAAAGACTCGTCCTTGCTTTTTTGGAAGAGAATCCGGAACTGCTTCAGTGGGTGTCCAGTACGACAGGACTGCAGAGTCTTGACTGGTCCGGATTGATTCAGAAGGCAGTTACCATGCTCAAGAACAGCGTGTCCCTGATTGCCACCGGTGCATTCTCAGCTGTGGGCGGTGTGACCAGTGCAATTGTGGATATCGTCATCGGACTGGTGTTTTCTCTTTACTGCCTTGCGAGAAAAGAGATTCTGGCACGGCAGGGAAGACGTATTCTCTATGCATTCCTGCCGGAGCGGTTCTGTGATGAATCCATCCGGGTTATGCGCTTGACCAACTCTACGTTCTCGAATTTTATTTCCGGTCAGTGTCTGGAAGCGTTGATCCTTGGCTGTCTGTTTGCTGTGGCCATGGCCATTTTGAAGCTGCCGTTCATTCCTCTGATCAGTGTTTTGATTGCAATCACCGCACTGGTTCCCATCGTTGGTGCTTTTGTCGGCTGTATTCTGGGCACATTCTTCATTCTGGTGAATGACCCATTCCAGGCTCTGATTTTCGTTGCCATGTTCCTCGTGCTGCAGCAGATTGAAGGCAATCTGATCTATCCCAAGGTAGTCGGTACGTCCATTGGCCTGCCCGGCATGTGGGTTCTGGTTGCAGTTACGATTGGTGGAGACCTGATGGGCATTGCCGGTATGCTGGTGATGATACCGATTTCCTCTGTGCTTTACACCTTGCTGCGCGAATTTACGACAAAGCGTGTTGAAGCACGTCAAATTGATCCTGACAAACTGCGTGACCATCCGCCGGAACTGAAATCCAAGTTTAAGGAGAATCGTGAGCGCAAGAAGGAGCAGCGACTCCTGAAGCAGATGAAGGAACTTGCTGCAAGACACGCTGAAAAGCATCCCAAGAAGGAAAAGGAATAAGAAAGCGGGGGAGTGGAAGTGTACGCGTTGCAATCGGATCTCAGTAGAAAAGAATATCTTTCCAAGCTGAAACAGACCTTCCGCAACCCATTTTTGCTTTTTGACGAACATGTTTCCGGCATAATCATCGGCCCGTTCTTTTCCGTTGCCTATCATAGTCCCTACGAATGGAACCGGCGCATCACCAGCGAGTGCAATCGCGCCTGGGGATATGTAAAAGATGTTGACGGTAAAGCATATGTACGATTTATCCGTGGAAAAGGTATGCTGTCCCCATTTTGGATCCTCTTTTATGCAACTGTAGTTTATCTGTTGCTGTTTCTCCAATTCGGACATGAAACGGAGTTTCTTCTTGCAGGCATTGGTATTTCCTTATGTGCTTGTATCGTGACTGCATTTCAGTCTGTTGTGACAGAAGCCGGAGAAGCAGGATTTCATGAAGTGACACGGTTGCTCCTGCATCCGGAAGACTACTATGGATAATTTAAAATCCGCTGACATTAGTCAGCGGATTTTTTATCTTCATGTACTACGCGGCATCAGGCGCGCATGAACTTAGCCAGCATTTTCTGTTCCTCAACGGTCAGTTCGTGACCCATCGCGGATGCTGCCATCAGCATGTAGTAGCAAGCGTTCTTCTTCATGAGTTGACCTCCTTTTCTGGTAGATTGCTGTTCGAACCATCGAACATGACCATAATATACCAGCGGATTGTGAATAGTGCATGAAGAAGGTGTTATGAGTTTGTATACTTTGCTGTGTTAGACGGTGGTAAATTCAAAATCCTCGAATTTTAGCTTGTCACCAACGTCAACGCCAAAGGGGAGTAAGGCAATTGCTACTTCAGAAATTACACCGGTAGCATCGTATTTGACGAAAGCGTAGTCACCACGAATATCAATGATGGTACAAATCATATTGATCTCCTTAAAAAACCGCCCCCGTTACCGGGGGCGGTCATTTTTAATTAGTTGGATGATGATCCGTACGAAGGATTAGTCCTTGTACATCTCGACCAGCTTCTTCAGGTGCTCCCAACGCTCCTTAGCAGCAGCCTCGTTCTTAGCGAACAGCTCGGTTGCACGCTCGGGGAACTCGCGGGTCAGACGGGAGTAGCGGGCCTCGTTCATCAGGAATGCCTGATAGCCTTCCTTGGGATCCTTGGAATCCAGCTGGAACTTGCCGGTCTCCTTGGAAGGATCGAAGCGGAACAGGTTCCAGTAACCGCAGTCGACAGCCTTCTTCATCTCAGCCTGGCAGTTGGTCATGCCGCCCTTGATGGAGTGCATCTCACAGGGAGCGTAACCGATGATCAGGGAAGGACCGTTGTAAGCTTCTGCCTCGCAGATAGCCTTGATGGTCTGAGCCTGATTTGCGCCCATAGCGATCTGAGCAACGTAAACATAGCCGTAGCTCATTGCAATCTCAGCCAGGGACTTCTTCTTGGTTTCCTTACCGGAAGCTGCGAACTGAGCAACCTGGCCGATGTTGGAAGCCTTGGAAGCCTGACCGCCGGTGTTGGAGTAAACTTCGGTATCGAAGACGAAGATGTTGACGTCCTTGTTGGAAGCCAGAACATGGTCAACACCGCCGAAGCCGATGTCGTATGCCCAGCCGTCGCCGCCGAAGATCCAGATGGACTTCTTGGACAGGTATTCCTTCTTGGACAGGATGTCAGCAACGGTGTCGCAGCAAACCTTAGCTTCCAGATTCTCAATCAGAGCCTTGGTAGCAGCCTTGTTAGCTTCGCCGTCGTTGTAGGTGTCCAGCCATGCCTGGCAAGCGGCCTTGCGCTCGTCACAGACGGTGGTCTCCATGACCTTACGGACCTTGTTAGCCAGGGACTCGCGGATGACAGCCTGAGCGGTGTACATACCCAGACCATGCTCTGCGTTGTCCTCGAACAGGGAGTTAGCCCAAGCGGGGCCGTGGCCGTTCTCGTTGACGCAGTAGGGAGAGGTAGCTGCGGGACCGCCCCAGATGGAGGAACAGCCGGTAGCATTGGAGATGTACATACGATCGCCGAACAGCTGAGTTACCAGACGAGCGTAGGAAGTTTCAGCACAGCCAGCGCAGGAGCCGGAGAACTCGAGCAGAGGCTTGCGGAACTGAGAACCCTTAACGGTATTGTCTTCCATTTCGGGCTTGCGAGCGACCTTGGATACCATGTAGTTGAAGACATCCTGCTCGGCCAGCTCCTGCTCCTGAGGAACCATAGCGATAGCCTTGGTGGGGCAGACACCGACACAGACGCCGCAGCCCATGCAGTCCAGGGGCGAAACAGCCATGGTGTAGGAGTAAACGCCCTTGCCCTTGCCAGCCTTGACGGGGACAACGCGGGTGCCAGCGGGAGCGGCAGCCACTTCAGCCTCGGTCAGAGCGTAGGGACGGATGGTAGCATGGGGGCAGACATATGCACAGTTGTTACACTGAATGCACTTGGTTTCGTCCCAGTGAGGAACGGTAACAGCAACGCCGCGCTTCTCGTAAGCTGCAACGCCCAGGGGGAACTGGCCGTCTTCCAGACCTGCGAAAGCGGAAACGGGCAGGGAGTAGCCGTCCATCTTGCCAGCGGGCATCATGATGTTCTTAGCGACAGCGATGGTATCAGCAGCGCCTTCCAGAACCACTTCAACCTTCTTGTCCTCGGCAGTTGCCCATGCAGCGGGAACAGCGACCTTCTCGTAAGCGGTAGCGCCTGCGTCGATAGCCTTCCAGTTGCATTCAACGACGTCCATACCCTTCTTAGCGTAGGACTTCTCAGCAGCGTCCTTCATGTACTTGATTGCTTCCTCGGCGGGCATAACCTTAGCCAGAGAGAAGAATGCGGACTGCAGGATGGTGTTGGTACGCTTACCCATGCCGACCTTGATGGCCAGATCGATAGCGTTGATGGTGTACAGCTGAATGTTGTTCTCAGCGATGTAACGCTTGGAAGCTGCATCCAGATGATGCTCCAGCTCCTCCAGAGACCACTGGCAGTTGATCAGGAACACGCCGCCGGGCTTAACGTCCTGAACAATCTTGAAGCCCTTGGTGATGTAGGAGGGATTGTGGCAAGCCACGAAGTCAGCCTTGTTGATGTAGTAGGGGGACTTGATGGACTTGTCGCCGAAACGCAGGTGGGAAACGGTGACGCCGCCGGTCTTCTTGGAGTCGTACTGGAAGTAAGCCTGCACATACTTGCCGGTG
>JBGVFB010000046.1:0-24014 GCA_045120675.1 Faecousia sp. | reverse complement strand
GTCAGGTTTCGGTAGAACAGCTCCAGAACCCAGCCAAAAACGCTGCCGATGAAGAATAAATACGCAAGGGTTAAAAAGATGCTCATGATTTCACTTCTCCTCCCCGGTCAAAGGCCTTCCAGAACTGCAATACGGCCTGTTCATAGTTATCCGGTTCCAGATAGTAACTTTCTCCGTGACCTGCTCCGGGAACGATCAGCAGCCGCTTTTCACTGGCGCAGGCTTTGTAATTCTGATAGGTCATCTCCACGGGTACAAAGCGGTCATCGCTTCCGTGCACAAACAGGACGGGAACTTTACATTCCTTCAGAGCATCCTCACAGGAATAATTTGCGGATTCTCCCTTCAGACGCTGCTCACAGATGGCATCAATGGTTTTCCTGCGGGCATCACTGTAGGACAGGTGCAGGTTATCTGTTGCCACATGCTCCCAGATGGCATGGGGAGAGGTGTATCCGCAGTCTGCCACAATGCCCCGGACATTCTTCGGAAGGGGCAGTCCGGATGCCATCAGCACCGTGGCGGCTCCCATGGAAATGCCGCTGAGATAGATTGGCAGCGGGCACCGCTCCTGAACCCAGGCGGCCCAGTCCGCACAGTCATAGCGCTCCAGCAGGCCAAAGCCGATATAGTCGCCGCCGCTTTGGTTTTGCCCCCGCTGTTCGGCAAACAGGATATTGCAGCCGTGATTCAGCAGGAAGTCAGCAATCAGGCCAAAGTCAGCTGCCCAGGAAGAGCGCCAGCCATGCATCGCCACAATGGTTCTCTCAGCAGTTTCACGGCAGAACCAATGTCCCACCAGGTGTTCTCCATCTCTGGCTTCCAGCTCCACCAGCTCATGTTCTTTTTCCAGCAGGCGTTCTGCTGCTTCCTTTCGCTTTAAGGAAAATGGGGACTGATAATCCGTTCCCGAAACGGCAGATGCGGCTTTCTCACTGACGTTCGGCGTCGGTCTGTCCATGGCAATCGATGTCAGCTTTTTGGTAACACCGTGGGATACCGCAGCGGCAGCTGAGACAACGCCGGCGGTAATTCCGGAACCGATCAACAGGTTTTTCTTAGATTTGTTCATAGGGGCCTCCTTAAGAGATTACGCGATTGACTGAGGGCTGAATTTCGCTGCATGAAGCGTGATTAGATTCTCCTGCTTGTGCCAGGGCGGCGTTAAATTCAGCCCCCAGAATCAGGAGAAAGGATGTCATGTACAGCCAGATCAGCAAAACGATTACGGTACCCAGAGCACCATAGATTATGGAATATTTTCCGAAATTCTCAACATACAGGGAAAAGCCCATGCTGATAACCAGCCAGGAAACCAGCGAAAGAGCGATCCCCGGCAGCAGTGTCCTGATGGGAGGCCGCTTATCCTGGGCAACGGTATACAGCAGCACCAGAATCAGGAACATCAAAGCACCCAGCAGCAGGAACCGGAAATACTGCCAGAGGTTTAGACCCGATGCCGGTATCCTCAGGCGCTGCCCCAGCTTCAGCCAGCCCGCAGCGGCGGAAAGAAACCGCCTGCCAAGGACACACAGAAGAAGTGTCAGGGTGACAATCACCAGAAAGACAAGGGTGAATACCATCTGCCGAAGGGCATATCCCACAGGATTTGCGGGCTTGCCAAGCTGATAAGCAAGGCGCACATCGTTGGTAAGGCTTCTCACCGCCCGGAGGGGAAACCAAACGGAAAACGCCAGGGAGAACCAGAGCAAAACGGAACTGGATTCCCCACGGATATAGGTCAGATAGGCCTCCAGCATGGAGACAACCTCCCTTGGCAGAACCGGAAGCAGGACATTGGAAATGGCTGTCACATTCCAATTAAGCATACCCAAAAGGCTGTTGATAAAAATCAGTATGGGAAACATGGCAAAGAGAAGATAGTAAGTCAGTGCAGCGGCGCTTTTTCCAATCTCATGCTCCACCGTATTGGAAAAAGTTCTGCGGGCTGCGCGCATCAGAAATTTCACCTTCACAGTTTGCACCTCCTGCGGTATTCAGGACCCTTAGGAAACCAGAGGGCCGAAACACCGGGTTACAAACACGGTAAAGGGAATCACAAACACCAGACTGTCGAAACGGTCCAGAATTCCGCCGTGTCCCGGAAGCAGGGTTCCGTAGTCCTTGATTCCGGTAATCCGTTTGATGGCGGAAAAGGTCAGGTCGCCCAGCTGGGAAAGACAGGATGCCGTCAGCAGATAAACTGTCAGATAAGGCATCCGCACAGACACGATTCCGCTTCGCCGCAGAATCCACGCTGCGGCTGCCAGCAGTACAACCGCACAGGCCGTTCCGCCGGCGGCGCCTTCCCAGGTCTTATGGGGGCTGACGATGGGAGCGAGCTTGTGCTTTCCGAACCGGGTTCCCAATAGGAATGCGCCTACATCCGTAAGCACCGGAATCAGAATCACCATAGAAAGCAGCCAAAAGCCCTGGGCCTGTTCCCGAAGCGGGGCCAGAAGGCCGAAGAAATAGGCACCTACGGAGGCGGTGAGGAAGATGATTCCCTTAGGCGCCTTCGTCAAATTCTGCACCCGGCATATCAGAAAGACCGCAGCGGTAAGGGCAAGCAGCAGCACCACGCCTGCTGGCGCGGCAGTTCCAAGAAGTGCGAAAAATACAGCGGCGGTCAGTGTGCCCCACAAAAATGCCTTCTGCTGCAGATATCCGCCTGCCCGACACAATTCCCAAGCTGCGATGATGCTGAGCATTGCGGACACGGCTTTCAGAAACCAGATATGTCCGGATAACAGCAATACAGCGGCAATGGCGCAGGTCAGGCCAGCGCCGGTTATGATTCTCTCTTTCAGCATGCTTCCCTCACTTTCGGAAAAACAGCACACCCAGGCAGCAAGGGCCGCAGTGGCAGGAAATGGTGCTGCCGGCTATTGTCTCGATGACTTCCTCAAAGGGATGCAGTTCCTTTACCAGCGCAATGACCTGATCGACGATCTCCCTGGGAACGCCGGAATGGGTCACAAAGATCCGGTCATAATTCACCTGACCGGCACCTTCCAGCCGGCACCGGACATAATCCAGAATGGATTTTTCCATGGAGCCCCGGTAGAGCCTGCCAACATGCAGCGTACCGTTCTCCATGATGATCTCCGGCCGCAGCTTCAGCATATTGGCACCAAACCGGGCGATACCATTGCAGCGTCCGCCCTTGTGCAGGTAATCCAGCGTCTGCAGAACAAAGCTGACATCCAGATGACCTTTCATATCATTCAGCGCTTTGGCAATATAGGCACCGTCATATCCGGCGGAAGCCAGCTCTGCGGCCAGAACCACAAGGTGCCCGGAGCCGGTAGAAAGGCTTTGGGAGTCAACAACGGATACATTTCCAACTGCCTGTGCCGCAATGCGCGCATTCTGATGGCTGGAGGACAGTTCAGAAGACAGGTTGATATGTACGACTTCATAGCCATTCTCGACCAGAGGGCGGAAGAAATCCGTGTATTCTCCCACGGAAATGGCAGAAGTGGTGGGCAGCTTCCCGGTTTCCTCTACATAGGAAAACAGTTCTTCCGGTGCAATATCCTCCCCGTCCCGGCAGAGCCGGTCTCCCAGTGCCACGCATAAGGGAATTACGGAAACGCCGTAACGGGCATAGAGTTCAGGGGTCAAATCGCAGGTGGAATCACAGGTAATTTTGACCTTCAACATAAGAATAATCCCTTCCTTTCATGTTGTGGTGAGATCATAGCACGGTATTGTCAACTGACCTGCAACTGATTTTCAACTCTTGTTGAAAAAAGTGGGTGACATTACCCTTAAGTGATGCATTTGCCTTCGTAGCCGACAGAAATGTTTTTATCGATGCCTACCTTGTTTGTGACGCTGAAAACGGCTGCAAAGCTAAATCCTGATTCTCGGCCACCATATATTGTGGAAATGCCCTGCATCCCACCACAACATATGGTGGCGTTTTTATCCCTTAAAATAGTTTTGACTCCACAGGGTATGAAAAATCCCCGGTTTTCGAACCGGGGATTTACGCTTCTATATGTGGTGCTCGTCTGCTTGCACGAACATGAGCCAACAGACCGGCACTAATATGAGGTTTTTGGGTTGTTCGCTCATAGCAGGAGTCTCCTTTATTGCTTAAGTAAGGGCATTATAGCATGGAAATGGCACTTCGTCGATAGGCAGCAGGAGGTTTGAGATAAAATAATAGAATGGCATGCCTGCGGAAGAAAAAGGAAACCCTTTCGATCGAATTTGGGAGACGAAAAGAGGACAACCGGTTCAAGCTTCCTGATTCGCTTCTGCTGCGTGAGATCGACCTCTGCGTTCTGCTGCTGTTTCACTGCTTGAGGGAGAAAGATTCCCCTTTGTAAACACCGGACATAGAACATAGGCTCTTTTCTGAATATTCACAAATCATATATGTAACCGTTTACGAAAAGCGGAACATACAATATGCACAAAATAATGAAAGATTAATTATATAAACTGGAGATTGTTTGCAGCGAAAGGAATTTCTGGTTGCATTTGGAAGTTGACCGAGCTATATTAAAGGCACAGGGAATGAAACCGTTTTCACAAATGCAGGAAAACGCATATTCCCCTTGTTTGCCCTTGTTTTGTTACCTGCGAAACAGAATCAACAC
This sequence comes from Faecousia sp., assembly GCA_045120675.1. Classification (GTDB taxonomy): domain Bacteria; phylum Bacillota; class Clostridia; order Oscillospirales; family Oscillospiraceae; genus Faecousia. Next base: position 19,401 of record JBGVFB010000046.1, on the reverse strand, counting down.
TGGCTTATACGGCTTTGACCGATTGAGCATATATCAAACAACACATCTAGGAGGAAAAACAATGAAAAAGCTGATTGCAATGCTGCTGGCTCTGGTCATGGTTCTTGGTCTGGTTGCTTGCGGTGGTAACACTGCCCCCGCTGCTACTGAAGCTCCCAAGGCTGAAGCTCCCAAGGCTGAAGCTCCCGCTGCTACCGAGGCTCCCGTGGAAGAGACTCCCGCAGCTACCGGTTCCGTTTACTACCTGAACTTCAAGCCCGAGCAGGATGAAGCTTGGCAGAAGCTGGCAGCTGAGTATACCAAGCTGACCGGTGTTCCTGTTACTGTTCTGACCGCTGCTTCCGGCACCTACGAAGAGACTCTGATGGCCGAAATGGGCAAGACTGAGGCTCCCACACTGTTCCAGGTCAACGGCCCCAACGCTCTGGCTAACTGGGCTGACTATTGCTACGACCTGTCCGGCACCGACATTTACAGCCACCTGTCCAACGACTCCTTCGCCCTGAAGCAGGACGATGCAGTTATGGCTATCGGTTACGTTATCGAGTCCTATGGTCTGATCACCAACAAGGCTCTGCTGGAAAAAGCAGGCTACAAGGTCGAAGACATCGCTTCCTTCGATGACCTGAAGAAGGTTGCTGAGGACATCACCGCTCGCTCCGCGGAGCTGGGCTTCGCTGCATTCTCCTCCACCGGTATGGACTCCTCCTCCGACTGGAGATTCAAGACCCATCTGGCTAACCTGCCCATCTACTTTGAGTATCAGGCAGACGGCATCAACACCACCAAGACCATCAAGGGTTCTCATCTGGACAACTACCGCCAGATCTTTGATCTGTACATCAACAACTCCACCTGCGATCCCGCTGAGCTGTCCGCTAAGACCGGCGACGACTCCCGTAACGAGTTCCTGGCAGGCCAGGCTGTCTTCTTCCAGAACGGTTCCTGGGAATACGGCAACCTGAAGGGCACCTTCACCGATGACGAGCTGGTTATGATCCCCATCTATGTCGGTGCTGGCGACGAAGCTAACCAGGGTCTGTGCACCGGTTGTGAGAACTTCTGGTGTGTCAACAAGGATGCTTCCGAGGAAGACATCGCTGCAACTCTGACCTTCATCAACTGGTGCGTCACCGAGGGCGCTGAGGCTCTGGCTAACGACATGGGCTTCGTTATCCCCTTCGACACCGCTGCTGAGGCTGCAAACCTGTTCGTCAAGCAGGACGTCGCTTACACTGCTGCAGGCAAGAACCCTGTCTCCTGGACCTTCACCACCATGCCTTCCGAAGAGTGGAAGAACGGTGTCGGTTCCGCTCTGACTGCTTACGCTGCTGAGCAGACCGATGACAACTGGGCCGCTGTCGTTGCTGCATTCGTTGACGGCTGGGCTACTGAGTACGCTCTGCTGGGCTAATTTCCAATTAAAAATGAGGGTGGGCCACTGCCCACCCTCTTCTCATAATATCGGAAGTGAGACGGTAGGAAAGCTGCCGGTTGACTTCTGATATTAGAAAATATATAAGGGGGAAATACACTTGATCAAAGCAACGAAAAAGTGGTGGCCGTTATTTGTGCTGCCCACATTCTGCGCCTTTATCATCGGTTTTGTAGTGCCGTTTGCTGAAGGCTTGTATTTGTCGTTCTGCAAGTTCACAACGATCAATAAGGCAACCTGGGTTGGTATCGGCAACTATGTGAAGGTGTTTCAAGATGCCCAGTTCTGGGACTCTCTGACCTTTACGGCCAGCTTCACTGTGGTATCCACCATCCTGATCAACGTGCTGGCCTTTGCGATTGCACTCGCCCTGACGAAGGGAATTGTGGGTACCAATGTGTTCCGCACTGTGTATTTTATGCCCAATCTGATTGGCGGCATCGTGCTGGGCTATATCTGGAATATCCTAATCAACTGCGTGCTGAGTCTCGCGGGCGCACCTCTGCTGGCTCTGAATACCGCTGCCGGCTATTGGGGCATGATCATTCTGATGTGCTGGCAGCAGATCGGCTATATGATGATCATTTACATCGCAGGCCTTCAGGCTATTCCCACGGAACTGATCGAAGCCGCCCGAATCGACGGCGCTACTGCCCGTCAGACACTGTTCCAGGTGAAGATCCCCAACGTGATGCCCTCCATCACCATCTGCATGTTCCTGACGCTGACCAACTCTTTCAAGCTGTTTGACCAGAATCTGGCACTGACTGGCGGCGATCCCAACCATGCTACCGAAATGCTGGCTCTGAACATCTACAATAACTTCTATGCCCGGTCCGGCGCCGCCTGGAAGGGCATCGGCCAGGCCAAGGCAGTGGTGTTCTGCATCATGGTGATCGCTATTTCCATGATCCAGCTTAAGGCTACCCGCTCCAAGGAGGTGCAGCAGTAATGAAGAATAAAAGACCGATCTCCGATACTCTGATGACAATCCTTCTGACGGTTCTCAGCATTGTCTGGGTGTACCCCGTCATCATGATCCTGTTCAATTCCTTGAAGGTAGAAACCGCCATCTCTACCAATACCGCCTTTGATCTGCCCACTGCAGAAACATTTACAGGTCTGCAGAACTATGTCAACGCAGTAGGCTCCAAGGGCTTTGTGGATGCATTTTTTACCAGTCTGGTGATCACCATCACTTCCGTGGCAGCGATTCTGCTGTTTTGCTCCATGTGCGCCTGGTATATCACCCGTGTTGAAAATATCTTCACAAAACTGGTGTATTTCCTGTTCGTATTTTCTATGGTTGTGCCCTTCCAGATGCTGATGTTCACCCTGGCAGCCACCTCCGATCAGCTGAAGCTGAATACTCCGTGGAATATCTGGGTGATCTATCTTGGCTTTGGCGCAGGTTTGGCAGTGTTTATGTTTGCAGGTTTTATGAAATCGATTCCTCTGGAAATCGAGGAAGCGGCAATGATTGACGGCTGCAACCCCTTGCAGACTTTCTTCATGATTGTCCTTCCTGTGCTGAAACCCACCATGATTTCTGTCGGCATTCTGGAGACTATGTGGGTCTGGAATGACTATCTGCTGCCCTATCTGGTTCTGGACCGCAAGAAATTTACCACCGTGCCGATTCTGATCCAGTACTTCAAGGGAAGCTACGGCCGCGTTGAAATGGGTCCCATGATGGCCTGTATCATGCTGACCGTTCTGCCCATCATCGTCGTTTACCTGATCTGCCAGAAGCATATCATCAAAGGTGTTGTGGCTGGTGCTGTAAAGGGCTGATATCCCACAACATGCAAAAGGAGGTCATTTTATGACCATCAAAGATTTGGCAGAAAAATCTGGATATAGTGTTGCCACTGTATCCAGAGTACTGAATAATCATCCCAATGTCAGCGATAAGGCGCGTGAAGAAATCAACCGGCTGGTAAAAGAATGCGGTTTCCAGATCAACACCAACGCACAGCAGCTGAAACAGCACGCTAACTCCATATTGGTCGTAGTCAAAGGCACTTCCAATGAGATGTTTGCCGAAATGATTGAAACCATCCAGTCGCTGATCAACAAGACCCACTATCCCCTCCATGTGGACTATATGGATGAGGACAATAACGAAGTGCTGCGCGCGATCCAGCTGTGCCGGGAAAAAAAGCCGCTTGGTATTCTCTTCCTTGGCGGCAACAGCCAGAATTTCCGGAAGGATTTTGGGAAAATTGGAATCCCTTGTGTATTGGTATCCAACGATGCATCCGGTTTGCCGTTTGACAATCTCTCCAGTGTGTCCACCGATGACCGACAGGCCGCCCGCTGCGCAATGGATTCTCTGATTGCCCTTGGACACAGAAAAATTGTTATCGTGGGCGGTGACCGGGAAGTGTCCGACACCAGCCGCCTGCGCTATGAGGGATGTCTGCAATCTTTCCGGAATCATGGAATTGAATATGACGAAAAATTGGACTATCAGGGTGTTCGCTTTTCCTATCAAGGCGGCTACAATGCGACGCAGCAGCTGATCGCAAATGGCCGTAAGTTTACAGCCTTGTTTGCCATCGCGGATGTTATGGCCATTGGTGCCATTCGGGCGCTTCATAATAATGGCCTGCGGGTTCCGAAGGATGTATCCGTGATGGGCTATGACGGCTTGCGGTTAGGCTCGTTTCTGGTTCCGGAACTGTCCACTGTCATCCAGTCGGCGCAGAAAATGGCCCAGAGAAGCGTGGAGATTCTAATTGAGCGTATCGAACATGGCGGATATGCTTGCCATGAAGCCGTTCCTTACGCGCTGCATCAACGGGAAAGTACCAGACGTATTGATGATGACTAAGGAGAGAATTATGAGAAAAAGTGGAATCTTGATGCACGTCACATCATTACCCAGCCCATACGGCATTGGCAGTATGGGAAAGTGTGCTTATGAATTTGTGGACTTCCTGCATAGCGCGGGTCAATCCTATTGGCAGGTTCTTCCGCTGAATCCTACCGGCTACGGTGACTCTCCGTATCAGTCGTTTTCTTCCTTTGCCGGCAATCATTATCTGATTGATTTGGATATGCTGGTTGAAGAGCAACTGCTCCTGCAGGGGGAAGTGGATGCGGTAAGCTGGTACCGGGATGAAACCCGTGTGGATTTTGGGTGCCTCTTTGAAAATCGCTGTAAACTACTGCATCTGGCCTATGAGCGATTTTCTGAAAATGATGAGTACCGCCGGTTTCTCGCTGAAAACGCGGATTGGCTGGAAGATTACGGACTGTTTATGTCCCTGAAAGAAAAGAACCACGGCCGTCCGTGGTATGAATGGTCCATTAGTCTGATGAAACGGATCCCGGGAATGCTTCGCTGTGCCCATCAGGAAATGCATGATTCCGTTCAGTTCCATTACTTCCTGCAGTACCAGTTCTTCCGGCAATGGAAGGCATTGCGCAGTTATGCAAACCAAAGAGGAATCAAGATTATTGGCGATGTGCCGATTTATGTTCCGCTGGATTCTGTGGATGCGTGGTCTGCACCCGGACTGTTTCAGCTTGACGGCAATTGCCGGCCTACAGCGGTTGCAGGTTGCCCGCCGGATTCCTTTACGGCCGATGGCCAGCTCTGGGGCAATCCCCTGTATAATTGGGATAAGATGAAGGAAACCGGATTTACATGGTGGATTCGTCGTTTGTCCGCCGCTGCCAAAATGTATGATGTAGTTCGGCTGGACCATTTTAGAGGATTTGAAAGCTATTGGTCTGTCCCTGCCGGAGATAAAACTGCCGCCGGCGGTGAATGGAAGCAGGGACCTGGTCTGGATTATGTTCGGGCTGTTCAGGAGGCTCTACCGGATCTGGACTTCATAGCGGAAGATTTGGGCTATGTTACATCGGAGGTCCGTCAGCTTCAGCTGGACTCCGGTTATCCCAGCATGAAAGTTCTGCAGTTTGCTTTTGACTCCCGTGAAGCATCGGATTATCTGCCCCATACCTATCCGGTCAATTCGGTTTGCTATGTGGGCACGCACGATAATATGACGCTTGCACAGTGGCTTCAGGAAGCGGATCCGGAGGATGTGGCACTGGCAAAGGATTACTTGGGACTCAATGAAGAAGAAGGGTTTTCCCGGGGCATGATCCGCGGTGCTATGGGCTCGGTCAGCAAGCTTTGTGTGATACAGATGCAGGATTATCTGGAATTGGGTGGTTGTGCACGAATGAATTTCCCGGGAACACTTTCATCCGGAAACTGGACCTGGCGCGCACAAAAAGACTTCATAACGGAATCCCTGACGAAGCAGATTTACAGCATGACCCAGCGTTATGGCAGATTGTAAGGAGTTAAAGAGGTTGCTGATGGCAACCTCTTTTTCTTTTGTTCCGGCCACACCAGCACCCGGAACTCAGATTATTGCGTCGATAGACAGCAGTGGGTTGAGACAAAGTCTGCAGAAGCGCAAAAAGGAAACTCTCCCAAACTGAAATGAGAGGGCATCAGCGGATGGGCGAACAGGCCGGAGTATGCGAAATACCTTTTTAATTCTGCGGTCAGAATTCGATGCAAAAAGAAACGGATATTTCGATGTGAAAAGGAAAAAGAATGACGCAAACAACATGTACATAGGTATCTGCGGGAGGACATCCGGACGGAGGGCGGGAAAGTAAAAAAATTTGACAAATACCACCAGAATATGATACCTTTTTAAGGTGGTAATATTTCTGCTTTATGAGCAGATGGGAGAATAAGAGGTTCATTATGCAGCAGAACAATCAATGGCTGAAGCTCCGGCATAAAGTGATCGTAGCACTGGCGCGTTATCCGCTGGGCTTGTACTGCCGCTGGAAATACGGCATCAAAATTGAAAAGTTCGATCAGCAGGGGAATCGTCCTTATCTGATCATCATGAATCACCAGACGGCATTCGATCAGTTTTTTGTAAGCCTGACCTTTAACCGTCCCGTGTACTTTATCGCCAGTGAGGATCTGTTCTCCAAGGGCTGGATTTCCGATATTATCCGTTATGTGGGAGCGCCGATTCCCATCAAGAAACAGACGCTGGATTTGCAGGCGGTGAAAAACTGCATCAAGGTTGCAAGAGAGGGTGGCAGCATCGCGCTGGCACCGGAGGGCAACCGTACCTATCACGGCAGAACCCTGTACATGAAGCCCGGCATTGCATCGCTGGTGAAAAAACTGGGAATGCCTCTGGCAATCTTCCGCATTGAGGGCGGCTACGGTGCCCATCCCCGCTGGAGTGACGTGGTGCGCCGCGGCAAGATGCGCAGCTTCGTCAGCCGCGTGGTGGAGCCGGAAGCATATGCGGACATGAGCAGTGAAGAACTGTTTGCGCTGATCAAAGAGGAACTGTGGGTGGATGAAGGCCGCGTAACCGGCAGCTTCCGCCATAAAAAGAATGCAGAATTTTTGGAGCGCGCCATGTACGTCTGTCCCTGGTGCGGCCTGACCACCTTTGAAAGCCACGGCGACATCATCCACTGCATCAAGTGCGGCCGCAAGATCCGCCACCTGCCCACTAAGGAACTGCAGGGTGTGGATTGCGAATTTCCCCACCGGTTCGTGGCGGATTGGTACGATTGGCAGAGCAGCTACATCAACCATACAAATCTGACCGAACTGACGGAAGCACCCCTCTATACGGAAACCGCCCGCTGCAGTCTGGTGATTCCCAACAAGCGTAAGCAGCTGCTGAACAAGGAAGCAACTGTGCAGCTTTATGGCGACCGCATTGTGGTGGACGACCGCGTGATGCCCTTCGGGGAAACGGGTGCGGTGGTGGTTCTGGGCAAGAACAAGCTGAATATCTACTTCGGCAAGGAACTGCTGCAGCTGAAGGGCGGCAAGCGGTTCAATGCGCTGAAGTACGTACATTTCTTCCATCGCTATAAAAACGAAACGGCAGGTGACAACAATGAATTTTTGGGACTTTAGTTCATGGGGCTTCTTTAATCTGATTTCTGTGCTGCTGGGCAGCTTGTTGATTGCCCAGATGCTCAAGCGCTCCATTCCTGCACTGGAAGCATCGCTGATTCCCACGTCCGTACTGGGCGGCGGTATTCTGCTGGTGATTTCCGCAGCCTACAACGGAATCACGGGGCAGGAACTGTTCAATACAGCCTTTTTCGGCGGCAACGGCACCGCATGGCTGGAACTGATTACTTACCATATGCTGGCTCTGGGCTTCACGGCATCTGCCCTGAAATCCAGCGGCAGCAAGTTCACAAAAGAACGTAACACAGAGATTTTCAATACCGGTCTGACCACTGTGGCTACCTATCTGCTGCAGGCCTTTGTGGGTATGGTTGTTTGTATCATCTGTGCTGCTTTCATGAAGGATCTGCTGGAGGCTGCCGGCCTGCTGCTGGCTCTGGGCTACGGCCAGGGCCCCGGACAGGCAATGAACTACGGCGGCATCTATGAGCTGGATTACGGCTTTGTGGGCGGTAAGAGCTTCGGTCTGACCGTGGCCTCCATGGGCTTCTTAAGCGCCAGCATCGGCGGTGTCATCCACCTGAATATCATCAAAAGACAGGGTAAGATCAAGCTGGACAGAGGTTCCGGTGTGACCAATGAAACGGTTGAGGGCCAGAATGAGATTCCCATGCAGGAATCCATCGACAAGTTCACCATCCAGATCGCCCTGATCGTGGTAGCTTATACGATCGCCTATGCCATGATGTTCGTGTTGGGCAGTCTGCTTCCCGGTATGCGCGCAACCATTTACGGCTTCAACTTCCTGCTGGGTGTGCTTTCCGGTACGCTGGTCAAAACGGTGATCAATGCCTGCCGCAAGCGCAACATCATTCACCGCAGCTATACCAATGACTTCCTGCTGACCCGTGCCACCAACTTCTTCTATGACATCATGGTCACGGCATCCATTGCGGCCATCCGCATGGGCATCATCGGCAAGTACTGGCTGGTGCTGCTGATCATGGGTGTTGTGGGCCTTGTGGTGACTTACATTTATGTCCACTTCGTCTGTCATAAGCTGTTCCCCGCTTATGCGGAGCAGCAGTTCCTGGCTATGTACGGCATGCTCACCGGCACCGCATCCACCGGTGTGATTTTGCTGCGTGAGATCGACGGCGATTTCAAGACCCCTGTGGCGGATAATCTGGTCTACCAGAATTTCCCCGCCATGGTCTTTGGCTTCCCGATTCTGCTGCTGGCAACCATGGCGCCGACCAAGCCCTATATGACGCTGGCCATCGTGTTTGTGTTCATGATCGCCATCAACATCCTGCTGCTGCGCAGCCTGATTTTCAAAAAGAAGGTAAAAGCATAAAAAGTCTGCCGCCCTTTCGGGCGGCAGTTTCTTTTAGGTCAGGCAGTTGTAATCGTGATAGGAAACGGTGCCGTGAATATGCGCCAGTGCGCCGGGAACCAATTCCTTCACCATCATGCATTCCGGAGCGGGAAGACCCACGGACTCGTGGGCAACGATGCCGAAATCGCAGGAGGTTACGAAGCCGCGGCTACGGTAGTTCATGGGGTTGCCCTCCACGATGACGGCCGTGTAGCCCAGCGCCTTTGCTTTTTCGAAGCCGTATTCGATCAGTTCTTTGGAAATATGCTGCCGCTGCAGCGCAGTCTTCACCGCAACAGGACTCAGGAGCAGCAGTTCATTCTCATACTTTCCGTCCAGATGGAAGCGGGAGAAATTCACATAGCCGATGACTTCGTCGGTGTCGCTTTCCACCATGATCAGCTCCAGCTCCGGCGCATAAAACCGCTTGCTGCGGATTTCCTCCACAAGGGAGCGGACAAGCTTGCCTTCCTCTGCATCGGAATGGGCGGTGAATACTGCTTCCACCAGCTCCAGACTGGGCAGCAGATATTTATTTTCCATAGATTTGATGATTCTCATATTACCAGATCTCCTTTTTTCTCTGCTTCGTAAATTTTGCAACGCCCTTGCTCCATTCATTCTTGCGGCGGAGCATTTCTGCCTTGTCCACCGCTTCTTCTTTCAGCTTCCGGTAGCTTTCCCAGCGCTGTACGTCAAGCTCTCCGGCGGCGATGGCTGCCTTGATGGCGCAGCCCGGCTCCCGGTCATGGGAACAGTCGGAGAAGCGGCATCGGCCAAGATAGCTTTCCACATCGGAAAAAGCATCGGAAAGTCCTTCGGACACGTCCCACATGCCAAGTTCGCGCATGCCGGGGGTGTCGATGATCAGCACACCGCTCTGAAGCCGGATTAGCTGCCGGTGGGTGGTGGTGTGGCGGCCCTTAGAGTCATCCTCACGGATGGCTGAGACCGCCATGATTTCCTCGCCCGCCAGCGCGTTCACAAGACTGGACTTGCCCACACCGGAAGAGCCTAAGAAGACCACGGTCTTACCGGGCTGCAGGTAGGCCCCCAGACGGTTCAGACCGAAGCCCGTGTGGGCGCTGACTACATGGGTGTTGACGCCGGCAGCGACCCGCTCCACCTGCGTCAGATAATCCCAGTAATCCTCCACAAGGTCTGCCTTGGTCAGCAGAATCACAGGCACCGCGCCGGACTGCCAGCTTAAAGTCAGATACCGTTCCAGCCGCTTGGGGTTAAAGTCTAAGTTCAGGGACTGCATGATGAACACATAATCAAAATTGGCAGCCACCGCCTGATCCCGCGGAACGGGACCCGGCTCCCGACGGGAGAAAAGGCTTTTGCGGGGGAGCGTGGCAATGATCTGGCTGTCACCGTTTTCAATGTAGTTGATCATGACAAAGTCGCCGGTGGTGGGAAAATCCTGTGTATCGACAAAATATTCTTTTGTTTTTAAGCGGGCATGGGTGATGCCATGCCGGCAGACGATTTCATACCGCTCCTTATGCTGGGCGGTGACGCGGGCCGGAATACCCGGCAGATTTTTATAATCCGGCAAAGTGCCGTAATCGTTAATATTCAATGTCAATTTCCTCCAGATTCAGTTATTTTACATGCTTTACTAACTGAAAAAGGGCGCAAAAATACCGCAGCAAAGCAGCTCTCGTCATGGCTGCATCCTGCGGTTACCATATCTCGAAAGTTACTTAAAAATGCGCGCACCAAACCGGGAGGTCTGTAGCCCCCATTTTTATTCGCGCCCGTATTCAGTTAGCCGGTCTCAACCTCACGAACAATCATACTTTTAAAGCTCCTTTCCGGTCTGCGCTCATCAGACACTTGATAAGAAAAATATAGCATCCGCAATGGAAACTGTCAATTACTAAAAAACAAGAGCCGGAATTCCATCCTACAATATACGGCAAAATCACAGCTTTTTCAATCGCAAAGATTTTTCGCAAAAATATTGTCCGGAAATAGGTCCCTTCACAAAAAAACATGGGGTAGCAAAGAACCGGCTCGTGTGGTAGTATAAAGAAAATAACCAAGGAAGGTGTTTCCCATGAATGATTTACGCTACATTACCTTAAGAGAAAAGCCGGAGCTGATGAATCCGGCCGCGCAGTGGTTCCACAGCAAGTGGGGTGTTCCGGAGGAAGCCTATCTGGAATGCATGCAGGCTTACCTGAGCAAGGAAACGGAGTTGGGCTGGTATCTCTGCCTGGACGGCGACAAGATCGTGGGCGGTATGGGTGTCATTGAGAACGACTTCCATGACCGGCCTGACCTGACGCCCAATGTCTGCGCGGTCTACACCGAAGAAAGCCACCGCTGCCGCGGCATCGCAGGAAAACTTCTGAACATGACCGTGGAAGATCTGCGCAGCAAGGGCATTTCTCCCGCCTACCTCGTGACCGACCATACGAACTTCTATGAGCGTTACGGCTGGGAGTTCCTGTGCATGGTGCAGGGCGACGGCGAACCGGATATGACCCGTATGTACATCCATAAATGATCAAAACCCCCTGACCGGCCGGTCAGGGGGTAATTGTTTATCAGAAGTAGCACTTCTTCTCGATGTATTCCTTCAGCTCGCTGATGGGAATACGGACCTGCTCCATGGTGTCACGGTCGCGGACGGTGACGCAGTTGTCAGCGGGAGTGTTCTCGTCGCCAACGGTCTGGAAGTCCACGGTGATGCACAAAGGTGTGCCGATCTCGTCCTCACGGCGGTAACGCTTGCCGATGGAACCGGCATCGTCAAAGTCGACCATGAAGTACTTGCGCAGCTCAGCATAGATCTCCTCTGCCTTGGGGCTCAGCTTCTTGGAAAGCGGCAGGATGGCTGCCTTGAAGGGTGCCAGAGCGGGATGCAGGTGCAGCACGGTACGGATGTCGGGATTGCCCTTCTTGTCCATGCCGACCACTTCTTCGTCGTAAGCTTCGCACAGGAAGGCCAGTGCCACGCGGTCGCAGCCCAGAGAAGGCTCGATGACGTAGGGGATATAGTGCTCGTTGCGCTCCTGATCGTAGTACTCCAGATTCTTGCCGGAAGCCTCCTGATGGCGGCCCAGGTCGTAATCGGTACGGTCAGCAATGCCCCACAGCTCGCCCCAGCCGTTGCCGAAGGGGAACTGGTACTCGATATCGGTGGTAGCACGGGAGTAGAAAGCCAGCTCTGCGGGATCGTGGTCACGCAGGCGCAGGGAATCTTCCTTGATGCCCAGGCTGGTCAGCCAGTTCTTGCAGTAGTCCTTCCAGTAAGCGAACCACTCCAGATCGGTGCCGGGCTGGCAGAAGAACTCGCACTCCATCTGCTCGAACTCGCGGGTACGGAAGGTGAAGTTGCCGGGGGTGATCTCGTTACGGAAAGCCTTACCAACCTGGCAGACACCGAAGGGCAGCTTCTTGCGGGTGGTACGCTGGATATTTGCGAAGTTGACGAAGATGCCCTGAGCGGTCTCGGGACGCAGGTAAGCGGTGGAGGAGGAGTCCTCGGTAACACCGATCTGGGTCTTGAACATCAGGTTGAAGTTGCGGATGGAGGTGAAGTGATGCTTGCCGCAGACGGGGCAGACCACATCTTCATGCTCTTCGATGAAAGCATTCATTTCCTTGGTGTCCATGGCATCGACATTGACAGCCTTACCGCTTTCGGAAGCGGAGATCAGCTGGTCAGCGCGCTGGCGGGAGCCGCAGCCCTTGCAGTCGACCAGAGGATCGGAGAAGGAGCCCACGTGACCGGTGGTGATCCAGGTCTGGGGGTTCATGATGATGGCGGCATCGAGGCCCACGTTGTAGGGAGATTCCTGCACGAACTTCTTCAGCCATGCCTTCTTGACGTTGTTCTTGAACTCGACACCCAGAGGGCCGTAGTCCCAGGAGTTTGCCAGGCCGCCGTAGATTTCGGAGCCTGCGTAGACATAACCGCGGTTCTTGCACAGATTCACGATCATATCCAGAGTCTTTTCACTGTTCTTCATTTTATTTCCTCCAATTGGCTGGATTATTTTCCTATGAAAACTTATTATACAGGGAATTCCGGCGCAAATCAAGTGTCATATTACGCAAAAATCCCCCCGAAGCGGGGGGATTTTTTCAATCTTCTGCTATCAGTTCAGGACCGAGATCCGCCGCCATCAGGTCGTAACAGCGGTGTGCGATATCCACCGTTGTCACACCCTTCAGTTCCTCAGCGGGGATAACCTCCAGAACTTTCATTTCGACGCTGGAGGGCTTCAGGTGCTTGATGTTCTTGACCACATCCTTGGTGTTCTTCAGGGTGCAGACCACAATGGGTACATTTGCCTTCTGGGCGATTTTGAATACACCGGGGCGGAAGTGGTGGAGCTTGCCGTCCTCGGACAGGATGCCGCCCTCGGGGAAGACCGCGATGGATGCCTTATCCTCTTTCAGAATCTGGATACAGCGCAGGATGGTCTTCAGGGCTTCCCGGTCGTTTTCGCGGTTGATCAGCTGACACAGGATCTTGTGCATCATGGGGCCGATGACGAACATGGTGCTGTTTTCCCGCTTGGAGATGAAAGCCAGCTGAGACTTATGCAGGCAGTAGAGGAGGATGATGGGGTCGGAATCGTTGCAATGGTTGCACACCAGCAGGAAGCGGCCGTCGGTGGGGACTTTCTCGGTGCCGCTGTGCTTGACGCGGATGCGCAGGAAGGGCAGGGCGGACCGGACAATCAGATTGGCCACGATGCGGTAGAATTTGCTGTCATCCTCCTGGGGGACACTCTGATCCACCCGCTTGCACAGATACAGCACGAAAGCAAACAGCAGTGCCGCAAGAAGCAGGAAAAAACCCAGAGTGGACACGGGCAGCAGCCATAACCAGGTCAGAGTCGAAAATGCGTCGCAGCCATAGCACACCAGTGCGCCGGAAAGCAAAGAAATGACCGCGATCGAAATCAGCAGCATAAAAACATCCTCCGTTGGTAAAAATAAACCTATAATCAATCTTAAAGTATTATACTCCCTCAAGCACCGGGATACAAGAACATTTTTTGAACTTTTTGTTGTGATGATATATTCAGGACTGGAAATCAGACGATAGAACTGATATAATATATCATTATTTTGCAAATGGTTTCAAATGAAAAGTCGAACTTCAGAAAGAGTGGATTACCCATATGCCCCTTTTCCCCAACGCGCCGTGGACGACTTTTTACGGAAACACACCTGCAAAACTGGTGTATCCGGAGCGAACCATGTATCAGATGCTCCGTGAAACAGCGCTGAAATACCCTGAGAATACCGCTTATGTGTTCATGGGCAAGAAGACTTCTTATACCGCTTTCCTGAAGCGCATCGAAGCCGCCGCACGGGGTCTTGCGGCCGTGGGAATCCGCAAGGGTGACCGGGTCACCATCTGTATGCCCAATACACCCCAGGCGCTGGACTGCTTTTATGCCCTCAACCGCATCGGTGCGATCCCCAATATGATCCACCCCCTGTCCGCCGCCAGGGAGATTGCCTTTTACCTGAATTTCTCCCAATCCAGGGCAATTTTGACCCTTGACCAATTTTATGCTAAGGTTGCATCCATTACCGCAGAATTGGAAAATACGGCAACCGTCCTGATTGCAAAAATCGGAGAGGAACTGTCTTTTCCTCTGAAGCGCATTTATCCCCACACCAAGGGCGGCAAGCATCCGCTGCCCAAAACGGGATACACCCTCTGGTACGATATGATCGCGGCAGGCAAGGATACTGCGCTGCCGGAAGATACCGGCAATGCGGAGGATTGCGCCGCAATTCTCTATTCCGGCGGTACCACCGGCACTGCCAAGGGCATTCAGCTGAGTAACCGCAATTTCAACGCACTTGGTCTGCAGACCATCGCCGCATCGGGCTACAAAAGCATCGACGGCATGAAAATGCTGTCCATCATGCCGGTTTTCCACGGCTTTGGTCTGGGCATCGGCATCCACACCGCATTTGTCGGCGGTGCCACTTGCATTCTGGTACCCCAGTTCAGCATCAAGACCTATGCGGACATCCTTGTCAGGCAGAAGCCCAACCTGATCCCCGGTGTGCCGACGCTGTTTGAAGCACTGCTGCGGGCGGAAGGCCTGAAAAAGGCAGACCTCAGCTTCCTGCGGGGCATTTTCTCCGGCGGCGATTCCCTTTCTCCGGAACTGAAAAAGAAGGTGGATGCCTTCCTGAAAGACCACGGCTGCACCGAGCAGATTCGGGAAGGCTACGGCACCACCGAGTGCGTCACCGCCTCCTGCCTGACCCCGAAGAACGATGCCCGCACCGGCTCCATCGGTGTGCCGTTTCCTGATACCTTCTACAAGATCGTTGCGGTGGGCACCACCGAAGCGGTGGAAGCCGGAACCGAGGGCGAGATCTGCATCAGCGGCCCTACCGTCATGCTGGGCTATATGGACAATCCGGAGGAAACCGCCCGGACCCTGCGCAGGCATGCCGACGGAAGGCTCTGGCTCCATACGGGCGATCTGGGTTATATGGATGCGGACGGTTTTATCTATTTCCGGCAGCGCATCAAGCGGATGCTGATCACCAACGGCTACAATGTCTATCCCTCCCAGCTGGAGAACGTCATCGACGGCCATGAAAAGGTGCTGCTGTCCTGTGTCATCGGTGTCCGTGACGAGCAGCGGGGTCAGCGCATCAAGGCCTATATCGTGCCCATGCCGGGTATTGAACCGAATGACGCGCTGAAAGAAGAAATTTTAGATTACTGCAAAGAACGTATCGCCGGATATGCCCTTCCGAGGGAAGTGGAATTTCGCACCGAACTTCCCAAAACGCTCGTGGGTAAAGTCGCATACCGTAAACTCGAAGAGGAGGCCAACCGGGCTTGAAGCCTGAAAAACGCATTCCCGAACTGGACACAGCCAGAGGAATCTGCATCCTCGGCATGGTGGCTGTTCACCTTGTCTATGACCTGACGGAGCTATATCCGGTGCTGCAGTGGCAATATCCCCCTGTTTTCCTGCTTTTGAAAAATTGGGGCGGCATCGCCTTTTTCCTGATTTCCGGCATCGCGGTCACATTGGGCCGCCGCCATCTGCGCCGGGGTCTTGTGGTCTTTGGCTGCGGACTGCTGGTCAGCGTTGCCGTGAAACTGACCGGTGCCATGCCGATTCGGTTTGGGGTACTCCACAGCCTTGGCCTGTGTATGCTTCTTTGGGAGCTGTTCAAAAGAAGCAATTTGCGGCTTCTTGCCGCATCCGGTATTCTGATTGTGGCGCTGGGATGGATTTTCAGCCGTACGGTCGCTACTGTAAGCTGGCTTTATCCTGTTGGCTTGACTGCGGCTACCTTTCAGTCGGCGGATTATTTCCCATTGGTTCCCCATTTTGGCTATTTTCTGCTGGGTGCCTGCCTTGGAAAAAGGCTGTACGCGCAGCGGCGCAGTCTGTTTGCAAAAACGGATTTTACAAAGCCCTTTTGGCGCTTTGTCTGCCTGTGCGGCAGACATTCCCTATACATTTATCTGATTCACCAGCCGCTTCTGATTTTGTTCATCGAAGCTGCGCTGGCCTGATGTCACAGGAGGTTGTGATTATGAAAAACGATTCACTGAAATATCTGGTTCCCGCGGCAGGCGGATTGGGCCTTGTGCTGCGGATCCTGCTGTATGCCACGGGCATTGATGGCCGGGGACTGCTGGTCAGAGGACACTGGGCATCCACAGCCCTGTGCATCCTGAGCGTGGCGGTGCTGGCGGGCGCTTTCCTCTTTACCCGGAAGCTGGACGGCAAGGTGGACCATGAGGCTGCCTATCCTGCTTCCAAGACTGCTGCCCTCGGCGCTTTTGCCGCCATGATTGGCATCGGCATCACCGCGGTGAGCGAATTTGCGACTTTTTCCAACCGTCTGCACCTGATTGTGTGGGTGCTGGGCCTTTGTTCTGCGGTTTTTATGGGATGGATGGGCATCTGCCGTCTGGGCGGAAAAAAGCCTTCTGTCCTGCTGGGTGCAACCGTTTGCCTGTACTTTGCGCTGCGGATGGTTTCCCGCTATCAGCGCTGGAGCGCTGACCCGCAGCTGTACGACTACTGCTTTTATCTGATGGCCTATGCGGCGCTGATGCTGACTGCTTACCAGCACGCGGCTTTTGATGCCGACATGGGCAACCACCGGAACCTGTGGTTTTTCAGCTTGATGGCGGGATATCTTTGCTGCGTGTCATTGAAGGGAATCTCGGATGCCGCCCTGCTGCTGGGCTGCGGCATCTGGGCATTTACGAATCTGACAACGCAAGTGCCTCAGGAAATGCCGCTGGAATGCCCCGCAGAACCCCAGGGGAATGAGGAGGATGATCTATGAATATTGCCACGGGCCTGAAGGATCTGTACCACAGCATCATCATGAGAATCTGGCAGAATCAGCAGAAAACCGCAAAAAACAATCAGGGACTGACGACAAAATGAAAAAACTGATTTCTTTATTATTGATTCTTGCACTGCTGCTTTGCGGCTGCACCGTTGAAATCGTGCTGGGGCCGAAAGAAACCGCTGCGCCCGCTGCTGCGGTGACGGACGGAACCTTAACGGTCCATTTTATCGATGTGGGTCAGGCGGACTGCGCCCTGATCGAGTGTGACGGCGCATTCATGCTGATCGACGGCGGCAACCGGGATGACGGCCAGAAGGTGGTTTCCTATCTGCAAAGCTGCGGTGTGGAGCAGCTGCAGGCGGTCATCTGTACCCATGCCCACGAGGATCACGTGGGCGGCCTGCCTTCCGTTCTGGCAGTGTATCCCACGGCGCAGGTTTTTGCCCCCACGAGGACCTATTCCTCCAATGTATTTGACGATTTCCTCTATTACACCGACCAGCAGCGGCTGGAGGTGACCATCCCCGCCCCCGGCGATACCCTGACTCTGGGTCAGGCGGAGGCCACAATCCTCGGCCCTGTCAAGACCTATGCGGAAACCAACGATACCTCCATTGTTGTGAAGCTGGAATACGGCACGACCTCTTTCCTCTTTACAGGCGATATGGAAGTGGCTGCGGAAAACGATATGCTGGATTATTGGGAAGGCCGCATGGACTGGAATGTGGATATGCTGAAGGTGGGCCACCACGGCAGTACCACCTCCTCCGGCTACCGTTTCGTCTATGAAACCGATCCGGAATATGCCATCATTTCGGTCGGCACGGACAATTCCTACGGCCATCCCCATGACGAAATCGTGGACCGTTACCGTGATGCCGGCGTTCCCATGTTCCGCACGGACGAGCTGGGCACGATTCTGGCCGTCAGCGACGGCAGCGAGATCACCATCACATGGGAGAATAAGAATGCGGCACCTGAGGATGTGGAGCCGGCAGCGGATTTTGGCGCGGCCTTTATCGGCAATAAGAATTCCATGAAATTCCACGCGCCCACCTGCGACAGCCTGCCCAGTGAGAAGAACCGTGTTGAATTTGAAACCTATAAAGAGGCCATTGACGCAGGCTATACCCCCTGCGGCGGCTGTATTGGATAAAGGAGAAAATATGAAAAGAATTATCGCGCTGCTGCTTCTGCTGCTTCTGCTGACGGGCTGCACCACTGCGGCTCCGGCAGCCACCGAACCGACGGTACTGCCCACTGCCGAGCCTACCGAGACAGTTATTTTGACACTGCCCCCCACGGAGGCACCGACAGAGCCGCCTCTGGAGGGCTTGACCGTCCACTTCGTGGATGTGGGTCAGGCTGACGGATTCCTGCTGGAATGTGACGGCGAATATGCCGTGATCGACGGCGGTTATCCCGAAGGCGGCGAAAAAATGGTCGAATACATGACCGAGCTGGGTGTGGAAGAGCTGGAGCTGGTGGTGGGAACCCATCTGCATGGCGACCACATCGGAGGACTCCCTCTGATTCTGGACACCTATCCCACCGCAAATGTCTGGTCCAGACCCCTTACCTTCCTCAATGACTATGTCCGCGATTTCCGTGATGCGGTTGCGGCCCAGGGCATTCCGCTCCATGTGCCGGAGGTGGGCGAAATTTTCGAGCTGGGCGATGCCACCATCACAGTGCTGGGTCCTGTGAAGGACAAGTATGAAGACCTGAATGACACATCCATCGTGCTGATGGTGCAGTACGGGGATATCCGCTTCCTGTTTACCGGCGATATGGAGATGATTGCCGAAACCGACCTGCTGGACAGCGGTGCGGACGTAAAGGCCGATGTTCTGAAGGTGGGCCACCACGGCAGTTATTCCTCCACCGGCTACCGTCTGCTGCGTGAAGTGGCACCTACCTATGCGGTCATTTCCGTGGGCGGCAACAATGACTACGGTCATCCCCACAAGGAACCCATGTCCCGCCTGCGGGACGCGGAGGTGACGATTTACCGCACCGACAAGATGTACGACATCGTGGCGGTCACAGACGGCAAAGAGATTCAGTTCAGCTGGGAAAATACCTTCGCAAAGCCCTGGCAGCCTGCTGCATAACGATTTCAGCGCCCTGCATCCGCAGGGCGCTGTTTCCTTGCGATATTCAAATTTCAGTTTATCGGGCGGCAGGGGCCGCCGGCCAATTCGTGTCTAAACGTTGTACAAAATCCAAACTTATCTCCCGATACGATAAATAACGCTTCGAATCGGGCAGTCATGTTTGGTGATTGCCGGATTACCAGTCACGCATTGCCGGCCGGGGCATCCC
>JBGVFB010000045.1:0-6212 GCA_045120675.1 Faecousia sp. | reverse complement strand
AAATGAAATGTTCGAATTACTTACCATCGCAGTCTTTATCTGGCTGCTTGTGAAGGCCGCCGGTTTCGCTCTCAAATTGACCTGGGGCGTTGCGAAGGTTGTTGCTGCTATTTTGATCGGCGTGGCTTTGCCGGTGCTGATTGTATGCCTGGTCTTTGTGGGCGGCATCGTCTTGCTGGTGCCCCTGGCTATGGTCGCAATCGCTGCAGGCATCCTGAAAGCATGTCTGTAAATAAAAAATGAGTATGGAGGAAGGATAATGAGATACGAAATCAAGGGCGGGAGCTTTCCCGTTGTCATCTGCAATCTGGAAAACGGCGAAAAGATGATCACCGAGCGAGGCTCCATGTGCTGGATGAGCCCCAACATGGAGATGCAGACCCACGGCGGCGGCCTGGGCCGGATGTTCTCCAAGGCATTTTCCGGCGAGAGCATGTTCCAGAACCACTATACCGCCCGGGGCGGCGCAGGCATGATCGCTTTCGCATCCTCTTTCCCCGGCGAGATCAAGGTTCTGAACATCGCTCCCGGTCAGGAGATGATCGTGCAGAAGAGTGCCTTCCTGGCGGCAGAGTCCGGCGTGGAGCTGTCCATCCACTTCCACAAGCGCTTCGGTACCGGCCTCTTTGGCGGTGAAGGCTTCATCATGCAGCGACTTTCCGGCCACGGCACTGCCTTCGTGGAGATCGACGGCGATCTGATGGAGTACATCCTGAAGCCCGGTCAGAGCATCGTCGTGGATACCGGCAATGTGGCCGGCTTCGAGCCCAGTGTCCACATGGACATCCAGCAGGTGCAGGGAGCCAAGAACATCTTCTTTGGCGGCGAGGGCCTGTTCAACACCGTCCTCACCGGCCCCGGCCGTGTGTGGCTGCAGACCATGCCCATTTATAATGTGGCCAACGCCATCCGCCCCTATATCCCCACAAGCAGCGATTGATGCCATGGAAGTGAAAGAAAGAGAGAAACCGTTTACCCTGTGGGTGAACTGGGAAACGAAAGTGATATCCTTCTCGAAAGAGAATGGGTTTGAGGAGCTTCGGTTCCCGACCCATGAGGATAAGCTCCAGTTCGCCATTGATCGGGGCAATGAAGGATTTGGAATTCAGTAAGAAGCGAGGTGCATCTGAATGTTATTGGAATTACAAAGACAGGCTGCCATGAAGCCATCTTTGGAAGTGAAACTTACAGAACTGCAACACCAGAGACAGATCTTTGAATCTGAGGTCACTACCCTTCGAGCTGCATTCCGTAAGGAACAGGCGGATGTCGAAAGACTGGAGGGCAGAAGTCTTGCAAACTACTTCTATCAAGTGGTTGGCAGGCTGGATGAGAAATTGGATCAGGAACGGCAGGAGGCCTATGCAGCAAAGGTCAAGGTGGATGCAGCAGAGCGGGAGCTTTCCGGAATTGAGGTTGATCTGCAATCTGTGAAGACGCAGCTATCCGAAGCGAGCGTGGCTGAAGCCAAGTACAGGCAGGAACTGGAGAAGAAGTATTCTGTATTGAAGTTATCCGGTACCGATGCAGCTGATCAGATTATGAAAATTGAGCAGAAGATTGCCGCAAAGGAAGCTCAGAAACAGGAAATCAGAGAGGCCATTTCCGCAGGACGCAGTGCCGACAGCACTGCAGACCGTGTTCTTTCCGAACTGAAAAGTGCGGAAGGATGGAATACCTGGGATATGTTTGGTGGTGGCGGAATCATCACTCACATGGCTAAGCATGAGCATCTGGATTCTGCCCAGGATCTTGTATCCAATCTGCAGAGCAGGCTCCGCCGTTTCAAGACAGAACTGGCTGACATCCGGATCACGGCCAGTATGCAGGTCAATGTGGATGGTTTCCTGCGGTTTGCTGATTACTTCTTCGATGGCCTGTTCGCAGATTGGGCTGTCGGTGATAAGATCAGCCAGTCCATATCCTCTGTGACTGAAACCAAAAGACAAATCGTTCGCACCCTCGATAAACTTCGGGAGATGGAGAAGGCGACAGACGGTGAAATCGTAAAACTCCACCAAAAGCTCGATAATCTGATCGTGAATGCGTGATATAGACAAGATAGATGCAAATAGCAGTATTATAATAACTCCAGATTTAAGGAAAGGAGTTGAGCTTCATGATGACCGTTTATATTGTTCGTTATGATATTCGAAGCTTTGCTCCTTTTACCATGGGCAGATAATCGCCCGGGGAATAGGTATGTACTATGGCGCAAGCTTCGGCTTGCGCCATTTTTCGCTTTTGGAGTGGTAGTGTGTGATTACAAGAAATCGGTATCTTTCAGATCCATGCAAGGCTGCATCGCTCCCATACTGGAAAGCAAAATCTATAACTGTCCCAGATGGCATGAAGATTCTGCACCAGGAAGAATATAACGATGCAGAAAACCAGCACTTTGTTGACGAACCTTATTTCCGACTGATTCATAATCTGAAAGGCTTAGCCAAGCCTGTACTCCCACAGGGCTATTCACTCTGCAACGCCACACTCTCCGAGTATGCAACACATATCAGCAGTTGCTACGAAGAAATTGGCATCACCGAGGAAGAACTGCAAAGATACACTCTCCGGCATGTTTATGATGCAGCTCTTTGGCTTGCAGTCATGGAAACGCACACCGGCACCATAGTGGCAACAGGCATTGCCGAGCTGGATCGTGAAATCGGTGAGGGTGTTCTTGAATGGATTCAGGTATCACAACGCCACAGAGGAAAAGGTCTTGGTAGATATGTCGTTTCTGAACTACTACGGCGGCTGAAAAGCAAGGCTGGCTTTGCCACGGTTTCTGGACAGTGTAACAATGCCAGCAACCCGGAGATGCTCTACCGCAAGTGCGGTTTTAGTGGAAATGATGTATGGCACATTTTGAGAAAGGCATAAATACTACGATGATCACATTACAGAAGCAGTCCGACAAATACAGGATATGGTGTTTGCGGAACTTAAGAAAAAATACAATGATGTGGTATATAAGCGCAGGATCGCCCTGCCGAACCGGGAGGCAATCATCTGGCTGGCCGGAGAAAAACATTGCACGCAGCACACGCAGATCGTAAAGGAAATCGATTATGCTGTGCAACTGTACGGCACTCTGCATCCTACGATCTTTCTTTCTTATGAGCGAGAGGCATACTATTGCAATGATAGGTCTGATTTTCGCGTGACCTTTGATGATAACATCCTTTGCAGGCAAGGGGACCTGTCCTTGGCTTCCGAGGTATACGGTACACCGATCCTGCCGGAAGGAAAAGTGCTGATGGAGATCAAATGCAGCGGTGGCATCCCTTTATGGATGACGCAGGTGTTGTCAAAAGAGAAAATCTATAAAACATCCTTTTCCAAATACGGAACAGCCTATGGGATGCTGATATTTCCCCAAACCCACAGAGTAAACCCATATCATATGCTGGAGGTAGCAACCAATGCTTGAAAATTTATTTAAAGGACTTTTTGATACAGACTTGACCACAGTTATCAGTGTGACTGATTTTCTGCTCTGCCTGGGATGTTCCCTTGTGCTGGGTCTTGTAATGGCTTTTGCCTATATGTACCGTACCCGTTATACCAAGAGCTTTGTGATCACTCTGGCGCTGCTGCCTGCGGTGGTCTGCGTGGTCATCATGCTGGTCAACGGCAATGTGGGTACCGGTGTTGCAGTGGCGGGAGCCTTTAGTCTCGTGCGCTTCCGCAGCGTTCCCGGCACCGCCAAGGAGATCTGCATGCTGTTCCTGGCCATGGGAACGGGCTTGATCGCCGGTATGGGATATCTGGGCTTTGCGGCAGTGTTCACGCTGGTGATGTGCGGGATGTTCGTCCTGTACAACCGTCTGGACTTCGGCACAAAGAAGAACGCAGCCGTCTTCAAGACCTTGACCATCACCATCCCGGAGGATCTGGACTATTCCGGCGTGTTTGATGATATCTTTGCAGAATTCACCCGCAGCCACGAGCTTGTCCGGGTCAAGACCACCAACATGGGCAGTATGCTGAAGCTGACCTACAATGCGGAGCTGACGGAGACGGTCCGGGAAAAGGAAATGATCGACAAGCTGCGATGCAGAAACGGAAACCTGGAAATCGTGGTGTCCCAGCAGGAAACTGTGGGGACGGAATTGTAATGGAGGTAATCATGATGCGCAAGATCATATCCATTCTATTGGCTCTGGCGTTTCTGCTTGCCGGATGCATCAATACCGCCAAGCCAGAGGCTTCGGTGCCGGGCAGCACGTCTGCTTCGGAGGACATCGCCGATCTTGGCGAAGAAACCATCAGCACAGAGCCTGGGCAGGCGGACTTTTCGAAAACCGATGGGGATATGTTCACCGAGCGGGACAGCAGAACTGCGTATGATGCAAGCAAGGCAGTGACCATCCAGCTCAGCGGCACGACCGCCACCGCCAGCTCCGACAGTGTTCAGATCAGCGGCTCCACGGTGATTATCAGGGAGGAGGCCACTTATGTGATCTGCGGCAGTCTCAGCGGAATGCTGGTTGTGGATGCCCCGGATACCGCAAAGCTGCAGCTTGTATTCAATGGCGCAGAGATTACAAGCGAAAGCTCTGCGGCACTGTATATCCTGGAAGCGGATAAGGTGTTTGTGACCCTTGCCGACGGCACGGAAAACACCCTGGCCAATGGCGGCAGCTTCGTGGCGATCGATGACAACAACATCGACGGAGCATTGTTCTCCAAGCAGGATCTAACCCTGAACGGCTCCGGCTCCCTGACCGTGACATCTCCGGCCGGACACGGCATCGTGTGCAAGGACGATCTGGTATTCACCGGCGGCAGCTATGTGGTGAATTCCGCTTCCCACGGCCTGGATGCCAACGACAGTGTACGGATCGCAGCGGGCGACTTTACCATCGATGCCGGTAAGGATGCCATCCACTGCGAAAACACCGATGATACCGCAAAGGGCTTTGTCTACATTTCCGGCGGCAGCATCAAAGCGGAAGCAGAGGGCGACGGGATCGCTGCAAGTGCCTATATGCAGATCGAGGACGGCAGCATCGATCTGCTGGTAGGCGGCGGCAGCGAAAACGGCAGCAAGGCCCAGTCCGACGGATTTGGCGGCTTCATGGGCGGCAGACCCGGTGGCAGAGGCTCCGACAATTCGACAGAAGAAACCGGAACCAGCATGAAGGGCCTGAAGGCATCGAGCGGTCTGCTGATCTCCGGCGGCAGCATTGCCATCGATTCGGCAGATGATTCCATCCATTCGGATGCTTCCCTCACCATCAACGGCGGCACTTTTACCATTGCATCCGGTGACGATGCTATCCACGCAGAGGACACCCTAACCGTTACCGCAGGCAAGATCGATATTTCCGAAAGCTACGAAGGCTTGGAAGCCTTGCACATCGATGTGAGGGGCGGTGACATCAAACTGGTTGCCAGCGATGATGGTCTGAACGCTGCAGGCGGCACAGATCAAAGCGGCACAGAAGGTGGCCGTGACGGAATGTTTGGCGGCGGAAGGGGTGGAAGACCCGGCGGCGGTTTTGGCGGTATGTCCGGCAATTCGGACGGCAGCATCAAAATTTCCGGCGGTAATCTCCTGATCCATTCCTACGGCGATGGCATCGATGCCAACGGCAGCTTGGAGATCAGCGGCGGCTATACCGTGGTGGTTGGCCCGACCCAAGGCGATACCGCAACACTGGACTACGACACCAGTGCAGTCATCACCGGAGGAACCTTCATCGGCACCGGAGCCGCAGGCATGGCCCAGACCTTCAGCGATTCTGAGCAGGGCGTGATTGCAGTGCAGGTGGGAAGCCAGGGCACAGGCACGCAGATCATCCTGCAGGACAAAAACGGGAATACCGTCCTTTCCCACACGCCCGAGCTGAGCTTTGCCGTGGTGATCCTGTCCTGCCCGGAGATGGTCAAGGGGGAAACCTACACCATCACCGTAGGCACACAAAACGGCAGCTTCGCAGCAAGCTGATCCTGTACATCTGCGTATTATACTGTGTCAAGAACTGAATGCTTCATACAGTCAAGACCACCGGCTTAGCCGGTGGCTTGCACTGGCCCTATAAGGCAATGTCATCAACTTAAGGATTCCATTTCAAAGTGTCAAAAAGGCACTGCGATAATTGTACAAAATACCACTTGACAAATCGAAAAACGCCTAAAAATCAAGATGTATTCTTGCTTTTGAGGTGAAACCGATGAAATCCTCCGTTATTTATCTTGAAATT
>JBGVFB010000044.1:0-14650 GCA_045120675.1 Faecousia sp. | reverse complement strand
ATTGTAAATCTTGAATATTCGATGTTAATTGGTTTCTATTACTTCGTGCTGCGGTGCTGGAGATTCCCACGTCGGGGCTTCGCCCCTCCTCGGAATGACAACTTTTCGGTGCGGTGCAACAGCACAATAAAGTGAAATTTGTACTGCAGTAACGAACCGGGCGAGCCCAATGGTGTATCGACACCTGCCGGCCAGACAGGCACGCGTTGGCCGGCGGCCCCTGCCACCCGACAAACTTTAGAAGCTCTTGCTGCACAGCAGCATAGAGATGTCTTTGTCATAGCTGAAATTTGAAATGATTGGACAAAAAACCGGTCGGAATGCTAAAAACGCATTCCGACCGGTTTTTTACACCTCTTTATACATGGTGGCGGCATCGTCCTTGCGGACGGCTTCAGCCACAGCCAGTACTTCCACAGCGAGGGTGCGGGTGCCCAGCGCGATCTCGATTTTATCGCCAACCTTTACGTCGTAGCTGGCCTTCACCACGCGGCCATTGACGCTGATGCGGCCGTTATCGCAGGCTTCATTGGCAACGGTGCGCCGCTTGATCAGGCGGGAAACTTTCAGATATTTGTCAAGACGCATGGGCATTACTCCTTACTTTGCAACGCAGTCCTTCAGTGCCTTGCTGGGCTTGAAAACGGGGACCTTGGTTGCGGGAATTTCGATGGCTTCCTTGGTGTGGGGGTTGCGGCCGACGCGGGCCTCGCGCTCCTTGATTTCAAAGGTACCGAAGCCGCTGAGCTGTACCTTTTCGCCCTTGACCAGCGCGGCGGTCATGGCATCAAATGCAGCATTCAGAACGCGCTCGCTGTCCTTCTTGGTCAGGCCGGCGCTCTGCGCGACAACTGCAATCAGATCGGTTTTGTTCATGGTATTTCCTCTTTTCTGTTCCAATTCGTGCGTTTTTAAGGTTACCATAACGCTGAACAAAAATCAAGGAAAAATTCGGTTATTTTGCTGTTTTATAAGTGAAGCAATTTGGCGATTTTGGCACCCTTGGGCAGCAGCAGGCAGTCCTCCCGGGTGATGGCCTTGAAGAGCACGGCAGCGATGACATAGACCACGACACCTACCGCAACGGGCAGGCCGCAGAGGATCAGGCGGCTGGTAATGCCAAGCATCTGGAGCAGATACAGCGCACCGCGGACGAAAATACCCATAATAGCCGCAGCGGCAAAGGGCTTGACAAGATTTTTCACAATGGAGGGGGGATCTTTCATGACACGGCGCATGGAGAATACGTTCAGCACCGCAATGCACAGGAAGCACAGCATGGCGCCGATGGGAGTACCCACGATGCCGATGTTGGGATTGCCGGTGAGCATATAAACCACCACAAGGCGCATGATGCCGGCAATGAACATATTGACCACGGGAACCACGGCATGGCCGTGGGCCTGCATCATGGCATTGGTCAAAAGAACCACCGCATTGAACATGATGTTGTAGCCCATGATAGTCATCAGGGAGGTGGACAGGGTCAAATCTGCACCGGTGTAGCCGCCCAGCAGCGCGGTCACAGGGTCTGCCAGAGTGGCAAGACCGAAGGCACAGGGCATGCAGATCAGACCGGTAACGCGGGCAGCGGATTCTTCCGTTGCCTTGGCAGCCTTGTGATCCAGCAGGGTCAGGTGGGATGTAATGGCGGGAATGATGGAAATGGTAATGGGGGTAATGAAGGCGCAGGGCATGTTGTAGATGGTCTGACTCATGTTATAGATGCCCTTCATACTGTCGGCTTCCAGCTGCGTAAAGCCCAGACCCAGCAGCTGACCCATGTAAATCTTGGTTTCCAGCATGGTCAGAATTTGCAGACCGGCAGAGCCGATGGTGATGGGAACGGCGATGGCCATGAGCCGCTTGGCGGTGTCGGAATAGGATTCGGCAGCTTCGGAAGAAGGCTCCAGCGCACCGTAGGCCTTGCGGAATTTGCCGAACAGATAGACAGAAGATGCCATGCAGCTGATGGTAACACCCAGAATCGCACCACCCGCAGCAAGGGATACGCTGCCGGTGGACTTCAGCAGCAGAAGCGCTGCCAGCATACCCACGACCAGCTTCACAACGGCTTCCAGCACCTGAGAAACGGAGGTGGGCAGCATGTTGCTGTGACCTTGGAAGAAGCCACGGAAGGTTGACATGATGCAGATCAGCAGACAGCAGGGACCCAGCGCACCGATGGCAGCCCATGCGTCGGGCTGGTTCTGGAATTCGGCCAGCTGTCGGCAGAAGAGGGTCATCAGCAAACTGCCCGCAATGCCCAGTGTCAGGAAAATGGCACGGGAAGTCTTGTAAATGCGGCGGATGCGGTTGGAGTGGCCCAGAGAGTTGGCCTGAGAGATCATGCGGCTCATGGCAACGGGCAGACCGGCGGTAGAGATCATCAGAAGAACGTTGTAGATCTCGTAGGCGGTGGAGTAGTAACTGAAGCCCTGCTTGCCGATGATGGCATTCAGCGGAATCTTATAAATGGCACCGATGATCTTGACGATGGCCGTGGCCATGGCAAGCAAGGCGGTACCCTGCAGAAAATTCTGCTTTTTATTGTCGGACATAGGCTGCTCCTTATTTCTCGTCAAACAGACGGGGAAGTGCGTAGGTGGTCAGTTCTTCCACCACTTCCTTCAGGTCGATGGTGGGGAACTTGCCGTTTTGGTACAGGATCTTGCCGCGAACCATAGTCATGGCCACGTCGCCGCCCTTGGCGGACCAAACAAGACCGTTCAGCACATTGTGGCAGGGAATCAGGTGAGGGGCGGAGAAATCGACCAGACACAGGTCGGCATCGAAGCCCTCCTTGATCATGCCGCACTGCTGGGCGCGGCCCTGTGCGCGGGCGCCGCAGACCGTTGCCATCATCAGCGCCGCGGGACTGGGAAGAGCCGCAGGATCATTCGACGCACTGCGGACGGCCATGGCTGCGCCGCGGATGACTTCGAACATATCGAGGTTGCCGCATTCAATGGCACCGCCGGTGCCGAGTGCCACATTCATGCCGGCCTTGACGCTGTCGAGGATGGGGGTGGTGGCGCGGCCTGCCTTGGCATCAGTCAGGGGGCAGCAGACGGCGGAAACCTTTTTCTTGCCCAGAAGCTTCCGTTCGAACTCTTCCAGATATGTACAGCCGGCGGCGGTGGCGGGAACATTAAACAGCCGGTGGCAGTTCAGAAGCTCCGCGGGCCCCATGCCGGTGCGATCCATGCAGGATTCTGCTTCGCCCTGGGTTTCAGCCAGATGCAGCTGCATACCGAGACCCTGCTCGTGGGCGAAACCTGCCAGTGCTTCCCAGAGCTTGTAGTTACTGGTGTACTCGCTGTGGATGCCCGCATCGATTTTGATGCGACCGTCCTCGAAGTTGTGCCACTTGCCGGCAACCTTGACCAGCTCCTGACACTGCTCATCGCTATCAAAGTCGAACTCCTCATTCTGGTCGATATAGCGATAGGCAGAAAGTGCCAGATTGCCCTTGATGCCGCTTTCTGCGATGGCTTCTGCGGTGGCACCGGGGAAATAGTACAGGTCGGAAACGGAGGTCACACCGAAGCGCAGGCATTCGGCGATGCCGAGAAGCGCAGCGGCCTTGGCACTGCGGGAGTCCATCTTGTCCTCCTTCACCAGCTGGGCATCCAGCGCCTCATGGGCGCTCAGGTCATCGCAGTAGCTGCGAAGGCCGGTGGTTGCCAGATGGGTGTGGCAGTTGATGAGACCGGGCATGACCACCATGCCGGTACCGTCGATGATGGTAGCGGGCTGCTCCTTGGGTGCGACCTTGGAAACGGATGCGATCTTGCCATCCTTGATTCCTAAGAATGCACCGAACAGCACATCCATTTTTTCGTTCATGGTCACGATGGTGACGTTGGAAATCAGGGTATCCATTACAGACTTCCTTTCATAAGTGCAAACATTTCTTCCTTTTGCTGCAGCACATTGCCGATCATCTCAATGTACTGCTCGGGGAATTTGGGGTTGTGGAACCGTTCGATTTTTCCACCGGGGAGACTCAGCTTGTTCATACCGCCGCCGCCGAGAGAGATGATGGTGTGAACTTCTTCCATCATGTAGATGTTGTACAGGCAGTCCAGACCATCCCGGCTCCAGCCCACGTTCTCGAAGGAACCGGACATATATTTCTGGCGGTACAGGTAGTAGGGCTTGTAACCCAGCGCGCGGAGTTTTTCGTTGGCATATGCTACCATTTCGGTGACTTCCTCTGCGGTGGGGAGGGAAACACGCTTTTCAAACAGGTCGGCACCCTTTTTCAGCGCCAGTGTATGTACCGTGATGTTGGCGGGGTTCAGTGCAGCGACTGCATCCAGAGAGCGGCGGAAGCCTTCCACCGTATCTTCCGGAAGACCTGCGATCAGATCCATGTTGATGGCCTTGAAGCCGGCGGAAACCGCTTCGCCGTAGGCCCGCAGCACATCGGCAGCCTTATGGGGACGGCCGCAGGCGCGCAGCACATGGTCTTCCATGGTCTGGGGATTGATGCTCATACGGTCGGCACCGTGTTCAAAAATGGTGCGCAGCTTCTCTTCACTTAAAGTATCGGGACGACCGCCTTCAACGGTGAATTCCAGGCATCGGGACAGGTCAAAGGATTCCCGGATGGTATCCAGCAGCTTGGCCATCTGCTCCGAAGTTAAAGTGGTGGGGGTGCCGCCGCCGATATAGATGCTGCGGACACGACGGCCGGATTCTGCAAGGAGTCTTCCGGTCACTTCAATTTCCTGATAAAGCGCCTGCAGGTAAGGCTCCATCAGTTCTGTCCGCTTGCCGATGGTGCGGCTGACGAAGCTGCAATAGCTGCAGCGGGTGGGGCAGAAGGGAATGCCGATGTACAGGGAAACGTCCGTATCTTCCAGCAGACTTGCTGCATGGACAGTAGAAACAGAGCAGTCCACAGCCAGCTTCCGGCGTTCGGGGGTGACGTAGTAGACATCC
The DNA here is from genome assembly GCA_045120675.1 of Faecousia sp. Taxonomy (GTDB): domain Bacteria; phylum Bacillota; class Clostridia; order Oscillospirales; family Oscillospiraceae; genus Faecousia. The sequence continues at coordinate 9,700 of JBGVFB010000044.1, read as the reverse complement.
TTCAACAGCTTGTCAGCACTTTTGGTAGTACCGCCGGAGAGAATGTGCTTGGTGGAAATCTTGGTGGGGCGGACACCGGCCAGTGCGCCCCATGCGGGCTCACAGCCCAGCAGTTGAACAGCCGCAGCATAGTAGCTCTGCTGCAGCATACGGCGGCGCAGACGCACATCTTCCCGCACAGCCTTCAGGCGGCGGGAAGCGGTGGCGGTTTTGCCGTTCAGTGTGATTTTGGTGACGGCGGTAAGCCAGACTTTACCCCGATGGAGGGTGGAAACGGCATCGCCTTCCGTGCCTTCGGGAAACAGCGCCATCTGCAGCTGCTCCACAGCATAACGGTCCTCATGACCGCAAAGTGTCAGTTTCATAGAGATTGCCTCATCTCATATAGGGATTGTACCGCTTTTCGTATGCTAAAGTGGTCGATTCTCCGTGTCCGGGGAGAACCTTGAAGTAGCCTTCGATCTGGGAAAGCCGCTTCAAAGAACGTACCAGCGTACTCCAGTCGCCGCCCAGATCACTGCGGCCACAGCCGCCGGCGAACAGCGTATCGCCGGGAAAAATCACATCGTCCACCAGCAGGCAGACACCGCCGGGAGTATGGCCGGGGGTGTGGATGATGCGGATGCACAGACCTGCGATGTTCAAAATGGTGCCGTCTGCATAGGTGTCTGTGTAGTAAAGGGGACCTGCGGTCAGCATGGGGGGCAGCGCGGTATCCTCCGCGCACAGGAACACCCGGCAGTCCGTATCGGCAGCCAGGTCTTTCACGGCACCCACATGGTCAAAATGTCCGTGGGTCAGCAAAATGGCCTCCAGTGTCAGGCCCAGAGCATCCAGCTTTTCCAGAATCGTATTCGCCTGATAGCCGGGGTCGATGACACAGCAGGATTTAGAGTTTTCTTCGTGGATGATGTAGGTGTTGGTCTGATAAAGACCGAGGGTCAGGGTATGAATTTTCAGCATAGCTTATCTCCGGGGCTCGCTCATCAGCTGGTCCGTATCCAGAATCAGGGTCACGGGGCCATCGTTGATGGATTCGACCTTCATGTCGGCGCCAAATTCGCCGTGCTGGGGAGGAAAGCCCAGTTCTGCACAGATGGCGAGGAATTTCTCGTACAGGGCATTGCCCAGTTCGGGACCGGCGGCATCGGTAAAGCTGGGGCGGCGGCCCTTGCGGCAGTTGCCGTAGAGGGTGAACTGGCTGACCACCAGCACTTCACCGGAAACCGCGTCCAGACCCAGATTCATCTTGCCGTTTTCATCTTCAAAAATCCGCAGACCCAGTGCTTTCTCGGCCAGATACCGGCACTCTTTTTCGGTGTCATTGGGGCCGACGCCCAGCAGGATCAGAAAACCCTTGCCGATTTTGCCGTTGACCTTGCCGTCAATGGTGACGGATGCGGACTTGACTCGTGTTAAAACTGCGCGCATAATAATCCTCCTGAAATTAAGAAGTTTTCTGCGCACCGAAAAGAAACGTGTCATTGCGAACCAGCCCGCAGGCTGGTGTGGCAATCCCCATGGATATTGGGGAACATTTGCAGGGGATTCCCACGCCAGTGTGCGCACTGGCTCGGAATGACAGTGTAAATATTTAATTCTGTCCTCTTCGGGAACCGACCACGTCGCGGACGTTCAGCAACTTGTTGCGGATCGCATCCAGCTCGGCTGCGTTTTTGACCTCGAATTTGACGGTGAAGATGCTCTTTCCGCCGGGCAGGTCCTTGCCGAACAGCTCTTTGACGCGGACACGGGCAGTGGTCATGACCATGGCCACATCCAGCAGCAGACCGTCGCGGGTGATGCAATCCAGCTCCAGCGTGGTTTCGAAGGGCTGTTCTTCCTGATTTGCCCAGCGGACGCGGACCCAGCGGGCAGCCTGCACGGGATGGTCCCGGCCGGCAGCGTTGGGACAGTCACAGCGGTGGACACTGACACCGAAGCCCTTGGTGATAAAGCCTACGATGGCATCACCGGGAACAGGGGTGCAGCACTTGGCAAACTTGATCATGCAGGAGTCGATATCTTCGACAATGACACCGTTGACCGCGTGGCGGTTGGCCTTGACCGCGTCGCTGTCGGGATTGGTGCGCAGGGGGGTCATTTGCAGCTTCTCGTTGGCCTGCACCTTCAGCGCCTTGTTGATATCATCGCGGATGCGGCCTACGGCCTTCAGCGCGGTCATACCGCCGTAGCCGATGGCAGCATACATATCCTCCCAGCTGGCAAAGGACAGCTTCTTCAGCAGCTGCGGACCAATTTCGGGATCAATGGTGATGGAAAGGGGAAGACCCACCCGCTTCATTTCGGATTCAAAGGAGCTGCGGCCGTGGATGACGTTCTCCTCGCGCTTTTCCTTCTTGAACCACTGCTTGATCTTGGTACGGGCCTGATTGGATTTGCAGATATTCAGCCAGTCACGGCTGGGACCCTTGGCGGCCTTGGAGGTCAGGATCTCCACGATGTCGCCGTTTTTCAGGGTTGCATCGATGTTGGTGATGCGGTTGTTGACCTTGGCACCGACCATGGAGTTGCCGACACCGGAGTGGATGGCATAGGCAAAATCGATGGGGGTGGAGCCTGCGGGCAGGGAAACGATGCGGCCCTTGGGGGTAAAGACGAAGACTTCATCGTCGAACATATCAATCTTCAGGGACTGGATATATTCATCCGCTTCGGAGTCCTGCTGGCTTTCCAGCAGACGGCGGACCCATTCGAAGTCCTTTTCACTGCCGCCGCCGGTGCCCTGCTTGTATTTCCAGTGGGCCGCGATACCGTATTCGGCGGTCTGGTGCATATCCCAGGTGCGGATCTGCACTTCGAAGGGGATACCCTGCTTGCCGATGACGGTGGTATGCAATGACTGGTACATATTGGGCTTGGGGGTGGAGATATAGTCCTTGAAACGGCCGGGCACCAGATTGAACAGGTCATGAACATGACCCAGAACGTTATAGCAGTCAGGAATGGTATCGACGATACAGCGGAACGCGTACAGGTCGTACAGCTCATCCAGAGATTTGCCCTGAGACTGCATCTTACGGTAGATGGAGTAAACGTGCTTGATGCGGCCGTAGGTGGTATTCTTGATGCCCATGGCGGTCAGACGCTCCGTGATAGTCTGCTGGATGGTGCGCATAAAGGCCTCATCCTGCTCCTCATGAGCGCTCAGGTAAGACATGATATCGCTGTACTCCGCAGGATTCAGATACCGCAAAGAGGTATCTTCCAGCTCCCACTTGATCTTCTGCATACCAAGGCGGTGTGCCAGGGGAGCATAGATATCCATGGTCTCCCGGCATTTCTTGATCTGCTTTTCGGGGGTCTGGTACTGCATGGTGCGCATATTGTGGAGCCGGTCGGCGATCTTGATCAGCACCACGCGGATGTCCTTGGACATGGCCATGAACATCTTGCGCAGATTTTCCATCTGCGCCTGCTCGCTGGACTCGAAATTCGCACGGGTCAGCTTGGTGACACCTTCGACCAGCTCTGCGACAGTTTCACCGAAAAGCTTGGCAATGTCGTCGTGGGAAGCATCGGTATCCTCAATGCAGTCGTGGAGCAGTGCGCCCAGAATGGCATCAATGTCCAGACCCATTTCGGCCACGATCTCTGCCACGGCCAGGGGGTGGATGATGTAAGGAGAACCATCCTTACGCTTCTGGTACTGGTGTTTGTGATTGGCATATTCTACGGCACGGTCGATCAGCGCCATGTCAGCACCGGGCATGCACTTGGCAATGGTGGCTCGCATGGACTCATAATGTGCTTCAAAGGTTTCCATAGGGTTCAGCTCTCTTTCACGCGCTGCAAGACTTGCATGGTTGCGCTGGTGTTCAGGTCGGCTTTCTGATTGCCGGGGGTCAAAGTAATGCTTAAGTATTTGTGCTGACGCTGCGCCTGCAGAAGACCTACGTCAGAGAAAATATCCAGACAGACCATCAGCTGCCCCAGATTCATCGGAGTACCGGACCAGCGGACGATTTTGCGGCACAGGCACATGGGAGATTCCCAAATGGGAGCCGGTGCAGCGGCTAAGTATCGCCAGATCATGGCGAGGGTATTCCGGTCGGGAAGCAGTGCAACGGCATCGGCGGCAGTCAGCTGGTTCCGGCGCAGTGCCTGATAGGCTGCAATCTCACCGCTTGCTTCGGCGCTGCAGTGGGGACGGATGTCCAGAATGTTCATTTGAACGGAGCGCTCGCCCCGGAATTCGTTGATTTGGGGATTGAAGGCCACATCCACCACATCACCCTGACGGATGGAAGCAGTTTCGGGGTTGGCGGAGAAATAGATGGCATTGACAGACGCATGACCGCCGCGCAGCCGCAGGCGCATATGCTTGCCGCCGCCGACCATCTGAATGCGGTCTACGGTCAGCTTTTTCATCATCAGCACCGGCTTGGGGCAGCCGTTGCCGGTGGGCTCCAACTGATTCAGAGCGTCAATGCCGCGGATGGTCAGCAGCTCCGGCTCGATGGCGCAGTCAATGTCGATACAGGTGCGGGGGGTATCATCGCTGTAATAGGCAGCGGCCAGTTCACAGATTGCCCTGCGAAACGCGGGAATCTGATTACGGGAAATGGTAAAGCCTGCGGCCAGCTCATGTCCGCCGTAGCTTTCCAACAGATCAGAAAGGGTGGTCAGGGAAGCGAACAGGTTGAATCCGCCGAAGCTGCGGGAACTGGCCTTGCCGTGTTCACCGTCCAGACAGATCAGGAAGGTGGGACAGCAAAATTCTTCCGCAATGCGGCTGGCAACGATGCCAACCACACCCTGATGCCAGGTTTCGTCGGCCAGGACGATGGCTTCCGGTGTTTTGCCTTCGGGCAGCATGGAAACGGCCTGGTCATAAATGCCGGATTCCACACTCTGGCGCTGGCGATTCAGGTCGCACAGAGCTTTTGCCAGTACGGCTGCCTTTTCGGGATCGTCGGTCAGGAACAGATCCACGGCAAGATCGATCTGGCCCATGCGGCCGGCGGCATTGATGCGGGGCGCCAGCATGAAGCCGATGGAGGAAGCGGAAACTGTATCCTGCGCGCAGCCGCTTTCCTTCATCAGGGCAGCAATGCCGGGACGGCGGGTGTGGCGCAGGGACTCCAAACCCTTGGCAACAAAAACACGGTTCTCACCCTGCAGCAGCATCACGTCTGCCACAGTGCCAAGACAAACCATGTCTGCATATTCTTCCAGAACAGCCTGCTGGTCACCGCTGAGGGCGGCAGCCAGCTTGAAGGCAACACCTACACCGGAAAGGTTCTTGTGGGGATAGCCGCCGTCGGGACGATGGGGATCTACCACGGCAACAGCTTCCGGCAGAATGTCCTTGCACTCGTGGTGGTCAGTAATGACCAGATCGATACCCAGTTCCTTGCACATCTGTGCTTCGTCCACTGCGGTGATGCCGCAGTCAACGGTGATGATCAGCTTGACACCTTCCTGATGCAGCTGGTTGATGGCGATGGGATTCAGACCGTAGCCTTCCTCCAGACGGCCGGGGATGTAGCTGACCACATCCGCACCGCACTGGCGCAGAAAAGCGGTCAGCAGGCAGGTGGCGGTGATACCATCCACGTCATAGTCACCGAAGACGGCGATTTTTTCACCGCGCTGCATGGCAAGACCCACGCGGCCGGCGGCCAGATCCATGTCCGTCATCAGGAAAGGATCATGAAGCTCTGCTTCACAGCTCAAGTATTCTTTTGCCTGACGGGGCGTATGGATACCGCGGGCAGAGAGCACCATAGCCGTCAGAGGGGCGTATCCGTAACCAACAAGCGCATTCACCGCAGCCGATTCCGGCTGCCCCACATTCCAGATTCCATATTTCACAGCAATACACATCCATTATAACTTTTTCTCTTAATTATAGCAAAAAACTACCGGATGTACAATAGCTTTTCGAAATTTATATATTAAGGTATCTGTAAGGTTCGAATTTCAGCTTGTGGGCGAGGGCCGCCGGCCAATGCGTGCCTGCCTGGCCGGCAGGTATCGATACACCATTGGCCCCACCCGATTCGTTACTGCTGTGCAAATTTCAGTTTGCCGTTCTGTTCAAATCGGCGCAACCAGCCGCCGACAACTACTGTCATTGCGAGGAGCCGACCTCAAGGGCGGCGACGTGGCAATCTCCTGCTGCGCGGTATGATGTGGAAACATCCGATTAACATTGTAAATTCTGGATGTTCGATGTTAATTGATCCGTATTTCTTCGTACTGCGTTGCTGGAGATTCCCACGTCAGGGCTTCGCCCTTCCTCGGAATGACACACTTGATAGTGCGGTGCCAGAGTACGATAAACATCAATTCATCCGTCTGTTTTGAGCTTCAGCAATTGGGTGGCGGTGACAGCGACCATGGGCGAGAGAATCATACCCGGCAGGCCGAAGAGCCGGAAGCCCACATACAGCGCCAGCAGCGTCACCAGCGGGTCGATTCCCAATTGCCTGCCGACCAGACGCGGCTCCAGAATGCTGCGGGTCACTGCGGCAGCTCCATAAAGTCCCAGTAGCCCGAAAGCCAATATCCGGTCACCCTGTAAAAAAGACACCAGACTCCAGGGAACCAGTACCGACCCGGTACCCAGAACAGGGAAGGCATCCACCGCCGCAATCAAGGCTGCCCAGAGCAGCGCATGGGGAATCCGCAGCAACAGCAGACCCGCAGATGCAACACAGAAGGTGATGGCGGACAGCTTCAGCTGAGCCTTCAGCCAGCCTCCAAGGGTATGCTTTAACCGGTGCAGGATATTCGATGCAGGCTGCAGCTTTTGTGTATTCAACTTGCTTTTGAGAAAGTCTTTGATAGCGGGCAGCTTGGCAGAAATCATGAAGCTGGCGATAATCGCGGTGCCGAAACTCAGCGCCCGTCCCGGAACCTGACTGAGAATCCCCGAGGCAAGACGCAGCAGATATCCGCTGATGCGGTCCAGCAGCGCGGAACCGCCGGAGAAGAAATCGTGAATGTTCCGCGTTAATACCGGTTCAATTCCACCCGGTGCCTTTGCGGCCAGCTGAAGCAGCCAGTCAGACAGGGAATCCATGCCGCTGCGGATGCTGCCGGACAGGTCCGGGAGAATGCCGGTCAGTTCCCGCAGCTGCCGAATCACCAGTGCAGCCAGCATCAGTATGGCGGTAAGCAGAAACAGAAAGGACAGGCTGACCCCGATACCGGAGGAAAGGGAGCGGGGAAGATGTAACCGCGTGCAGCCGAACCGGACGATGGGCTCTGCCGCCAATGCCAGCAAAGCACCCATTAAAAAGGGGAAAATCAGGGGCAAAAGATAGCGAAATGTCAGGAAAAGAAAGAGCAAAACTGCACATAACAGCGAAGCTTTACGAAGCAAGGGATTCAAGCGCCGGGCTCCTTTCGTGGAAAGTTGTGAATGGGGGTTGCTTTTTTAGAAAAGTATGCTACAATACATACGGACAAATGAATCTGACTCGTGGACAGACGGGCAGAATTGTATGAGGAGGTCGCACATGTCTACCAAGCATAAGTATTACATCGTGGAAGCGTCTGCGCTGCCTGAAGTTTTTGTGAAGGTCGCAGAGGCGAAGCGTTTGCTGTCTACCGGTGAGGCATCTACCGTGAACGAAGCCACCCGTATGACGGATATCAGCCGCAGCGCATTTTACAAATATCGGGACAGCGTGCTGCCCTTCCAGAATATGGCCAATGGCCGTATCATCACCTTCCAGTTCCTGATTCATGATGAACCCGGTCTGCTGGCAAATATGCTGGATATTTTCCCGGAGTGCAATGCCAATATCCAGACCATCAACTCCATCGTTCCTACCAACGGTACGGCAGTTCTGACCATCTCTGCCGAGACGATGGATCTGAGTGTTCCTCTGGAGGAAATGCTGCGCCGCCTGCGGGCTTTCCCCGGCGTCATCAAGGCAGAAGTTCTGGCTGGCTAAAACTCAAGAAAAGAGATACTGCTGCTCTTTTTGAGCGGCAGTATTTTTTGTCGCATCGGCACGTTTCCCCGGCAGGATTCATAAGATGACCCATAAGGAGGGAAGTGATATGCTGATCGTGCAAAAATACGGAGGAACCTCCCTTGGAGATGCGAAACGACTGCAGGATGCGGCGCGCCGTATCGCAGGGCTTGCCCATCAAGGGGCTCAGGTGGTGGTTGTGGTGTCCGCGCAGGGAGATACCACGGATACCATGATCGAAAAAGCGGTACAGGTAAGCCGTCGGGGATCGAACCGGGAAATGGATGCTTACCTTGCCGCGGGAGAGCAGATGTCGGCGGGGCTGATGGCCATGGCTATCGAGGCGCTGGGGATTCCGGCAGTGAGTCTGACCGGCTGGCAGGCGGGGATACAGACGGATTCCGTCCACGGCAATGCCTGTATCACAAATGTGGAGACATCCCGGATTCTGCGGGAGCTAGGAAACGGGAATGTAGTGGTTGTGGCAGGCTTTCAGGGCATCAGTCCGGAGGGGGATATTACAACCCTCGGTCGCGGCGGATCGGATACCACGGCCGTGGCACTGGCAGCCTACCTGAAAGCCGATTGCTGCCAGATTTTTACCGATGTGGACGGTGTGTATGACCGTGATCCTCGCCGGTATCCGGATGCGGTGCGTTTTGGGAGGATATCCTACGATAAAATGCTGAAGCTGATCGAAAACGGCGCGCAGGTGCTGCATGACCGCTGTGTGGTTCTGGCCAGAGCGTATCAGATTCCCATCGAGGTGCTGTCCGCCTTCACAGGCGCCCCCGGTACCATCGTCGGATAGATTGTTGACAGTTCCTCTATAAGCTATTCGGTCATTTCGGGATAAATTTCCGAAGAAAATATGAAAAATTCCTCTTGACAACCGTTGAGGGGTATGGTAAAATGCTCAGGTAATAAAGAAGGCTGAACATCCGCCTCACCGTTAGCGACCTGCAAAACGGTTAATATTCCACTTTCCCTAGGGAGAGACTGTGAGTATGCGCGGATGCTTTGGCATCCGCTTTTTTGTTAATTGGAGGTGCTTACCATCGCAAAGTTAGAACATCAGCTCAATGAGGAGATCCGCGACAAGGAGATTCGTCTGATCGGTGCCGACGGTGCCCAGCTGGGTATCATGTCTGCCGCTGCCGCCAACGCGCTGGCAGAGGAGCAGGGCATGGATCTGGTGAAGATCTCTCCCAACGCCGTTCCCCCTGTCTGCAAGATCATGGACTATTCCAAATTCTGCTACGATCAGAAGAAGCGGGAGAAGGATGCCAAGAAGAACCAGAAGGTTGTGGAAATCAAGGAAATCCGCATGAGCCCCAGCATCGACACCAACGACTTCAACACCAAGGTCAAGGCAGCTCAGAAGTTCCTGGCTGACGGCAACCGTGTGAAGGTCAGCGTCCGTTTCCGCGGCCGTGAAATGGCCCACACCAACTTAGGTGAGAAGCTGCTGATGGATTTTGCTGAAAGCTGCTCTGAAACCGCCAACATGGAGAAGAATCCCAAGCTGGAAGGCCGCTTCATGGCGATGTTCCTGACCCCCAAAAATAGCAAGTAAAAAATAGACGATACACGGAAGGAGAAACCTACTATGCCCAAGCTGAAGACCCATAGTGGTGCAAAGAAGAGATTCAACCTGACCAAGACCGGTAAGGTTAAGAGAGCTCACGCTTACAAGAGCCACATCCTGACCAAGAAGACCACCAAGCGTACCCGCCATCTGCGTGCTA
>JBGVFB010000043.1:0-29762 GCA_045120675.1 Faecousia sp. | reverse complement strand
ATGAAGTCCTTGGCTTCTTCAATGGTACACATGTCTGCACCAATGGCAACTTCATAAACGGAATCAAAACCTAGATTCTGCATTGCGGTTACCAGTTTTCCGGGAGAGCACATTCCGCTGAACTGACCAATGAATGCAGGTGCAACAATAGCGATAACCTGATCACCCTTCAGGATGGATTGAATCACCTGGAAGATCTGTCCCTTATCTGCAATGGCACCAAAGGGGCAGCTTACAAGGCACTGACCGCAGCCAACACACTTGTCTTGATTGATCACGGCTCTCCCCTGCTCATCAGATCCAATGGCATCCATACCGCAGCTCTTGGCACAGGGACGTTCCAGATGCACGATTGCATTGTAAGGACATGCATTTGCACATTTGCCGCATTTGATGCATTTACTCTGATCGATATGACTTCTGCCATTTTCAAAAGAGATCGCACCCTTGGGGCAAACCTTTTCACAGGACCGTGCGAGACAGTTCTGGCAATACTTTGTTACCTTGTACTGATTGGTGGGGCAAGCATGGCAGGCATAAGGAATAATATTGACCAGCGGAGGCTCATAATACTGTTCTGCAATGTAGGCAGCATCCATGCCCTCACTGACAAGATGTCTGCCATCAGAAGGACGCAAGCCCAAACCCATGGCCAATCGAACCCGTTCGCCAGCAATGGCTCTTTCCAGGAAAACAGATTCACGATGTAACGGACGATCTCCTGGAACGATGGTGTAAGGCAGCTCATTGGCTTCCTCATAACCCTTGCCTGCATAAGCCATCCGAGCAACTTCAGTAAAGACTTTCTTTCGAATATCAGTAATTAATGATGGAATTCCTCTCATAATGTCCTCCATATATCTCGGCCATCAATATTTCGATATATTTTTGTATTAGCACTTATATTGTTAATTATCTTATCGATTTTTTCTTGCTCTCTCTTAGATCTGCTCCGTAAAATAATTTCCGTACCATATTTTTCGCTTGAAAAATGATCTCCAATTAAAACAGTAAAAAAAGGGACCATTTTGTTATAGCATTGGCAATCCCGTGGTTTTTCTTCATTCATCAAAAATGAAATAAAACGTTCTGTCAGAATACCATGTATAACTTTCACATCAGGCATTCCATAACAGGCAATCTCTCCATATTGTTTTGCTGTTTGTAGTGCTTCATATTCATCTAGCCAGCAATGTATTTCAAAATACTCACCAGGGCGAGCATATAGTGAAAACAGTTCTTTCCACCATTGATTATTTCCAACGAAATTATCAACGGTAATCATAGTACTCAGAATAATCACCTCTAAACGATAAGAAGCTCAATAGTCGAATCTCCACAAAGGGAATGCAGCCTAACACCCCTTTGTGGAGACCGGAGAAAGTAAGGAGGTAATGCCTATGCCTAACATTACCCAAAATGGAACGCAATTTCAAATAAGGCTTATCAAACTAGCCCTGAATAGAATCTACCTGGGATTCAATTGGAGTTGAATTTTTTAGGGCGTACAGGAAAGGGGTTGCCCTCCCCCTTTCCTGTACTGGGAGAGAGGAAAAAAATTTGGATAACAAGTTAAGGGTTCTGTACAAGGAGGAACAATCTTCCCAATATTCCTCCCCGTACAGACAAAGGGAGGTTATCTACATAAACCATAACAGAGCAATGGCACACTCCATTACAGCAAGTAAATATATAATATTTTAACGGTCTATATTTTCATCTGTGCAGGAAGGGTGGCCCTTACACCCTCCCCCCACAGACAAAGAAAGGAGACCAATGGTCTTCATTTTTAGGTTTCCAGACTGCACTAAATTACCTTATAGTCATGTAAATTTAGTGCAGCCTGGAATGTGAAGGAGTGTCTCAAATCAATCAGTTTCTCCATATCAAGAGGGCACCCCTCTATGCCCTCTCGATACAGAGAGATGAAAGAGGTGATTGAATTGATTAACAATATTAGGGCTGCTTGCCGAAATAAGCCTGGATACCACCATCAACGTACAGGATCTGACCGTTGACGAAATCAGAAGCATCAGAGCTCAGGAACACGGCAGGACCAGCCAAGTCCTCGGGCGTACCCCAGCGTCCAGCAGGGGTACGACCCATGAGGAAGGTGTGGAAGGGATGGTCAGAACCATCCGCCTGCTTCTCACGCAGAGGAGCGGTCTGGGGAGTCTCAATGTAACCGGGGCCAATGCCGTTGCACTGGATGTTGTAAGAACCGAACTCGGAGCAGATGTTACGGGTCAGCATCTTCAGACCACCCTTTGCAGCTGCATAGCTACAAACGGTCTCACGACCAAACTCGGACATCATGGAGCAGATGTTGATGATCTTGCCCTTGTTCTTCTCAATCATACCGGGCAGAACAGCCTTTGCCACGATAAAAGGTGCGTTGAGGTCGACATCGATAACCTGACGGAAGTCAGCAGCAGACATCTCAAGCATGGGGATACGCTTGATGATACCTGCATTGTTCACGAGAATATCGATGATACCTACGTCTTCCTTGATCTTTGCTACCATGTCTACAACAGCATTCTCATCAGTAACATCAGCTACATAACCGTGTGCTTTGATACCCTCTGCTTCGTAAGCTGCCATACCCTTCTCAAGACTTCTCTGGGAAGAGCAGTTGAAACAAATAGTAGCACCAGATTCAGCCAAGCCCTTGGCAATGGCAAAGCCAATGCCATGAGCAGCACCGGTAACCAAAGCTACCTTGCCGGTAAGATCAAAAATGGATTTGCTCATTATGAAAACCTCTTTTGCTTAAAAACAATTACTTCAGATTGGGAGAAGCGATGGTGTCCATGTCGTCGAACTCCTGGTTCTCGCCGCCCATAGCCCAAATGAAGGTGTAGTTGCTGGTGCCGACACCGGAGTGGATGCTCCAGGAGGGGCTGATAACAGCGTCGAAATTGTTCATGACGATATGACGGGTCTCGGTGGGCTCGCCCATCATGTGGAAGACAACCTGATTCTCGGGAACTTCGAAATAGGTGTAGATCTCCATGCGGCGCTCATGGGTATGGCTGGGCATGGTGTTCCAGTTACTGCCGGGTTCCAGAGCAGTCATGCCCATGGTCAGCTGGCAGGTCTTCAGAACGGAAGGATGGATGAACTGGTTGATGACACGCTTGTTGCAGGTCTCCAGAGCACCCAAAGGACGCTTTGCAGCTTCAGCAATGGTGATCAGCTTGGTCTCGTAAGCGCAGTGAGCGGGTGCGGAGACCATGAAGAACTTAGCGGGGTTCTCCTTGTCGTCGGAAGCGAAAGTGACTTCCTTGGTGCCCTGGGTGATGTACAGGCAGTCCTTGTAGCCCAGTGCGTACTCGGTGCCGTCGGCAACGATCTTGCCAGCGCCGCCCAGGTTGAAGATACCGATCTCACGGCGCTCCAGAACGTACTTGGTGCCGAAGTTAGCCCAAACGTCCAGGCCCTTGTCCAGAGAAACGACTTCGTTCACGGGCATGCAGCCGAAGGTAACCATACGGTCAACATGGGAGTAAACAGAAACAACTTCATCAGCCTTATACAGACCGGTGATCAGGAACTCATCACGAGTCTCCTGAGTGGTGTAACGCTTGAAATCACGCTGATTGCAGGAATAACGAATATCCATGATAAAATATCACCTCATAATAAATTTCAAATTAGGATAATACCTACATTACCCCAGCCCCATAAAGGAAACCAGGGCAATGTAAGGAAAAAAGGAAAGCGAAATTAGAACTTGGGAGAAGCGTCGCCGTCAATCTCAGCCAGGATGCGCTCTCTTGCTGCATCAATATCCAGAGAACGGATCTTGTTACGCAGAGGCAGAACAGCTCTGGGAGTAACAGACAGTTCGTCCACACCAATTGCCAGGAAGGTTTCGGTCAGCTCCAGGTCAGCGCCCAGCTCACCGCAGATACCAACCCAAATGCCATTCTTATGAGCATTTTCAGTAACCATCTTCAGCAGACGGATCACAGACAGGTGGTGAGGATCGTAGAACCGGCCCAGGTCGTTGTTCTGACGGTCGCAAGCCAGAGTATACTGAGTCAGGTCATTGGTGCCGCAGGAGAAGAAGTCAACTTCCTTAGCCAGACGGTCAGAAATAACAGCAGCAGCGGGAGTCTCGATCATGATACCGATCTCAACATGATCGGAGTAAGGAATACCCTCTTCAGTCAGTTCCTTCTTGACAGACTCAATCAGCTTCTTAGTCTCGCGGACTTCCCAAACGCTGGTAACCATGGGGAACATGATACCCAGATTACCGTAAGCGGAAGCACGATACAGAGCTCTCAGCTGGGTACGGAAGAATCCGGGACGGCTCAGGCTGATACGCAGAGCACGCATACCCATGGCGGGGTTCTCCTCCTTGGGCAGCTCGAAATAATCGATCTGCTTGTCAGCGCCGATATCACAGGTGCGGATAATCACTTCCCTATTGCCCATACCTGTCAGAACGGCCTTGTATGCCTCGAACTGCTCATCCTCAGTGGGATAGGTTTCGCTGTTCAGATACAGGAACTCGCTGCGGAACAGGCCAATGCCACCACCGTCGTTTGCGAGAATGGAAGCGACATCTTCAGGGGAACCGATGTTGCAGTAAACGCGAATGGACTTACCATCCTTTGTTATGTTTTCCTTGCCTTTTAAGTTTTCCAACAAAAGCTGCTGCTGCAACTGCTTCTCACGCTTCTGAACAAAGTCGTCCAGAACATCATCAGTGGGTTCAATAATAACCGTACCAGTAGCACCGTCAACGACAACCTGACGGCCTTCATAAATGGTATCCAGCTGATCACCCAGACCGACGATAGCAGGGATACCCATGGTACGGGCAAGAATAGCGGTATGGCTGGAGCTAGAACCGTAGCTGGTCACAAAGCCCAAAATCTTGGTTTTGTCCAGCTGAATGGTTTCAGAAGGAGCTAGATCATCGGATGCCAGCAGAACGGGAACATCAGAATCGATACCACCCTGAACGACACCGCACAGGATGCCCAAGATCCGGGAGCTGACATCCTTAACGTCGGCTGCACGACCCTTCATGTACTCGTCATCCATTGCTGCAAACATTGCAGCAAACTGTTCTGCAGTATCGGAAACAGCGGCTTCCGCGTTCAGGCCATCCTCTGTAATCAGAGCCTGAATTGCTTCTTCGTAGTCCAGGTCTTCTGCCATCATCTGATGTGTCTCGAACAGCATTGCAGCCTCGTCGCCAGCCTCTGCTCTTGCCTTCTCTGCCAGATCACCCAGCTGATCCATAGCGATAGACTGTGCACCCTTAAAACGGAGCCACTCAGACTGAACGTCTTCTACAGTGTATCTCTTGATTTCGGTCTTCGCGCGGCGGTAGAAATAGAGGGGGCCCATTCCGATACCGGTGGAAACGCCCTTGCCCTGAATGGTAATCATACGCGTATGCTCCTTTATTTTTACAGGTTAAACCGGCTTAGAAATTAGCCTTGAAGAACTCCTCAACGATGGGAGCAACGATATCTTCGTCTTCACCTTCGATGGTAACCTTAACGGTCTCGCCGCACTTAACGCCCAGCTGCATCAGAGCCATCAGACGCAGGACGTTGGCAGACTTAGCACCACGGTGAACCAGGATAGCGGACTTATACTTTCTGGCTTCCTTGTTCAGCATGCCAGCGGGACGGGCGTGGATACCAACGGGTTCGGTGATAACATATTCAAAGCTCTTCATATAATAATTACTCCTTAAAAATTATGTTAATGTTGGCGGCAGGCGAGGTTGCAAACCTGCCGCCATATCCTAAACTTCAGTTGTGGGCCAACTGACAATTAAGGCTGCTTGCCGAAGTAAGCCTGGATACCGCCATCAACGTACAGAATCTGGCCGTTAACGAAGTCGGAAGCATCAGATGCCAGGAACACAGCGGGACCAGACAGATCCTCAGGCTTGCCCCAACGCTGCACAGGAGTACGGCCCATCAGGAAGGTGTGGAAGGGATGATCGGAACCGTCAGCCTGCTTCTCACGCAGAGGAGCGGTCTGGGGAGTCTCGATGTAGCCGGGGCCAATGCCGTTGCACTGGATGTTATACTGACCAAACTCGGAGCAGATGTTACGGGTCAGCATCTTCAGACCGCCCTTGGCTGCTGCATAGGCAGAAACAGTCTCACGGCCAAACTCAGACATCAGGGAGCAGATGTTGATGATCTTGCCATGACCCTTTTCAATCATACCGGGCAGAACAGCCTTTGCCACAATGAAGGGAGCGTTCAGGTCAACGTCGATGACCATACGGAAGTCAGCAGCGGACATCTCCAGCATGGGGATTCTCTTGATGATACCAGCGTTGTTGACCAGGATATTGATAATACCAACATCCTCACGGATCTTAGCGACCATTGCGTTAACAGCTTCGTCGTCACAGACGTTGCAGACGTAGCCGTAAGCCTTTACACCCTTCTCAGCGTAAGCTGCCAGTCCCTTGTCGACCAGATCCTGACGCAGATCGTTGAAAACGATGGTAGCGCCAGCCTCAGCCAGACCACATGCAATTGCGAAACCAATGCCGTAGGAAGCACCGGTAACCAGAGCGACCTTACCGGTCAGATCAAAGTTTGCCATAATACTTTTCCTCCAAAATATATTATTTTTTAATTATACAAGGCTCAGAGCTGCTTCGTCGCAGACCAGAGTGAAGTCGGGGTGCATCTGCAGGATGGATGCGGGAACTTCGGGGGTAACAGGACCGAAGAAAGACTTCTTAATGATTTCAGCCTTATCAGCGCCGCTGGCAATCAGCAGAACCTTACGGGCGTTCATGATGGTGCCGACACCCATGGTGTATGCCTGACGGGGCACATCGTCCTTGGATGCAAAGAAGCGCTTGTTAGCCTCGATGGTCTCCTCAGTCAGATCGACACAGTGAGTGTTCACGGGGAAGTGATCAGCGGGCTCATTGAAGCCGATGTGGCCATCATGGCCGATACCCAGCAGCTGCAGGTCAACACCGCCGACAGCCTTGATGATGGCATCATACTCAGCGCAGGCAGCTTCTGCATCGGGGTTCTCACCGTTGGGAACATGGACAGCATCGGGACGGACATTCACATGGTTGAACAGATTCTCATGCATGAAGTACCAGTAGCTCTGGTCGTTGGTGCGGGGCAGGCCGCGGTACTCGTCCAGATTAACGGTGGTAATCTCGGAGAAGTCCAGATCGCCGACCTTATACCAATCGTTGATCAGGCTCTTGTAGGTGCCGACAGGGGTGCCGCCGGTTGCCAGACCCAGAACGCAGTTGGGCTTAGCAATGATCTGTGCTGCAATGATGTTGGCAGCCTTGCGAGACATTTCTGCGTAATCCTTAGCTTTGATAATTCTCATGGAAACTGACTCCTTATTGATTTTCATTTAATAATAGCCCAATGTTCATACATCAGGAAATAAACCGGTTATCATTCGGCAGTATATGCAAATCATTCCATACCTCATGCCAGTATTATGTTTATAATACAACAAATTCTTTCTTTTGTAAATACCGGACGTTGACGAATATTAGTCCGTTTTTGTAGTATTTTGCGCTGTTTCATAATCGTGTGCCGGGTCAATACCTGCGATAATGGAGTACTTCCAATATTTGTATCAGGATATGAACAGACCACCCTTCCGGGTGGTCTGTCTTTTTATGTCAGATTGCGTTTCATCTGCTCCGGCCGATCGGCATAGAGCAGCGCCGTTTCTTTTGTGATCTTACCTTCCCGGTAATGCTTCAGAATCGCCTGATCCATGGAGATCATACCCTCCGCGCCGCCGGCAGCGATGGTATTGTCGATCTGGTGATTCTTATTGTCACGAATCATGCTGCGGATGGCACCGCTTGCGTGCATGATCTCGCAGGCCGGGATCATCCCGCCGTCCTTGTCCGGCAGCAGCTGCTGGGAAACGACCGTTTTCAGCACCGTGGCCAGCTGTATCCGGATCTGGGGCTGCTGGGTGCTGGGGAACATATCGATGATGCGGTCAACGGCATTGGCCGCGCCCTTGGTGTGAAGTGTCGCAATGACCATATGGCCGGTTTCGGCGGCAGACATGGCCGTGTACATGGTTTCCGCATCGCGCATCTCGCCCAGCAAAATCACATCCGGTGCCTGCCGGACGCAGGCGCGCAGGGCCGATAGGTAGTCCTGCGTATCGATGGTCACTTCCCGCTGGCTGACGATACTCTTTTGATGCCGGTGCAGATATTCAATGGGATCTTCCAGCGTCACAATGTGGCAGTCGCGGCTGCGGTTGATCCGGTCGATGATGCAGGCCTGTGTGGTGGTCTTACCGCTGCCGGCGGTTCCTGTGACCAGAATCATGCCGGAGGTCTGCTCTGCCAGCGCCATCACTTCCGCGGGGATCCCCCATTCCTGCCAGTCGGGAATATCAAAGGACACTAAGCGGATCACCGCCGCCACGGAACCCCGCTGACGGTAAGTATTGACGCGGAACCGGGCGAGACCGGGTACCGTGAAGGAGAAATCATCATCACCCCGCTCCAGAAAATGCGTCATGGGGCGATTTGCTGCGCTGTACATTTCCGTGATGATTTTCTCCGTATCTTCCGGCATCAGGCGCTTTTCATCCATGGGAATGATGTGCCCTTCCCGCTTTTCACAGGCGCTTCTGCCCGCCACAAAGAATACATCCGATGCTTCGTGGTCCACGGCCGTCTTTAAATATTCCTTCCAACCGGTCATAACCGACCCCCCTGTTTTTATTTACCATCCCAGACCGGAAGTGTTTCTGAGATTTCTTCCGGAACGGCGCATACCTGCCAGCGGCAGACGCGCCATGTATCGCCCTCCTTTTGGAGGGTAACTTCCAAAACCTGATGTTTCGAGATCACGCAGCTGTAGCGGTACGTATCTCCGGCTACCGTCACTGCGTCGACCATTTCGCCGGTACGCAGCCGGGCAAAAATCTTCTGTGCCTGCAAGTCTGCCGTGTAATAATCCGTCACCGCTTTCGCTGCCGTGTCCGCCATGCGTCTTTCTGCCTGCACGGTGCTTAAGGACAGCAGGGCGAACACCGTCAGGCACAGCACCGCAAAGATCACCAGCAGGGAGCTTCCGCCAACGGCGGGGGCAGAAATCCGTTCCTTCTTCATCCGCCCACCTCCTGACAGCCAACCATCAGGGAAAACAGTGCCGTATCGTCATAAAATACCGTGATTTCCGCCTGCTTCAGGCCGGGAATCTCCTGCGCGGCTTCCTGAATCCGCACCGTATAGGGTGCTTTGCACAGCCGCTTTTCAATCCTCTCTGCCCCAATACCGGCTTTCAGCAGCTCCGCGCCGTTCTGCGCCAGAACTACCGCTTCATCTCGCCGCATCGTTTCCAGCGAAATTGCCTGCGCACGGCCAAAGGCCTGCATACAAAAGGCGGATGCCAGTGCGAAAACGAGAATCATCACCAGCAGCTCCATCAGCGATAAGCTTGCTTTGCTTCTCATGGCGCAGCCTCCTTCCCGCTCAGGTCCAGATAAAGCGCCTGACCGTCCACAGTCATGGTCAGCAGACTGCCTTCCAGATCAAAGCGCAGACTGTCCGCAGGCAGTATCTTCTCCCCGTCCGCCGGCGAAAGAGCCGCATTTTCCGCGCAGTACAGTTCCCGGATGTGGCCGTCATAGACATACAGGCGGGTCAGATACGTCGCGCCATCGACTTTTTCCGGAATGACCAACGCTTCACAGCCCTCAAAATCTCCGACGGTTACCGTCCTTGCCTGACGGACGCGCATGGTCACATACCGGGCAGCGGTTCGCGCGGCAAAGTTCTTCTCGCCCCGCTGTACCAGTCCCCGGTACACCTTCGCCCCTGACAGCAGCACCAGCAGGACGCACAGCGCAAACACCGCGAAGACGGTCAGTGCCAGCAAGTCAGTCAATTTCGAACGTTTTTCTTTCATTTACCCTTTTCCACCACGGTAATTTCCGGCATTAGATTGGATGCAAAAATCTCGTAATGCACCCGGTAAGAATCTTCATCATACTGCAGCCCGTAATGCTGCACCATATGGTCCACATCCGGCGGATAGAACCCCTCCACCGCATAGCAGGCCACCGCCGTGCGGCGCAGCGCATCCTCCAGCTGCTGTTTTCCCGCTTCCTGATGGGCATTTTCCAGTCGGGACAGGGCAAGCAAAAAACACAACAGGACACAGATACTCAGTATCACACTTCGTTTTTTCATAGCTTCACCCGATGGCCGCCATGATGTTCATCAGCGGCAGCATGACCGCCAGCAGGATCAATCCCACCAGCACGGATGCTGCCAGAACCATGGCAGGCTCTGCCTTTGCAATGGTCCGTTCCAGGGATTCCTGTGCATCCTCCAGCAAGCGGTCGGCGATATCTGCCATGACCAGATCGCTGCCGCCCTGCTGCAAGCCCACGGCCAGCATCCGGCTTTCCGCCGGCGGCAGGAATCCGGCTTCCTGCATGGCTTTCTGCAAGGCCACGCCGCTGCGCAGTGCTTCACTGCACCGCCGGCATCTTGCGGAAGCCTCCGGAGTATCCTCCAGAAGTTTTCCCGATAGTTCCACTGCATCCTCCAGAGGAAGGGCGCTGCTCAGGCCCATGGCCAGAGCCCGTGCAAAGTTCGCGTTGTTGAATTTTCTCGCAATGCCCCGGTCGCCGAAGCGGGCTGCGTACCATGCATCCGCTTTTCTTCGCACCGGAGCGCAGTAAGCATACAGAAGCACCGCCGCAACCGCTGCCACCAGCAATGCAAACAGCACCGGCAGTGCCGCTTCCAGCAGCTGACCTGCATGGAGCAAGCCCGCCGCCACACCGGTCAGCCCGCTGCCGAGGGATGCATACACCTGGTCAAAAACCGGCAGCACCTTGATCAGCAGCACACCGATCACCACCAGCATCAGTACCAGCAGCACCGCAGGATACGTCAATGCCTGCCGGAGCTGGCTGCTGCTGCGGCTGCGCTGCTCATAGAAGGCAGCCAGCGCCGCCAGCACATCCTCCATCCGGCCGGACTGCTCGCCCATCTGTATCATACCGGTGACGCAGCCGGAAAATGCACCGGACTGCACCATGGCTTCGGACAGCGGCTTGCCTGCATCCAGCGCTTCCCCAAGGGAAAGCAGCAGTGCCTTCATCTCTTCGTTTTCCTCTTCTGCCAGCAGGAACATCCCGTCGGCAGCTCCAATGCCCGCATGCAGTAGCAGTGCCAGTCGGCGGCACAAGCTGGCGATCTCACCGTGAGTCAGTTTCATGGGGCATCCTCCTTACATTAATATAAATACTTTACCGTATAATTCCCGTTCTCAATAAAATCCATGATTTCCGCGCTGCGGGCTCCATAGGAAGCAAAGGTAGGATCCATCCGTTTCCACGCATGACCGTCGAAGAAGATGGCGCCATCCACCCAGCCGTTGTGCTCCGTCCAGACACTGATCCACGCATGATAGATATCTCCGGCATAGCCGACCACCAGCTTGCAGGGCACCTCCTGTGACCTCAGCATGGCCGTCATCAGGGCCGCATAATCGAAGCAGATCCCTTTTTGCTCTGCCAGCACTTCGTCCAGCACCGGCAGGTATCCGCTCTTTACGGTTGCTGCCTTTTCCTCATCGTATACCAGCGCGCCTACCACAAAGTCATACACCGCAGCCACCTTTTCCAGCGGTTCCGTCAGTCCGGCGCAAAGCCGGGCGCCTTTTTCCACACTGTCCGGTGCATTGCTGTAATCCACATACTGGTTGGGGCGAAGGAAGGGCGCAAATTCATCCTTCAGTTCCACCGAAAACTCCGCGGTCATGACCGTTGCGTATTTGCTGTCGCGGGTATTGATGTAAATTGCCACGGTATAGCTGCCGTTTCCGTCGGACAGGGGAAACACCGTCCATTCATCCACGGGCAGGTTGTAGGTATAGGTTGTGGTCGGACCGATGATGCGCAGCTTCAGCCGTTTCTCCGTCTGTGCCGTGTAACGGGCCATGACGTAGCCATCCTCTGTGTGGGAATAATCCACGACCGCATCGTCGCACCGCACTTCCAGCTGGCCGGAGGGGAAAGCCTCCAGAACCACACTGACTGCAGGTTCCGGCGCTTCCACCAGTGCCAGCGCTTCCGCTTCCACCGCCGGCGGCATGGTCACCGGTGGTTCCGTGGCTGCCATGGTCGCTGCAGCGGTCGGGACCGGCGCGGGAACCTCCTGCTCCTGCCTTCCGCAGCCGCACAGGAGTAAAAACAAAGCAAAAAACAGTACGATTCTCTTCATTTTCTTCCCCTCCTGTTTCTTTTTTCTTGCGCTCATGGCAATTCGTGCTATAATGAACATACTTGACACAGAAAGCAGGTGATTCCTGTGAACCAAATTCAAATTCAAATGCTGGGTGCTTTTACACTGCGTTGCGGTGATGCAGTGGTTTCCGATGCCGGAAACCGTTCCAAAAAGGTATGGACACTGCTTGCCTACCTGATCTGCAACCGTGACCGCAGCATTTCTCAGTCCAAGCTCATCTCGCTTCTGTGGGGCGATGAGTCCGACAGCGACAATCCGGAAAATGCCCTGCGCATCACGCTGCACCGCCTGCGCGCGCAGCTGGACGGACTTTGGCCCGGTGCCGGTCACGAGCTGATCATCCGCAGCAACGGCGGTTACCGCTGGGCAGAAAGCGACCGCATCGAACTGGACTGCGTCCGTTTTGAAGCACTGCTTCAGCAGGAAGCAGCGGATGCCGATGCACGGCTGCAGAATCTGCTGGACGCATTGGACCTGTATCAGGGCGAATTTCTTCCCCGTCAGTCTTCTGAAATGTGGGTGGTGCCCATCAGCACCCATTTCCACAACCTGTATCTGCAGGCTACGCTGGAAGCAGCACAGCTGCTGTCCACCCGCGACCGCCACGCAGAAGCCGTATCTGTCTGCCGCGCTGCCACAGCTGCAGAGCCTTATCATGAACCGCTGCACCAGCTGCTGATGCAGGAGTTGGGCGCTTCCGGCGATTCCAGCGGCGCTGCTGCCGTATACGAAGCACTGAGCAAACGGCTGTTTGATGATTTCGGCATCCGCCCCAATGAGCAGACCCGCGAAATCTACCGCATTGCCGCCCACACCCCCGAGGATCGGACACTTCCCATGGAGGAAGTTTTGCAGCACATTCAGGAGCCGGAAGGCAACATCGGTGCCATGCAGTGTGATTACGACTATTTCAAGGTTCTGTGCTATGCCGAAAGCCGCGCCATGGAGCGCAACGGCAATGCCACCCACATTGCACTGCTGAGTATCAGCAGCAACACGGACAAACCCCTGAGCAAGCGGAGTCTGGACCGGATCATGGAGCAGGTGGGTGCCGGACTGCGCAGCAGCCTGCGCCGTGGAGACACCATCTCCCGCTGCAGCACCAGCCAGTACATCATCATGCTGCCCAAGGCCAACTACGAAAACAGCTGCATGGTCTGCCGCCGTGTGATCACAGCCTTCCACCGCAACCATCCTCATATGGCTGCCAAAATCAATTTCATGGTGCAGCCCCTGACCCCCGGCATTTGTGTTCCTTAATAAATATAGGCCAAGCCACCGCAGAGGAAACTCTGCGGTGCCTTTTTATTCCGTCACTTCCATCATGGGAAGCCGCGCCTGTACCACGTTGCGGGCAGAATAATCTCTTCCGGTGCAGGTGGACAGGGTCAGAATCCGGTCGGTAATCACAGGCCGGACCCCGGTATCGATCCATGTATGCTCCATGGAATAATCGATAAATTCCTGTTTTGTGTCGTCCCGCTGGGGTCTGATGCTGTACGTCACGCTGTCAACCGGTGCCTGCAGGAACGCAAAAACCTCATAGCGGTACACACCGGAGTCGATGGCAACATAGACATACGGGTGGGTTTCCCAGAAACCCTCAATGGAATAGTTATCCAGCTGGCCGAACATGCTTTTATCCCGCATGTTATGCCCGTATACGATGGTATTGAAGTCCGTCAGATCCGGACGGTTCAGATGCTCCAGAAAAATCGAGCCAACAGAATTCCGCTGCTTCTGCCAGGTGTGCTTCAGGTAAAAATCATTATCCTCGCCCTGCAGCAAGGGGTAGTCGATCCTGGTATCCGGAATGCGGATCCAGCCAAGCACATCTTCATTCTCCTCCCGCAGCGCCGCGATGTTGATCCCGGCCATCTCCTCCATGACGGGATCTCCCTCCACCGGCACCGGCACCCAGTAGGTAACCGGTTCTGTGGCTTCCACGGGAATTTCCGTTGGCTGCGGCTGTGCCGGAACTTCCGGCTCTTTCACCTGCATGGCAATATCCATAGCATCGTTATAAGCCGCTTCGCCGTCGACATTATCCAGCCACTGATGCACCATCAATGCGGTACTGACAACAAACACCATGAGCAGAACCGCTCTAAGTGCTTTGCGAACGTTTTTCTTCATGGCATTTTCCCGCCTTTCTGTTTTCTTAATCCCAGATTACCACAGGATTATTTCAGCAGGCGTTACATTTTGCCATGTTTATTGAAAAATGTAATGTTTATGCGTTACTTTCCGCCTCACGGCAGGTCAGCAGGCAGGATTCTTCACCGTCCCACTGAATGAGGGTGGCTTCTGCCAGAACCGTCATATCAAACTGGGCATTGTAGATCTTTGCAGTAGCATTCCGCGTCTGCCGGATGCCAAGACTCGGGCAGCCGGGGCAGCGTTCCTTCAGACCCTTCAAGGCCTTATAGCAGTGCATACCCGTCTTCACATCCGGAGCCAGCGCCCGTGTTTTGGCATTGAGGTATTTCAGCCGGCAGTCATCAGGATCAATGATGTAGATCCACGCATTCTGGTTATCCAGAATGGACTGCATATCCGCAGCATACTTCAAAGCCTTCTCCTGCTTGCGCTGCTTCAGCAGGAACATGGAAAGCATTTCTGCAAAGTATGTCAGGGTCTGGATCTGTTCCTTCGTCCAGTAGCGCAGTTCCACACATTCGTCAAAGCCGATATATCCGCGGAATACACCGCCATCACGGATGGCACAGTGCAGCAGGGATTTGATGCCCTGCGGTGCTACAATATTATAGATATTCTCCGGCAGTTCGTCGATCTCCGGGCAGTAGAAGATTCCCTCTTCATTGTACATATCCACATAGCCGTCAATGTCATCGGCATAGCTGATGTTCTGCAGGTTCTGAATTTCCGGCTCGATGCCCTCATTGCACCATTCAAAGGTATTGGAGCAGAAGCGGTTATCCTCACTGTTTTCAAAGATATAAACGCGGCTGACGTTCATCTTACGGCCCACCAGCTCCAGAATATCATGAATGGATTGCTTCGGATCCACGGAGCCATACAGCCGCTGAAACGCATAACGAACCAGATTGTCGTCTGCAAGACCCGGTTCTTCATCGGAGTCGATGCGGTTGTTGACCGCACTGATGGTACCCTTCTGGAAGCTCAGTTTTTCATCCGCTTCATTATAGAACATAAAGCTGTTCTTGCCTTTGGCTTTCGCCCAGTATAGCGCCTGATCCGCCCGCTTGAACAGTTCATAGTAAGACTTTCCGTGTTCCGGTGCCATGGCAATGCCGATGGAACAACTCAGGGGCAGCTTGTGCTTTTGCTGGCAGAAGACGTTCTGGAAAATATGCAGCAGCTGCCGGCAGCGGCTCTCCACCAGTTTCCGATCCGCCACACCGCGCATCAGCACCATAAATTCGTCACCGCCGATACGGGCAGCAATATCCTGATTGCGGAAAAGCTTCTTGATTTCCCGGGCTGTCTGGGTCAGCACGGAGTCGCCAAAGAGGTGGCCGTACTGGTCATTGACCTGCTTGAAATTATCCAGATCAATGATCAGCAGACTGCTGTTGACACCGTCGGGATAGCGGGCAAAGTACTCCTCCGCCTGCTTGCGGCTGGCTTCTTTATTCAGCAGCTTCGTCAGGGAGTCCCGTTCCGCACGGTCCTGCAGCGCCCGCTCCGCCTCTTTCTCCGCATCAACATTGATGATGACACCGGAAATTTTCTCCAGCTTGCCGTTTTTATCTCGAATGGCCGTAGCCCGCAGACGGCACCAGAGGTAGCGTCCACGGTCCGTCGCAATCCGGAGTTCCACCATTTCATAGTGAGAACCGTTTTCGATGCTGGCTATGCCATCGAGGAGCAACGGCAGATCATCGGGATGCAGGTAAGTGCCGCTGGTCAGCTGGTCGCGGAAGCCAGTGCGGATCGGTTCGTTTCCAAAGATTTTCTCCCAGGTGTTGGAGAAATTGATCTGGTCCGTCTTCACATCCCACTCAAACAACACATTTTCCGTCTGCGCCAGAATGATCTCATACCGTTCCAGCGTTTCCTGCAGCTCCACATTGGCGCGCTTAAAATGGGTAATATCCGTTATCGCACAGTACAGGTATTCTTCGCCCGCTGCATTGGTCATCAACCGGCTCTTGTTCAGCACCCACTGGATCCTGCCGTCTTTGTGCTGCAGACGTATTTCCATTTTCACGTCGGTGCCGCGCTTGAGCTGCTCAACAAATTCTGCACGGATCAGTTCCCGATCCTCCGGATGGATCAGATTGATCAGTCCTCCGCCGAATTTATCCTTGATTTCAGTGATATCATAGCCCGCCAGCTGTCTGGCGCTGCTGTACACTTCCCGCAATGTAAAATCGCGGTCATTGCAGCAAGTGTAAACCGCATCCGCAAGGGCATACACCTGCAGTCCGGCCGCCATCCGCTTTCTGTCTTCCACTCTGCGAGCCATGATTGACAGACTGCGTCGGCTGGTATCCGTCGGATTGATGCGCAGGAATGTGATCTCGAACAGTTCTCCCGCAGGACTGCCCGGTGTGCGTATATGGAAATAATCACTCTGTCGGCGCAGACCCTCATTCAAGAATTCTTCAATGCCCTCATGGAGCAGCCGCTGCATGCGTTCCCTGTCCCTCGGCGCAACAATATCGCGCAGAACCACCGTTTCCAGATCTTCGAAGGTGCTGATACCCTGCAGCTGCACCAGCTCCGGGTAGGGGTTGTACACCAGATGGAATACGCCTTCCTTCATGTTCAGTTCCAGCAGGAAGCCATTGATATAATGCACCAGTGCATAGTATTTGCCGCGGATACGGTCGATGGCATCATCGCTTCTCATCTTGCTGGGAGCCGGCAACGTAGCATCAAAAACTTCTGTGTTCGGACTCATGCCGTCTGCATAGTCACGGGCCAGTGCTTCAAGCCGGTGCGTCACATGCTTGAAGCATTCCAGCAATTTGGGTGAGAAGACGCCGCATTCGCCCTTCATAATCATATTGGCCGCCTGTGCATAAGACACCGCTTCCTTATAAACGCGCTTGGACG
This sequence comes from Faecousia sp., assembly GCA_045120675.1. GTDB lineage: Bacteria > Bacillota > Clostridia > Oscillospirales > Oscillospiraceae > Faecousia. Next base: position 12,436 of record JBGVFB010000043.1, on the reverse strand, counting down.
TCAGGGCATCATATGCATCCGCAAGACCCACCACCTGCGCGCAAATGGGAATATCATCACCGCTGAGTCCCTCGGGATAACCTCTGCCATCCCAGCGTTCGTGGTGATAATGGCAGATATTGTGTGCATAACGCAGGTACTCTTCCTCCGCCACATGAACCAGCGTGTTCAAAATCGCGCAGCCGGTGGTGGTATGGGTCTTCATGATCTCCATCTCCTCCGCGGACAGTTTGCCGGATTTGAGCAGAATGGAGTCGGGAATTGCGATTTTACCCACGTCATGCAGGGCCGATGCACTGCAAATAATTGAGATAATACGATCGGTCAGATTGTATTCCGGGCAGGAAAGCACCACTTCTTCCAGCAGAATCTGCGTGAAACGGCGAATGCGCAGAATATGCTGGCCGGATTCAACACTGCGGTATTCGATAATAGAAGACATTGCTTCCACCATGGAATTGCTGGTTTTGCGCAGGGTTTCCGCCTGTTCCTGCACCATAGATTCCAGATTCTGCTTGTGCAGATGCAGCGCAACGATATTCTCAATGCGATGGAGCATGGCATACGGTTCATAATGCATGGGAATGACATCGGATGCGCCCAGACTGAATGCCCGGTTTAAACGCACCGTGTCATCATCTTCCGTAAAGATGATAACCGGCACACTGTGCAAGAGCACATAATTTTCCTGCTGACGGATCAGTTCTTTATCCGTATCACTCATCTGGGTGATATCCAGCAGCAGCGCTGCAATACAGCTTGCATTTTGATTCAGCAGCAGCATAGTCTGATTCACATTGACGGCTTCCAGCAGATTAAAGCCTTCTCCAAGCACATCGCGCAGGTGTGCGCGGTTTTCTGCACTGCCGCTCGAAATGAGCAGGGTATCATGTCTTTCCATAATCCGTCCTCCCGGCTGATTGAATCTTTGATTTTATTATACATAGCCCCAGAATTTTTGTCGAGTTTTTTCTGATGTTACAGCAAAAAGCCGGAATCTTTTGGATTCCGGCCTTTTGCGTTATCGGAAAGAAAGGGAGCTTCTTGAATCGGGCTGATGAATAGGCTTATGCTTCCTCATCCTTGCGCTTTCTGCCCAGGAAGAAGAATCCGGATGCGGACAGGCCGCTCAGTGCCATCCACAGGGCGGAAATGTCACCGGTCTTGGGTGCTGCTGCCAGAGGCACTTCCTCATCGGGGATCTCGATCTCGCCATCCACTGCAGTGGGAACATGAGGGGGATCAATGGGATCAACAGCGGGAGGATCAACAGGATCAACGGGATCGACGGGATCAACAGGAGGAACGATCGGGTCAATGATGTGGTCGACTTCGATAATAATCTTCTCATCCAGCTGCTCCAGACCTTCCAGATAATCCAGACGGCCGGTAGGCTTGGGAGCTTCGGGCTTCTTCTCTGTGAACTCACCGGGATCTTCCACGGGCTTGGGACCCTCAGGCAGGTCCAGAGTGGGCTCTTCGCCGTCGAACTCGCCGGGGTTCTCCACGGGCTTGGGGCCTTCGGGCAGGTCCAGAGTGGGTTCTTCGCCGTCGAACTCACCGGGGTTCTCTACAGGCTTGGGACCCTCGGGAAGGTTCAGGGTGGGCTCTTCGCCGTCGAACTCACCGGGATTCTCCACAGGCTTGGGACCCTCGGGCAGGTCCAGAGTGGGCTCTTCGCCGTCGAACTCGCCGGGGTTCTCCACGGGCTTGGGACCCTCGGGCAGGTTCAGAGTGGGCTCTTCGCCGTCGAACTCGCCGGGATTTTCTACAGGCTTGGGACCCTCGGGCAGATCCAGAGTGGGCTCTTCGCCATCGAACTCGCCGGGGTTCTCTACAGGCTTGGGGCCCTCGGGCAGATCCAGCTCAGGTGCTTCTTCCGTGAACTGGCCGGGATCCTTCACAGGATCAATGGGATCGGGTTCAATGGGCTCGGGCAGCTTCTCGTTGAACTGGCCGGGATCCTCCACGGGATCAGGAGCCTCGATCTGTGCAGTCTTGCCCATCTCGAAACCGGCATAGTTGATCTTTTCGGCATTTTCTGCCTGATAGATCTCAATGATGGTCTCCATGTTCAGGATCAGGTCCAGACCTCCCAGATGGTACGCATAACCGTCGCAGGCCAGTGCGGAAATCAGATATACAGACTGTCCGCTGATATCGTAGTAGCGCTCGCCGTCGATGGTGACGATATTCAGGGCCTTGCCGTTGCTGTCTCTGAACTCATGCAGGTGATCGTTGCGATCATACTTATAGTAGGAATTCTGTGCGTAGACGGAATTTGCATCCAGCTTGATAGAAATGCCCTGTAGCTGGCCGGAGCCATCGTCCAGAGTTGCATAGAAGGTAACCACGGTATTCTTGTTGGCATTTGCATCGGTACGGTCGATCTGACCCCAGCGGTCCGTGCTGGCCGTGCAGAACTCGTCATGGTCATCGTCCTTGGTCATTTCGTAGGCAACATTCTGTCCACGGGTATTGGTGTAGTTGATGCCGTATTCATCGGAATTGCTCTCTGCTGCCTCCTTATCGAAGTAGACACCGACAACATCGTATTTGCTGACAGAGTCGCTGTAAGTAACTTCACCGGTGGTCTTGTTTTCGGTCTTCTCCTTGACTGCTGCAGCATGATATCTGACATCCAGATGGTTGAAAGACATCGCCTTGTTTCCAAAGTTGCCCCAGTCGGCAGTGCCGGTGCTCTGATTTTCGCCGGTGGAGGAGTCGTTGGAGTCTGCGGGCTTATTCTGATTGTAAACATCCACAGCGGCATTGTATGCTTCCACTGCCACGTTGTAAGCTTCTACATTGGCATTGAAGTCGGTAACCTTCTCGTTGTAGGCTTCCACCGCCTGCAGGTAAGCCGCATAGGCATCACTGCCCAGAGCCGCGTTCTTGCCGGCATGTGCTTCCAGCGCAGCCGCTTCGTCCAGCAGTGCCTGATGCTGTGCAGCCAGCTCGTCATAGCTGCCCAGAACATTCAGGACATCCTCGCTGACTTCGACACCATCGTTAACACCGCCAACCGCGTCAATGTTATCTGCGGTACCGGCATGCAGGCCGTCTTCCAGTTCTGCGTTCTTGTCTGCAATGTCGCTGTTCTTGTCTGCGATCTGCTCATTGTAGTCGGTAACATCCTCAAAAATGCCCAGTTCCTGCGTATAGGCATTGAAGATCGCCAGCTCTGCTTCGTAAGCAGCCTTTGCCTCCAGATACTTCTGGTACTCGGCATCGTGTTCGCCGTTCTCTTCTGCGTACTGCTTCAGGTACTCCTCGAAGTCCTCTTCGTAGAGCTTCAGCTTCTCTTCGTACTCTTTCAGAGCTTCGTCGTATGCTGCCTTTGCAATCTCGTAGTCCTTGTATTCCTGAGCCTGCTTTGCGTGCTCCTCAGCGCGCTTGTTATATTCGGTCATCAGCTTTTCGTGTTCCTCGGTCAGACGGTCCACTTCTGCCTGATGCTCCTTCAGTTCCTGCTCATACTTTTCGTATGCTTCGACCTTGGTCTGATGGTCAGACTCAGCTTTCTCGAAGGCTGCCAGCTTCTCATTGTATTCCTTGGTCAGGCGCTCAACTTCGGTCTCATGCTCAGCCAGTGCCTTCTGATACTCTGCGTAGGCTTCGGCCTTTGCTTCGTGGTCAGCTTCTGCCTTCTCGAAAGCCGCCAGCTTCTCATTGTATTCCTTGGTCAGCCGCTCGACCTCTGCTTCGTGCTCGGCCAGTGCCTTCTGGTATGCTTCGTAGGCTTCGGTCTTTGCATCATGCTCAGACTCAGCCTTCTCAAAGGCCGCCAGCTTCTCGTTGTATTCCTTGGTCAGCCGCTCAACTTCGGCTTCATGCTCAGCCAGTGCCTTCTGATACTCTGCGTAGGCTTCGGCCTTTGCTTCATGGTCAGCTTCTGCCTTCTCGAAAGCCGCCAGCTTCTCATTGTATTCCTTGGTCAGCCGCTCGACCTCTGCTTCGTGCTCGGCCAGTGCCTTCTGATACTCTGCGTAGGCTTCGGTCTTTGCATCATGCTCAGCTTCTGCCTTCTCGAAGGCGGCCAGCTTCTCGTTGTATTCCTTGGTCAGCCGCTCAACTTCTGCTTCATGCTCGGCCAGTGCTTTCTCGTACTCTGCATATGCTTCGGCCTTTGCTTCGTGGTCGGCTTCTGCCTGCTCGAAGGCAGCCAGCTTCTCTTCGTACTCCCTGGTCAGGCGCTCGACCTCAGCCTGATGCTCGGCCAGTGCCTTTTCGTACTCTGCGTAGGCTTCTTCCTTGGACTGATGTTCGGACTCTTTCTGCTCGTAGTCCTTCAGTTCTTCCTCATACTTTTCCTGAGCCAGCTGGTCATACGCATCCGCATCGGAATTATAATCATCGACCTTCTCGTTGTAGCCGCCGACTGCCTCATTGTAGTCGTCAACCTTCTCATTGTAGTCGCCAACTGCTTCATTATAATCCTCAGCATCCATGCCATCGGTGTCGGGCATATCGGGAGCATCGGGCATATCCAGATCGGGATCGGTCAAAAAGCCCTCGGCGTTCTCCTCGTTCTTGCCTGCAACCGCGTCGTTATTCTGCTGGGTCTGATCGTTATTTTCGATGGTGTCCTCATTTTCATTGATGGTTTCATCATTTTCCCGCTCGATTTCACCGTTGAGACCGCCGGGCTTGAGTACCATCTGCATCGCGTTGTCTTTTACTTCGACTTCGTCCATGGAGCTGCCGCCGTTCAGGACATCGGCATCATCCAGTTCTACTGCCTGCGCCTGGGTAGACAGTGCTACAGTCATTGCCACAGCGACAGCAACGGTGCTGCCAGCCTTGGGCAGGAACTTCTTATAATTCTTCTTAGCCATAATTTCAATCTCCTTTTCCTTGTTGAGAGGTTGAAATACTGGCAGCCGGGCTGCCATAGCGGTTTGCTTTAGGCCCCTTAGCTTTGCGTCCCGCCCTTTGGGGCGGTTTGCCGTTTGCAGATATTTCTTGTTTGCCTTTTTAGTTTACATTTCAGTTGTTTCAGTTTGCGTTACATTTCATTTTTTCAGGATACTTTAGAAATAATTTTACGATGCGGCGCTTCCCTCCATATCCCGAAGGGCGCTGTCCAGCAGGATCACCAGTTCCAGAACACTGCGGAAGCTCTGCTCTGCCTTCCTTTCTTTCCAGACCAGAATCCCCTGCCAGCTGGAATGCTGCCGGAACAGCACCTGCAGTTCAAAGGTTGCCTTCGCACCCTTTGCCGACAGAAGTGCATAATCGGAGTCTTCGTCAGGACGGAGGCGTGCGGAAAATTTCCGATGTGTGGTGTAGGATTGCGGAATCTGATATTCCTCCAAAAGATTCTCCATCCGGATCAGAAATTGTGACAGACTTTCGAAGGTAGACACGTCGTGACAGGCATTGTAAAACCAGCCCTTGAGAACGCCATCTTCATAATCGTCCACACAAACCGTAATTTTCCGGTTATCGCAAACCCAGAACTGTCGGACCATTCGCACCACCTTCTTTCCTCTATTTGATGCCAGTATAGCAGGCGGTTATTTCAGATTGCATTACAGTTTTATTTTTCAAAAAGATTTCTGAAAAAACCGTTGGGTATCGGAGTCGGAAACGGCTCGCCACGGACTCGTTGCCTTTGCGCCTGCGGCGCAAAGTAAGGTTTCGCTCGGTCAAGCCCTCGCGAGCAACGGTCCACCGGACCGGCACGCGATTTGTTAAGGATGTTTTTCTTCTAATATTGCATCATTTATTTGTGATATTGATTGACTAGCTACTGCGACAATGATACTATCTATTCAGTAATAATAATAATCGGAGGTGTTAATATGCTGGTTATATTAGTAGTGCTTGGATTTATTCCTTTTGCTCTCGGTAGTTTTATGAATTGGCTTATGATGACCTATTCAAATACTCTCCCACCTCTTGCATTAGTTGGCATTGTCACATTACTCATATGGGCAGCTATTGCATTCCTTGTAAAACCATACATAAAGGACACAAAGAAGGTTATCATTGGATTGAATTCAGTTGCCTCTGTTGTTTTAGTTCTGGTCGGTATTCAGGAATTGCTTTTACATGCATACTGGCAAAACCTTATTGGTGTGTGGACACAATTTTATTATTTGCCTTTGCTAAATATTGGTTTTAGATTAACAAACTGGAGCCATTCTGTCTTCAGTGCATATTGTGCAGCATTTCTTTTGATGGTTATTGCCACTCTCTTGGGGTGTAAACTCAGAAGAAAATGATTCCCATTACTTGGATCTAAAGAGCGCACCTACTCACCACCGGCTTTGCCGGTGGTGTAGTGCTTTTGGGGCAAAACATCCTTGAGAACTCACGGACTGTTGCATTTGAATCGGTTCGACTCCATGCTGCTATTTCCAAAAGAAAAGACCACCCCGTGGGTGGCCATTGCAGTGCAGGATACGGTCGTCGAGTAAATTGTGGTAGCAACCAGTTTTTGAACTGGTTGCAGCAACAGTCCACCGGACTGTTGCATTGAATGGTTCGAGTCCCTGACGTCAAAAAAGCCGATACCCTGATGGGTATCGGCTTCTATAGATGGAATATATTTTTGTAACTTTTATATTCATATGCGGCTCGCCACGGACTCGTTGCCTTTGCGCCTGTGGCGCAAAGTATGGTTTCGCTCGGTCAAGCCCTCGCGAGCAACGGTCCACCGGACCGTTGCATTGAATCGTTCGAGTCCCTGACGTCAAAAAAGCCGATACCCTGAGGGGTATCGGCTTTTTTGGTGGCTCGCCAGGGACTCGAACCCTGGACCCACGCCTTAAAAGGGCGTTGCTCTACCAACTGAGCTAGCGAACCGTATTCATTATATAATATATATTGTATGTGGCTGGGATGGCAGGATTCGAACCTACGAATGCCAGAGTCAAAGTCTGGTGCCTTACCGCTTGGCGACATCCCAATGTAGAAGCGGCGCCCAGATCCGGACACACGGGGTATTGTAGCACATCATGCTCATTTTTGCAATCATTTTTTTCAGTTTTTATAATTTTGCCCCTTTTGTGAAAAATAAAATAAAATCTTAAGTATTTATCGACAAGTTTTCTATTGACACCAACAAACAAAACGGTTATAATATGGTTACAATTTGATGACAAATGGAGGTATCTCTATGAAAAACTCTACGTACACCCTGCGCAGACTGCTTGCGCTGGTCCTCGTACTGGTCATGGTCGGCACTCTGTTCGCAGGTTGCGATACTAAGAAGCCCGATCCCACCGAGCCCGAGGCACCCAGTGAAACCATGCAGCAGACTGAAGCACCCACCGAAGCACCTACTGAGGAGCCCACTGAGGAGCCTACCGAAGAGGTCACCGAACCTGTTGAGGACGCACACGAGATCGTCATGGGCACTGTCAACGCAGACAATCTGAACGTCCGCGCCGAGACTGATACCACTGCTGATATTCTGAAGCGTCTGGCCATCAACACCCGTGTTGAGGTTCTGGAGCAGAAGATCATCGACGGTGTCAACTGGGGCCGCATTGCTGACGGCTGGATCAACATGAACTATGTTACCATCGACGGCGAAGGCACCGTGGAACCCACCGGTCCTTCCAGCACCGTGAATGATAACAACATCGATTCCGGCAACAACAGCGGTTCTACCGGCAACACTTCCACCACCAAGCCCGGCACTTCCACTGGTTCCACTGGTTCCACCGGCTCCACCGGTTCCTCCAGCGGCAGCAGCACCGGCACCAACAGCACTGTTGTTTCCAACGGCAGCAAGGTCGTTCTGGGTACCGCTACCGTTGACACTTCCTACAGCTCTCTGGCCATCCGTACCGGTCCCAGCACCGCATATACCATGGTCAGCTATCTCCGCGATGGCGATTCCTTCGATTACTATCAGGTCAGCGATAACTGGGTCCGCATGAGCAAGGGCTGGGTCAGCGCCAAGTACCTGGTTCTGGAATCCGCTTTTGGTGTCGGCGACACTGTCACCGTTACCGCTTATGAGCTGAACATCCGTGAAGAAGCAAGCGCAAGCTCTGATTCCGTGGGCAAGACCTACAAGCAGGGCGACAAGGTCGAGATTCTGGAAATCAGCGGCAACTGGGGTCGCACCGAGCTGGGTTGGATCAACCTGAACTACACCTCCGGCGGCGCTGCCAGCGGTTCTGCTTCCGGTTCCACCGGCACCGGCAATGGCACCGTCACCGCATCTTCCCTGAATATCCGCAAGGGCCCCGGCACCAGCTATGGTGTGACCGGCAAGACCCTGAAGAAGGGCGACGAAGTTGACATTCTGGAGAAGAACGGCAACTGGGGCAAGATCGAGTACGAAGAAGGCAAGTTTGGCTGGATCAGCCTGAACTATGTCAGCCAGGTTTCCGGCAAGTACACCATCACCGTTAAGACTCCTGACAACGGCACCATGAAGGCCAGCTCCGCTTCCGCTTCTCAGGGCAACACCATCACCCTGACTGCAACTCCCGTCAGCGGCTACGTTCTGGAGAGCGTTTCTGTTGTGGATGCAGACGGCAACGTGGTTGCTGTTACCAACAACAAGACCTTCATCATGCCCGCATCCAATGTCACCGTCACTGCTACCTTCGCTGAAGGCACTGTCGAGACTCATGCGATCACCGTGGATATCGACGGCAACGGCAGCCTGACCACCAACCCCGCTGATGAAGCTGCAAAGGGCACCAAGGTTTACCTGACCGTTTCTCCCGATGCCGGCTATGCCCTGAGCTCCCTGACCGTCAAGGACGAGGACAACAAGACCGTCACCGTCACCGGCAACAGCTACTTCACCATGCCCGACAAGGATGTCACCATTACCGCTTCCTTCTCTGAAACCAACGCTACTTACTACGATATCACCGTCGACACTCTGGAGAACGGTGAGATCCTGCTCAACAAGTCCTCTGCCGTCAAGGGCGAGAAGGTCACCATGATCATCACTCCCGCCGAGGGCTACTCCCTGAAGTCCATCACTGTCAAGAATAGCGACGGCAAGGCCGTGACCGTTTCCGGCACCGGTAATTCCCGCACCTTCACCATGCCCGAAAAGGACGTCACCATCTCCGCTGAGTTCGCAGCCAGCCAGTACACCGTGTCCGTTTCCAAGTCCGGCTCCGGCACTGTCACCGTTAACCCCACCAAGTGCTCTGTTGGCACTGAAGTTTCCGTCACCGCTGTTCCTGCTGATGGCTACCAGATGGCTGAGAACGGCCTGAAGGTCTACGGCGCAGGCAACAAGCTGATCGCTTCCGGCGATGACACCGTCACCTTCAATATGCCCGGCTCCGACGTCACCGTCAAGGTTATCTTCGAGCTGATCCCCCATGACATCACTGTCACTGCCGGCGCAGAAGGCACTGTTACCGCCAACAAGACCTCTGCCGGCAAGGGCGAGACCGTCAAGCTGACCATCAAGCCCGATGAAGGCTACGAAGTGGATACCATCACCCTGAACGGTAAGAATCTGAAGGCCACCGCTACCTCCTTCACCATGCCCGCTGAGGATGCTGATGTTGAGGTCACCTTCAAGCTGAAGGATTACACCATCAGCTTCACCAGGAGCAACTGCAAGGTTTCTGTGTCCGATGCCAGCGCTGCAATGGGTGAAACCGTCACCGTGACCATTACCTCCACCAAGGCTAACTACATTGTTCCCAGCCTGGTGATCAAGAGCGGCAGCACCGAAATTGTGGCTACCGAAGTTTCCAACAGCATTGATGATGGTGTTTACACCTATGTCTATGCCTTCGAAATGCCCGCCGGCGCAGTTTCCATCACTGCAAAGCTCACCAAGTAAAATACGTGCTGCAGCCCGCATCCATCCGGATGCGGGCTGTTTTCATGCATTCTCAGTTTCTGTCGTGGTAAATCCCGCGTAAGTATGTTATCTTAAAGGCGAAAGGAGTGGGAGATCATGACAAACATAAAGATTGGTACCTTCATCGCCAGCCTGCGCAAAGAATAGGGGCTGTCCATGCAATACACTTATATTACATTCTGGTAATACTTCCATCAAAATGGAGGGCCGCAATTTTCGTCCCGTCTTTGAGCATCTTGCCCCGCTGTTCACACAAATGTGATGACTGCTGTCATAATCTCTGATATAGTATCATACAGTATCAATCCCCATGCATCCGGAGGTTATCTCATGAGAGTTGTAATTGCCCTGCTATTGTGCTGTTTTCTGATAAGTGCCTGTTCTCTACAGCAGCCTATCCCCACCGAACCGACCGCAACGGAAATGTCTGTACAAACCGTTGTGCAGTTCGACCTTTATACCCCCAATGATCATGCGGATGGCTTTTGCAAAAAAACCGTAGTCATTTCGGAGCTGATCGCTCAGAATGTGATCACTGAATTGATTCAGGAAAACGTCCTGAACGAAAACATCCGGATCAATTCCGAAAGGATGGAAGGCTCGCAGCTGTTTCTGGATTTTAACGCAGCTTTTTCTGATCAGCTGGTCACTTACGGCACAGCTGGAGAGCTGATGATGATCGGCAGCGTGGTCAATACCTTCCTCAGCGCCTACGGTGCGGACACTGTGATGATCACCGTCGACGGTCAAATTATGGAGTCCGGTCATGTTATTTACGATTTTCCGCTTGCATATCATGAATAAAATGAGCCTGCATCCAGCCGGATGCAGGCATTTCTCATCCCCTTCCGCACCCATTTTTTGCTCAATTTGTTTACATAATTCCTTGTTATTGTAAATTACTTCTAAATTTTTGGCTCAAAAATTGCCTTTTTGCCTAAAAAATAAAGATTACAGATTGACATTTATTGTAATCAGATGTATAATCATGGAAAGATCAGAAGAAATTTAGACAAGGAGGTTATCTTATGAAAAGTTTAATTTCTTCTTATTGGGGCAAATTATTGGACTTCGTAAAGCAGCTGGCATCTTCCTGCTTCAACAAGTTGTCCGACTATGTAAAAGGTTTGCCTTCTAACAAACGCTACATCGTGCTGGCGCTGATTGCCGTTCTGGTGCTGATTCTTATTTTCGGTTTCTCCCGCTGTTCCGCCAAGGAAGCTCCCGTCGCGGAAGCCGTCACCTACATCGTCATGGCTGACGATCTGGATGTGCACAAGAAAGCCAAGGAAAGCAGCCGTGTCCTGAGCCAACTTCCCTTCGCTCTGGAAGTGGATGTTCTGGAAGAAAAGACCGTTAAGGAAACCACCTGGGGCCGTATTGATGACATGAAGCTGGAGGACGGCACCAAGGTCAAGGCCGGCTGGATTGATCTGCGGGATACAATTCTGCTCAGCGAGCTGATTGCCATGCAAGAACCCGAGCAGGAGCCTGAAGACGAAGTTCAGACTGAGCAGAAGTATGTGGAAGCCACCATGGGCACCATCACTGCCAGCAAGCTGAATATCCGCAAGGGACCCGAGGAAAACTACGAAACCAACGGCGCTTACTATAAGGGCGACCGCGTTGAAATTCTGGAAATCCAGACCGTCGACGGCACCACCTGGGGACAGACCAATCTGGGCTGGATCGGCATGGGCTATGTAAAAATGGACGGCAGCCCCGTCAATAACGAAGAAGTCCATCCGAATCTGGTTACCAACGGTGAAACTGCCATTCTTGGCTATGGTGTTGTTGACCTGGGTGAGCTGAATGTCCGTCAGGGACCCGGCACCGAGCATGCCAAGGTCAGAACGGTCAAGAAGGGCGACCGCTATGCCTACTATCAGACTTCTACCACCGCCGGCAACTGGGTTCGCATTGAGGACGGCTGGGTCAGCACGGAGTACTTCTATCTGGAAGGCACTGTAGCCGATGATGCCGTCACCGGCACGGTTATTGAAACGGATCACCTGAATATCCGTACCGGCCCCAACACCAGTTTCAGAAGCACCGGCATCCTCAAGCAGGGTGACGCCGTTGAGATTCTGGCGCAGGTTGGCGGCTGGGGATATACCGAGCAGGGCTGGATCTTCATGAGCTATGTGGAGCCCGATGCGCCCACTTATTCTACTGGTGAGTGCACCGTTACCCGTGGTCTGAACATCCGTCAGGAGCCCAATGCGGACTCCGAGATTGTAGGTACTTATGTGCAGGGTAACACTATCACCATTCTGGAAGTAGACGGCAACTGGGGCAAGACCGTTCAGGGCTGGATCAACCTGAAGTATGTCGAATACAATACAGCTGGATAACAATTTAAGGCCGCTCCTTTAAAAAGGAGTGCATCTGTAAAATGAAAGTAGACACTCACAAAAGTGTGGGTGTCTACTTTTTTCGTAGTATAATGAATATGGAAAGGAAGTGAAGATATGGGCAAGAAAGGGACACCATGCATTCTGCGGCGCCCAACGGCAGCTGGTGCGGTGACCAACGGCAGTTGAGCGCCGCTAACGGCACCCTGAATTAGGGTGTCGTTATGGGTTTAATCACCACGGTATAGTGCCGTGTGGCTCGCTTCATAATGGCGTT
>JBGVFB010000042.1:0-73488 GCA_045120675.1 Faecousia sp. | reverse complement strand
AGGGGCCGCCGGCCAATTCGTGTCTAAACGTTGTACAAAATCCAAACTTATCTCCCGATACGATAAATAACGCTTCGAATCGGGCAGTCATGTTTGGTGATTGCCGGATTACCAGTCACGCATTGCCGGCCGGGGCATCCCGGCAAACATCAATTTTCCCTTGTCAAGGGATTCCATTTGGGGTAAAATAATCCCATCCCACGTTTTCCAAAGGAGATATCCATGAAAAAGCATTATCTTTTCGCCCTCTGGGGCGGTTTGTTTACACTCTGTGCCGCTTTGGGCTTCATCCCCGCACCCGGCACAGCGCTGAAAATTCTGCTAACATTGCTGTCCGTGGCATTTTTCATCCCCGGCGCGCTGCTGCTGTACCTGTCGGTAAAAAATGGCGACCGCAGCACGGCAGAACTGGTACGCAATCTCGCCGCAGCTTCTCTTGCCTTCACGTTGCTTCTGATCGTTGCAAACTTCTTCTCCGCCCTCGGAGGAGAAACCCTTGGCAATATTCTCTACAGCGTTCTGGTCATTGTATCCGCGCCCATGGTCTGCTCCGGCTACTGGGCATTGAGCCTGTTCCTCTGGGCATGCCTGATGATCGGCGCGATTCAGATTTTGAGACAGAAAAAGAACCCCTGACGGGGTTCTTTTTTATTGGTTGAATTCTGCCGGATCAAAGGTGATCACCGTGTGATAGCACCCTTCACCCAGATCATTCAGCGCCGCTTCCAGCGCTCTCTGGATGGCTTCTTCCTGCCCGTGCAGCTGCACCGGCAGCGAAACATCGAAAATCAGATTCGTGTGGTCCGTGCCGGGTACCATCCGGAAATCATGGATGCTGATTTTCTCATCCTTCATCCGCAGCATGGAAGTTACCACCATGCGCATCCGTTCCAGCTCCGGATCATCGGTCACCACGGGATCATAATGAATCACCAGATGGACACCATGGTGCGTCAGGCATTTGCGCTCCAGCTCGTCTATGATCTCATGGCACAGCAGCGGGTCCTCATCCTTGTCCATCTCCACATGGAGCGACGCAAAACGCTGGCCGGGGCCGTAGTCATGTACCATCAGGTCGTGGTAGCCCAGTATCTTGGGATTTGCGCTGATGAAATCGGCAATCTGCTGCCGCAGGTTCGGGTCGGCCGCTTCGCCCAGAAGCGGTGAGATGGTCTGCCGTGCCAGCACCCAGCCGCTGTAGAGGATGAACACTGCGACGCCAAGACCCATGATGCCGTCCACGTGCCAGTCGGTCAGCCGTTCGATCAGGCCCGCAGCCAGCACCGCGCCTGTTGCCAGACAGTCATTGCGGCTGTCCACCGCCGCCGCTTCCAGTGCAGAAGAGCCGATGAGACTTCCAAGTTTGCGGTTGAATGATGCCATCCACAGCTTGACTCCAATGGATGCGGCCAGTACCACGACGGTTACCGCAGAAAACGCAACAGCACTGGGATGGATGATTTTCAGCACAGAGGTCTTCGCCAGTTCGAAGCCGATTACGATGACAATGGCCGCCACGGCGAGACCTGACAGGTACTCATAGCGGGCATGCCCGTAAGGGTGATGGGCATCGGCCGGACGCTCCGCCAGACGAAAGCCCAGCAGCGTCACAATGGAGCTGGTGGCATCGGATAGATTATTCAGTGCATCCGCCGTAATGGAAACGGAGCCGGACAGGCTTCCCGCAACCAGTTTCACACAGCAAAGCAGCACATTGCAGAAAATACCCACCGCGCCGGAAAGCTTTCCGATGGCGGCGCGGGCAGTGCCGTCAGGTGCCTTTGCGCCGCTTCCGACAAAAATATGGAGTAAAAACCGGGTCATAAGGAGTTTCCTTTCGAAAATAAAGGGGAAATATCAACTCTACCGCCGGTAGAATTGCGCTCTCTACCGCCGCGGGGGGTGTAGAATCAGCCAATTCTCCCTGAAATGGGGTGACTTTTCACCATCTGCATCGTATGATAACGCAGAAGCTGCCGCAACGCTATCATTATATGCTGAAGCTGCGCGGTTAGTCCAGTCTAATCTTTCGGGAGTGTTTTTCATGTCCAATTACCAGATCATTACCGATTCCGCCTGTGACCTGCCGGAATCTTTGCTGCAGGAGCTGAAAATCAGTAAGGTTTCCTTGTCCGTCCTGTTTCAGGGTGAGAGCCGTACTGACTCCGTAGACGCAGGTATTCAGGAATTTTACGACGGCCTTCGTGCCGGTGAAGTTGCCACCACTTCTGCCGTCAATCCCGACGGCTGGGCCAATGTGATCGAGCCCGCATTTCAGGCAGGTCAGGATGCACTGGTGCTGGCATTCTCCTCCGGTCTTTCCACCACCTATCAGTCCGCTGTCATCGCCGCAAACGAGCTGATGGAAAAGTATCCCGAGCGCAAGGCTTATGTGGTCGATACCCTCTGCGCTTCTCTGGGTCAGGGTCTGCTGGTCTGGTATGCCTGCCGCAAGCGCGACGAAGGCTATTCTCCGGAAGCCCTGCGTGACTGGGTTGAGGAGAACAAGCTGAACCTGTGCCACTGGTTTACGGTGGATGATCTGATGTTCCTCAAGCGGGGCGGCCGTGTCAGCGCCACCACCGCACTGGTGGGCACCATGCTGCAGATTAAGCCCGTGCTGCACGTAGACAACGAAGGCCATCTGATCAATGTGGCAAAAGCCCGCGGCCGCAAGGCTTCCATCGAGGCGCTGGCAAAGAAGGTGGCCGAGCTGGGTGAAGGCTTTAACAACGAGACCATGTTCATCTCCCATGGTGACTGTCTGGAAGATGCCGAGTATCTGGCCCGTATTCTGAAAGAAAAGCACGGGGCCAAGCATGTCCACATCAATCATGTGGGCGCAGTCATCGGCTCTCACGCAGGCCCCGGCACACTGGCTCTGTTCTTCCTTGGCAAACACCGCTGATTCCATACAAAACCCCCGGCCATCAACGGCCGGGGGTTTTCTGCGCTGCATGAGCCTGCAACGGTTTTATAAATTGGAATCTGTTATTCTGTGAAGGTATATCTGACGAAATTGCCCTTGCCATCACCGGTTGTAATCACAGTATCGCCATTGGCCTTCTTTGCAATATCCATAACAGGGAATCTGCCGTTTGCCTTGACATAGCTTTCCGGGCTGTCCGCTTCGACTTCGATCAATTCTTTCTTTGCGTGTTGCTCACCGCCGCAGGAATTGATGTCTTCAATAAAAACTTCGTATTCATTCATACCGTTGTCTCCGTTTCGGTTATTTATTCTCTTCCGGAATGAAATCCAGCACGATTTCATCCAGTGCCGTTCTCAGCTGGCTATACTTCACACCGGCCGCATCCAGCATCCGCTTGGAAGCCTTGGTGACGGGGGTATCCGCATACTTGTCGGAAAGGTACAGCACTTCCTTCACACCGCTCTGGATGATGGCCTTGGCGCACTCGTTGCAGGGAAACAGTGCCACATACAGGCGGCTGTGGCGCAGATCGCGTCCATTGGCATTTAAGATGGCATTCAGCTCTGCATGGACAACGTAAGGGTACTTGGTCTCCTCGCCTTCCCGGTCCCAGGGGAATTCATCGTCAGAGCAGCCCTTGGGCATGCCGTTGTAGCCGGTGGAGATGATGATATTGTCATTCGATACGATGCAGGCACCCACCTGTGTACTGGGATCCTTGCTGCGCCGTGCGGCTAGCATGGCAATACCCATAAAATACTCATCCCAGCTGATGTAATCCTGACGCTTCATAGTAATTCCTCCGTACGTTTTTCTTTAGAATACCAAAGCAAAAATCGATTGTCAACGAAAAAGAACCGGATCGACGATCCGGTTCTTTCACATTTTTATTCACCCGCCGCTTTATTGGTCAGCATGGTGTAAACCATCTTCAGCATGGAGGGTTTGCACATATGGGTATGCTTCTCACCCAGCCGCAGGACTCTGTTTTGACCGGCACCGGAAGCGATCCAGGTAGGCAGCACCGCCGCCTTGTTGGGATCGCCGGTCTTGACGAAGTTGCAGAGGTAGCTGACCATCTGCTCGCTCAGGTCGTAGTCCTTCTGCTCCATGGGCCGCCAGCAGTTGGGCAGGGTGCCAAACCAGTACCACAGGTCGGAAGAATGCCACGCGCCGCAGTCATCACCGGGCAGCTTCCGGTCGAAGTACCATGTATAGGAAGGCTTCTCGCGGTTGCTGATCCACTTTTTCGTCATGCTCTGCAGGATGGGAGGTGCCATATCATGGCTGGTGGAACCGGCCATGTAAGGAATGTTCTTTGCAGGTGTACCGGCCACAGCAAAATAGCCGTCCACCACGGGGAAGCCGGAAGCGGCGCCGCCCTTGATTTCCTTCTTCGCAGTCTGCCAGACTTCGAAAAGCTTTTCCACAGGAAGGGCGCGGAACTGAGCAAGGTTCTCACAACCGGCGCGCTTCATCACTTCCTGCCAGAAGGCCATGGTCGTTTCCAGCTTGCCGGACATCATGCTGCCCATACCGCAGCCGCTGGACAGGACTGCTTTCTGGAACAGGCCGTCGGTCAGAGGACTCTGGCACTGCATCTGCACGCTGGCCGCACCGGCGCTCTGGCCCATGATGGTGATATTTTCACTGTCGCCACCGAAGGCTGCGATGTTATCCTTGACCCACTTGATTGCGGTCATCTGGTCCATCAGACCGTAGTTTCCGGTGAAGCCCGCTTCCTCTGCCAGCTCCGGCAGGCAGACAAAGCCCATGGGTCCCAGACGGTAGTTCAGCGTCACACCGATGATGCCCTTGGTGGGCCATACGGGGCCGTCAAAATGCTTTTCGTGGCCGCAGCCGCCGGTGAAGCCGCCGCCGTGGATATAAACCAGAACAGGCAGCTTGTCCCCTTCCTTGGCATCCTCGGGTGTGAAGACGTTCAGGAACAGGCAGTCCTCGCTGTAGGTGTAGGTTTCACCCTTGCGGAACTCGTTGTAGTAGAAGTACTTCTTTTCATTCAACTCCTCGTCGTAAAAGGCGCGGGGCTGGTAGGAGCAATTTCCATACTCCGTTGCATCATAGATGCCCTCCCAGGCCGTTACCTGTCTGGGATATTCCCAGCGGCCGGCAGTAGCATAGCGGATGCCCTTGTAGGCAACCGTGCCGGCAACACGTCCGGCAGTGCCGCGGACTTCGCCGCAGGGAGTTTTGACGATATATTCCATAATTTTTACCTCAATTTATGCGAAA
Organism: Faecousia sp.; assembly: GCA_045120675.1. Lineage (GTDB taxonomy): Bacteria > Bacillota > Clostridia > Oscillospirales > Oscillospiraceae > Faecousia. Next base: position 68,303 of record JBGVFB010000042.1, on the reverse strand, counting down.
TTTCCGCCGCTGCCCTGCATGGGGAGCAGGCCCATCTCCGCCATGATCTTGCCCATGCGGCTGGTGGAGGTGTCTGTGAAGGTCAGCTGGCCGAAAATCCGGTACAGCCAGTCCACACTCATCTCGTGCCACTTGGCAAAGGAAGCATTCAGCACCTGATTGCTTCCGTCGGCAGAAGTTTCGTCAGCCATGGCATAGCCGTGGGGGCCGTGCTGGAACATGTGCAGCTCATAGGGCATACCCAGTCTGGAATAGGTATTTGCCACCAGCAGTGCGCCGAAGGGAGAAAGGCCATCCTCGGCGGTTGCCGCCATAAAGACAGGAGGTGCATCCTTGGTGATGAACTTTTCCAGAGAAAACTGCGCGCAGTCCTCGTCAGTGACTTCCTTCTTGCCGGTCAGGAGCTTGACCATAAAGTTGGACATGGGATGGTTGGGTGTGGTGACGGCGGGATAGCCCAGAATCATGGCATTGGGCTTGTTTTCACCCTTGACACCTGCCGCCAGTGCCAGATGACCGCCGGCAGAGAAGCCGCAGGTGGCGATTTTTTCGGGGTCAATGTGCCACTCCTGCGCATGCTCGCGGATATAGCCGATGGCCCAGCTGACCTCCTGCAAGGGAGCGAAATCCGCCGCATCCCAGCCGGTAGAGTAGCGCAGGATAAAGGCATGGAAGCCCTTTCCCGCATAGCGCAGTGCGACCGGCTCTGCCTCGCGGGGAGAGCAGTACACATAACCGCCGCCGGGACAGACCACGATGGCAGGACGGTTGACGCTCTGGCCCAGCTTGATTTCACAGTCCAGAATATATCCTTCCAGTGTTGCTTCCGGATGGCCGGGAACTGCCATATGGATCATTTTCATAGAAACTACCTCTTAGTGGTTGCGATTCCATGCAGCAGGCATCCAAGGATACTTCTGCTCATTTTCAAGGCCATAGGCTTCCAGCTTCTGCAGCTGCTCCACCACGTGGGGCATGTTCATGCGCTCGACCATCTTGCAGATCAGATCTGCACCCACTTCTGCCTTGGCATCACGGGTGGCGATGTCGGGGATATCGGGGGTAGCCATGTGGTCGCCGTTTTCGCCGAAGCAGTAACCAACGGCAGCAGACTGGTAACCCAGAGAGAACAGATCATTGAAGGTCGCGCTGGACTTGGGATTGCGGTGATCGTAACCGGTCACCAGCGGCACGTCGTCGATGCGGTTCATGATCTTGTAAGCACCCACGGTAATGTCGTGGAAGGCACCGAAGCCGGCCTTGGCAAACAGATCCTGATTCTTGCCGAACTGCATCATCATGTCCATGTACAGGATCGGCACGCCGGTCTCGTCGTAAAAATCGCGGACCATGGGGCAGATGGTCATGTGGGCAGGGCCGTGGAAGGAAAGATACACCTGACGCTTGAAGCCCAGGCGCAGCAGGGATCTGGCAATGGCACCTAAGTAATCGATGCCCTGACGGATGCTCACCTGCACGGTGCCGCGGCCGGAAGCGGTAGCGCCGGCATAGAAATAGGGAAGACCCGTCAGCACCAGGCCGTCGCAGGCTTCCGCCATTTTCAGTGCATAGGCTTCGCTGATCACAGTTTCAGAGTCCAGAGGGAAGCCGCCGTGCATTTCGGTGGTGCCCACGGGAACAATGATGATATCGTTTCTCTGCAGATAATCCTGAACCTCAGAGTTCAGCAGTTTTACAAAAATTCTTGTACGCATAGAAATGCTCCTTTCGGAAGATGGAATACAGGTGATAGAAAACAGGGAACGGCCTTTTGAGCCGTTCCCTGTCAAGAGGAAGAGTTATTCAAGCGGGATACGGCAATATTCCGCTTTTATGCAGATGATTACTGCTGCTCAGCAGCCTTAGCAGCGCGCTCTGCCTTCCATGCAGCCATAGCGGCGCGCTTTTCCTTATTGATGTCCCAAATGAAGCGGAATGCAGCCCAGGAACCCATAGCGATAACAGCGGGGAACAGGATGCACATTGCCTTGATGCCGAAGATTGCGGAAGCAGGCTGTGCGGTGCCGGCGCCCTGAATGTAACCGAACCAGCTGATCATCAGAACGGCCAGAGAAGCAGCCAGAGTGTTGCCGATACGGCGGGTCAGGGAGAAGGTGCCGTAGATTGCGCCCTCGGAGCGCTTGCCGGTCAGGTACTCGTTGTAGTCGATGGACTCGCCAACCAGACCCCACTGCAGCTGGACGGACAGGGTAATCAGGCCGGTGCCGATGCCGGACCAGACAATGTACAGGATTGCATTCATGGTCTCAACCATCATTGCATAGGCGAACAGACCGCCCAGCATGATGCAGCCGACCAGAATCATGGTACGGATGATGGAAACGAAGTCATACTTCTTAGCCAGAATGGGAGCCAGAATCAGGCCGCCGAACATAACGGGCATACCCACAACGGTAGCCAGAGAGCTCAGGCCGATGGCGCCCAGAACGTCAGCGTACATGTAGGAGGAAGCGCCCTGAGCGATGCCCTGCACGAAGCAGATGCAGATGGAGTGGACGCACAGTGCCAGATAAGGACGGTTGACCTTGAAGACGTTCAGGATGTCGGTAACCTTGACCTTTTCCTTTTCCTTCTCTTCAGCGGTCTTGACAGCGTGCTGTGCAGCAACGTTGCGCTCCACAGTGCCGATGTAGTGGATGAAGACCAGGATGCCGCAGGTCAGTGCAGCAGCAACACCGGTAGCAGCGTAGCCGGCAGGAGTCTCACCCAGAACCTGCAGGACAACGGGGATGACCATCATACCGATGATACCGCCGACGGTGGAACCGAAGCCACGGGCGGATGCCAGGGATGCGCGCTCTGCGTCATTGGTAGCCATGACGCCCAGCAGAGAGCCCATACCGATGTTCATGATGGTGTAGCCCAGCTCATAAACGATCTTGGTGATGAACAGAACGACCATAGCCAGCATGCCGTCGAACAGGGTGGGCAGCGCAAACAGGCAGCTCATACCGATGACCAGAATGGGAATGGAGCGCAGAATCCAGGGGCGGAACTTTTCAGCCTTGTTGGACTTTGAGAACATGAAGTCCATGAAGGTACCGACCAGAGGGTCATTCACTGCGTCCCAGATATTCCAGACCAGCAGGATACCTGCATAAACCAGGGGATCGATAAACAGAACGTTCTGTGCGAAACGTGCCAGATAGCCAATCATGACCATGGTCACGACGCCGCCGGCATCACCGGCACCGTAGCTGATATGATGCCATGCATTCAGCTTGGTGACAGGGGCCTTAGTTTTTGCCATTATGTTTTCCTCCTAATATATATTGGGAATTTGCGTATTCCCACAGTTTACTGATACATTTTAACAAACTGTGAACGCAATTAAAATTGCAAATTCAAGAAATTACATTGCAAATTTTGCAATCTTGTGTTATAATATGACGAAAATACTAAATATTGGAAGTGTATTTTATGAAACTTGACGATATTCGGAAGTTGACCTCCATGAAAATACCTCAGTCTCCGGAGTCACAGCAAACACTTCATGAATTTCTGCTCTCTGTCGGCATTGACCCCGGCAGTGTCTATCAGGAGCTGGAGATGTCCTCTCAATTCGTCAATACCCATCGGGATATCACCTACTCCAGCCAGATCGTCTCCCTGCACAGCCACACTTATCTGGAGATTCTTTACTGCCATACCGGCGCCCATGTAGAGTATCTGGTGGGTTCTGACCGCTATAAGCTCCAAAAGGGCGATATCATTCTGCTCGCCCCCGGTGTCAGCCATCGTCCCATCATGCCGGAAGTCATGACAGAACCCTATATCCGGGACGTTTTATGGGTCAATCCCGACTTTCTTGCCTCTTTGGAGCAGATTTTCCCCCGCACCTCCGTGTCCAACAAAAACCGTTCCGCCCTGATCCGCACCCAGAATACCCCGTGGGCTTTTCTGGGCGAACTGTTCCAGGCCGGTGTGCAGGAAGAGGAGCAGAAAAAAGAAGGCTGGGAGGCGATCGTTCTGGGCAACACCCTGAAAATCCTCGCCTATCTGGACCGGGCCTATACTGATCGAAATACGGACATTCTGAAGGCAGAAAAGCCGGAACTTCTGGATAAGGTAACTGCCTACATTGAGAACCATTATTCCGACCACATCACTGTCGACGAGCTGGCCCACAAATTCTACGTCAGTTCCAGCACCATCAGCCACCTGTTCAAGCAAAAAATGGGGCTGAGTCTCTATCACTACATCACCCAGCGGCGGCTGATCTCCGCTAAAAATCTGATTTCCGCAGGAACCCCTTTGGAACACGTGGCCACACAGGTGGGTTTTTCCGATTATTCCACTTTTTACCGTGCTTTCAAGCAGGAGTACGGCATCTCGCCCCGGCAGTACCGCAGTCTGCAGGAAAACGGCAAGTAAACACAAAAGCGCACCCATTGGGCGGACTCACATGGGGATTTATACGGTTTTGAAAATATCTTTTCCTCCATAGCGCCCTCTGCCGCCCTTGAAATACATACAGTATTTCTTCGGTCGTCAGTGCGTGCTATGAAGAAAAATCTACATTTCAAAACTGCGAAGCACTCCAAAAGGAGAGATTTTCCTGTAGGACAAAGAAAAGAGCCATGGCAAGGCTGACGCCTGCCATGGCTTTTTGATGCAGTAATACGGGAAAAGATCCGTTTTGGAGCGTATAACTCCCTATGCGAGGCCGCCCTTCGGGTGCGCTTTGACTTTGCGTAAGATCAGCGGCACAGTTCTTCGGCCAGGGCCTCGATCTGAGCGCGGCTCTCGTCACTCAGGGCGGAGAAAATCTTGACACTATTCTCGGTGTAGGTCAGATTCTTGCTGTTTTCCAACATCTTGGACATAACCTTGCCGGCGACGGGTGCCCAGGAGCCGTTTTCCATGAATGCCACGGTACGGTTCTGGTAATTGCGCTCGGTCAGGTGATTGATGAATTCCTTCATGAAGGGGAATACATCGCCGTTGTAGGTGGTGGTAGCCAGAACCAGCTTGGAGTAGCGGAATGCATCCTCCACAGCTTCTGCCATATCGTCACGGGCCAGATCAGCCACAGAGACCTTGGGACAGCCCTTTTCTTCCAGCTTCTTGGCCAGCAGTTCCACTGCGGCCTTGGTATGGCCGTAAACGGAGGTGTAGGCGATCAGGACACCTTCATTCTCCACGCGGTAGGAAGACCAGATGTCGTACAGATTGATGTAGTAGCCCAGATTCTCTGTCAGCACAGGGCCGTGGAGGGGGCAGATGATGGCAATGTCCAGACCTGCGGCCTTCTTCAGCAGAGCCTGGGTCTGTGCGCCGTACTTGCCCACGATGCCGATGTAGTAACGTCTTGCTTCGCAGGCCCAGTCTTCCTCAGCGTCCAGCGCGCCGAACTTGCCGAAGCCGTCGGCAGAGAACAGAACCTTATCGCAGGAATCGTAGGACACGATGACCTCGGGCCAGTGAACCATGGGAGCGGTAACGAAGGTCAGGGTATGCTTACCGAGGCACAGGGTATCGCCCTCGCCCACCACAATGCGGCGGTCAGAGTAGTCCGTGCCGAAGAACTGCTTCATCATGGTAAATGCCTTGGCGGAAGAAACCACGGTGGCTTCGGGATATGCAGTCAGGAACTTGTGGATGTTTGCGCTGTGGTCAGGCTCCATGTGGTGAACCACCAGGAAATCCGGCTTGCGGCCTTCCAGAACAGCTTCAATATTTCCCAGCCATTCAGCGGTAAAATTCTGATCCACGGTGTCCATAATTGCCACTTTTTCATCCATAATGGCATAGGAATTGTAGGACATGCCGTTGGGGACAACATACTGGCCCTCAAACAGGTCAACTTCGTGGTCGTTGACACCAATGTAGCGGATATCGTTTGTAATGGTCATAGATGGTCTCCTTTAATTTTGTCTCGTTGTTAGATTATAGCATACCTTGCAGAAAAAAACAACAAAATATCAGCAAAGGCCGCTCAAAAGAGCGGCCTTTTTGTTACAGGTTTTCCTTGACCCAAGCTGCCACGGCCTTGCCCAGCGCAATCTGGGAATTTTCATCCATATGCAGGCCGTCCGCATCGCAGGGAACGGCAAATTCCGCAGCATTCAGGTAGCCGCAGCCCTTTTCCTGCGCAATGCGCTTATAGGTGGATGCAAAGAGCTTGCTCAGGGCCACACCCTCTTCCCGGCGGAACTTCTCATATACCTGCATACGACCCTTGGGATCAGGCTTCTTCACTTCAATGGGTGCCATAATCAGAATCCGGGGCGCCTTAAAATCACGTCCCCACTGGGAAGCCTGTGCCATGTCGATCAGTCGGGAAATGCCGTCACCGAGATTCTCCGCGTTCAGGCCGGGATAATTATAAATATCGTTGCTTCCCAGCATGATGATCATCAGATCCAGCGGGCTGTGACTGCGCATACAGGGCAGTATGTAAGGCTCTGCACTGTATGTAGGGCCTTCGTCCCGATGGGTGTAGATGGTGGTGCGGCCGCAGAGTGCATCGGTCACCACATGGTAGGCTTCGCCCAGTTCCTTTGCCATCACGTCGGACCAGCGATGCTCTGCGTCATAGCGGTAAGGAGGCAGCTCGGATTCCTGCCAGCGGCCCACGCAGCCCCAGGTATTGGAGTCACCGAAGCAGAGAATATTGATTTTCTTGTTATCCAGAAGGTCCATGGTATTTTCTCCTCAGTCCTTGATCACTGCGCCCTGTGCGATCAGAGTTTCACGCAGGGTGGGAATATCCACATCGCCTGCTTCACAGCCAGCCTTCAAACCCAGTGCGGCAGCGGTGCCGGCGGCCTGACCCAGTGCGATGCAGCAGGGCATCACGCGGTAGCTGGCAGCAGCCCCGGAGCTGCCGCAGATGCTGCGGCCGGAAACCAGCAGATTTTCGCACTCCACGGGTACCATGCAGCGGAAAGGAATGGTGTAATAGTGGTTGACCTCCTGCAGCACACCGCCGGCGCCGTTGGGATCGTGGATATCCACCGCATAGGCGAAGGTGCAGACTGCATCGTCGAAATGCTTCTGCTCCATGATGTCGGGAATGGTCAGTTCGTACTTGCCCACAATATGGCGGGTCTCACGGATGCCCAGTGCGGACGCAACCTGCACCAGCTCGGCATTCTCGCAGCCGGGAACGTACTTGCGCATGAAGTTCATAACCTCCTGCACCTGCTTACGGCCTTCGATCAGGCCGCGGGTCACGTCCTCGGTCTTGGTGGCATCGATGCCGGGGATACGGGTGCAGTTCATCTTCCAGCGGTTGCGGATGGGCATTTCGTAGTTGCCGATCTCGTCGCGCTGAATATTCCAGTCACCGTTCTTTCTGGCTTCATCCAGATACCAGCTCCAGCAGTTGTGAGCGGGGATGCCCAGCTCACCTGCATTCTTCTTGTTTTCCAGTTCACCAACGAACTTCTCGCGATCCAGACCGCCCATTTCGAAGAACAATGTGACCGGCTGCATCAAGCCGTTTGCCTTGTCGCCGTTCCATGTGGGTGCGCCTGCAAAGTGGGCCACGTCGGCATCGCCGGTGCAGTCGATAAAGGTCTTGGCACGGAAGATGGCAAGGCCCTCCTTCATGGCGGCGATGACACCGGTAATCCGGTTGCCTTCCCGGATGGCATCCACCACCTGCACATTGTACAGCAGCTTGACACCGGCCTCCAGCACCATTTCATCCATGGTCAGAGCCAGAATTTCAGACAGGTACGGTGTCACGTGGCAGTGGGAACGGATGTAGTAGGAACTGTAGGTGGTCATGCCGTCCACCTTGGAGGGGTGGATCGCGCCGCCCTTTGCTTCTGCCCGCAGGCACAGCTCATCGAAGACACCCTTGACGATCTGCTCGGAGCAGTCATCGTCATAGCAGGTCATAAAAGGACCCACGAGGCCGGTGGTGGCCATGCCGCCCAGCATGGCATTGCGCTCGATCAGGATGGTATCCGCACCGTTACGGGCAGCAGCCACCGCTGCACCGAAACCGGCAGGGCCGCCGCCGATGACCAACACATCACACTGGAATTCCCGTGCTACCGCTTTGCTGTATGTAAACATATGATTTTCTCCTTTTATTTTAAAAATGAAAGGGATTTTGCTTGCGTTTATTGTAACATCTGCAATATATTTTTCAAGATGCAGCACTGTTTTTCGTAAAAATGAGCCAGAAACGAAAGATCGTTTCATTGACGGCACATTGCTGCGGGGGTATGATGGACGTAAGAGGTGATCGATATGAAACACTGGGTGACCATCTGGGCACAGGCACACACAGACCTGCACATGATCCGCAGCTATCTGCGGGGCAAAACCGCGCGGACAAGCATCCCCTCCTACGTAGCGGGCAGCAAGCTTCGTCTGCATTTTTCCAACCGGGAAGGCCGCAGTTTCTTTACCCTTCAGGATGCCACCGTCTGTATCGGTGAAAAAACTTACACACTGACCTTCGGCGGCAAAACCGCCTTAACCCTTGCCCCCGGCAAGGCAGCTTACTGCGACGAGATCGACTGCAGCATCTGCGCCGGTGATGCGGTTTCCATCACAACCTTCTACAGCCGCACCGCCACTTCCGGCAATCAGGTACAGGAAGCCACCATTTATTCTACGGCAGGAAATTTTGTCCATGGCGAATTTGCCCTCGGCAAGGCCATCATTCCCCGTCCCCGGATTGTGGCGCACCCGCCCATCGTGGGTCTGGATGCGGTGGAAGTGCTGACGGAGGAAAACCCCGCCATCATCGCATGCCTGGGCGACTCCATCACCCAGCAAAGCAACTGGGTACACCCTCTGAACCAGACCTTCTTCCTGCGGGGTAATTCCGTCCGCGCCCTGAATCTGGGCATCGGCGGCAACCGGGTTCTGTCCGGCGACTGCAGCGGTGTGGGTATTTTCGGCCGCGCGGCGCTGGAGCGCTTTCAGGAGGATGTACGAAGCCGCCCCGGTGTTACCGCTGTGATTTTCGCGCTGGGTACCAATGACATCGGAAAAATCGTCACGGAAGCGGATTTTGAGAAAAACAGTGCGGAAAATATTTTCGCCGGTTTAAAATCCATGGCCGATCAGGCAGCGGCACAGGGTATGCAGGTCTATTTTGCCACCATCACACCCCGCCTCGGTTCTGCCTGCTACGATCAGCGGCAGGAAATGATCCGGCAGGAGCTGAACGGTCTTCTGCGCAGCGCAGCGGCAGATTATGCAGGTCTCATTGATTTCGATGCGGCGCTGGATGATTCCCGAACCGGCATCATGCCCGCGGGCTTCGACAGCGGCGACCATCTGCACCCCGGCCCCATGGGTGGTCTGCGCATGGCAAAGGAAGCCCTGCATGTGCTGGATCAAACACTTGCACTTTAAACGGTTAATTTCAGTTTGTCGCATAGTTGCACCGCACCGCCAAGTATGTCATTCCGAGGAGGGGCGAAGCCCCGACGTGGGAATCTCCAGCACCGCAGCACGAAGAAATACCAACTGATTAACATCGAATATCCAAGATTTACAATGTTAATCGGTCGTTTCCGCATCAGACCGCGAAGCAGGAGATTGCCACGTCGCTAACGCTCCTCGCAATGACAGTGCTAGTCGGCAGCTGTCAGCGAATAACCAGCAGTGCGATAAACATCAATTTGAACTACAGAAAATCCCGGGTGCGGCTGCACCCGGGATTACTTTATTCACTGTAGCCTTTGGGATTCTTGCTTTGCCAGTTCCAGGAATCGCGGCACATATCCATCAGCGTTTTCTCTGCCTTCCAGCCCAGAATTTCCATGCTCTTGGCAGGATCCGCATAGCAGGTGGCAATATCGCCGGGGCGGCGGTCCACGATCTTATAGGGCAGGTTCAGGCCGTTGGCTTCATTGAAAGCCTTGACCATGTCCAGCACGCTGTAGCCGGTGCCGGTGCCCAGATTGAACACTTCGCAGCCCTTGTTGTTCTCAGCATATTTGACAGCTGCCACATGGCCCTTGGCCAGATCCACCACATGGATATAGTCACGGACACCGGTACCGTCATGGGTATCGTAGTCGTTTCCGTAAACACTCAGGAATTCCCGACGGCCGATGGCCACCTGGGTGATATAGGGCATCAGATTGTTGGGGATTCCGCGGGGATCCTCACCGATATTGCCGCTCTCGTGAGCGCCGATGGGATTGAAGTAGCGCAGCAACACGATGCTCCATTCTTTGTCGGCGAAAGCCATGCCGGAGAGAATCTGCTCGGTCATGTACTTGGTCCAGCCGTAGGGATTGGTGCAGTTACCGGTACGGGAGGTTTCCCGCAGGGGCATCTCGTTATCCGCAGTATAAACGGTTGCGGAAGAAGAGAAAATGATATTCTTCATGCCCACCTCTTCCATCACTTTGGTCAGCACCAGTGTGGAATTGAGGTTGTTATCGTAATACTTCCAGGGAATGGACACGGATTCGCCCACAGCCTTCAGGCCTGCAAAATGAATCACGCAGCCAATTTCGTTTTCCGCAAAAATCTGACGCAGCAGCGCTTCATCCCGCACATCGCCTTCATAAAACTTCAGCTGTTTGCCGGTGAGCTTCTGCACACGGTTCAGGGATTCTGCATTGGAATTACACAGGTTGTCGATGACTACGACACCGTAGCCGCTTTCCAGCAGCTCCACACAGGTATGGGAGCCAATATATCCGGCACCGCCGGTAACCAGAACATTCATGGGTAAATCCTCCATCTGTATTGATTTTCTTTTTTATTTTACCGCTGCAGGTAAAAAAATGCAAGTAGTGTTGTTCCTTCCACCTGTTTTTGTCTTGATATTTTGCTTTCGCAACGATATAATAAATGCTGGAATAGAATGTAGACAGCAATTTGCCTACATAAACACGAAAGAGGGAAACTGCCCCAATGAAAAAGCATATTCTTTTGCTGACCACCGGCGGTACCATTGCATCCATGCCCGGCGGCGAGGGTCTGGAGCCCCACCGCAGCGGTGTCATGGAGCGTGAGCTGGAGCAGCTTCGTACCTATTATGATATTACCGTCAAAGACGTGATGTGTCTGGATTCCTCCAACATCCGCCCCGAGGAATGGCAGACCATTGCCTGCAGCATTTTTGAATATCGCGCAGGCTTCGACGGCATTGTGGTGTCCCACGGCACCGACACCATGGCCTACACCGCCTCCGCCGTGACCTTCATGCTGCCCAACATCGACCTGCCTGTGGTCTTCACCGGTTCCCAGCTGCCTCTGGCAGACATGCTGTCCGACGGTCCCGACAATCTGCGCACTGCCTTCGCCATGGCTGCCTCCGGACATCCCGGTGTGTTTCTGGCCTTCGACCGGAAAGTCATGCGCGGCTGCCGCGCTGTGAAGGTCCGCGCCTCCGGTTTTTCCGCCTTTGAAAGCGTCAATGCCCGCTACGCGGCGCAGGTCAGCAATCAGGGTCTTGTGGTAGATCCCCAGATCCTGCCCCGTACCACCGGCCCTGCGGAACTGAAATGCGATATCAGCAAAAATGTATTCCTGCTGAAGCTGACCCCCGGCCTGAATCCCGCCATCTTCGACATGCTGGCAGCCATGGGCTACAAGGGTATTGTCATCGAAGCCTTTGGCCTTGGCGGCATCAATGTGCTGCACAAGGGTCTGCGGGGCATCCACCGGGCGGTGGAGGACGGCATTTCCGTGGTGGTCACCACCCAGTGCCTGTACGATTCTTCCAATCTGCAGGTCTATCAGGTGGGTAACCGCCTGCTGGAAATGGGTGTCATCCAAGGCCGCGACATGACCACCGAAGCCGCCATGACCAAGCTCATGTGGGCCATCGGTCAGGGTATGGAACAGAAAGAAATCGAAACGCTCTTCTCCACTGATCTTGCAGGAGAAGTTACCATCAATCACAACGAAGGAGAATAAGGTATGGATCCGATCTATGTAACCGGTCACAGAAACCCCGATACCGACTCTATTGTCGCCGCCATGGCTTATGCAGCACTGCGTAACGCACTGGGCGATCGTGAATACGAAGCCGCCTGCCTTGGCAGCGTATCCGACGAGACCCAGCTGGTGCTGGACCGCTTCGGCTTCCAGCCCCCCAAGCGCATCAATAATATGTACACGCAGGTGCAGGATCTGGTGTACGATACGCCTCCCCTGCTGGGCAAGGCCGTCACCGTTGACCGCGCATGGGAAACTCTGCAGAAAGAGCGCAGCAACACCGCCATCCCCGTTTCCAACGAAGACGGTACCCTTTACGGCATGCTGTCCCGTGAAGATATCGCAAATTACAACATGGCACAGGCCACCCTCGGCAAGCTGGAGGATGTGCCCCTGTTCAACGTGCTGTCTGTGCTGGAAGGCCGTGTGCTGAACGAAGCCGGCGAGCAGACGGATACCATTACCGGTGAGCTGGTCATTGCCCTGCCCCAGAGCCGGGAGAATCTGCTGTTCAATCAGAAGGAATCCATCGTTCTGTGCGGCCATCAGCCGGAAATGATCCGCCGCGCGCTGGAAATGAACGTCAGTGCTCTGGTTCTGTGTCAGGCTGAGCTGGATGAGGAGCTGCGGAGTCTCCCCACCACCACCTGCATCATCTGCACCCCCCACGATGCCTACCGCGCTGCCCGTCTGATTTTCCAGTCCTCCCCCATTGAACGCATTTGCCGCACACAGGATCTGATCTGCTTCCATCTGACCGATCGTGTGGATGACGTTAAAGAGCAGGTGCTGCAGTACCGCGAGCCCTGCTACCCCATTCTGGACGAAAACGACAAGGTCGTGGGCGTGCTGACGCGCTATCATCTGCTGCGTCCCAAGCGCAAGAGAGTGGTTCTGGTGGACCACAACGAGGCATCCCAGTCCGTTCCCGGCCTGGAAGAGGCTGAAATCGTGGAGATCATCGACCACCACCGTCTGGCTGACATTCAGACCGGCACTCCCATTTACATGCGCAATGAGCCCGTTGGTTCCACCAACACCATCATTGCCGGTATGTTCCAGGAGCGCGGCCTGATGCCCTCCGCCGGCATGGCCGGTATGATGGCTTCCGCCATTTTGTCCGACACCGTCATGTTCAAGTCCCCCACCTGCACCGAGCGGGACAAGCGGATGGCAGAACGTATGGCCCGTATTGCCAATGTTTCTCTGGATGAGCTGGGCAAGGCCATCTTCTCCGCATCCGTGGGCAACAAGACCGCCAAGGATCTGTTCTACACGGACTTCAAGGAATTCCACATCGCCGGTCACGATCTGGCCGTTTCCCAGATCACCTGCGTGGACAGCCCCAGCATGGCACAGCGCAAGGACGAATTCCTGACCATCATGCGCCAGACCGCCAAGAAGGACAAGCTGGATCTGGTCATCCTGATGCTGACCGACGTGCTGCTGGAAGGTACTCTGATCATCTATGTAGGCGACGACGACACCATTCAGCAGGCATTTAATGTGGTTCCCAAGGAAAATACCGCTTTCCTGCCCCATGTCATGAGCCGTAAGAAGCAGGTCATTCCCATGCTGTCCGCTCTGTGGGGCTAAGCGGCGAGTCGCCGCTGACAGCGCGTGCTTGGTGCAGTGCGTATCGTTACTGCCCTGCGCCGCTCGGTATCGTTACCTTCGTAAAAACATTCGAGGTCGAGCGGGTCAGGGAAGTAAAAGGCCGCATACAGTTCGTAACGTATTTTCTGTGGCGGCATCTGCCCATTTGCAAATTCGAAAAACTATGTTATAATGACTTTTCTGGAGAAAATCATGGGATTTGAAACACTTCTCGGCGATGAGCGGCTGAAGGAAAACTTAACAGGCAGCCTGCGCCGGGGGCACATCTCCCATTTCTACCTGATTTCAGGTCCCGCCGGTTCCGGCAAGCACACGCTGGCAAAGCTGCTGGCTTCCGCCATCCTCTGTGGCAAGCAGGATGCCCCCTGCGGGCATTGCAGTGTCTGCCGCAAGATTCTGGACGGCAACCACCCGGACTTCATTACCGTAACGGACCCCGAACACAAAAACATCGCCGTAAAAATCGTCCGCGAGATTCGCGATGACGTATTCATCCGCCCCAACGAATCCGACCACAAGATCTACCTCTTTGCGCAGGATCTTGGCATTGAGGGTCAGAATGCCCTGCTGAAGGTGCTGGAGGAACCGCCGAAATACGGTGTATTTCTCCTGCTGACGGACAATCCGGAGAAAATCCTGCCCACTGTCCGTTCCCGATGCACCGAATTGAATCTCCACGGTCTGCGTGCGGACGTTCTGCGCCGCGCCCTGCTGCAGCAGTTTCCCGACGCAGCCGCAGAGGATGTTGACGCTGCCATCATGCGCAGCGGCGGCTTCTTGGGGCAGGCCAAAGCGATTCTGGAAAACGGCGAAGCCCTGTCCCCCCAGACCAAGGCCTTCACAGAGGCCTTTTCCGGTCGAAATATGCTGGCTTTGACGCAGGTTCTGGCACCCATGGAAAAATACAAACGGGATCAGCTGTTGGATATTCTGTCCCAGTGGCTGGACGTTCTGGAAGGTGCGCTGGCGGCGCGCAGCGGCATGACCGCCGTGTCCGCCCAGTCCCGCCTGCTCAGCGGCAGCCGCAGCTCGCAGGAACTGATGGATGCCATCCGGAAGCTCAAGCAGGCATATACCTACGCACAGGGCAACGTATCCCCCGCTGCAGTAAGCGGCTGGTTGATGTGGGCACTGCGCTGACGCAAAATTTTGAAATTTGAAACGGTTTTTCAGCCGATAAGATAAAGGAGCAAACCAATGGAAGATGAAATCAAGACTGTTCCGGAAACCGCGGAAGTGGTAGACATCCAGTTCCGCCCCGGACAGAAGGTATATTATTTTGATCCCGCCGGTCATACCTGCAAGCAGGGCGATCACGTCATCATCGACACCGCCCGCGGCCCCGAGTACGGCATCTGTGCCGCCGGCAATCACCGCATTCCCATGAAGGATGTGGTGGCACCCCTGCGCTGCGTGCTGCGCCTGGCAACTGCCGAGGATGAGCGCACCGTGGCCCGCAACCGTGCCGAGGAAAAGCGCGCTTTTGATATCTGCATGCAGAAAATCGCAGATCACGAATTGGATATGCAGCTGGTTTCCGCCGAGTATGCCTTTGACGGCAGCAAAATTCTGTTTTTCTTCACCGCTGACGAGCGTGTGGACTTCCGTGAGCTGGTCAAGAATCTGGCTTCCATTTTCCACACCCGCATCGAACTGCGTCAGATCGGTGTCCGCGACAAGGCCAAGATGGTCGGCGGTCTCGGCATCTGCGGCCGTCCCTTCTGCTGCGCCAGCTTCCTGGACGATTTCCAGCCCGTGTCCATCAAGATGGCCAAGACCCAGAACCTGTCCTTGAATCCCACCAAGATCTCCGGCACCTGCGGCAGACTGATGTGCTGCCTGAAATATGAGCAGGATGCTTACGAAGATCTGCTGCGCACCAGCCCCAAGGTCGAATCCTTCGTGGATACCCCCGAAGGACGCGGCACCGTGGTGGAAGTGGATCTGCTGCGCCAGCGGGTAAAGGTCCGCATGGAGGACGCGCCGGAGACCATTTCCGTCTTTGCCAATGCCGACATCGCCATTTTGCGCAGCGGCAAGGCCAAGAAGAACGATCCTCCCATCCCCGCCGATCTGGCACCCATTTCCGGTGCCGGCAAGAAGGTACGCAAGGCAAAGCTGGAGGACGAGGAAACCCTGCTGCTGGAGCCCATCCGTTTCCGCTACAGCACTGAAAATGTGGTAGAGGAGCAGGAAACTCCTGCAGAAACCACCGAAACAGCCGAAGCTGCCGAGGAGCAGAAGGAGGGCAAATCCTCCCGTTCCCGCCGCCGCCGTAAAAACAAGGGTGATGCCCCCAAGACGGAGCAGCCTGAGCAGAAGGCGGAGTCCAAGAAGGAGCAGCCCAAAAAGGAACAGCCTAAGAAGGAGCAGGCACCCAAGGAGGCCGCCCCTGAAAAAGAGCCGGCCGAGGGTGAGGAAGCCGCCAAGAAGCCCCGCCGCCGGAATAACTACCGCCGTCACCGCCGCCCCAAAGGAAATGTGGAAGGCTAAAAAATCAACAGCGTGCAGCATCAAAGCTGCACGCTGTTTTCTTATCAGTTTCCGTCGGAGGCCGCCATAGCGATGGGCCGCATGACGCTGTAGTCATCATAACGGGTGTCATTGGTGTTGCACATGAACACCAGCTGTGCCACCGGATTGGGGAAATCCAGCAGCGCCGCCACAGCGCCCACATTCTTGGGACCCACATTTTGCAAATAGAGCCGGCTTCGGCCATCGGGCATGGGGAAATTGGAATCGTCCACCAGGAAGGATACGGCAAAGTTTTCCGTTGCGCAGGAGGCGACCATGGTCTGTGCCGCCTTCTTGATCGTCTCGGTCTTGTCTTCCTTGAAATTGATCCGGTCAGTATTGGGAATACGGAACTCCGAGAAGACCACTTCATCAAAGCCCAAGCCCTTCAGTTCCGTCACGATCTCCTGCAATCTCAGGATGGTCTCGTTGTCCGTGGGATCGAACCAGTAACAGTTATCGTCATCCTGCCACAGATAGCCCTTCTTGGGGATCGCAAGACCCATGGAGGTATTGCTGTTGTTGATCAGGAAGAAATACCGGTCACGGAAGGCCGGAATCACCGCCACCGCATACAGGTTACGGCTGGTGATGTCGGTGATCAGCTTGTCCACCTGTTCTACGTCCACACGGTTGGAAATGGTCTTGTTGGAAACATTGGACGAGTAATTAAACTGGCCCCAGATGCTCTTGAGTTCTACCATGACCGCCGTATTGGCAGGCAGCTTGGCCACAATATCACGAGCGCCCGCCACGTCGTTCTGCAAGGTATCGCCGTCGATGTAATAACCGCTGAACTGGCTCAGCTCCCGGTTCAGATCGATGGCATCCATACCTTCGTTAACGTAGATGGGAACCGTTTCACCGGCAGAGGGCGGCAGCGCCAGCTGTCCGGCACCCACCGGTTCTCTCCATTCAAAATTCAGTGTTGCACCGTCGCGGGTATAGACCACGTAACGCTCCAGCCAGATGACCCAGCAGAAGCCGGCCAGAATCACCACCAGCAGCACGATCAGGCCGATCAATCCGGCCCGCTGCAGACGGCGCTTGGTGCGGTAGGTTAAATTCATACAGATCTCCTTTTGGCGCGGATGCTGCGCCAGTCTTCCTTTGCTTTGATTTCCAGAATTTCAAGGCCGGCCTTTTCCAGCGCCGCCTTCACGTCCTCCAGCCGCACATCCAGAATGCCGGAGCAGAGCAGAATGCTGCTTTCGGTCAAAAATGCGGGCAGGACAGGGGACAGACCAATAATCACATCGGCCACGATATTGACCAGCACCAGATCGTAGGACTGCTGCCGGAGTTTTTCCATCAGGGCAGTATCTTCTGTGACATTGCCGGTCAGCGCCGCGAATTCCGGTGCGCCGAAGCCGTTGTACGCGGCATTTTCACGGGCGATGTCCTCGGCCTTGGGGTCGATATCCACACCGACTGCGGAAGCTGCGCCCAGACGCAGGGCAGCAATGGACAAAATGCCGCTGCCGCTGCCAAGGTCTAAGCAGCGGAAACCGGGGCGCACGCAGTTTTCCATGAACCCCATAACCATCTGGGTGGACGCATGGGCGCCGGTACCAAAGGTCAGACCGGGGTCCAGAATGACAGGAGTGCGTCCGTTTGTCTCCTCCGCTGCCCAGTAGGGAACCACGATCAGGTTTTCGCCCACTTCCACGGCGGGGTAATTGTCCTTCCAGCTTTCCTCCCAGTTGGTTTCCGCCATGGATTTGACCTCCATAGGCAGTCCCAGCTGCGCGGCAGCACGCTCCAGCCGGGCAAGGTCCTCCTTCTGCGTGTCTTCTAAGTACAGTTTGATATGGGAAAGGCCCTGCAGTTTTTCCTGCAGGTCTTCGTCGATATAGTCCCAGTAGGCCCGGTTCTCATCCAGAAAGGTCTCGAACTCTGCCTGATCCTCGATCACCAGCTCCGCGAAACCCTGCGCGGTCAGCTGTGCGGCAACGGATTCGATCTTTTCGGAATCGGTGTCCAGTGTAATTTCAAGCCATGCCATGGCTGTTCCTCCTATGTAATATGCCGATATTTTCTCCATTGTACCGCAAATGGGGCAAAATAACAACCGCAAAAGTCTTAAATTTTTATGTCGGACTATCTATTTCGAAAAAAGTAGTATATAATACTTGTAATTTCGTTTCCGGAAAGGTAAATTTCGGTTTATCGGGCGGCAGGGGCCGCCGGCCAACGCGTGCCTGTCAGGCCGGCAATAAACGGTACACCATTGGGCTCACCCGATTCGTTACCACTGTGCAAATTTCAGCTTGTCGTGCTGTTGCACCGCACCACCAAGTATGTCATTCCGAGGAGGGGCGAAGCCCCGACGTGGGAATCTCCAGCACCGCAGCACGAAGTAATAGAAACCAATTAACATCGAATATTCAAGATTTACAATGTTAATCGGTTGTTTCTGCACCAAACCGCGCAGCAGGAGATTGCCACGTCGCTAACGCTCCTCGCAATGACAGTGGTAGTCGGCAGCTGTCAGCGAAGAACCAACAGCGCGATAAATATCAATTTACATTTCCCATCAGGAGAACACTATGATCAAAACCTTTTCCATTTATCCGGGTGTCACGCTGCGCGCTTTCGCGGACGACCGGTTCAAGCAGGGCTGCCTGAGTCTGCAGATCATCCGCCCCCAGTGCATTGAAGAAGCGGCCATGAATGCCCTGATTCCCACCATTCTGCTGCGCGGCTGCACCAATTGTCCCGATCTGCGCTCCATCACCAACCGCCTTGACGAGCTGTACGGTGCTTCCGTCGGCACCATGGTCCGCCGTGTGGGCGATTATCAGGCAACGGGCCTTTCCTGCACCTTCCTCGACGACCGTTTCGCCATGGACGGCGACCGGATTCTGGAACCTATGCTACAGTTTCTGGGGGAGCTTCTGCTGGATCCGCTGACCGAGGACGGTGGCTTTGACCGCAGCTTTGTAGCCGGTGAGAAGAAAAACCTCATCGCCACCATCGAATCCGAGCTCAATGACAAACGTGCCTATGCCATGGGTAAGCTCCTGCGGAATATGTGTAAGGCCGACTCCTTCGGTGTCCCCCGTCTGGGTGACAAGGAATCCGTTGCAGCCATCGAAGCCAAACCCCTTTATGAACACTACCGCCACATTCTGCGCACCAGTCCGATTGAATTGTTCTATGTGGGCAGCGCACCTGCTGAAACCGTTGCCGGACTTTTGAAAAAGATGCTGGCTCCCATTGAAAGAAACTACATCCCCGTTTCTTCCCAGACCGCTTTTCAGAATGCGGGCAGCAGCCACCATACTGAAGACGCGGACGTGGCTCAGAGTGTCCTGTGCATGGGCTTTGTGACGCCCATCACCGGCGCAAACCCCAACTTCGCCGCCACGCAGGTGCTGAACACCATTTTCGGCGCGGGCATGACTTCCAAACTGTTTAC
Source organism: Faecousia sp. (assembly GCA_045120675.1). GTDB lineage: Bacteria > Bacillota > Clostridia > Oscillospirales > Oscillospiraceae > Faecousia. The sequence continues at coordinate 48,856 of JBGVFB010000042.1, read as the reverse complement.
GCAGATTCGTGAGAAAATGAGCCTTTGCTATGCCATCGGCTCCGGCTACTACTCTTCCAAGGGCATCGTCACCGTATCCGCCGGTATCGACCGGGAGCAGGAGCAGGCTGTCCGCACAGAGGTACTGGCGCAGCTGGATGCCTGCCGCCGCGGCGAGATCACGCAGGAAGAGCTGAATGCCGCCAAGGAAGCGCTGCTTTCCTCCCTGCGGGGCATTCACGATTCTCCCGCTTCCATCGAAAGCTACTACTCCACCCACACCTTAAGCGGCACCTTCCGCTCTGCGCAGCAGTATATGGACGAAGTTCGGGCCGTGACCATGGATTCCGTCGTTGCCGCAGCGGGAACCGTTTCCCTTCACACCACTTATTTCCTGAGAGGAGCCGAAAAATGACCCCTTTTGAATATCCCCGTCTGGGCGAAAAGCTGTATAAACAGCTTCTTCCCAACGGACTGACCCTGATGGTGGTGCCGCGGCCCGGTTTTACCAGAAAGCTCGCCTATTTTGTGACGGATTTCGGTGCCATCCACACGGATTTTACGCTGGAAGGCCGTGAAATCCACGCACCGGCCGGTATTGCCCATTTTCTGGAGCATAAGATGTTCGATCTGCCCGACGGTCGGGATGTATCCGCGGAACTGGCCGCGCTGGGTGCCGGCACCAATGCCTTCACCAGCTACGACATGACCGCCTATTACATCTCCTGTACCGAAAATTTCGAGCCTGCTTTGAAGCTGCTGCTGGAATTTGTATCCACCCCCTATTTCACCGAAGAAAGCGTGCAAAAGGAGATCGGCATCATCGATCAGGAGATCGGCATGAATGAAGATGCCCCCGACACCAAATCCTTCGAATGGCTGATGCAGAATATGTACCGCAGCCATCCCATCCATGTTCCCATCCTCGGCACCTGCGAGAGCATTCGGGAAATCACACCCGAACTGCTGCATGATTGCCACCGGGCCTTCTATACCCCCGGTAATATGCTCCTGTGTGTGGTGGGCGATGTGGACCCCGACCGCGTAGCAGAGATCGCACTGGAAATGCTGGGCAGCGAGCAGCGCCCCGTGGGTGTGAAGCTGCGCCCGTGGACGGAGGATATGACCCTTGTCTGCAAGGAAAGCTGCGCGGAAATGGACATCTCCATGCCCATGTTCCAGCTGGGCTTCAAGTGCGAACCCACCGGCAAAGGCGCGGAGGCCATCCGGCAGGAAATCGTGGGCGATCTGGCCGCGGAGGCATTGTACGGTGAATCTTCCGAGCTGTACCTGCGGCTTTATGAAGAGGGCATCATCGATTCCTCCTTCGGCGGCGGCTTTGAGACCATCGACGGTATGGCCCTGTTGCTCTGCTCCGGCGACAGCTACGAAAGCGACCGTGTGCGGGAAGCACTGATCGAACAGGCGCAGAAAATCGTCCGCGACGGCATCCCCGATGACGCATTCCTGCGGATGAAGCGCAGCGCCTTCGGCCGCCGCATCCGCGATCTGGACAGCTTTGATTCCACCTGCTTCCGTCTGTGTGCCTATGCGTTGTCCGGTTTTGATTATTTTGATTTCCCCACGGTTTACAGCCGTGTTGAAAAGCACGAAATTCAGGAATTCCTGCACCGCGTGGTACACCCGGACCGCTGCTGCCTGTCCCTGATCAACCCCATCAAGGAGGTTATGTAATATGTATTCCGAAATTTCCTTCCCTGCGCTGGGCATTGCGCTGGATCCGCCCCGCAGCATTGCCCTCGGCCCGCTGAGCATCCATTTTTACGGCATGATCATTGCCTTCGGCCTGATTCTGGCGGTGGTCTATGCCACCCGCCGCAGCAAGCAGTTCGGCATCAAGGAAGATGATGTGCTGGACGGTGTGCTGTATGTAACTCCCTTTGCGGTTCTCTGCGCCCGCGCCTACTACTGCATTTTCTCCTGGGAGCATTATGCAGACGATCCCATCCGTCTGCTGTACATCTGGGAAGGCGGCCTTGCCATTTATGGCGGTGTGCTGGGTGCGGCCATCGGTGTGACCGTGCTGTGCCGTGTCAAGCGCATCAAGCTGCCTGCCATGCTGGATCTGGTTTCGTTGGGCTTCCTGATCGGCCAGTCCATCGGCCGCTGGGGCAATTTCTTCAACCGGGAAGCCTTCGGCGCAGAAACGGACACCTTCCTGCGGATGGGCCTGATGAACCGTTATACCGGCGACGTGACCTGCTACCATCCCACTTTCTTCTACGAATCCCTGTGGAATGCAATCGGCTTCCTGCTGCTGCATCAGCTTTCCAAAAAGCGTCAGTACGACGGTCAGATTGCCCTCGGCTATGCCGCATGGTATGGTCTTGGCCGCGCCTTCATTGAGGGTCTTCGCACCGACAGCCTGTACTGGGGGCCCTTCCGTGTCAGCCAGCTTCTGGCGGCGGTCAGCTGTTTTGCAGCAGTTTCCATACTGCTGTGGCTGAATCTTCGTCCCCATGATCCTTCGAAGCTTTTTGTCAACGTTGCTGCCGCGCAGCACGCGGATGCCGCCGAAGAATCATCCCCCAATGACACGGAGGAGGAGCTGTAACCTATGAAAAAGCTACTGATTTTGATGTTTGTTTTCGCCTTGCTGCTGAGCGGCTGCGCCGCGGGCGGTGCGGCTGTCACCGAACCTATCCCCACAGAACCTGCTTCCACGGAAGCACCTCAGGTCGTAGCACCGGACTTCACGGTCTATGATGCCGACGGCAATGAGGTAAAGCTGTCCGATTATCTGGGCAAGCCCGTGGTGCTGAATTTCTGGGCCAGCTGGTGCGGCCCCTGTAAAATGGAAATGCCCGACTTCAACGAAAAGCATCAGGAGCTTGGCGATGATGTGCAGTTTCTGATGATCAACCTGACCGACGGAACCACCGAAACCGTGGAGGGTGCATCCGCCTTCATTGCTTCTCAGGGCTATACCTTCCCCGTTTTCTATGATACCACCTCCATGGCCGCCGCCGTGTACGGCATCTCCGCCATTCCCGCCACCTTCTTCATCGATGCGGAAGGCCATGCCATCGTGCAGGCCACCGGTGCCATCAGCGGTGAAACCCTGCAGCAGGGCATCGACCTGATCACCAACCCCTGAATGTGAGAAAGTCACAGAAGATCTCCGGAGTTTTCGATAGAATAAAATCACAAGGAAGAACAAATCCTATCAAATAAAACTTTAAGGAGATTATCACCATGAAATATGTATGTGACGTTTGCGGCTGGGAATACGACGAGGCACAGGGCTACCCCGAAGCAGGTATCGCCCCCGGCACCAAGTGGGAGGATGTCCCCGCTGACTTCCAGTGCCCTCTGTGCTATGTAGGCAAGGACGAATTTTCCGAAGGCTAAAAGACGCGGTGCAGCAAACGCTGCACCGCTTTTTTGTCGTTTCCGGCATCTTGCCTGCCGCGTTCTTTCGTGATACAATAGCTTCATTCTTTAACAGGAAGTGACAAAAATGCTGATATTTGGCATTCTTCTGGGTCTTGCCGCCCTGATTCTTCTGATTTCCTATATCTGCTACCGCATTGCCTTCTACGCACCGCCCCGCAAGCCCCTGCCGGAGGGCACTATCGAAATTCCGGAGGGTGAGATCTATGAAGTCCATCGGGAAAAGATGGAAGGCTGGGTGCGTCAGATGTGGGCGCTGCCCCGGGAGTCTTTTGAAATCACCGCCTTCGACGGTCTGAAGCTTTATGCCAAATACTACGAGTATGCCCCCGGCGCACCCATCGAACTGATGTTCCACGGCTACCGCGGCAGCGCGGAACGGGATCTGTCCGGCGGCATCGAACGCTGCTTCCGGGTGGGCAGAAGCGCCCTGATCGTGGATCAGCGCTGCGCCGGAAACAGCGGCGGCCACGTGATCACCTTCGGTGTCCACGAACGGCGGGACTGCCTTAGCTGGATCGATTTTGCAATCGATCATTTCGGCCCCGATGTTAAAATTATCCTGACCGGTATTTCCATGGGCGCGGCCACCGTGCTGATGGCCGGCGGAGAGGAACTGCCGCCCAACGTGGTGGGAATCCTCGCCGACTGCGGCTATACCTCCGCCAAAGCGATCATGTATGAGGTGATCCGTAAAATGGGCCTGCCGCCCAAACCCAGCTATCCCTTTGTCAAACTGGGCGCGCGGATTTTCGGTCACTTTGATCTGGAGGAGACCTCTCCGCTGGAAGCAGTGCGCCGCTGCAAACTGCCCGTGATTTTCTTCCACGGCGAAGCGGACGATTTCGTCCCCTGCTATATGAGTCAGGAAAACTTCGAAGCCTGCACCAGCCGCAAGCATCTGGTGACCATCCCCGGTGCAGGTCACGGCCTTGCCTATGCGGTGGAGCCGGACCGGTATGTGGAGGAATTGTACGACTTCTTCGGACCGGAATGTTCTTATCAGAAATAAAAATGACGGACACCCCGCGGGGTGTCCGTTTTTCAGTATAGAAGCAGGCCGAAAACCGCAGAAATCACGATCATCGTAATGGGCGACAGTTTTTTCTTCCGCAGCTTCGGATACACGTTCCGCAGCACCAGCAGCAGCGCGGCAATCACCACTGCCCGCCAATCCAGAATCACATCCGTCAGAGGGAAGCAGCGGTGCAGGGTCATGTATGCACCCATTGCCAGCACGATACCGATGATGCAGGGCTTCAATCCCCGCAAAATCGCCTGCGCGCTGCCATGCTTCAGCAGGTTCCGCATTAGATTCATAATCAGCAGAATTGCGATGAAAGAGGGCAGCACCACCGCCGTGGTGGCAAGAATCGCGCCAAAAAGGCCTGCCTGCGCATTACCCACAAAGGTCGCCAGATTCACCATAATGGGGCCGGGGGTGCTTTCCGCCACGGCGATCATATAGGTCATGGTCTCATCGCTGAGCCAGCCGTAGGACAGCACCACATCCCGGATCAGCGGAATCGCGCTGTAGGCACCTCCGAAAGAAAAGCAGCCCACTTCCAAAAATCCCAAAATCAGCTCCAGATAGATCATTTGGAAGCACCACCTTTCACAAGGTAGATGCTCAGGCTGATCACCGCTGCCGCCAGCAGCAAGGCAATGCTGGAAATATTCAGGGAGAACAGTTCGATCAGCAGCATGGCTGCGAATGCGCAGCCGGCAGTGATGCGGGGCTGCGGCTTTTTAGGCATTTTCTTCAGCATATTCAAGCCTGCATCCAGAATCAGGACACCAACACCAACCTTAATGCCCTGAAATGCCTTTGCAACCAGCGGGTATTCCAGAAAACCGTCCAGAAACGATGAAATCACATAAATGATGCAAAATGCCGGCAGCACAATCCCCACCGTTGCCGCCACCGCGCCGGCAAGACCTGCCAATTTATAACCGATATAGGTGGCGCAGTTGATAGCAATGGGGCCGGGGGTGCTTTCCGCCACAACCATCAAATTCATCATTTCCTCGTCGTCGATCCAGTGCTTCCGGTTGACGCAGGTATCCGAAATCAGGCTGATCATAGCATAACCGCCGCCGAAGGTAAAGCAGCCGATTTTCGCAAAATGCAGCAGCAGTTCTAAAAGGATTGGTAATTTCTGTTTCATCGCATCAAAGGTCCACACCAAGGAACTTCTTCGCCAGAATGCCCACCACGAAAGACAGCACTGCCACGCTGATGCTGATCAGCGCCATCTCCAGAAAACGGCTGCCAAAGGGCTGATCCTGCGCAACAGAGGTATAGTAGGTAAAGCCTGCGATGATCAGGATAACCACCACCAGCATGCAGATCAGGGCGGGGATAAACTGGGTGCCGGGGAAGATCAGATAGGGTGCGATCAGTGCAACGACCGTCAGCAGGTAGGCAATGCCCGTGTAAGAGCAGGATTTCAGCGCATCGGTGCGGCCCTCACTGCGGGCAGCGAGGAATTCGGAGGACGCCATAGAGAAGGTTGCGGAAATGCCCACGATCAGGCCGGACAGGGCGATCAGGCGGGTGTTCTGCAGAGCAAACGCAAAGCCCGCCAAACTGCCGGTCAGTTCCACCAGCGCATCGTTCAAGCCCAGCACCATGCTGCCCACATACTGCAGCCGTTCTTCGTCCAGCATACCGAGCAGGGCATGCTCGTGTTCTTCCTCATCCTCCCGGATGGAGGCACTTTCGGCCACCTCACGGGCCAGCAGTTCGTATTCCGTCTGGGCATTTCCCTCGCCCCGTTCCATCAGCTTGACCGCAAAGGTAAAGCCAAGGATGCGGGCAATCAGGGTAAATTTCAGAACCTTTCCCATTTCCGGCTTCATTTCGATGCCGGTGTATTTTTTCCAGATTTCGTAGTGGGCCTTCTCCTCACGGGCCAGCCGGCGGAGGGTTTCCTTGTTCTCTTCGCCACCTGCAAAGGCAGAAATCTTTTCATAAATGACACTTTCCGTCAGTTCGTTCTGCTGCATCCGTTTGATCACGGCCATTGCAGCAGCAGAGATATTGGAATGCATAACAAATTCCTCCTGTTATCAACCATTGACATTATAGTCTGCATTCAGCTGGTTCATAGCCTTCATCAGCTTGTGCAGGAATACAAAGGGACCTGCCAGCGCCACGGCACCGACACAAATCAGAATCCACAGGACAATCTGCTCGGCAAATCCTGCCGCAATCAGATATCCGGCGGTGCCCGTCAGCACGCTGGACAAAAAGCCAAACAGTACATTCCACAGCCAGAAGTCCCGGGGGCCGAAGGTACTGTTGATATTGCGGCGCTGCAGTTCGGTACCGATGCGGCGGCACAGCTTGTGCATCCAGACCAGACTGTGGATACCCAGCGTAAGGGGCGAGAGCATCAGCATACCGAAGAAGGACATGGAACGTTCGCCGTCGTAACGGCTGGCTACCATATTCACCTCTCCCACCAGACGGCTCCAGATGACCATCGGATAAATACCCAGCGTCAGAATGCTGAAAATGATCATCCGGCCGAGGCCGCGCTTGACAGGCAGCTGCAGTTTGGGTGCCTTGGCTGCCGCTTTTTCAAAGTCAAAGAGGGGTTCCTCCGGTGCGGGCGCGCCGCCGTAGGGCTGCCAGCCGAAGGTCTTTTCCTCATAAACAGGCTCGGGGTACTTTGCAGGGGCATGCTCTGCTGCAGGTGCTTCATATACAGGTGCGGCTTCCACGGGAGCAACCGCCACAGGCTCCTCCTTGGGAGCAGGGATCTGCCGCGTGCCGCAGTGGCGGCAATAAATTTCGTTTCCGGTCATTTCCGTACCGCAGTAATGACATTTCATAGAGATTCCTCCCTTCCAATTCTGCACCCATTTTAACATCTTTTTACAGAAATAAAAAGAATGAATTTCAAAAAAGCATTGCTTTTTTCCACACCTTTTTCCCTGCACGGCAACTTGACAGGCGGCGGGGGGATGGGGTATCATGGAGAAAACCTACCTGCAGGAGGAATACCTATGGCTGATTCCATTGAGACCCGCTGTGTCCATGGCGGTGACCATAAATTTCAGGACAACTACCAGAGCCTGAGTATGCCCATTTACCAGACCGCCGCCTTCGGCCACCCCGATTTGGGTCACAGCCCCGAGCGGTTTTACTATACCCGTCTGACCAATCCCACAAGACTGCAGCTGGAGGAGACCGTTTCCAGTCTGGAAGGTGCAGTGGATACGGTGGCTTTCACCTCCGGCATGGCGGCCATCACGGCAGCTTTCGAGCTGTTCGCCCCCGGCGACCGGATCGTCTGCTCCGCCGACCTCTACGGCGGCACCGTGCTGCTTTTCGATCTGGTAGAAAAGAAAAAGGGTCTGATTCTGGAACTGGTGGACACCACCGATCCCGATGCGCTGCGCGCAGCCATCACACCCGGCACCAAGGGTGTATATATCGAAACGCCCTCCAACCCCATGATGAACGTCACCGACATCGGCCTGTGCGCCGCACTTGCAAAATCTGTCGGTGCCATGCTGATCGTGGATAACACCTTCCTGTCCCCCTATTTTCAGAATCCGCTGGCGCTGGGCGCGGATATTTCCATTCACTCCGGCACCAAGTATCTTGGCGGCCATAACGATACGATTGCCGGCTTTGTCTGCGTCGCGGACAAGGCAGTGGGTGAAAAACTCCACAAGATCTCTTATACCTTAGGCGCAACGCTGGCACCTTTCGACAGCTGGCTGCTGCTGCGGGGCATCAAGACTCTTGCCGTGCGCATGGAGCGGGCACAGGAAAATGCGCTGGCTATTGCCCAGTGGCTGAAAACACAGCCCAAGGTGAAGAAGGTCTACTATGTGGGTCTTCCGGAGCATCCCGGTTATGATATCAACCGCAAGCAGTCCCGCGGCAGCGGCGCCATGCTGAGCTTTACGCTGGACAGCGCCGAAACCGCCCTGCAGGTGCTGGCAAAGGTAAAAATCATCACCTTCGCCGAAAGTCTCGGCGGCCCCGAAAGCCTGATCACCCTGCCCGCCACCCAGACCCACGCGGATGTTTCTGCGGAGGATCGTGAAAAGCTGGGCATCACCGATTCCTTCCTGCGCATGTCCGTGGGACTTGAGAACGTACAGGATCTGATCGCCGACCTGCAGCAGGCCATGGCCTGAAACACAATACATTTTTAAGGAAAAACTATGAAAAAAACCGATATTGCAGCATTTTTTGATAATTGCGCCCCCTGGTGGGATTCCGACATGATCCGCAACGAAGCGGTCATCACCAAAATTTTAGACAACGGCGGCATCCGTGAAGGTGTCCACGTGCTGGACGTGGCCTGCGGCACCGGTGTGCTGTTCCCCGATTATCTGGCCCGCGGCGCCGCATCCGTCACCGGCATTGACATTTCTCCCGAAATGGCGAAGATCGCCGCCGCCAAATTCCCGCAGGTTCAGGTCATCTGCGGCGATGTGGAGGAAACGAATTTCGACCGGAAGTTTGACTGCATCATGGTCTACAATGCCTTCCCCCACTTCCCCGATCCGGAGCATCTGGTGGAAGTGCTGGCGGGTCTTCTGAAGCCCGGCGGCAAGCTCAGCATTGCCCACGGCATGAGCCGTGCCGCCCTGTGCGACCACCACGCAGGCCGCGCCGCGCAGGTGTCCATCGACCTGCTCCACGAGCAGGAGCTGGCCGCAATTCTGTCCGACTGGTTCGACGTAGATGTGATCATCTCCGATGATGAGATGTATCAGGTCGCGGGTGTACGCAAGGAAGGTCAGGTCCACAGCCATGGCGGACACCGCCATGTACATCCCCATTCCCACAGCCACGACCACGACCACGATCATGACCACTCCCACGGCGGCACCCCCATGGAGGAACTGCTGATGCTGATGAAGTACATGGTCAGCCACAACGATGCCCACGCGCAGGAGCTGGCAACCCTTGCGGACCAGCTGAAGGAAGCGGGCAAGGTGCGCGCCTACCGCCGGATCATGGATGCGGTGGCCGAGTTCGACATGGCCAATGCCAAGCTGGATTCCGTATTCAAGGAACTGTCCGAAGAAATGATGTAAAAACAGCCCCGCCGTTGCCGGCGGGGCTGTACCTGTTTTCAGGCTTATCCTATCGGGTTTTCTGCGGGGATGGTCAGTTTCGTGCCGTCGGCAAGCTGGATATAGCCCACCTGCTCCAAATCAATTTGCGATGAGGCGGTGAGTTGGCTTGCTCCGTTTCCTGTGGCTTTACCGTACAGAAGTACAGAGGAACCATCCTTCATGTAGACAGTCAACTGATCACTGGGAGTTGAGAAGACGGGACAACCGATGATAGTTGCAGAATTGGGCCCCAGCGTAAAGGAAGTGACAGTCCAGTTTTCGTACAAGTTTTCCCGATTTCCCTCTGCGTCCTCTACATGACCACCAATTGTCTTGAAAGTAATCGGTTCTGTTACAAATTCCAAAGTTTCCTCTGGATTCTTTACGATTTCTGTCTCATAGAAATCCGTGGGATGCTCATAGGGCAGATCTTTCTGGTTGGCAACATCCTCCTTCGTAGCAATTCTGGGTTGAATTCCAAAATCAATGGTGTCCGCAACCATTTCCAACTGCTTATCGGTCATTTCGAGGTAGCCCCAGTGCTTACTACAATCCTCGTTGTACCCCAGATCAATTCTGGATTCCAGACGAAGCACCAACATTGCTTCTTCGCGTTCGCAGATGATCCATGCCCGCCAGTCGGTATCAGACCGGATGATCAGGACATCGTTGCCGGCTGCGGTTTGATAATTCCATTCCTTCCATTGCTCAATATCGTCAAGGTAGATGTGATCCTGGCTAAGGCAATCTTTTCGATACCAGTCAATCTGACCCTGTGTCCGGCATACCTGACTTGAGGTATCATCGGGGAGTTTAATATCAACATTCAACATAAAGTTACCATTGTCAAAGGGATATCCTCCGGTGATGTTAGTTTGCACACCGTTTCCATCTATTGTAAACTTCTCGATTTCCAAAGCGGCGCAAACGTTCTCCAGTGAATTAAACTCAAGCAGACTTCCCACAGGCTTCAAACTGTATTTCTGCAGGATGCTATCCAGAGCATCTTTCATTTCCTGCGTATAGAGGTTGTAGGACGAATACTCTTCCGGAAATTCAGGAACATTCTTCCAAATAGAAGAGTAAATATCACCATCCGGATCGTAGGAGTGTAGGAAAGCAAACCATTCCTTGGCCGCTTGGTAGCTGGAAGTTCCTTTTACACCAGCAAAAGTAAGCACTTCCTTTTCAACGGGTTCCCGACCAATAAATCCTTCATCATCGAAAACATCGTAATACAGTGTTTCGTCTCCCAGCTTCATATCCTGCAAGCGGAGGAAATAAACAGCAGCGCAGCCCATCAGAAATACCATCAGGCCGATCAACGCTGCGATCAGAAGCGGTCTGCTGAAACGTCTGCGCGCAGGTGCTTCCGCCCGGTCGCACACACGGAAGCTGCCGTATTCCGCCTCGTTTACGAGGTCTTCGCCGATGCCGTTCAGGCTCTGAATCAAATCCTTGCTGTTCATACCCGAATTCCCTCCTTCTGCAGGTAATCACGTAGCTTTCCTCTTGTGCGGTTCAAGCGCATCTGCACCGCGCTTTCACCAATTCCGTACCGGACGGCAATCTCTGCAACGGTATCCATGTACCAGTACCGCCGGATAAAAACCATTCTGTTTTCCGGTGTCAGGGTTCGCAGGAAGGTGTCCAGAATCATACTCAATTCCTTCCGGTCCACATCCCAGGAGCGGGCTGCGTCCGGAATGCAGCTTTCCATCTCCTGCGTCAGGCTGACAACCTCTGCCCTGCGCTTTGCCGCCGACTTCCAGTCCAGCCTGTCCAGCGCAAAATTTTTGCAGATCTTGGCCAGATATGCGAAAAAATACTGGGGCCTGTGGGGCGGAATGGTGTTCCATGCTTTCAGATATGTATCATTGACGCTTTCTTCTGCGTCCTGATCATTTTTGACAATGCGGTCCGCTAAACACAGCAGCTGCCGTCCATAGGTATCATCCGTATGGCGGATGGCATCTTCATTTCTGGCAAAGTACAGTTCAATGATCCTGCTGTCTTCCATTTCGGTTCACCTCATTTCTTTATTTTGGCGCCTCACCCTGTAAGACGGAAGTTATGCCGGAAATCTCACACATCATCATAGCATTTTTTCAGGAAAAGAAAAGCATCCGCCAGGAAAATCCGCCGTGCCCCCTCCGGCGGGGTTGTATTTTGCGCGTTTTTCCGCTATAATAAATAAAATATGCCAACAAAGAGAGGGCTTATTATGGAGCGCAGCTTAAAAGAAGCATACAGCCGTATTTTGAAGAAGGAACTGGTCGCCGCCATGGGCTGCACCGAACCCATCGCCATCGCCTATGCCGCCGCAAAATGCCGGGAGGTTCTGGGTCAGATGCCCCAGCGGTGCCATGTGCGCTGCAGCGGTAATATCGTCAAGAATGTCATGGGTGTCACCGTTCCCAATTCCGGCGGACTCAAGGGCATCGATGTGGCTGCGGTTCTGGGTATCTTGGGCGGTAATGCAAGCCGTGATTTGGAAGTGCTGCAGTCCGTGACGGAAGAACATATTCTGGAAGCCAAAAATCTGCTGGAGCTGGGCTTCTGCACCTGCTCGCTGGAGCAGGGTGTGGAAAATCTGTACATTCTCATCCACCTGACCGCCGGTACGGAAGAAGCAGTGGTTGAGATCCGCAATTACCACAAGAATATCACCCGCGTGGAGAAAAACGGTCAGGTGCTGTTCCAGCAGGAGCGCTCCTGCACCGAAATTGCCGTCAAGGACGACCCCGATAAGGCGCTGCTGAACATCTCCGGCATTCTGGAATTTGCCGATGACCCCGGCGAAGAAACGCTGAAGCTGATGGATCATCAGTTGACCCTGAATCTGGGCATCGCCCGGGAAGGCATGGAACACCGTTACGGCGCACAGGTGGGCAGAACACTGCTGCGGGGTGTCAAGTCCCTGACCCCCGACACGGCTCGTGCCGCTGCCAAGGCTTATGCCGCCGCCGGCAGCGATGCCCGTATGAACGGCTGCGCCATGCCCGTGGTCATCAATTCCGGCAGCGGCAATCAGGGTCTGACCGCTTCGCTGCCCGTGAAGATTTTTGCCGATGCCTACGGCATTGGAAGAGAGCGGATGCTGCGCAGTCTGGTGGTCAGCAATCTGATCGCCATCCACCAGAAGCAATACATCGGAAGTCTCTCCGCCTATTGCGGCGCAGTCAGCGCAGCCTGCGGTGCCGGTGCCGCGATTGCCTATCTGCTGGGTGAAAAACTCTCCCCGCAGGAGCTGTACCGGCAGGTAGCAGATACCATCACCAACACCATCGGAACCGTTGGCGGCATGGTCTGCGACGGCGCAAAATCCTCCTGCGCTGCCAAAATCGCTACGGCCGTGGACTGCGCCATCACCGCCTACGAGCTGAGCCGCTTCGGCAATGTCTTCCAGCCCGGCGAGGGTCTTGTGATGGAAAGCGTCGAAGATACCATCGAAAGCGTGGGCCGTATGGGTCGTGAGGGTATGCATGCCACGGATCTGGAAATCCTGCAGATCATGCTGCGGGAGGAGTAAGATATGACACTTCAGGAATTTTTCAAGGCGCAGCCCAATGTGGCGCTGGCCTTCTCCGGCGGTGTGGATTCGGCCTACCTGCTGTATGCCGCGGTAACCAGCGGTGCCAATGTCACCGCTTATTATGTCAAAACCCCGTTCCAGCCTCAGTTTGAATATGATGACGCGGTAAAACTGGCAACAGATCTGGGTGCGGAGATGAAGACCATCCATCTGGATGTATTGCAGGATAAAAACGTGATCGCGAACCCTGTGAATCGCTGCTATTACTGCAAAAAACGGATTTTTTCCGCTATTTTGGCTGCCGCGCGTGAGGACGGCTTCTCTATTGTCATCGACGGCACCAACGCATCGGACGATGCTTCCGACCGGCCCGGCATGGTGGCGCTGCAGGAACTGCAGGTTCGCTCCCCGCTACGGGAAGCGGGGCTGACCAAGGCGGAAATCCGCCGCCTTTCCAAGGAAGCGGGGCTTTTCACCCACGACAAGCCGGCCTATGCCTGTCTTGCTACCCGCATTCCGGCAGGAACGCGCATCACGCTGGATTTGCTGAAAAAGACGGAAATCTGCGAGGAATACCTGAAAAATATGGGTTTCTCCGATTTCCGGATCCGGTATTTTGAAGGCGGCGCAAGACTGCAGCTTCCTGAAGCGCAGATTCCCGCGCTGCTTGAAAAGCGGGCGGAAGTTCTCGCATTTTTGAAACAATACTATCCGGCCGTGTTGCTGGACATGGAGGTACGAGGATGAATCACGACATCAAGCAGATTCTGCAGGGCGTTCAAAACGGCACTGTGTCCGTGGACGACGCACTACTTGAAATTAAAAAGCAGCCTTTTGAAGACATCGGCTATGCCAAGGTGGATTTCCACAGAAAGGTCCGTCAGGGTGCCAACGAGGTCATCTACGGCGCCGGAAAAACCGCCGAGCAGATTTCCGGCATTCTGGAGGTCATGGCAAAGAATGGTCAGAAAAACGTCCTGATCACCCGTCTGGATGCGGAAAAGGCCGCTGCCGTGGCCGCAAAGACACCCATTACCTATTATGAAAATGCACAGGTGGCCATTGCAGGTCAGAAGGCCGTGCCCACGGGCATCGGCACCATCGTGGTTGCCACCGGCGGTACCAGTGACATCCCCGTAGCAGAGGAAGCTGCCCTGACCGCGGAATTTTTAGGCAACAATGTCACCCGCCTGTACGACGTGGGTGTTGCGGGTCTGCACCGGCTGCTGAACCACTCCGAGGAACTGATGCGCGCCAGCGTGGTTATCGCCATCGCCGGTATGGAAGGCGCACTGGCCAGTGTGGTGGGTGGTCTGGTGGACTGCCCCGTCATTGCCGTTCCCACCAGCATCGGCTACGGCGCTGCCTTCGGCGGTCTGGCCGCACTGCTGAGCATGCTCAACTCCTGCGCCAGCGGTGTTTCCGTCGTCAACATTGACAACGGTTTCGGTGCCGGTTACCTCGCCAGCATGATCAATCACATGGAGGCCAAAGGATGAGAACACTTTATCTGGACTGCGGCATGGGCGCAGCCGGCGATATGCTGACCGCTGCCCTGCTGGAGCTGTTCGACGAGCCCAATAAGATGGTGCGGGAGCTGGCAAAGCTGCGGATTCCCGGTGTCCGTTTTCTGGCGGAGCGCACCCAGAAGTGCGGCATTTACGGCACCCATATGCGGGTGATCGTGTGGGATATGGAGGAAGATGAGCATCTGCACAGCCATCATCACCATCACGATCATGACCACGGTCACGAGCATCACCATGACCACACCCACGGCGGCATGGCCGATATCGCCCACATCATTTCCCACCTGAACATCAGCGACAAGGTGCGCCGCGATGTGCTGGCAGTTTACGATTTGATCGCACAGGCAGAAAGCCATGCCCACGGTGTTCCCGTAAATCAGATCCACTTCCACGAAGTGGGCACCATGGATGCCATCGCGGACGTGACAGCGGTCTGCTACCTGATGGACAAGCTGGGCATTGACAAGGTCTATGCCTCTCCCGTCCACGTTGGCAGCGGACAGGTTCGCTGCGCCCACGGTATTCTGCCCGTTCCCGCCCCCGCCACTGCCCACATCCTGCGGGGTGTGCCGATTTACGGCGGCGAAATCAAAGGCGAGCTTTGCACCCCCACCGGTGCGGCGCTGCTGAAGCATTTCGTGACCGAATTTGGAAAAATGCCCCCCATGACGGTGGATGCCGTAGGTTACGGCATGGGCACCAAGGATTTCCCCGCTGCCAACTGCGTGCGCGCCATGCTGGGTCACACAGATGACAGCCGCGACAGTGTTACCGAGCTTTCCTGCAACTTGGATGACATGACCGGCGAGGAGATTGGCTTTGCCATGGAGCAGCTGCTTGCCGCCGGCGCGCTGGACGTATACACCACCGCCATCGGCATGAAGAAAAACCGCCCCGCCACCATGCTGACGGTGCTGTGCCGGAATGAGCAGAAGGAAGAAATGGTTCGCCTGATTTTCCGCCACACCACCACCCTCGGCATCCGGGAAGCGGAATTCTCCCGCTACACCCTGCAGCGGCACTTTGAAACCGTGGAAACGACCTACGGCCCTGTGCGCCGGAAGGTAGTCAGCGGCTACGGTGTCAGCCGCAGCAAGGCAGAATACGAAGACCTTGCCAAAATTGCCCGTGAGCAGGGAAAGGGCCTGCGGGAACTGGATATCTAAACTGCATACAAAATGCCCCGACTCAAAAGAGTCGGGGCAAAATTTATGGAATTTACTTAACCTGCTTGCCGCGGGCGAAGACGTGAACCACGTTTGCTTCCTCGTCCAGCAGAACCAGATCTGCATCCTTGCCGGTCTCGATGGAGCCCTTGCGATCCCACAGGTTCATTTCCTTGGCAGGATTCTCGCTGAGGGTGGGCAGGATTTCCTCCAGGGTATTGGGCAGCCACTTCAGCATATTCTTCAGGGCCACATCCTGGGTCAGGGTAGAACCGGCGCGGGTACCGTTGCTTGCCAGCTTTGCATCGCCGTCGATAACCACCACGTCGTTGACACCCAGATGGTAATTGCCGTCGGGCAGGCCGGCTGCCATGATGGAGTCGGTGATGGCAACAATGCGATCCAGACCCTTGCACTTGGCATACATGCGCACAGAGCCGGGAACCAGATGGCGGCCGTCGCAGATGGTCTCGCAGTAGGTGTCGGTTTCCATAATGGCACCGAAGATTGCGGGCTCATGCTGATGGAACAGGCGCATAGCATTGCCCACATGGGTGCCGACGGTAGCGCCCTGTGCAATGGCGCTCATGGCCTGATCGTAGGTAGCACCGGAGTGGCCTATGCCAACCACGATGCCCAGTTCCTTCAGAGTGGGGATCATCTCCTGCACACCGTCCAGCTCGGGAGAGATGGTGATGTAGTTGATCTTGCCGCCGGCCAGTTCCTGATAATGACGGACCAGAGGAATGTCATTCTTCTTCAGCAGATGCTCGGGCATGGCACCCTTGTATTCCTTGGCAAGGAACGGGCCTTCCAGATGGATACCCACCAGATCGGCGCCGTTCTGCTCCATCTTCTCGTGGAGCGTGAACTGCTCGATGCACCATTCGGTCTGCTCCTGCGTATCGGTCAGAACGGAGCACTGCCATGCGGTAGTACCCTTGGTGGCCATGAAGCAGGAGATCTTCTCCAGATCTTCTGCGGTAGCGCCGTTGACATCCACGCCCACAGCACCGTGGGTATGGGTATCGATGAAGCCGGGAACGACCTTCAGGCCACAAGCATCAAAGACAGTGCCGTCGGAGGTATCGCAGCCTGCCTCCAGCACGGTCAGCTTGCCGTTTTCCAGAACCAGCGTCTTGTCCTCAAATGCACGGCCGATATAAACGCGGCCGTTTACCAGATAGGTCTTTGCCATAGCTCAATCCTCCAGATTTGCAACAAACTCGGTCATGCGGATCAGGGCATCGGGATGCTCTGCCACCATGGATACGGGGAATTCTGCAGTCATCTCGCCGTAGCCGCAGCGACGGGCAACAGCACGGTGCCAGTCACGGAAGATGCCCAGACGGATCTTGCGGGAGTTGTAGATCTCGTTGAAGCCGATGGTGACACACCAGACAGGCATATCCTCCAGACGGCCGCCGAAGTCACCAATGGCATTGGCAGCGCGGGTCTCGGGGGAGATGGGCAGGACGCGGGTCTTCAGAGCCTTGAACTCGTCGCAGGTCAGGCTGCCGTCAGCCTCGTTGAAGGCCAGATGGCCGTTGATGCCGATGCCGCCGAAGCAGATGTCGACACCGCCTAATCTTTCGATCAGATTGGGGATATATTCCACATTGTTGGGATCGGGGAACACGCGATGATCGACGGGAACATTCAGTTCTTCCTTGATCTTGGAGTAGACAGTGCGCTCCATGAAGCCGCGGAAGCTCAGAGGATGGTTGATGTCGATCCACTGCTTGTTGTCGTCCAGATACTCGTCCATGTTGATGAACCAGCAGTTGTTCAGGTTGATGTTCTCGCTGTTGACGATGTCCACGAAGTAGGGATACTGGCCGATGGGGCCAACGGGGCAGATGAAGACGGTGGTCTCACCCTTTGCGTTCTTCTCCTTGATGAAATCAGCCATTTCACGGGCGATGGTCTGGAACACGGCGGGCTTGTCCTCCATGACAACCATGGGGATCTTGGGATTTGCAAGCAGCTGCTCTTTGTTATAGTAGTAATATTCGTGATGCATGACGCATACCTCCTGATATTGAGATGCACAGAAAGGGGATGCAGAAGCATCCCCTTTACAGTACGTGTTATTTCTGAACTTCCAGATACTCCTTGTAGACCATATTCCAGATGTAGTTCTTCAGCTCGGTGAAGCGGGGAAGCATCTTGGTCTCCTGGTTTCTGGGATAGGGAATGTCAATGTCAATAACTTCCTTGATACGGCCGGGACGGGCGGACATGACCACCACGCGGGAGGACAGCAGAATTGCTTCTTCCACATCGTGGGTGATGAAGAAGCAGGTCTTCTTCTCTTCTTCCCAGGTCTTCAGCAGCTCAGTCTGCAGCTGGGTACGGGTCTGTGCGTCCAGAGCGCCGAAGGGCTCATCCATCAGCAGCAGGCTGGGATTGACAGCGTAGGCACGGGCGATGGCCACGCGCTGCTTCATACCGCCGGACAGTTCCTTGGGATAAGCATCCACAAACTTCTCGAGGCCCACCATCTTGATGTACTTCATGGCAGTCTCTTCACGCTCAGCATCGGTCATGCCCTTCTTCAGGTTCAGACCGAAGAGGACGTTCTTCTTGACAGTCAGCCAGGGGAACAGGGCGTACTGCTGGAAGACGACACCACGGTCAACACCGGTGCCTTCCACCTTCACACCGTCAACCAGAACATCGCCGGAGGTTGCTTCGTGCAGACCTGCGATGATGTTCAGCAGAGTGGACTTACCGCAGCCGGAAGGACCGACCACACAGATAAACTCGTTGTCATAGATATCCAGATTTGCACCGTTCAGAGCGATGGTCTGGCCGTTGCGGCCCTCATAGACCTTTCTGACGTTCTTGATCTGAACCTTGGGAATCAGATTTCTCTCTTCTCCTGCCATGAGGTCAGTCTCCTTTCAAAGAATTTCAGAATCTTCTCAGCCACCATGCCGATGACGCCGACCACGATGATGTAGAACATCATTTCAGCATTATCGAACACCTGAGACAGTGCCTTAATACGCATACCCAGACCGGCGATTGCACCGGTGGATTCTGCAGCGATCAGGGTAGTCAGTGCAACAGAGATACCCAGACGGACAGCAGTGATGATAAAGGGAGTGGTTGCGGGGAAAATGACCTGAACGAACAGGACGGTATCATTGGCACCCAGAACACGGGCTGCCTTGATCAGGGTCTCATCCACGTTGATAACACCCTGGAAAACGGTGACGGTAATGGTCAGGAAAGTAGCAATGCAGATAACCACGATCTGAGCCTTTGCGCCGACACCTGCGGCCAGAACGACCAGAGGAACGTAGGCCAGAGGGGGAATGTTACGAACGAACTGAATCCAGGGCTCCAGAATGAAGCGCACAGGACGGTACCAGGCCATCAGGAATGCGACAGGCACACCGAACACGAAGCCCAGCAGGAAGCCGATGCCGACGCTGCGCATGGATGCCAGAACGTCAGGCCAGAACTTCGCACGCTCCACAGCCATGGTGTGGTAGGATGCGAAAACATCTTTCAGAGGGGGGAAGCTCAGCGCGGTGGTGGGATTGTTGGACAGGACATACCACAGCACCACGGCAGAAAGCAGGGACAGGCACAGCCATGCCCACTTGGGAATTTTGCCGATAATATCGACGTTCTTCTTTTTGTTCACAAATGAACCTCCTTAACGGTTGCAACAGGCAACCTCGAAAAGCAGTTTATAATCTCCGATAGAGGCAAACCGCTTTTCGCGATTGCCCGTGGTGTGTGGGAGGCGGCGTTGCCGCCTCCCGTTATCCTTACGTATTGCTAAATTACTTAGCGTTGACCATCAGGTCGACCAGAACGAACTCGTCAGCCTTCAGAGGACCTGCAGCATCGCCGAAGTTGACCTGCTGGTTGTTGTAGTACTCGACCAGCTTGCCGGACTCGATCATCTCCAGAACCTGAGTGCTGTTCAGCCAGGAACCGTCGTAACGCTGTGCGATGGTGGTCTCAGCATCCAGACCGGTGATCTTTGCAACGTACTCAGCAACTTCCTGAGCGACAGCGTCGTCAGTGGTAGCAGCGGAAGCGAAGTCCATAGCCTTGAACATAGCGCGGTTGAAGCGGACGATCACGTCAGTGTTGTTAGCAGCCCACTCGGGGTTGACAACCCAGGAACCGGGGGAAGCCATGGTGGGGAAGTCGACGTTGGAGCAGATGTCGGTAACGTCGGTGCCCATCACCAGGATGGTCAGGGACATGGGGGACCATGCAGCAACAGCATCAACCTGGCCGGACAGAGCAGCGGTGGTCAGAGCAGTAGCGTCCATGGAAACAGCCTCGATGTCTTCCATGGTCAGGCCAACGGAAGCCAGAGCGGTGGTCAGGATGTTCTCGGAAGAGGTACCGGCAGCATAGCCGACCTTCTTGCCCTTCAGCTCTTCCAGAGTCTTCAGGCCGTTCAGGCCCAGGATGCAGTCGCCATCGCCCATGTGCTGCATCAGGAAGACCTGAGCTTCACCCTTGGAGCACAGCTTGTGAGCGCCGGGTCCGATGAATGCGACGTCCATGGAGCCCTGCTTCATAGCAGCGATCTCGGAGGGGCCGTCTTCGAACTGAGTCATTGCAATGGTGATGCCCTCTTCTGCAAAGTAGCCCTTTGCATCAGCAGTAGCAACAGCCCACAGGGAACCCCAGTTTGCCATGTAAGCAACATTCAGGGTAACGGGCTCGACAGCGGGAGCTTCGGGCTCAGCGGGGGTCTCGACAACAGGAGCCTCGGTAGCGGGAGTCTCAGCCTTGGGAGCTTCGGGTGCGGGAGCGGGTTCGGATGCGCCGCAGGCAGCCAGGCCCAGAACCAGGACCAGAGCCAGCAGCATAGCAATCAGCTTTTTCATTGTGTTTCCTCCTTAAATTCTACCTTTTTTATTTTACCGGATGATCCGGTTAGGTACGTTTTTTACACGTTGGACAGATCGTCGTCCTTCATGCACAGGTGGACTGCGCCGGTCTTGAATGCCAGAGGCAGTGCCAGAATCTTGGGGTTGGGACCGACAAACTTCTTCTTGGCATCTTCCAGTGCCTCTTCGATGGTTGCGCGGGTCTTCAGGCCCATGCCGCGGGCAATACCGGGCTCCTGTGCGCCGACAATGTAGATGGCAGCGGTGTTCATCTCAGCAATGTGGCCGCAGCTCATCATGGAGAAACCGTGGAAGGGATGGAATGCGTTGCAGAAACGATACTTGCGGACATACTCTGCATTGGTTGCGAAGTACTCGCCGTAGCGGTCCATGTCGGGCAGGATCTGCATGTAGTCATGCTGGAACATGGTGTAGACCTCGCGCAGGTAGGGCCACAGTTCGTCGTGGAAGTAGCCGTTGCAGATGGAGGGGCAGATGATGACACAGTTTTCCTTCATAACTCTCTTATGACGAATCACCTGTGCGGACAGTGCCTGCATCATCTGGATGGGGTTGGTGCCCATGCCGTTGCCGTAGTGGAAGTTCTGGGGCATGCCGAAGATCATCACATCGTACTTCTCTTCTGCGAAGGGAACGTAGGTACGCTTGTTGGCGACCTTCCAGCTCTCGGGCTGCATGTACTTGCCGTAGCCGGAGAAGATGGCGATCTGGCGGGACTTGGAGTCCAGAACTGCGTCACAGCAGAAGAAGGGATGGCCCATGTGCTTTTCCATGTGCATGCCGATCTCGTCGAACTTGGTACGCATCAGGCTGTGGCCGGATACGGGAGTGAAGTCGTCGCGGTGCATGACCTTGGGAACATGGTGGGAAGCGATGGATCTCCAGTGGGTGATACCGGTGGTGCAGTGCTTGTAGCCGCCGGAGTAACCGCCGTAGGGGTTGCCCTGGGTATGGCCGATCAGAATGGGAATGTCGCAGTCGAAGACATACTTGTTCATCAGAACGGGGTCGCCGCGGTCGGTGGTGCCCAGGTCGACCATGTGGTCGGGGTCCTCGGAGTCGTGGCTGTCGATCTGGCCGGACCAGTAGAACTCATTGAACAGCTCTTCGCCCAGAATCTGCTTCATTTCCGGCACGGTTGCACGGGGGTGCAGGCCGTTGGAGATCATCAGCAGGATGTCCTTCTTCTCAACACCGCCGGCATACAGCTCATCCAGACATGCACGGATGGAGACCTTACGGTGAGAGGTGGGCTGGCAGCCGCCCTTGACGATGTCGGGAATGACGAAGACGACGGTCTTGCCGGGTGCAGCCAGCTCACGCAGGGGCTGCATGCCGATGGGGTTACGGATGGATTCCAGCGTTGCAGCGTACAGGCTGTCCCAGTCCTGGGGCAGGCACTCGGGATCGGGTACGGTTACACCGGGGATAAAAACGTCGGTATTGTCCGGCAGTTCTGCGGACATCAGACCATGGCCATATTCAAAATCAAGTTTCATATTTCTACTCCTTACTTGCCCATGTAGGTGCGGATGATTTCGATGTACTCATCGGGATAGAAGCCGATCTCACCCTGGAAGCGGGTCAGTGCAATCAGGCCGCCGTCGATCTCTTCGATGGAAGAGAGCATCTCGGCATTGTCAACCTTCAGGCCGCCGCCGTAAACCACGTCGATGCCACCGGTGACTTCCTTGACGAAGCGGGCAATCTTGGTGATGTACTCCTTGCCGGCAGGGGTCTTGCCGGGTCCGATGGACCAGATGGGCTCGTAGCCGATGACCACCTGAGACTTGTCGACACCCTCAAGACCGATTTCCAGCTGCTCGCGCAGGACTTCGTCCCAGCGGTCCAGCTCGGTATCCTTCTCGCCGATGCAGTACAGCACCTTCATGCCGTTTTCGACTGCCAGCTTGATTTCCTGATTCAGCAGTCTGTTGACAGCCTTGGTATCCACGACACCGGCTTCTGCCAGAATGCCCATCTTGTCATTGCGCTCTTCGCAGTGGCCGATGATGGTGTAGTTCACATCCATGGCCTTCATGATGGACACGGGACGGTTGGTGGTGAAGGCACCGAAGTTGCCGCCCACGGCGGTATTCATGCGGTACACGCTCTGGCAGCCGACCTGCACGGGGCTGTTCTCACAACGGGCTGCCACGGCATTCATCAGGTGTGCCTCAGGGAAGTACATGACAAAATCCACTTCGGAAGGATCATACTTCTTCAGGGCCTCCTGGGTATTCTTGACGATGTAGCCGCCCCACTCGTTCAGGGGCGCAATGCGATTGACACCGCCCAGAGCTACAGGCACGTCAAAGCGCTTCAGATTCAGAAAAATGTGCTTCATAGTATTTCTCCTTACCGCAGGATTGCGTAATCGGGGGCCTTATCCATCATCAGGGGCATTGCGTAGTCGAAGAAGCGGTCATCGATCTTGTTGCCGTCAATGATCCACTCCAGGGGGAACTTCTTTTCGACGTTTGCAACCTCAGCCAGAGGAGCCAGGAACAGGTCGAAGGTGAATTCCTCGCCGCGGTGACCTTCGATGGCCACCATGTAGTCGCTTTCACCCTTCAGCGCTGCTTCGACGGCATACTTACCGACGGCATAGGCTTCCAGCTGGTCCACACGGGATGCGTAGGGGATGGCTGCGCGGCCCAGCAGACCGGGCTTTTCGGCGCGGGACTTGATATTCAGCTTCTGAATGATGTTATCGGTAACATGCTGTGCGGTGCCACCGGGGATCATGTGGCCGAAGCCGTCCACGATGCCAGTGGAGGCCAGAGGCTTGCCGGTGAGATCGCAGATGCCTTCGGAAACGGTGACCAGCAGGCCCTTGCCCTTTGCCCAAGCCTTCTCGATGTCAGCGAGCATCTTGTCCTCGTCAACTTTTAACTCGGGCAGGTAAGTCAGCACTTCGCAATTGGTAGCCCGCGCTGCCAGAGCGGAAGCGGCGGTAACCCAGCCTGCGTTACGGCCCATCAGTTCCAGAACCACCACGTGGATGGGCAGGCCGGAAGCGTCCAGAGCCAGTTCGCAGGAGGCTTCTGCGGCATATCTTGCGGCGGAGCCGAAGCCGGGGCAGTTATCGGTAATGTCCAGATCGTTGTCCATGGTCTTGGGGATGCCGATGACCTTGACATCCAGACCCTCTGCCTGAGCCAGCTTACTGACCTTGTTGCAGGTGTCCATGGAGTCGTTGCCGCCGTTGTAGAAGAAGCAGTCGATCTCGAACTTCTTCAGGGTCTCGATAACGGTGGGATAGTCGGCATCGGTCAGCTTCCGGCGGCAGGAGCCGATGGCGGAAGCGGGGGTATGTGCCAGCTTTGCGATGGTGGAGGAAGGAACATCGGTCAGGTCGATGAGGTCGCCTTTCAGGATGCCTTCTGCGCCGAAACGGGCTGCGTAGATCTTATCGACCTTGCCGCTCTGGCGGGCGCCTTCCACAACGCCCTGCAGGGAAGTATTGATAACAGCGGTGGGGCCGCCGCCATGGGCGACCAGAATATTAACACCCATTGTGATTCTCCTTTAAGTCTTAGATGCCGGCCTTCTTGTAGCGGTCTGCCATCTCGTCCAGAGTGACCAGCTCCACCAGAGGAGCCTTGCCGAAGGAGTCGAATTCCACGATCAAGGTACCGACAGCTTCCTTCACGCCGCGCTCGACACAGTCGATGACCTTTGCAACGTCCTCGTTGGGAATGTTGCCGTACATGACGGTGTCCATGATGGGGGGCAGGAAAACACGGGGGTCAAAGTCGGAAGTCTTGCTCTCCAGCAGCTTCCAGATGGGAGCGATGGACTCATGCTCCTTCAGTTCGGGGTTGTACCAGAACAGCTCACGCATATTGCGGGTAACAGCCAGACGGATGTCGGTGTCGACATTGATCTTGGCGATGCCCAGCTTGGAAACTTCCTTCAGCTGCTCCTTGGAGATGCCGTGGGCATTGGTGATGGTGCCGCCCAGCTCGTTGATTTCCTTGACGATGTACTGGGGAACGGTGGAAGAACCGTGGGAAACCAGTGCGCAGAACAGGCCTTCATGACGCAGGCACTCCTTGGTGGCGATGGCGATTTCCTTGCGGATCTTAGCGCCGGCACCCTTGTTTGCACCGTGCTTGGTGCCGTAGGAAATAGCCAGAGCATCACAGCCGGTCTTGCGGACAAATTCCACAGCATCCAGAGGATTGGTATAGGTGGAGGTTTCGGAGAAGACATGGTCTTCCACACCGGCCAGAACACCCAGCTCACCTTCGACGGTGACGCCGCGCTCATGGGCCAGCTTGACCACTTCACGAGTCAGTTCGATGTTCTGCTCGAAGGGCAAATGGGAGCCGTCGATCATAACGGAGGTGTAGCCGCCGTCCATAGCAGCCAGACATGCCTCGATGGACTTGCCGTGGTCCAGATGCAGGGCAACGGGAATGGAGCTGTTCTCGCCGTACTTCTTGACTGCGTTGGCGATGTTGTTGGCACCGACCTTCTTGTCCTCCAGCGTGCCGTTGGCGAAATCAGCGCGGCCGCCCATGAAGGCATTGGCCAGGTCTGCGCCCTGAATAATGGCAGCGGAGCGGAACATTTCGTGAACTTCAATAACAGCCTTTGCCTGTGCAACAGCATTGACGTTGAATGCACCCTGTGCATAATTATACTTTTCGGTAGCCTCCAGAATGGCTCTCATCGGAACTAAGGGCATGATTTTATCCTCCTTGTAATAATTAATTAAATCATTTAATTAATATCCCCATAAAAAACTGACGATGAAAAATCCACGTCAGCTCTCTTTGCATTCTCATTTTACTCGCACAATGGGTACGTGTCAACAAAAAACGAAACCGGAAAGACCCGTTACAAAAAATTTGGTATTTTCCTCAAATTGAATCGTTTTCATTTGTATAAAATTCCAAAACCGTCCTGCGGGTGCAGGACGGTTTTCGAAAAAATCAAATGCTGTTGCTTAAAAATTCCTTTACAACCACAGCCGCGGCAGCTCTTGCACCCCGATCCGGGTCGTAAGGCAAAAAAGTAAAGTCGATATTGCCGGCATGGATATGGAACATGTACTGCTCCACGATCCGCAGCATGCTTTCCTGATTCTTTGGTGCGCACAGGATCCGGCCTTCCAGCACCACCGCGCGAGGACTGATCAGGTTGATGGTATTGGCCAGCGCGATGCCCAGATATTCAATGGCATCGTCAATCACCTGATTTACCGCCTGATCCCCTATGGACTGCGCAGTCAGAACCTGATCCATGGTCAATTTTTGGGGATCCGGACACAGCTCCTTCAGCACAGTGGGTGTATCCGTGGTCATGATCTTCCGGCATTGCTTCAAAATGGCGCGTTCACCGGTCAGAGCCTCCAGACAGCCTCTGTTGCCGCAGGTGGGACACACCGGACCGTTGCGCTGCACCACGGTATGACCGATTTCACCCGCTGCCGCCGATTGGCCGTAAAGGGGCTTGCCGTCAATGATCATCTGGCAGGCCACACCGAAGGAAACAAAGAAATAGGCAAAGGGCTCCGCTTTGACCATACGGTCAAAAAGATCGGTGCCAATCGCTCTGGCCCGAACGTTATTTTCGACTTCCACCTTCAGTCCCAGCCGCTGTCCCAGCTCTGCGGAAAGGCTATGCTCCGTCCATCCGTCATGGAACGTATCGTAAATTTTGTCCGCACTGCCGTCAATCATGCCCGGCAGGCAGATTCCCACACCCAGCAGTTTCTCCCTCGGAATCCCCGCTTCCGCAAGGAAATCCGGAATCTCCCGGGAAAGGCGCTCCAGCGTCACATGATACTCATCCAGAGGCTGTTCCGTATGGCGGACTGCGATGGTCTGGCCCAGCAGATCCGTTACGATATAATTGGTCCGGTAGGGGCCCGTGTCCACACCGCAGATATAGTGTGCCTCCGGAATAAACTCCAGCATCACACGGGGACGGCCTGCGCCCTTGGTTTCCTCCGCCGGTGCCGCTGTTTCCCGCAGAAGACCCGCGTTGATCATAGGATGGACCATGCCGGTGATGGTGGCCGTGGTAAGTCCCAGCCGCTGGGCAATTTCCACACGGGAAATGGGGCTGTTCCGGTAAATATACCGTTTCACAAGACTGTTGTTATTCTGTTTGAGTAACTGATGATTGCTTCCTCTTTCGTTCACGAAGTAATCCTCCACCTGCATTGTGGTTTTATTTTATCGGACAGACCGCCACCGTGTCAAGAGATACCGCCGCAGAATCCATGAAGAAAGACTTTTTTGTTTTCAAATCCTCCGATCGGTGCTATAATCCGGATAGATACTTCGGAAAATGCCGTAAGGAGGGCCTGCCATGTACAGCGATGTGTTCTGCAAAGTCTATAATGAATTCGGATGGAATTACTATCCGGAAATTTTCGGTCAGCAGCTGCTTCTGTGGCTGCAGCGCCGCGGCATTGCGCCGAAAACCTGCATGGACTTAGGCTGCGGCACCGGCATCCTGTGCGAGATTCTGCACAGCAGCGGCATCCGCGCCGCCGGTATGGATTTTTCCTCCGGCATGATCGACATCGCACGGCAGGGAAATCCCGAAATTTCCTATGAAGTGGCCGATATGATCACCTTCTGTCCCGATGCGCAGTATGATCTGGTCACCTGCACCGGCGATGCTCTGAATCACATCCGCGAGCTTCCCCATGTGGCGCAGATTTTCCGGAATGTGTACCGCTACACTGCCTCCGGCGGCTACTTTATTTTCGATATTCTCAACGAAAACGAAGTCTCCACCAGCGAGCCATTTGAGATGGATTTCAGCGAAACCGTGCGGGTCTGGTTTCAGATGACCCAGCCGGAGCGCAATCAGGTGAATCTGAAGGTCCGCGTCTTTGAAAACGGAGCGCTGCAATTCGAGGAGAACATCCGGGAGACCGTCCACGATCCGGCAACCATCTGCGATCTGCTGCGGCAATCAGGCTTCATCGTCGAGTCCTGCGCCGACCGGCTTCTGGAGGACAGCAATCACGGCACCACATGGTTCGTGGTGGCCAGAAAACCCTGAGCCTTCGTTCCATAAAAGAAAAAGCGCCCCGGTTCTTTTGAACCGGGGCACATATTATAGTTCTGACATCTGTGCTGACCAGAAGCAAATCTGAACACCTGCGGTAAAGGTGTCACCCAGACCAATGGTATAGCGGGGATGCTCAATGTAGCGCGAGGGGACCACAACCGGAACCGCATCTTCGTCCTGTCCGGCCTGCTCCGTAAACTTCTTCACAAAGGCTTTGCCCCGTTCACTTAAGGGCAGTGCCAGACTGTCCGCACAGTCCTGCCATGTGCCGTACCGTCCCGTTCTGGCACGCGTGGCCGCCATGAGATTTCCAAGGGTCAGACCCTGTTCCATGTCGACGCCGGTCAAGGGCTTTCCATCATACAGAGCATAGTCCTTCGTGTGCAGGACGATGCCGCGCAGGCCGAAGTGCTTCCGATACAGCTTGATGCCGTCCAGCACCTGCGCTGCGTCATCCAGATCGATCGTCTGTCCGAACTCCGCAACCGCTTCCGCCAGTTCCTCTTCGTTCATACCGACCACATCTGCCAGCGCACCCAGCTGATGCATTACTCTGGATTTGACTTCCGGATTCAGGTAAAAAGCACCTTCCAGATAGCAGACCATCTGCGGATTTCTTTCTTTGACCCTTGCAATATGGCTAGACAGCATTTCGAGTCTTTCTTCGATCACAGAAGTATCCACCACAGCATCGAATCCGGACAGCAGGTACGATGTCAGATTCTGAGATGCATTTTCGTAGTAGCGGCAATAATCCGCCGCGATGGGAAGATTCCTGTGAATCGGGTCATAGAACAGAATCAGCCGGTTGGAACAGGGAATCCGGAATTGCTTGCCGCCCACTTCGATGATATCGTCCTTCCGGAACTGCAAAATGAAGTGGTAGACCGGCGATGCCTGATCCTGACAATCTTCCACGGGAATTCTTGCCCCGTTTTCGATCATCATGATGCCGCTTCCGCCCAGCATAGCGCAAACGGGCTTGCTGCGGTCAGTCAAATGCACGTCTGCAGGGATTCCGATGGCGCCCAAGGCTGCAGCTGCCTGCGCGCCGGTTCCGCCCAGCGCCGGCTCCGTACGGAACGATGCCAGCAATTCCTCGCAAACCTGCGCGTTGGAAATATCCATATTGCCGCCGAGTCCCTGGGTGATGTACCAGCTGGAGATTCGCGCAAAATCCTCCATGGATGCGATCTGCTCGCCGCGTCCCTGATCGGGCTGGGCCTGCAGATACTTTTGAAGGATTTGATTGTAGACAGCCGCATCCCACGATAAAACCACATCTGCATTGCTGCAAAATCCAACCAAAGGTCTACCCTTCGGCCCGCCGGAAATTTCTTCCTGCAGTTTGTCCAAATAATCAGCATAACGGTCAATATACTGACCCATTTTACGCCCGCTCCGCTGCCAGATTATCCAGCCGATAGAGTCCAGCCTTGTTGTCCGCGAAGAACAGGCGGACCTTTTCCTCCACCACTTCGTTCATAGCGGCAACACTTTCGGGATACAGGTCGAAGGGCTCACGCAGCTTGGGATTTTCCAGAGTCTTGCGCAGCTGGCCATAGAGCGCAGCCTTGATGTCGGAGGAGATGTTGATCTTGCTGATGCCGCGCTTGACGGCTTCCGCAATTTCGGAATCCTTGTTGCCGGAACCGCCGTGCAGCACCAGAGGCACAGAAACCTTGGACTTGATCTCGGAAAGCAGATCCTGCTTCAGCTCGGGCTTCATGCCGGCGGGATACAGACCGTGAGAAGTGCCGATGGCGATGGCCAGGGTGTCACAACCGGTCTCCTGAACGAAACGCACTGCATCCTCGGGGTTGGTGTAGATGATCTCACCGCCGCCTTCCATATTGTTTTCCAGCGCGCCGATGGTACCCAGCTCCGCTTCGACAGAAACACCCAGAGGATGTGCCAGCTCGCAGACCTTCTTGGTGATGGCAATGTTTTCTTCAAAAGACAGATGGGAAGCGTCGATCATAACCGAGGTGAAGCCGGTGCGGATGGCTCTGGTGATGGGCAAGAAGTCACTGTGGTCCAGATGGATGCACACAGGGATGTGGGATTTGTTCGCACGGTCCTTGCACATCTCAATAAAGCTATCGCCCATGAATGCCAGTTCCTTGGGGTGGATAGCCAGAATGACAGGCGCATTCAGCTTCTCACAGGTGTCCATGACACCATTCAGAATGACACCGGTGCCAATATTGAAGGCGGGAACCGCAAAATGATTTGCGTCCGCGACCTTCAGAATCTCGTTCATATTCATCAACATAGGAAATGTCCTCCTTATTAATAGCAGGTATAGCCGCCATCAACCACCAGATTGCTGCCGGTGGTGTAGGATGCTGCGTCGCTGGCCAGATACAGAACAGCAGCTGCGATTTCTTCGGTATTTGCCATGCGCTTGGTCGGGCACATGGAGAACCAGATGCGCTGCCACTCTGCGTCCGTGGTTGCGGGGGTCATATCCGTGCAGACATATCCGGGGCTGACGGAATTGACACGGATGCCGTGCTTTGCCCACTCACAGGCGAGAGATCTGGTCAGCTGGATGACACCGGCCTTGGCAGCATTATAGGCGCACTGCTCCTGGGGGGTGTTGACCACCATGCCGGACATGGAACCGGTGCAAACGATGGCGCCGGGCTTACCGCTGCCGATCATGATGCGGCCCACGGCGCGGGCACACAGGAACACTGCATCCAGATCGATGGCCATGACGGTTCTCCACTGCTGGAAGGTCATATCCTCCGCCTTTTCGCACATGGCGATGCCAGCGTTGACGTGGGCAATGTCGATGCCGCCCATGTATTCCGCTGCCTTTGCAAAAGCGGCATTCACTTCATCTTCCTTGGTCAGGTCACACTGGATGCCATAGGCTTTGACACCCAGATCGCGGATCATGGCTTCGGTTTCGGAGGTGTCACGGATATCCAGAACGGTCACATCTGCGCCGGCTTCTGCGAAAGCCAGTGCCGTTGCGCGGCCGATGCCGCGAGCGCCGCCGGTGACGATGGCCTTCTTGCCATCCATACGGAATTTCTGCAAAATACTCATTTCTATATCCTCACTTTCATTCGTCGAACAGTTCGATGCCCAGGGCCGTCAGTTCCTTCTGCAGATCCTTGACGTTCAGCTGACGGGGGGTGCAGCCCTGCTGGGCGCACATGGCAGCGGCAACACCGACTGCCTGACCCATGGCCATACAGATGGACATGACACGGTAGGAAGCATGGGCGCGGTGGGTACCGGAAATGCAGCGGCCGGCCGTAAACAGGCCATCGACCTTCTTCGGAACGAAGCAGCCGTAGGGCAGGTCATAGGGCTCGCAGTACTGGATCTTCTTCTCTGCCTGACCGGGGCCGGTGGGATTATGGATATCCACAAGGAATTCGGCTTTGTGGACGATGACATCCTCAAAACGCTTGCCGACCACCAGTTCTTCCGCGGTGATGTAATACTCACCCACAACGCGGCGGCTTTCACGGACACCCAGTGTGATGCCGGAGCCGGTGTATTTGCAGTTTTCATAGCCGGGCAGATACTTCTGGAAGAAGTCCACCAGCGTATCGATCTGGCGGCGCAGCTCCAGCTCTGCCTTGAACAGGTCTTCCACCTTGGTGCTGTCGATGCCGTTGACCTGCGTGGTATTGAAGTGGCGCTCGCCCTTGTTTACGGTGGGACACATGCGGACTGCTGCGGCATTCTTGGGAATCAGACCCTTTTCACTCTGCTCTTTGCACCAATCCAGGAATCGCTTGCCATGCAGCTGCACATCGCTGATGTCGCCGATGCAGATGATGCCGTCCTCTTCCACGTTATCCACGAGGAATTCCAGCGTAACCGGCTGCATCAGGCCATCCTCACGGCCCTTTTCAATGATACAGCCCGCAAATTCTGCCACGTCACCGTCGCCGGTGGCATCGATGACCACGGAGCCGGAGATGATCTTCAGACCTTCCTTGGTGGAGATCACAACGCCGCGGATGGTATCGCCATCCATCCATGCATCCGCCACCATGGTCTGCAGATAAACATCGATATTCTCGTGATCCACAAATTCCGTCAGGACGGTCTTTGCCTTCTGCATGTCATGGCAGTAGCCCTTCCAGGCATAGGCATCGTTGTCACCGACACCCAGCAGGTCACAGACCTCCTGACGCATGGTTCCCTTGCCCACCATGCCCGCCACCGGTGCCACATAGCCCAGCGTCAGGCAGCCGCCGACGGTGCCGTACCGCTCCAGCAGGGCAACCTTTGCGCCATGCCGCGCTGCTGCAACCGCCGCGCAGATACCGGCAGGGCCTGCACCGCATACCACCACGTCATAATGCTTGTATACCGGAATCGCCTTTGAATACTGTACACTTTCCATATTGATAACCTCTTACGTTTTTTAGTAAAGTCTGACTTCGTAAATCCGTGCGGCATCGTGGCCGTAGGTTTCCCGCACGGTGATGCGCACTTCGTCGCAGCACAGACCGTCCAGCTTATGGATGTTCAGGCGCTGGCCGTTGCCGCGGATGCTCTTTTCCAGCACCACGCTGCCCTGGCGCAGGAACTGTACATCATAATCCTTCACCAGTTCTCTGGGCAGAGTCTTTACCTGATGCTCCATAGCCTTGCGGGTGATGGAGGGCATGATGCTCTTGCTCAAATTGGAGTCGAAGGTGATGCGCAGCTGGGAGAGCGCTTTCTCCTCCGGCAGCTTCAGGGTCAAGGTTGCAGGGCCGTTCTGCAAGGAGTTCGAGATCCAGCAGTTGCTGCCTTCCTCGGTGGAGCGGGAGATGCCGTTGATGACATTTGCAGCGCAGCCCTTTTCCGTTTCGCTGTCGGCAGAAATGGCAGCGGTACGGGCCAGGTCCAGATCATCTTCATTGCGGAAGCCGGGGATGAAGCAGTCGTTTTTCAGCAGGGTCTGCTGCAGCTCTTTTATGTGGTCTTTGCCCACGTCCGCCACGGTGCAGCCGTGCTGAATGGCCAGCGCGGCGGCTGTACCCACCGCCTGACCGCCCACGGCACAGGTACCCATGACTCTGGTGGAGCTGAAGGCCATTTTGGAGGTGGAAATGTCTCTGCCGGCCATCATCAGGTTGCCGATGTTGCGGCTGTAGAAGCACCGGTAGGGGATGGTGTAGCTGCCTTCGAAGCTGACCGCCACGCTGGGCTGCTTCGAGAAGATGCCGCCGTCACAGTGCACATCCATGGGCCAGCCGCCGTAAGCAACCGCGTCGGGGAAAACACGGTTGGCGCGGATGTCATTTTCCGTCAGCACATAGGGGCCTTCCAGCCGGCGGCTTTCCCGATGACCGGGAACGATGCCGACCCAGTCCAGATCGTAGTTTTCCACACCGTGGTCACCCACATTTTTCAGATGATCCCAGACACCGTAGACGCAGCGGATCAGCTTGTCGCGGATCAGTTCGCTGTCACGGGTCATCTCATCTCCGTGTCCTGTGACCTCGATCCACCAGTAGCCGGAGGTAGAATCGTAATAGTCAGGCAGCTGACGGCTGCCGGCTTTCTTCTCAGAATAGACACTTCCATCGCTGGCATTGAACACCATGCGGGAGGTATGGGGACGGATGGCCAAATCCTCCTCGGAGAAATGATAGGCCCAATCGGGTGCAATGAATTTCACCGGCTCGCCCATGTCTCGCGCGGAAAACAGCAGGGAGTCACCCATGCAATGGTCATTGCCGATTTCCGGTGCGGAAGGTTCGGAGAATTCGTATTTGCTTTCCGTGCCGATGCGGTAGGCAGCGCCGGCCAGCACTCCCATGGTGCCGTGGCCGGTAGCATCCACAAAGACCTCGGCAGAAAGGTGAAGCTCCGTTTCCGTGGTGGCCTGATAGCAGATGATGCTGCGGATGTTCTTTCCGTCCATCACCACATCCTGCACCGTGGTATTCAGGTAAGTGGTCAAATGCTCCTGCTTGTATGCCATCTCCCACATGATCGTATCAAAAACAGGAAAGGAGGCATAGGGGTTGCGCTTCTTGTTCTCCAGAAGCAGCTCCTCCAGCAGGCCGGTTTCACGCATGTCATCCTTGGATGCATGGCAGTCCGCGCCGACGATGTGCATTCTGACTTCCGAGCTGGCATTGCCGCCGAACATGGACCGGCTTTGAACAATTGCAACCTTCGCACCCTGTCTTGCCGCCGCGATCGCGGCAAAGAGGCCCGCCAGACCGCCGCCAGCAACGATGATGTCATAATTTGCGGTTGATTTTCGTACAGCCATCTTTTGCCCTCCTTGTGTTTTTTTGTTGGTTTATTTTTTAATCTCTTATATTCCAAACATATCACGGTAAAAATAAGATGTCAACCAAAAGGCGCTAAGTATCCCGAATTCATCGTATTCTATAATTTATCCAACCGTTCTTTGTTGACAATTTACAATTTTGAGTTTATTTAATACACTTAGTTTATTTTTTATATTTTCATCTTGCAAAACGCAGGGAGCGATGGTACCATTAGTTTAAATTACTTGTTTCTTTGACTTTCTCAGGAAGGAGAATTCCCCCATGAAGCTAGCCGCCGACCTGCAATGCGCCAACAAAGCCCTGATCCTCCGTCACGTTTACGAAAACGGGCCCATTTCCAGAATCCATCTTTCCAAAACCACCGGTCTGAATAAGGCCACAGTTTCCACCATCGTGCATGACTTTCTGGAAGCGGGGCTGCTGCGGGAGAGCGGCATCATCCTGACCGAAAGCGGCAGAAAGTCCATCGGCCTGGAACTGAATATGGAAAATTTTGCTTCCATCGTAATTCGTCTCAAGCGCAACCATATTCTTTCCGCCACCTATGATCTGGGGGACAATCTGAAAAACGCGCGCAGCAATTTGTATACGGACAGCTTCCGGTTTTCCAGCATCCTTGACCAGATCGAGCAGGAAATCAGACTGCAGCTGGCCTATTGTCAGGCGGAAAAGATCGCGGTTCTGGGTATTTCCATCGCCACCCTCGGCCCCCTGTTCAGCTGCAACGGGGAATACAAGCTTCAGGTTGACGGTTTCCGCACCCTGGGCGAAGGCGATATTTATCAGGAGATTTCCGCCCGCTTCCCCGGCTTCCGCATTCTGATGAACCACGATGCCAACGCAAGTGCCGTTGCGGAACTTCGCTCCTTTGTCAAGACTAAGGGCTATCAGCCCAGCGTATTTCTGAATGTTGTATGCGGTGTAGGCATCAGCAGCGGCATCCTGATCGGCGGAAAACTGCTACGCGGTTTCCACGGCACCGCCGGCGAGATCGGTCATCTGGGCATCAACTGTTTTGTCACCCACAAGGGTATCAACAGCGACATCCAGTTCTCTCACAGTGTGTATGAGGAGTTTGCTTCCCCTGCCGCCATGCAGCGATCCCTGATCGAGCATCTTTATGAT
The DNA here is from genome assembly GCA_045120675.1 of Faecousia sp. Classification (GTDB taxonomy): domain Bacteria; phylum Bacillota; class Clostridia; order Oscillospirales; family Oscillospiraceae; genus Faecousia. The sequence continues at coordinate 13,816 of JBGVFB010000042.1, read as the reverse complement.
TATCCGGATACCTCCCTGACTTCCTCCGCCTCTGTTGATGATATCTACACCGCGTACGATCAGGGTGATCCTCTGGCAACCTGGGCAGTCAGCCGGATGGCTCGTTTTCTGGCCTACGGTCTGGCCGGTCTTGTCTACACGCTGGACCCCGAAGTAATCGTTCTGGGTGACGAAATCCCCCGCAGCGAAAAATTCCGGAACAGTCTGAACACGTTCATTGGCGATTATCTTCCCGATGCTTTGCGTGAAGGCTTGAAAATCCGCTTTTCCGATTATGTGGGCGACAGTTCCCTCTCCGGCGCCGGTGTGATGCTGGCAACCGAAATGATGCGGTCGGGAAAAATACTGGAATGCATCGATCAGAATGTAAATATGTAAAAAACACCCCGCCTGCCGGCGGGGTGTCATTTTATGCGGTCAGGGCAGCTATGGCGCAGAACACGGCAAGTGTCACAACGGTCAGCAGGGAACTGACACCGGATGCAATGGTTCGTTCCTGCTCTGTCTTACCAAGACTGGGGGCAATATAAGATGCCGGCAGAAGGCAGTAAAGCAGCATGGCCCAGCGGGTCAGGGCAGTGATATTGGGAATCAGGCACAGAAGCAGCTGCAGCACACCGGCAATGGCCGAAAAGATGGTCAAACGGAGCAGGCAGAGCTTTAGAATTTCCCCGCGGTTTTCCGCAGACAGAGAAAGATTATAGCCGACGCTGAAGATCATCAGGGTGCTGACCGGTTGACCGAGAAACGTTGTCACTTCGGTCACAACCTGCCCGATCCCGCTTTCCAGCAGCAGTGTTCCCGCGCCGGAGAGGTTCAGTCCAAGGGCAATCAGACACGCGATGACCAGCGGGGAGGTGAATACCTTTTTCAAAATCTCACCGGGTTTGGGGCTGTCTCCCGCATCACAGGAAACGATTGCGATGGTCGGATGTCCAACAATTGCCTGCGTCAGATCCAGAATCACCATATGGTAAACATTGGCGCTGCCAAAGAGAATCAGAAATAAGGGAACACCCAGCATGCCGCTTTCCTGCGCACCGAAGATCATGGGCAGATTCTTATAGGGATATTTTTTCATACCCTTCCGGAATGCCCACAACGTAACACCCAGCACGAAGGGAAAGAGCATTCCCATAATGGCAAGAGATTCCGCACCAACCTTTGCGGTCAGGATTGAGTTGAAAATCAGGCAGGGAAGTGCCATATTCAGAACAAACTGCTGAAGCCCCTGTACACCCTCCGGTGTAATCAGCGCTTTTTTCCGGGCCACCATACCAAGATAGACCGTGATAAAAATGGGTGCGATCACCGCCGCAACACTGAAGAACTTTTCCATGTGGCATACCTCCTGCAAGGATCTACATCCGTTTTATCATATTTCTTTTGTAAATACAAGTACTACAAAAAAGCCGCCTACGGTCTAAACACCATAGGCGGTCATTATATCGAGAAGATCCACAGTTCACCTTCAAAATTCAAAGAAAGCGGCAAAAGCTGCTCCAGGATGGCCATGATTGTGTTTTTTCGTTGCTGCTTCATAAATATAACCCCTTCGGCAATATCCGTAACCCTTTGCTTTATTTTTAGGGTATCATGCAGGCCGCGTTTTTTCAATACCTTTATCAAAAGGACGACAGCACAATCACAGCATAAATTTGTGTATAAATCTTCCAGAAATGTGATTTTATCACAGAAGAAAATGCGGGAAATTTCTATAATCAAGCCAGAAAGAACAAACGGGAGGCATGATTATGGACTACAGAGCATTGATTCAGAACCGCAAATCCGTCCGGGAGTTCTCGGATAAGCCGGTATTTTTCGGAAGTTTGGATAAAATCAGAGAGTATTACAACAATTCCGTGAGAAGACTCCTGCCGGAAATCAAAACGGAACTGCTTATTTTCGGCACCGATGCCCGCGCCGCACTGGAGGGTGCTGCCGGATATCAGCAGTTTCTGGTAGGTGCGCCCCAGTATCTGGTGCTGCTGTCGGAGAAGCATCCCCGGACATACCTGAACGCCGGTTATATGATGGAAGATCTGATCCTGAAACTGACCGAAATGGATCTGAATACCTGCTGGCTGACCTTTGTGGACAGTGACGATGTCAAAAAAGCCCTCAACATCGACTCCGAGCTGGAGGTTGCGGCCATTGCGGCTTTCGGTTACGGCAAAAAGACCGTCAAGCGGCTGCGCCTGAATTTCCGCAGTATGTCCGACGTGGATATCGTGGCCCAGCACCGCTACGTGGAGCAGAAAAAAAGTGTCTACGATATGGTGTTCATGGATACCTGGGGCAATATCTACAAGCTGGATGACCACATTGGTTTCTTCGACGATATGCTGTGGGAATCCCTCTATGCCGCAACGCTGGCACCCAGTTACCTGAACCGTCAGGCTTATGGCTTTGTGATCCACCCGGCAGGCATCAGCCTGGTCAGCTGCCCGGACGCATACAACGTGCCCATCGACGGGGCATTGAGTCTGGGCATCGTACTGCACCATTTTGCAAGTGTTGCAGAAAAATGGATTGGGAAGGTCATCTGGCGCTTCGGCAAGTCCACGGCAGAGCTGGAGCTGCCGGAAGGCCACGAGATTGTCGCAACCTGCGCCCTGTAAATGAAATACATACCAAAGGCCCGGTGGTTCACCGGGCCTTTTTTCGTCAGGAAGTTTTCAAAGTTCCGATCAGCTCCAGCAGCGTGCAGCAGTGATCCCGGCTCCGGTCAGCCATGCGGTTGAAAACAGGGCCGTATTCCGGGTCATTGCAGCGGCTTTCATAGGCTTTTAAAAGACGCAGCTCCGCGCCGTAACAGCGGCGCAGCAGGGCATCCGGCTGGGAAGCCTGCACCGGAGCAGCAGCGGGGGAAGGGGCATGACCATTCATGAGGATCACGATTCCCTTCAGGCAGACGGCCTGCATCCGCGATTCCCGCGAAAGACGCATGTATGTTCCGCCGCTTTGCCCGCCGGCCTGACGGGACAGCTGCCCATAGATGCTCGAAAGCTGCAGCTGTTCCATGATCAGCGCCGGCAGCCCCTCGGGAAGCGTTGATGCGGCCCCCTCCGTTTTTCCCTGAACCCGCTGCCAGACGCGGGTCTCCAAATCCTTCATCAGCATCGCTCCTTTCATTCTGTGCTTTAGTATATGTTTGCACACAGGCACTTTTCTGTTTGAAAAGGGCGAAAGAAATTCAATTTCCCTCTTTCTTTTCTCGGACATTTGTGCTACAATCAAGGTGAACAAATGTATGCAAGTCAAATTTCAGTTTGTCGGGCGGCAGGGGCCGCCGGCCAATTCGTGTCTAAACGTTGTACAAAATCCAAGCTTATCTCCCGATACGATAAATAACCCTTCGAATCGGGCAGTCATGTTTGGTGATTGCTGGATTACCAGTCACGTATTGCCAGCCGGGGCATCCCGGCAAACATCAATTTGACCGTCTATTGACATCAGGAGGGATTCTCATGCCCAGAACCAGCAACAAGGCAGAATTGATTGTAGATTATGTAAACCAGTTTATTCAGGAGAATGGCTACTCTCCCTCTGTGCGGGAAATCGGTGCCGCCGTGGGTCTGCGTTCCACTGCTTCCGTCAGCTATCACCTGCAGGCACTGCAGGAAAAGGGCCTGCTCCAGTCCCCCGGTGCCAAGGGCCGCAAGCGTGCCATCGTCACCAGCATGCGTCCCGGCCAGATTCCGGTGATCGGTGTGGTCACGGCGGGTCTGCCGATTCTGGCTGTGGAAAATCAGGAAGGCCATCTCAGCTGGGACGGCGATCCCAACTGCTTTGCCCTGCGTGTCCGCGGCGACAGTATGATCAACGCGGCTATTTTGTCCGGTGATCTGGTGGTGGTGCGTCCCCAGCAGCATGCCGATGACGGCCAGATCGTGGTTGCGCGAATCGGTGACGAAGCCACCGTCAAGCGCCTGCGCCGCAGAAACGGTCAGGTGTGGCTGATGCCGGAAAATGACAACTATGATCCCATCGACGGTACCGAAGCTGAAATTATCGGCCTCGTAAAGGCCGTGGTGCGCGAGTACTGATTTGTTCAGCGCAATTTCGCTTTTTGTCGATTGTGAAAATTATCCATTCAAGGCCCCCATGCGGGGCCTTTTTCCTTTCTTTTTTTGTTGCATTACCCCGAATCAGGAAATATGTTCAATTTTTTAACAAAAAGGTTTGATTTTCAAAATTGTACATGGTATACTATTTGGGCGATAATGCAAGTATTTAGAAGATCTGCAACAATCAGGTGCCGCGGAGCACTTGAAAACATTTTGAAAGGGGTAACCAATACATGTCTCACAAGTACGTTTATCTGTTCACCGAAGGTAACGGCTCCATGCGTGAACTGCTGGGCGGCAAGGGTGCCAATCTGGCTGAAATGACCAACATCGGTCTGCCTGTCCCTCAGGGCTTCACCATCTCCACCGAAGCATGCACCAAATATTATGATGATGGCCGTCAGATCAATGCTGACATTCAGGCTGAAATCATGGAATACGTCGAAAAGCTGGAAGCAATCACCGGCAAGAAGTTCGGCGACAAGGAGAATCCTCTGCTGGTCTCCGTCCGCAGCGGCGCCCGTGCCTCCATGCCCGGCATGATGGACACCATCCTGAACCTGGGTCTGAATGAGGACGTTGTTGAAGTTATGGCTGCTAAGTCCGGCAATCCCCGTTGGGCTTACGACTGCTACCGCCGTTTCATCCAGATGTACTCCGACGTCGTTATGGAAGTCGGCAAGAAGTACTTCGAGGTTCTGATCGACGAGATGAAGGAAAAGAAGGGTGTCACGCAGGACGTCGACCTGACTGCTGAGGACCTGAAGGAGCTGGCTAACCAGTTCAAGGCTGAGTACAAGGCCAAGATCGGTGCAGAGTTCCCCTCCGATCCCAAGGAACAGCTGATGGGCGCTGTTCAGGCTGTTTTCCGCAGCTGGGACAACCCCCGTGCAAACATCTACCGCCGCGAGAACGACATCCCCTACTCCTGGGGCACTGCTGTTAACGTCCAGTCCATGGCCTTCGGCAACATGGGTGACGACTGCGGTACCGGCGTTGCTTTCACCCGTGACCCCGCTACCGGCGCTAAGGGTCTGATGGGCGAATTCCTGACCAACGCACAGGGCGAAGACGTCGTTGCCGGCGTCCGTACTCCCATGCCCATCTCCGAGATGGCTAACAAGTTCCCCGAGGCATTTGCTCAGTTCGAAAAGGTCTGTGCAATCCTGGAGGACCACTACCGCGATATGCAGGACATGGAGTTCACCGTTGAGAACGGCAAGCTCTACATGCTGCAGACCCGTAACGGCAAGCGTACCGCTCCCGCTGCTCTGAAGATCGCCTGCGACCTGGTGGACGAAGGCATGATCGACGAGAAGAAGGCCGTTTCCATGATCGATCCCCGTAACCTGGACACCCTGCTGCATCCCCAGTTCGATGCAAAGGCTCTGAAGGCTGCTACCCCCATCGGCAAGGCTCTGCCCGCTTCCCCCGGCGCTGCTGCCGGTAAGATCGTCTTCACCGCTGAAGACGCTAAGGAATGGGCTGCCCGCGGTGAGAAGGTCGTCCTGGTTCGTCTGGAGACTTCCCCCGAGGATATCGAAGGCATGATGGCCGCTCAGGGCATCCTGACCGTCCGCGGCGGTATGACCTCCCACGCAGCTGTCGTTGCTCGTGGCATGGGTACCTGCTGTGTTTCCGGCTGCACCGAGATCAACATGGACGAGGAGAACAAGGTGTTCACTCTGTCCGGCAAGACCTTCCACGAAGGCGACGAGCTGTCCCTGGACGGTTCCACCGGTAACATCTACGACGGCCTGATCGCAACCAAGGATGCAGAGATCGCCGGCGAGTTCGGCCGCATCATGGGCTGGGCTGACCAGTACCGCACCCTGAAGGTTCGCACCAATGCTGACTCCCCCCGCGATGCCATCAAGGCACGTGAGCTGGGCGCAGAAGGCATCGGCCTGTGCCGTACCGAGCATATGTTCTTCGAGGAAGGCCGTATCGGCTCCTTCCGCGAGATGATCTGCTCCGACACTGTTGCAGAGCGTGAAGCCGCTCTGGAGAAGATCCTGCCCATGCAGCAGGCTGACTTCGAGGGCCTGTACGAGGCTATGGAAGGCATGCCCGTTTGCATCCGCTTCCTGGATCCCCCTCTGCACGAGTTCGTTCCCACCACTGAGGAAGACATCGCCGCTCTGGCTGCTACTCAGGGCAAGACCGTTCAGCAGATCAAGGACATCATTGCTTCCCTGCATGAGTTCAACCCCATGATGGGTCACCGTGGCTGCCGTCTGAGCGTCACCTATCCCGAAATCGCTGCAATGCAGACCAAGGCTGTCATCCGCGCTGCCATCAACACCAAGAAGAATCATCCCGACTGGAACATGGTTCCCGAAATCATGATTCCTCTGGTTGGCGATGTCAAGGAGCTGAAGTTCGTCAAGAACGTTGTGGTTAAGACCGCTGACGCTGAGATCGCTGCTGCAGGCATCGAGATGAAGTACGAAGTCGGTACCATGATCGAGATCCCCAGAGCATGTCTGACTGCTGAGGATATTGCTCAGGAAGCTGAGTTCTTCTGCTTCGGCACCAACGACCTGACTCAGATGACCTTCGGCTTCTCCCGTGACGACGCAGGCAAGTTCCTGAACGCTTACTACGAGAGCAAGATCTACGAGAACGATCCCTTCGCAAAGCTGGACCAGAACGGTGTCGGCCTGCTGATGGAGATGGCAGTTTCCAAGGGCAAGGCTTCCGGCAAGCACCTGCACTACGGCATCTGCGGCGAACACGGCGGCGACCCCATGTCCGTCGAGTTCTGCCACAAGATCGGCCTGGACTACGTTTCCTGCTCCCCCTTCCGCGTCCCGATCGCTCGTCTGTCCGCTGCACAGGCTGCTATCAAAACTGGGGAGGCATAAGCTGTACTTCGAATTTTCCATCGGTTTCGAGGAAGCGAAGAAGTATCGTCAAGCGAACGGACAGATTCTCCGCCGTAATCAGTGGCAAGATCTGACCTGCCAGGTTTATATCTAAATTGTTTAAAATAAGGGCATCATCGCAAGGTGATGCCCTTATTCGTTTGTAGTGATAGAAAAGCATGTAAAAGTTGCTTTAGGTTTTATTCTTTACATTTTCCTCCATCAATAGTATAATTTAAATTGTCGAAATATAGTAGATGGGGGGATTCCTGTGCGAGGTAAAATCGTTGAGCTAAATCTTTTCGATGGCGGTTTGTCAAGTCAAGTGCAACACTTCATTGAAAGCAACTTCGTAGGGAGTTTTCCAGCCCAGGCATTTCCTTGGCCTGAAATTAAGTGCAGCAATAAACCTGCTAATATCATCTTCTGTAAGTGCCGATACTTTGCTTCGCTTTGGAACAAACTGACGAATCAGACCGTTGGTATTTTCATTGGTGGGTCTCTCCCATGGAGACCTCGGATGTGCATAGAACACATCAATACCCAAGTCCTTTTCCATCTGTTCGCTTTCTGCAAACTCAGTACCCTGGTCAAAGGTAACACTGCGAACCGGCAACCCTGATCTGGTCAGCAAACGCACAACCGCTCTGCGTACAGTCCCACTTTCTTTGTTTGGGACTCTCTCGCACAGTAGTATACGGCTGTATCGATCTACCAGTGTTACAAGGGAATCTGTCTCGCAGCTGCCCCGGATCGTGTCTCCTTCCCAGTGGCCGGGCTCTGAACGAAGCGCAGCTGCTTCTGGTCGCAAAGAGATAGTTTTCTGGAAGCAAATCTTACTTGGTTCTTTGTTTTTTCCAAGTTTGTGATACTTTATCCGCAGATAATATCGCAAAGTATCCTGTAAATCCCCGTTCTCCAAAGCACGATAAATGGTACTGGCGCTGATTGCAGCAGTACCCTCTTCTCTGAAACGATTGGATATCTGTTCCGGTGACCACCAAAGGTAGCCAAGAAGAAAATGCACCATTTTACGGAGTTCTCGGTTGTGCAGTATCCTGCGTCGCACGCAGGCTTTACGTCGCTGCTGATAATTCTTTTGGGCAGTGGTAGCTCTGTATATGCCGGGATTTCTGCGAAGCTCTCTGCTGATGGTAGAGGGAGCTCGGCCAAGTTTCTTTGCAATTCGCCGGATACTTTCACCTTGTTCATGAGAAAGCATTAGACTTTCACGCTCTTCTATGGTAAGATGGCTATAGCAACTCACGAGGGATACCTCCTGTCTTAGGTTTGTTTGGTCACTTACCAGTATAGCAGGTTCCCAAGTGAGTTGCTATTTTATTGTCTACGTGGTGTTGCACTTACAATGATAATCCGCCTCAGCAAGAAAAGAGCGAAAAGAAGCCGCCATAGGGGCGGCGCTGTCCGCTGGCCAGCTCCCGCGCCAGAGCCGCCCGCCCCTATGTACCCCACCCGGCCGCACTTACGACACCGCGGAGCACCTTAACCTACATCCTGAGCACGACAAAAATGTGCCGATTTTTGCCGCGCAGTGGTTCTGCTCCTGGAATTCGGCAGGGCGGCGAGTGCGGAGCCGCCGCCATCAGCAAGACCGCGACGATGTGCCGTCACGTCGTGAGAACGTCATGCAGTTTTTCGGTGCGTGCGGGTAGGGTTCATAGGGGAGGACGCAATTTGTCGCGCGGCAGCGCGGCATGAGTGCCTCCCCTATGCCGACTTCTTTGGTTACTTTCTTGTTCGGGGCGGATTATCATAGTAAGTGCAACACCTTGTAAACAATAAAATAGCAACTCATTTGGGAACCTGCTATACTGGTAAGTGACCAAACAAACCTAAGACAGGAGGTATCCCTCGTGAGTTGCTATAGTCATCTTACCATAGAAGAACGGGAATGTCTAATGCTTTCTCATGAACGTGGAGAAAGTATCAGACAAATTGCAAAGAAGCTGGGACGAGCCCCTTCCACTATCAGCAGAGAGCTGCGTAGAAATCCCGGCCCATACCGTGCTTCTGCCGCACAGAAACAATATCACCACAATCGCAGACGTTGTGTGCGCCGTGCTGTCCTTGCAGATCGTGAACTGCATAAGCTGGTTCATTTTCTGCTTGGCTGCCTTTGGTGGTCACCGGAACAAGTTTCCAACCGTCTGAGAGAAGAGAACACTGCTCAGATCAGTACCAGCACAATATACAGAGGTCTGGATAATGGATTACTGCAGGATACTTTGCGATATTATTTGCGAATCAAGTATAAAAAGATTGGAAAAGCAAAGGATTGCAAACGAGTTTGTTTCCAGAGATCCATTTCTTTGCGGCCTGAATCGGCAAATCTGCGGGCAGAACCGGGACACTGGGAAGGAGATACCGTCCGTGGCAGTAAGGAAAATGATGCAGTTGTAACCCTTGTAGACCGATACAGCCGCTTCCTGCTTTGCGAGAAAGTACCCAACCGAGAAAGTAACACAGTAGGGCGAGCAGTTGTAAAGTTGTTAAAGCAGGCACGGCTGCCGGTACGCAGCGTTACTTTTGACCAGGGTACAGAGTTTGCAGAAAGTTTGGAGATGGAGCAGGAACTTGGTGTGGGTATATACTTTGCGCACCCTCATGCTCCCTGGGAACGTCCGACCAATGAGAATATAAATGGCTTAATCCGGCAGTTCATCCCTAAACGAAGCAAAGTATCTGCACTTACCGACGAGGACATCTGGTCAATAGTTGCCAAATTAAACTTCCGTCCCAGAAAGTGTCTTGGCTGGAAAACGCCTTATGAAGTTGCTTTTAAGAAAGTGTTGCATTTGACTTGACAAACCGCCGGAGACAAGAAAGTGACACCTATCGAAGAGAGCGATAAACTTTAGAAGCTCTTGCTGCGAAGCAGCATAGAGATTCTTATGCATAGCTGAAATTTGAATTACACAAAAGAAACGGGTATGCCATCGGCATACCCGTTATATTTATCCAACACCCAGATTGGGATCCAGCACGGCATTCTTTTCTGACAGGTAGGAAACAACCTTGTTCAGTCCCGGGGTAACCAGTGCCATGGTACGGTTATAGGAATTCTTGGCACCGGACAACTCGTCATCGGAAAGATTGTAGGCGCTCTTCCAGTCCGTTACAGTCTGATTCAGCGGCAAGATGTAGAAATCACGGTTGTTATCGCTGCCCTGAACCAGCACCCAGGTGGGCAGCAGGTTGATGGCACTGACGCGGACACTACCGTCATTATACTTGGTCAGAGCGAAGGTGAACAGAACACCGTCTTCACTGTGGCCGGTGGTCAGACCGATGTTGTCGGCTCTCTGATTGCTGAGAAAATTGCCCATGGAGTACAGGCATATGGTCTTGTGTTCCGGATCCACGGAGCTGGTCAGCAGATCGATGGGCTGAATCACATGGGGATGGCTGCCGGCAATCACATCCACACCCAGATCGCACAGCTTCTGCGCCATGGCCTTCTGGTTGTCGCTGACATTGGTAGAATAGTCATCACCCCAGTGGATGTAGAGAATGATGGTATCGGCACCGTTGGCGCGCATGGAAGCGATTTCTCCCTCAACCTCCGTGTAGAACTGGCTGAGTTTGTCGTAGTCAAAGGCATTGACTAGACCCATTGCAGCACGGTCCGTGGTCATGCCGTTGATGGTTACATTGCCATTGTCATCCATATCAGCGAAGGTATAGCAGGCCATGCCGACCTTGATGCCGCTTAAGTTTCTGACCACATGGCGGGGGTTGGCACTGTTGTCGACCGTACCGAGGGCATCCAGCATATAGCTGTTGAGGGTGTCGAGGGTACGTGTCAGACCCTCGGTACCGTAATCATAGCAATGGTTATTGCCGGTCAGCAGCATATCAAAGCCGGTGTTCTTCGCACTTTGTGCAATTTGATCGGGGCTGTTGAAATTGGGAAAACCGGTGTATTCCTTGCCGTCGATACCGGAAAGGGTGGTTTCCAGATTGGCTACCGCATAGTCGGCGGCGGAAATATAGGGCTTTACAAAGGTAAAGATGTCATCAAAATTGTATCCGCCATCCACTTCGCCGGAGCGTACAATGGGAAGATGCAGCATCAGGTCACCTGCAACCGTGATGTCTGCCCGGGAAACCTCCACCAGCTGGCTGGGGTCAATGTAGACGGGCTTGGGCTTGGTATCAATATCCTGCACGGACACGATGGGAGATTCCTGGCCGGGAAACTGTACCAGATGGTCACCGTCGGCGAACAGACCAAGGCAGAAGGTGATGGCTGCACGGCCGACGAAAAAGAGCATCAAAAGACCCAGCGCGAAGGCGAGAGACCGGACAGCGATATACATGCCCCGGGTGATTTCAAATTCGTTTTGTTCTGTATCTTTCATAGCTGCGCTCCTCAGGTATCCAGCAGATAGTGAACGGAGTGGACGGTCTTACCGCTGCGGCTGTAAATGCGGGGAACACGGCGGCTGATGCCGCAGATGAATTCATAATTGAAGCTTCCGGCTGCGGCGGCGATGGTTTCCACAGTGATTTCTTCGTTGCCGCTGCGGCCCACCAGAACCACGCGGTCATTGAGCTGCACTTCCGGAATGTCGGTGACATCCACCATCATCTGATCCATACAGACACGGCCGAGAATAGGGGCCTTCTTGCCGCGGATCAGCACATGGAACTTACCGGAAAGGGCGCGGCAGTAGCCGTCGGCATAACCCACGGGAACGGTGGCCACACGGGTTTCTCTGGTGGTAACAAAAGTGCCGCCGTAGCTGATTTCCCGACCGGCAGGCAGGGTCTTCACATGGGTTACACGGCTGAGCCACTGCAGGGCAGGGCGGATGGAAAGCAGGGCGGGATCAACCTCGTCGCTGGGATACATGCCATACAGCACGATGCCGGCGCGTACCATCTCATAATGATTGTCGAAATTCATCAGGCCGGCAGAGTTGTTCATGTGCCGGATGGGTACCTGAACACCCCGTGCGGCCAGCTTTTCGTAGAATGCATCAAAGAGTTCTGCCTGCGCACGGGCGCGGCTCAGGTCGGCGCAGTCCGCGGTGGCGAAGTGGCTGAAAAGACCTTCCGCAAAAATACCCGGCAGCTTTGCAATCTCGGCACAGATGTCGGCATCCTCGTCTGTAGCCTGAAAACCGATACGGCTCATACCTGTATCCACCGCCAGATGGAAGGCAGCGGTTTTGCCCTCCCGCTGCGCTGCGTTGGAAAGAGCCAGCGCATCCTCGTAGTGGTAAATGGTGGGGCGGATCTCAGCCTGCACCAGCGCGGGGAAAGCGGAAATGGGGGTATGACCCAGAATCAGGATGGGGTTATAAAGACCGGCGCGGCGCAGCTCCATGGCCTCCAGAATGGAGGAAACACCGAAAAAGCTGCACTTATCCTGCAGCAGGCGGGCTACCTGAATGGCACCGTGGCCATAGGCATCGGCCTTGATGACGGCCATCACATCGGTGCCGACACGGGCGCGAATGGCATCGATATTGGCATCGATGGTATCCAGATCAATTTTCACGTAAGTATTGTCGAAGTTCATGGGAATCCACTCCAAAAGGTAACAGTTACACACATTTTATCATGAGAAGGCCAAAAAGTAAACATGGGAAAAAGAAGAAAGGAAAATTGATGTTTATCTTACTGCTGGTTATTCGCTGACAGCTGCCGACTACCACTGTCATTGCGAGGAGCGTTAGCGACGTGGCAATCTCCTGCTAAGAAGAATAAGATTGCAACATCCAATTAACATTGAAAATCCTATACTTTCGATGTTAATCGGTTCGCATTTCGTCATACTGCCGTGCTGGAGATTCCCACGTCGGGGCTTCGCCCCTCCTCGGAATGACAACTTTTCGGTGCGGTGCAACAGCACAATTAAGTGAAATTTGCACAGCAGTAACGAATCGGGCGGACCCAATGGTGTACCGTTTATTGCCGGCCAGACAGGCACGCGTTGGCCGTCGGCCCTCGCCGACAAACTGAAATTTGCGTCATACATATAAAGAAAGACTCCGGTTTGGGAGTACCAAACCGGAGTCTTGAGGTTGTGAAGCAAATTACTTGCCAGCGCCAGCGATCTGAGCAGCGACTTCAGCAGCGAAGTTCTCTTCCTTCTTCTCGATGCCTTCACCCTTGGTGTAGTGAATAGCGTCAACGAAGGTAACCTTGCCACCCAGCTTCTTAGCAGCGTCAGCAATGTAGCCGGCCACGTCGCCCTTGAACAGGTCAGCGCGGACGAACTCCTGCTGCAGCAGGCAGATTTCCTTGTAGAAAGCAGCCATCTTGCCCTGAGCGATCTTTTCCTTGACCTGAGCGGGCTTGGAAGCCATCTTGGGATCGTTGTCCATCAGAGCAACCTGAACAGCCAGCTCCTTGTCAACAGCTTCCTGGGGAACCATAGCCTTGTCCCAGTACTGAGCCTTCATAGCAGCGATCTGCATAGCGACGTTCTTGCCGATCTCGGTAGCGTCGATGTCGCCCTCAACAGCCAGGTTGACCAGAACACCGTGGGAGCCGCCAGCGTGAACGTAAGCGACGGAGGTGTTTTCTGCGAAACGAGCGAAGCGGCGGATCTGCATGTTCTCGCCGATGGACATGACCAGCTCCTGCATCTTCTCAGTAACGGTCAGGTTGGTGCCGGGGTAGGTGCAAGCCTTCAGAGCGTCCACGTCTGCGGGAGCTTCCTTAGCGACCAGCTCACACAGATTCTTGACCAGACCCATGAAAGCGTCGGTCTTGGAAGCGAAGTCGGTCTCAGCGTTGACCTCGATGACAACGCCGACACCGTCGATGACGGTAGCGTATGCAACGCCTTCAGCAGCGATGCGGTCAGCCTTCTTAGCGGCCTTGGCCAGGCCCTTCTCACGCAGC
>JBGVFB010000041.1:0-14311 GCA_045120675.1 Faecousia sp. | reverse complement strand
GATTGCCTTGGCGCTGACGTCTGCGCTCTCAGCATGGAACTGGATGAACTCAGAGTCGGGGATACGGGCAACGGGAGAAGTGGTGATGAACTTGGTGTGGAAGCACTTGGACAGGGGGCCCAGTGCGGGGAAGATACACTGAACGTCGACGACGATGGCTTCGCAAGCGCCGGTCAGAACCACGTTCTCCTGGTTCAGGTAGTTACCGGCCATGGGAATGCCGTGACGCATGGTGACTTCGTTGGAGGTACAGCAGACACCGGAAACGGTGATGCCCTTTGCACCCATGGACTTTGCGTAAGCGATCATCTCGGGATCGTTTGCAAAGTGAACGACCATTTCGGACAGGGAGGGGTCATGGCCGTGGACGACGATGTTGACGTTGTCCTTTTCCATAACGCCGATGTTAGCCTCAGTGTCGATGGGGCGGGGAGTGCCGAACATAACGTCGGAGAACTCGGTACCCATCATGGAGCCGCCCCAACCGTCGGACAGACCTGCACGCAGAGCCTGACGGATCAGAGCTTCAGCCAGAGAGGAACAACCCATGTGGGTCATGTGCATGGACTGGGAAACTTCGCGGTCGATAGCGCGAGGTCTGATCTCAGCTGCATCCCACAGTTTCTGGGTGTGCTCGGGAGCACGATCGGTGAACTTCTGGTAGCCGAAGGGCTTGCCGTACTCCAGCAGGCCGATTTCTGCCATCTCGTGAGCCAGAGCGTAGATGTCCTTGCCCTCGGTCTCAACGCCCCATTCCTTGGCGATGCGGATCAGCTTCTCGGGGTCCTTGACCTGATAGTTGCCGCCTTCCTTGGTCTGGTGCAGGGTGTGCATGATTTCACGGCCGTGGTCGGAGTGCGTTGCAGCGCCGCCTGCAGTGAAGATCAGATAGTTACGGGCGACGATGCCATGAACATCGCAGCCGCAGATGCCGCGGGGTGCCTTCTTGGTGATGCGGCAGGGACCCATGGAACAGATTCGGCAGCAGGTACCTGCTTCGCCGAAGCCGCAGTGAGGAGTCTGGTTCTTAACACGCTGCTGCCAGGTGTCAGCGCCAACCTTGTTTGCTGTTTCCAACAGAGCGTTGGTGGCAGCTTCCATCTCCTCGACGGTGGTTGTAAATGCCCAATCCTTCAAAGTGTTTTCCTCCTAATTGCTTGTATTCTAGTAAGGTACTTGATTTGTGCTAGACACATAATGTATCGATATTATTCTACTAATATAATCACAGAAAGTCAATTGTGCATTTCCTAAAATCTGTGTTCTTTTTTGCGATCCCCCCTTGGGGGATTTTCGTCAAATATGTGGAATCTGTTGAAAACGTTGTGGAAAGTTACAGTTTTTTTGACTGTTTTATTGACTTTGATGTCAAAATCTATTAAAATGAGAAAGCATATACATTTACCCGACGGTACATTTGCACCAAAAAACAAGGAGGCTAATCCTATGAAAAAAATGTTTGCGCTGGTGCTGACATTTGCACTGGCACTGTCCCTGTTTGCAGGCTGTGCGGCCGCCCCTTCTGCCGGTGAAACCGCATCTTCCGATCTGACAGTCGCGCTGGTGGTTGCCGGTACCTTTGGTGACCGTTCCTTCTACGATTCTTCCAAGGCAGGCTGCGACAAGCTGGCTGCTGAAGGTGTTCAGATCAAGACCATCGAATGCAAGAATGACGGACATACCCAGCAGATCTACAACGCAGCGGATGCTGCCGATGTGGTGGTGCTGGTTGGTTGGGAATTCTACGATGTGGAGACCGTTGCTCCCGAATATCCCGACAAGCGCTTCATCTGGATCGACAATGCAACTTCCGCTCCTGTTGCCAATGTTCTGAACATCACCTATGCCCAGAACGAAGGCTCCTTCCTCGCCGGCTACATTGCTGCCAAGGTCACCGAGTCCGGTGTCATCGGTGCTATGGGCGGTCAGGATCAGGATACCATCAATGACTTCATCGTTGGCTACAAGCAGGGCGCCCTGTATGCAAATCCCGACGTGAAGGTGGAGGTCATTTACTCCAACGATTATGACGATCCTGCCATCGGCAAGGAATGCGCACTGACTCTGAACGAGAAGGGTGCTGATGTGGTCTTCCAGATCGCTTCCAAGTGCGGCGACGGTGTCTTCGAAGCTGCAAAGGAAAAGGGTTTCTATGCCATCGGTGTTGACTCCGACCAGAAGTACATCGACCCCGAAGTCATCATCTGCTCCATGTGCAAGGAAGTCGGCGATTCCATCTATCACGCTGTGAAGGAGTATATGGAAAAGGGCGATGATTGCGGCCTGTGGGGCACCACTTGGGTTGCTGACATGGTCACCGGTTATGTGGGCATCGGCTATGGCGAAGAGGGTTCCACCCAGCAGGTTTCCGATGAAATCAAGCAGGAAGTGGAAGGCCTGGCCAAGATGATCGTCGACGGTGAGATCAAAGTCGAAACCACCCGTTAATTCTGCAATATATGTTCAACCGCCCGGTGCATCATGCACCGGGCGGTTTTGCTGTTTGTGATATTTCAAGTTTCAGCTATGCATAAGAATCTCTATGCTGCTGTACAGCAAGAGCTTCTAAAGTTTGTCGGCAAGGGCCGACGGCCAACGCGTGCCTGTCTGGCCGGCAGGTGTCGATACACCATTGGGCCCACCCGATTCGTTACTGCGGTGCAAATTTCAGTTTGTCGTTCTGTTGGATAGACGCAACCGGCCACCAAATTACCGTGTCATTGCGAGGAGCCGACCTCAAGGGCGGCGACGTGGCAATCTCCTGCTGCGCGGTATGATAGGGAAATATCCGATTAACATTGTAAATCCTGGATATTCAATGTTAATTGGCCCGTATTTCTTCGTGCTGCGTTGCTGGAGATTCCCACGTCAGGGCTTCGCCCTTCCTCGGAATGACACACTTGATAGTGCGGTGCAAGAGTACGATAAAAATCAATTTGCCCATTTGGCAGAAAAAGCCCACGGCAAAAGCCGTGGGCTTGAACATATTACTTCACCAGCAGTTCTGCAATCTGGATGGCATTGGTAGCAGCGCCCTTGCGGACCTGATCACCGCAGCACCACAGGCAGATGCCGTTATCATCGGTCAGGTCGGGGCGGATGCGGCCCACGAATACGATATCCTGATCGGAGGTGTCCAGAGGCATGGGATACATCTTCTTGCTCAGATCATCCACCAGCTTGCAGCCGGGTGCCTTGGCAATCGTTTCACGCACCTGCTCCACGGAAATGTGCTTGTCAAAGCGCATCTGCACAGAAATGGAGTGGCTGCGTACAACGGGAACACGGACGCAGGTCATGGAAACCTTCAGCTCCGGCAGGTGCATGATCTTGCGGCCTTCGTTCTGCAGCTTCATCTCCTCACTGGTATAGCCGTCCACCTGCTCACCGCCGATCTGGGGGATCAGGTTGTAGGCAATCTGATGAGAGAATACCTTGGGTTCATAGGTTTTGCCTTCCCGCAGGGCTTCCACCTCATTCATCAGCTCAATGGGGCCGCCGGCACCGGCGCCGGAAACAGCCTGATAGGAAGAGACGATCATGGATTTGATGGGAGCGATGGCATTGAGCGCGTTGACCGCCGTGCAGGTGATGATGGTGGAGCAGTTGGGGTTGGAAATGATGCCCTTGTGATTTTTTGCGTCTTCGGGGTTGATTTCCGGAACCACCAGAGGGACATCGGGATTCAGGCGGAATGCGGAGGAATTATCCACAAATACCGCACCGGCCTTGACGATGGCGGGAGCGAACTTCTTGGCGATGTCGTTTTCTGCAGCGCCCAGAACAATATCCACACCCTCAAAGGCACTATCGCAGGCTTCCTGAATGGTCACTTCTTCGCCCTTGAACAGCAGCTTCTTACCGGCAGAGCGGGCGGATGCCAGAGGCACCAGCTTACCCACGGGGAAATTACGCTCCTGCAGAATTTTGATCATTTCCTGTCCCACGGCGCCGGTTGCACCCAGAACAGCAACAGTATACAGTTTCATAGTTCCTTACCTCCTGTTACTTTACAAAGCTATCATACAGGACGCGGATTGCGGCCTTGAAGTCCTTGTTGTCGACACCGAAGATGATGTTCAATTCGTCGGGGCCCTGGTTGATCATGCGGATGTTGATGTCTGCTTCACCGAGGGCAGCGAAGATCTTACCGGAAATACCGGGCCGGAAGGCCATCTTACGGCCGACAGCGGCGACCACAGCGATCTTATCGTGGACATCCAGCGTATCGGGTTCCACTTCCTTCTGAATCTCGCTGAGAACGGTGTACAGGTGGGGTGCCAGCGCGTCGGTGGGAATGACAACGGAAACATTGTCGATGCCGTTGGGAACATAATCGACGCTGATATTGTGGCGCACCAGAACAGTCAGCACCTTATGCAGAACACCGACCTGATTGCTCATACCCTTCTTGGACAGGGAGATGATGGAGAAATCCTTCATGCCGGTGATACCGGTAATGAAACGGTCGGGATCGTGACCCTCTTCAAAACGCTCCTGAATGATGGTGCCGGGATCATCGGGGGCATTGGTATTGCGGATATTCAGGGGGATATTCTTCTCGCGGACGGGGAAGATGGATCCCTCATGGAGCACCTGCGCGCCGGAGTAGCTCAGTTCCCGCAGCTCGTCGTAGGTCACCTCGGGGATGGCCTGAGGATTGTCAACAATGCGGGGGTCGGCCATCAGAATGCCGGAAACGTCAGTCCAGTTTTCATAAACTTCTGCATCCAGCGCAGCTGCGGCCAGAGAGCCGGTGATGTCGCTGCCGCCGCGGGAGAAGGTATGGATGGTACCGTTGGGCATGACACCATAGAAGCCGGGGGTCACGATGCCCTTGCCGATCCAGCCCAATTCCCGCAGTGCGTCGTAGGTCTGCTCCATGTTCACGGTGCTGTCCAGATTAAACTTTACCCAATCAGTGGCATCGACGAAGCGGAAGCCCAGATATGCGGCCATCAGTCTGGCAGAGTAATACTCACCGCGGCTGACCAGCTCTTCACGGGTCACTTCCTTCTTGTCGATGCGCTTTTTCAGAGCGGCGAAATCGGATTCCAGATCCAGCTCGATGCCCAGCTCGTCGCGGATTTCGCAGTAGCGGGACACAATCATATCGAAAATGGGATCGCAGGGAACACCGTACTTGGTATGGGAATAGCACAGATACAGCAGGTCTGTGATTTTGTGGTCATTCTTGAAACGCTTGCCGGCGGCGGACACGACCACCACGCGGCGGGAAGGATCGGATTCGATGATATCTTTGACTTTCCGGTACTGGCCCGCATCCGCCATGGAGGAGCCGCCGAATTTTGCTACTTTCATAATTCTTACCTCTTTCAAATATCAGTTTATCGTTCTGTTGCGCACCACACCACAAAGCCTTCCCCTCGAGGGGAAGGTGGCACGGCGATAGCCGTGACGGATGAGGTGTAGCCACGAAGTGGCGTTACAATGGTACGAATTTGCCGGAGTTTTGGTTGTTCGCCACATTTTTCTGCACACCTCATCAGTCAAAAATCAAATAGATTTTTGACAGCTTCTCCTCAAGGAGAAGCCTTGGGACGCTGCCGCGCCAGTGCGATAAACATCAATTTATTATCTTATTAATTCAGTGCGGCGATGAATGCGCCGGGGTGGGCTTTCAGCCATGCGTGCATATCGGAAACGGATACAGGCTTGGTCAGAACCGCACCGTCCCAGTTTTCTGCTGTGTTTTCACACAGCCAGCTGTCCGCTTCGCCACGGACATAATAGGTCAGCTTTTCGCTGTTGTCTACGCTTACCTTTTCGCCGTAGCCGCAGTAGAAGCCCTTGCCGGCGAGGATATCCACACAGTCCTGCACCACATTGTATGCGGTGGGGTAGCGGCCTGCGCCCTGACCGTAGAAGCTCATGCGGTCGGACACTTCACCGATCAGGGTGATCAGGTTGTAGTTCAGGGGAACTGCGGATTCGGGAGCGCCCACGGGGAACAATGTGGGCTGAACATAGGCACTGTAGGCGCCGTTCTTCTGCTTGCCGGTGGAAACCAGCTTGCAGACCAGACCCTTGGCGGTGAAGTTTGCAACGTCTGCGGCAGAGATGTTCTGAATACCGGCAGCGGGAACTGCGGCACGGTCCAAACTGACACCGAAGGCGATGTTGGCGGAGAGGATGATTTTGTGCCAGGTGTCGGTGCCTTCCACGTCGGTGGAGGGATTGGCTTCCGCATAACCCAGCTTCTGAGCCTGACGGAGGGCATCGGCATAATCCATACCGAGTCTCGTCATGGAGTCGAGGATGTAGTTGCAGGTGCCGTTCATGATGCCGCCCACCTGATGGATGGTCTGAATGCGGCGGGAACGCTCCACTTCGCTGAGCCAGCCGATGCCGCCGCCAACGGCTGCGGTGCAGCGGAATTTGACACCCTTCTGCTCTGCCAGCGGCAGCAGCTCGTCATAGAAGGTGGCAACGAGGGCCTTGTTGGAGGTGACCACGTTTTTACCTGCTTCGATGGCGGCGCGGACAAATTCATAAGCCGGATGCAGGCCACCTATGGCTTCGATGATGGTATCGATGGAATCATCTTCCAGAACTTTCTTGAAATCGCGGGTCACTTCTGCGTCGGGCAGGAACACATCCTCCAGACACACGACCTTTGCAACCTGCATATCGTCCCGCTTTGCGGTAATATCATAAACGCCGCGTCCCACGACGCCAAAGCCCAATAGACCGATTTTCATAATTCTTCCTCCAAACTTCCAGTGTTTTTTGGCACAATGTAGAAACGGATGTACCCGATTCGAAAACACTTGCTTTTTCACGAGAAACAGTATATCATATGCTTACCGAAATTGCAATCACCCAAAAAAACAAGTATTGCCGGAATTCCGGTCCGGATTTGTGCAGAAAGCAAAAAATCCAACCGTTTCCGGGGGAGGAACACCATGCTCTACCATTCTACGCGCAGCAGCGCACCCTGTGTGGACAGCGCACAGGCAGTGCTGACGGGTCTTGCACCCGACGGCGGCCTGTACATGCCCGAAAATATTCCTGAATTTGACTGGCGTAACTGCCTGAGCCTTTCCGCTCAGGGCATGTCCTGCGCCATTTTGTCCGCCCTGCTGCCGGATATTCCCGAAATGCAGTCTCTGGTCTCCAAGGCCTACACCGGAAAATTCCAGACGGAAGAACTGACCCCCACTGTGGCAGCCGGTGATTTCCATGTGCTGGAGCTGTTCCGCGGCCCTACCTCCGCATTCAAGGATGTGGCGCTGTCCATGCTGCCCCAGCTGCTGACCGCTGCCATGAAGCAGTGCGGCGCTGAGAAAGAAATTATGATCCTGACCGCCACCTCCGGTGACACCGGCAAGGCGGCACTGGCAGGCTTTGCGGACGTGCCCGGTGTAAAAATCTGTGTATTCTATCCTGATGGCGGTGTTTCCAAGGTCCAGCGGGCGCAGATGGTCACGCAGGAGGGCAATAATGTGACGGTTTGCGCCGTCCGCGGCAATTTCGACGATACCCAGACCGGTGTGAAGAACATCTTCGCTGCCTGTCAGGGCAAGAATCTGACCTATGACCTGTCCTCTGCCAACTCCATCAACATCGGCCGTCTGGCACCGCAGGTGATGTACTACTTCAAGGCCTACCGCGACCTGCTGGATGCCGGTAAGATCAAGATGGGCGATACGGTGAATTACTCCGTTCCCACCGGTAATTTCGGCGATATTCTGGCGGGTTACCTCGCCAAGCTGCTGGGTCTGCCGGTCGGTATGCTGATCTGCGCTTCCAATGCCAACAATGTGCTGACGGATTTCATCCGCACCGGCACCTATGACAAGCGCCGCCCCCTGCTGAAGACCACTTCTCCTTCCATGGACATTCTGGTTTCCTCCAATCTGGAGCGACTGCTGTATCTCATGAGCGGCTGCGATATGGGCATGGTGGCAGGACTCATGAAGCAGCTGAATACCGAGGGTTTCTACACAGTTCCTGCTTCCATGAAGGAAGCCATCGACCGGGAATTCTGGGCAGGCTGCTGCGATGATGCACAGGCGGCAAAGACCATCAATAAGGTCTGGAAGGAAAACCATTATCTGTGCGATACCCATACCGCTGCCGGCTGGAGCGCTGCGGAAGAATATATTGCTGCCACCGGCGATACGCGCCCCATGGTGGTGCTGTCCACCGCATCCCCCTATAAGTTCCCCGCCGCGGTGCTGGAAGCCATCGGCGGAGACCTCTCCGGTGACGAATTTGACCAGATGGAGCGGCTGTCCGAAATTACCGGCATTGAAATTCCTAAGAATCTGGCTACCCTGCGCGGCAGACCTGAGCGCCACAGCGGTGTCATCGACAAGGAAGAAATGCTGAATTTCGTGCTGGGACTGTAAGGAGGAAAACCATGAAAAGAGTAACCATCCGCGTTCCTGCCACCACGGCGAACCTTGGCCCCGGTTTTGATGCCTTTGGCTGCGCCCTGAGTCTGTATACCGATGTGACCTTTGAAGAAACCGAAGCAGGTCTGGAAATCACCGGCTGCCCCGAAGAATTCACCGGCCCTGACAATCTGGCCTACGTTTCCTACTGCGCCGCGCTGGCCACCATGAGCGAGGAGCTGCGTGGTATCAAGATCCACATCGATGCAAATATTCCCGTCTGCCGCGGTCTCGGCTCTTCCGCTGCGCTGCTGGTGGCAGGCGCTATGGGTGCCAATGTGCTGCGCGGCAACAAGCTTAGTACCCAGGGTCTTCTGAACATCACCAATGCCATGGAAGGCCACCCCGATAATCTGGCCCCTGCCTTCTTCGGCGGTCTGACCGCTTCCATGGTGGACAACGGCCTGCCGGTCTGCGTCAGCTTCCCGCTGCATCCCGAATGGGAGTTTCTGGCTCTGATCCCTGATTTCAACCTGTCCACTGCCAAGGCCAGAGCGGCTTTGCCGGATATGGTCAGCCGTGCTGATGCCATTTATAATGTTTCCCACGGCGCACTGGTGCTGAAGGCGCTGGAGCTGGGCGATGAAAAGCTGCTGCGCAATGCCATGCAGGATAAGCTGCATCAGAACTACCGCAAAAAGCTGATTGCCGATTATGAGGAGATCGAACAGCTGGTGCGTACCACCGGCGCGGCCTTCTGCCTGTCCGGCGCAGGCCCTACCTTGCTGTGCATCACCCGGGATAAGGCACTGCAGGAGAAGCTTGCAAAGAAGCTGGATTCCATCACCACCGCAAACTGGGAGATGCTCCCGCTGCATGTGGAATTCCAGGGTGCCCACGTGATCAGCGCCGAATAAGCAAATCCAAGCGGCATGCTGTTGCATGCCGCTTTTTGTTGCAATTCTCCACCGGACGTGGTAGAATGTCCGCATATAACTTACAAAAGGAGCTTATCCATGATTTCACGAGAAATTTGCCAGCGTGTTCTGCAAAAAGCGGTGTCCACCGGTGCCGACTATGCGGAGATTTTCGCTGAAAACACTGTCAACCATGCCATCAATATGATTGCAAGCAAGGTCGATTCCATCAAGGATACGGTCATCGCCGGTGCATCTGTCCGTGTTTACAAGGGCCTGCGTTCCGTCATGGCATCCACTGTGGACACCAGTGAGAGCGGCCTGCTCCGCTGTGCCGAGTCCGCCGCCGATGCACTGGGCCAGAGCGATGCACCCATCGACATCGTGCTGAAAGAGCGGATTTTCGGTGATATCCATCCCATCCGTATTGTGCCCTCTTCCGTATCCAATGCGGAAAAGGTTTCCATTCTGAAGGAAGGCTATTTCGCCGCCAAGGAATATGACACGGCCATTACGCAGGTCACCGGCACACTGCTGGATGTGGATCACAACATTCTGCTCGCCACTTCCGAGGGCCTGTATACCCAGGATCGCCAGATCCGCACCCGTATCTCCATCGACGCGGTGGCCGACAAGGGCGACGGCGCACAGACCGGCTCCTGCAATCCCGGCCGCCGGATGGGTCTGGAGATGTTTGAGAGTGTTCTGCCCGCCAATGTGGGCATCCATGCCGCCCGTCAGGCAGTTACCATGGCCGGCGCGGGCTACTGCCCTGCCAAGGTGATGCCCGTTGCCATCGAAAACGGCTTCGGCGGTGTTATTTTCCACGAAGCCTGCGGCCACAGTCTGGAAGCATCCTCTGTTGCCTACGGCCAGAGCCAGTTTGCCGGAAAGCTGGGCGAAAAGATCGCCAACGAAAAGGTCACTGCCATCGATGACGGCACCATCCCCAATGCATGGGGCTCCATCAACATCGATGATGAGGGCCATGTGGCACAGAAGAATATCCTGATCGACAAGGGTATTCTCAAGAGCTATATGATCGACAACATGGGTGGCCGCCGTATGGGGCTCGCGCCTACCGGCAACACCCGCCGCCAGAGCTACCGCTATACCCCCACCTCCCGCATGACCAACACTTACATCGCCGCGGGCGAGGATAAGAATGAGGATATCATTGCTTCCATCGAGTATGGCCTCTATGCCAAGGAAATGGGCGGCGGTAGTGTCAATCCCGTCACCGGCGAATTCAACTTCGCAGTCAGAGAGGGCTACCTGATCCGCAATGGCAAAATCTGCGAGCCTGTCCGTGGCGCTTCTCTGGTCGGCAAGGGCAGTGAAGTCATTCAGAACATCGATATGGTCGGTACGGACCTGGATATGGGTCAGGGCATGTGCGGCTCTTCCTCCGGCAGTGTGCCCACCAATGTGGGTCAGCCGCTGGTAAGAGTTTCCAGCATCACCGTCGGCGGCCGCTAAGGAGGGAATGTCATGACTTTCAATGAATTTAAAAACCATGTGATCGCCGCCTGTGAGGAAATGGGAATCACGGAATATGAACTCTACTATTCCGCCAGTGAAAGCACCAGCGTAGAGACCTTCCGCCATGAGATCGATGAATTTACCGCATCCCGTGACGGCGGTGTTTGCTTCCGCTGTATCGTCGGCGGCAAGATGGGTTACGCATCCACGGAAGATCTGAGCAAAGCACAGGCAAAGGCTGTGGTTGCCAAGGCTGCCGACAATGCCGCCACACTGGAATCTGAGGAAATGGTATTCTTAGGCGAGGGCGGTCAGGAATATGAACCGCTGGAAATCCAGTCCTATGAACTGCCCGGTGCGGACAAGCTGATCAGTGCCGCATTGGATGTGCAGGAAAAGCTCTATGCTGCGGATCCTATGGTCATCGACGGCTGCCAGAGTCAGGGTTTGATCGAGTCCAGTGAGATCGCCATCTACAATTCCAAGGGACTTGACCTGCATTATCAGAATTCCGTGACAGGTCTGGTGGCCGCAGCGGTGGTGTCCGACGGCGAGGAAATGGAAAACAGCTTCGAAGTGAAGCTGGGCAGACTGGAGGACATCGATGTGGCAGCACTGGCCGACAAGGCTGCGGCCAAGGCCAAGGTCAAGCTGGGCGGTCAGGTGGCACCCACGGGTCAGTATCCCGTGGTATTCTCTCCCAATGCCATGTGCAGCCTGCTGGGTGTGTATTCCGGCATTTTCTCCTCCGAAGCTGCCCAGAAGGGTCTGTCCCGGCTGGCAAAGGCGGAAGGAGAACAGATTGCCGCAGAGATCGTCACACTGGTGGATGATCCCTTCCACAAGGATAACCCCATGCCCATCAATTTTGACGCAGAGGGCAGCCCTACGCACAAGAAAAATGTCATCGAAAAGGGCAAGCTCTGCACCCTGCTGTATAACCTGAAGACTGCGGCAGTGGCAGGTAAGAAAACCACCGGCAATGCATCCAAGGCAGGTTACGACGGCACTGTGATGGTACGTCCCTTCACCCTGTATCTGGAAAACGGCGATGTTTCCGAAGAGGAGCTGCTGCGGCAGGTTGGAAACGGTGTGTATATCACCAATCTGGGCGGCCTCCATGCCGGCGCAAATGCCATCACCGGTGACTTCTCTTTGCAGAGCGCGGGCTTCATGATTGAAGACGGTGTCAAGACCACGGCAGTTAAGTCCTTCACTGTGGCGGGCAACTTCTACGATCTGCTGAAGAACATCACTGCACTGGCCAACAACTGCCAGCTGCCCATGGCTATGGGCATGACTGCTTTCGGCAGCCCCAGCGTCCGCGTGGACGGCCTGTCCATTGCCGGCAAATAACCTATACTATATAATATAATAGTAGAAGCGCCTCCGGAAAAACCGGAGGCGCTTTTGCATCAATATTGATCCTGCCAAGCCTTTGCAGGTGTGGGTTCTTGAGGCTGTTCTTTCGGGAGCAGTGCGCCGTAAGCGGCAGCATAGGTTACAGACACACGGTTCATGAAGAGGTAGTAGACCACGAACTGCACCAGCAGAGAAAGACACAGGAAAACAAAATAGCTGACGGATTCGGACCAGGGGAGGGTAATACCCAGCATCGGCAGCAGCATATCGCTGTAGCACAGTGCAACGGTCAGACCCTGCAGCGCATAGAACCACCACAGACTCAGGTCCAGACGGAACAGGGCGAAGCGGTTGCGGTGCATCATGGCACGGCTTTCCCGCATGGCCCGCAGCGCGCCGGGACGGGACTGGTCGATCAGACGGAAGGTGACCATCCGGTAACGGTAGCTGGTCGGAATGAACAGCAGCAGGAACAGGGTGCCCATGATCCAGAGGGCGGGCTCCATGGCTTCGGAAACGGCAATCATGGAGGCTTCGTCGATGGTAACGGTACCGGTCAGCTGGGAGGCAGATTCCATTATGGGAGTCAATACTTCGTAGAATCCTTCCGAAATGGGCAGCATCAGAAAAATGTAAGCACCGGGGTAAACCGCCAGCAAGCCCAGACCCAAATAGAGGAAGCTCAGCAGAATCTGCGCCCGCAGCAGGGGGAAGAAGCGGCGGAAGCCGCCGAACAGGGTGTCGTTGGAAATGGGTTCTCCACGGGTGATGTTCAGTGCCATGGTGTAGTAGCCCATTTCCAGACCCAGCAGGATCACGGACTGAACCAGCGGCAGGACGGATTTGGCGGTAGACAGCACAGAGCGCAGTCCCATATTGCCCAGACCGCCGGTATCGGCGATGCGGTTGCTCAGAAGAATCGAAACACCGGCCACGGCCAGGGACAGACCGGTAATGATGGCAAGATAAATCAGCAGAATCTTTTTGGGGTCACCCTTGGCATTTGCAAGGGAGTGTTCTGCGGTTTGATGAATGGCGCTGCGGTCACGAATATTCATCATGCGCCTCCTTTTTGGTACTTTTCTTACTGTTATAAACCAAATGCGCCGAAATAGCAAATGAATTTTTTGTAACGGTGGAAAAACAGCGGGTTTTGTGTTACAATCAGGTAAATAAAACTTACCCGGAGGACGGACGAATGACACTGGGAGAGAAAATCAAGCAGGCGCGGCTGGAAGCAGGGCTATCTCAGCGGCAGCTGTGCGGCGAGACTGTGACCCGGAATATGCTGTCGCAGATTGAAAACGGTGCGGCGCGGCCATCCATGGCAACGCTGTCTTATTTCGCGGCAAGACTCGGTAAGCCCTTCAGCTATTTTTTGGAAGAAAATGCGGTGCTTTCCCAAAATCAGACGGTGATGCAGCAGGCACGGGCTGCGGTACTGGCGGGAGATGGCGCGGATGCGATGGAGATTCTGGCGGACTACCGCAGTCCGGATGAAACCTTTGATGCCGAGTTCCAATTGCTGCAGCGTCTGGCCGTGCTGGATGCGGCACAGCGGGCAATTGTGAAGGGACAAAATGTCTACGGAGCGGAACTGCTGGAAAAACTGGAGGAGATTCAGAGCGGCTACTGCGCGCAGGAACTGGAGCGGAAGCGGCTGCTTCTGCTGGCACAGGTGCGGCCTCAGCAGCGGGCGCAGATTTGCGAAAAGCTGCCAAGCATGGACGGGGAGCTGCTGCTTCGGGCGCGGCAGGCGCTGGATCTGGGAGAACTGGACCGTAGCGAGTGTTTGCTGGGTGCCGCACAGGATCAAGACCGTACGGATTGGAACTTCCTGCGGGGAGAATTGCATCTGGCACGGCGCCAGCTGAAGGAGGCAGTTTCCTGTTATCACAGGGCGGAAGCCGTTTATCCGGAGAAAACAGCCTGCCGGCTGGAATACTGCTACCGGGAACTGGAGAACTTCAAACAGGCTTACTTCTATGCCTGCAAGCAACGATAAATTGATGTTTATCGCTCCGATTGGGTAATGCTCTTTTCTTGTTTCGGCGGTTTGTCAAGTCAAGTGCAACACTTCATTGAAAGCAACTTCGTAGGGAGTTTTCCAGCCCAGGCATTTCCTTGGCCTGAAATTAAGTGCAGCAATAAACCTGCTAATATCATCTTCTGTAAGTGCCGATACTTTGC
>JBGVFB010000040.1:0-7833 GCA_045120675.1 Faecousia sp. | reverse complement strand
ATTGTAAATCTTGAATATTCGATGTTAATTGGTTTCTATTACTTCGTGCTGCGGTGCTGGAGATTCCCACGTCGGGGCTTCGCCCCTCCTCGGAATGACAACTTTTCGGTGCGGTGCAACAGCACAATAAAGTGAAATTTGCACAGCGGTAACGAACCGGGTGGGGCCAATGGTGTATCGACACCTGCCGGCCAGTCAGGCACGAATTGCCCGTGGGGGCATCCCCACAAACTGAAATTTGAATGTGATTTAAGGAGTGGTAATCATGGAAAAAACGCGTTGGTATAAAGACAAAGTATTCTACCAGATCTGGCCCCGGTCTTTCAAAGACGGCAACGGTGACGGCATGGGTGACCTGCTGGGTGTCTATGAAAAGCTGGATTACCTGAAATACTTGGGTGTGGACGGCATCTGGTTCTCCCCCATTTACCCCTCCCCCGGTGCCGACTGCGGCTATGACATTGCCGATTATATGGATATCGCACCGGAATTCGGCGGCATGGAGGCATTTCGCAAGGTGCTGGAGGGTGCTCACGAACGGGGCATGAAGGTTCTGATGGATCTGGTGGTCAACCACACCAGCGACGAGCACGAATGGTTCCAGAAGAGCCGCCAGCGCATTGATCCCTACACCGATTACTACATTTGGCGCCCCGCGAAGGAAGACGGCAGCCTGCCCAACAACTGGGACAGCAATTTTGAAGGCAAGGCATGGACCTACGACGAAGTGCGCGGCGAGTATTACCTGCACCTTTTTGCCATCAAACAGCCTGACCTGAATATGGAAAACCCCTTGGTGCGGGAAGAAGTCAAGAATATCATGCGTTTCTGGCTGGATATGGGTGTGGACGGCTTCCGTGAGGATGTGATCACTTACATCTCCAAGAAGGAAGGCCTGCCGGACGACCATCTGTTCCCCGTTTACAAGGGCATGCCCAATTATAACCACGGACCCCATATCCACGAATATCTCCACGAGTTCAAGCGCGATGTGCTGGACCATTACGACTGCTTTACCGTGGCAGAAGCGCCGCTGGTATCCCCCGAAATGTCCCTGAAGTACATTGCCGAAGAGGGCGGCCAGATTGACTCCATGATCCAGTTTCAGTGCGAGTGCGCTGACTGCCTGTTCACGGACTACATTCCCCTTCCCTTCTCTCTTGTCCGCATGAAGAAGGCCTTCTCCGACTGGCAGTACAAGCTCCGTGGAAAGGCATGGAACCTGCTCTACATCGAAAACCACGACCATCCCAGAATCATATCCCGTTACGGCAGTGAGCAGTTCTGGAAAGAGAGCGGCAAAACCCTGGCCGCCGCCTACCTGTTCCAGCAGGGTACACCCTTCATTTATCAGGGTCAGGAGATCGGCATGCTGAACTGGAAGCCGGAATCCATTGCG
Source organism: Faecousia sp. (assembly GCA_045120675.1). Classification (GTDB taxonomy): domain Bacteria; phylum Bacillota; class Clostridia; order Oscillospirales; family Oscillospiraceae; genus Faecousia. The sequence continues at coordinate 6,434 of JBGVFB010000040.1, read as the reverse complement.
CAGTACCGGGATGTGCAGTCCATTTACCAGTACCACCACAAACTCAGCAATCTTCCGGAGGAAAAGCGTCTCAAGAAGCTGTGGCGCTCCTCCCGTGATTCCGCCCGCACTCCCGTGCAGTGGGACGATTCTCCCAACGCTGGCTTCACCACCGGTGAGACTACCTGGATGGATGTAAACCCCAACTACACATGGCTGAACGCTTCCCAGCAGGAAGAGGATCCCGATTCCATTCTGACCTTCTACAAGAAGGCCATCGCGCTGCGCAAGAGTCTGAAATCGGTCCGCTACGGTGTGTACAAGGAGCATTTCCCCCTGAGCAACACACTTTACTGCTACACCCGTGAGACCAAGTGCGAAAAGCTGCTGGTGCTGTGTTCCTTCTCCAGCAAACCTCAAAACCTGCGCATTCCCGCAGGTTATGATCTGAGTAAGGGCGAATTGCTCCTCGGCAACTATGAAGACCGCCTTCCCAAGATCCTGCAGCCCTACGAGTGCAGAGTTTACCGCTTCCAATAAAGACTTTACGGCACGGATTTCTCCGTGCCGTACTTCTTTTCTTTCATATTTCAGTTTATCGTTCCGATACGCGCCGCACCACAAAGCCTTCCCCTCAAGGGGAAGGTGGCACGGCGCAAGCCGTGACGGATGAGGTGTAGCCACGAAGTGGCGTTACAATGTTGTGAATTCGCCGAAGTTTCAACGAATCACTATATTTTTCCGCACACCTCATCAGTCAAAAATCAAATAGATTTTTGACAGCTTCCCCTCAAGGGGAAGCCTTGGGGCGCTCCCGCGCCAGTGCGATAAACATCAATTTGTTGTACAAAACGGCCTCCCGGATGGGAGGCCGTTTGACGTTACATATAGCTCTTGATGGTACCGATTAAAATATCACCGGCCACCACGCGGTCTTCGGCTGCAAAGCCGTCGGCAAAATTGTCGGAATACAGAATCTGGGCATTGGGTGGGAACTCATCGTCGCCTTCCCAGACCAGAATCCGCATCTTGTAGCCACCCACCAGCTGGAATTCAAAGCCGGCATCACCGTGCTTGACGGCAACTGCGCCCATTTTCTCCGCAGCGGCGCGGAAAGCGGGAACGCGGAAGCCAAAGGTAAAGGCAGCGCGGGTCAGGACGCGGCCGGTGTAGGGCTTGATGTACATTTCGCCCCAGGGCATTTCGCGGAAAGTCTTCCACTCACCGCTCCAAACCGTATCCTTGCACTCCAGCAGATAGCGCAGCAGGAAGGTCTGGGTGGGCAGCGGGGGCAGCTTCTCGCCGTCCAGCGCGCGGATGGCATAGTCGGGATGAGAAATAGCAAATTCTCTGCCGAGCAGGTTTACATAAAATTCTTTTCCGTCCCATTTGACACTGCGCAGTCTCTCTGATGCATCGGCAGGATCCAGCTTCTTAAACAGCTCCTCATAATGGGCAAAGGGGACTTCTTCCTTGTGATTTTCGATTTGCATAGTTTATCCTCGTTATTCGTGTAATTCCAGGGGCAGACCGTCGGGGTCTTTAAAGAAGGTAAATCTTCCGCCGTTGCACTTGTCTTCCCGCACGGGTTCGGTCTCGATGCCAAGGCTGTTCAGCCACGCCACCGCCGGTTCAATATTCTCCACATGGAAGGCCAGATGCCGCAGTCCCTTGGCTTCGGGCGCGGTCAGCCGTTCAGGATTGTTCGGCATGATGAAGATTTCCAGCACCGTGTCCCCCTGCTCCAGCATCCGCAGATAGTCGTCCTTTTCGGGGCGGTAGACCTCACGGAAAAGCCGGAAACCCAGTTTATCCACGTAAAATTCCTTCGCCTTCTCCCAGCTTGAGCAGATAACGGCAATATGGTGTTGTTTTCCTAAGTACATATCAAACTTCCTGTACGCTGTTGGGGAACAGATTCCGGTCGGTGTGGGGAATGAAGCAGGCGGCCACAAAGGAATCCATATAGCCGGGGTAAGTAGACAGTTCCAGATAAGTCATATTGGTCATGACTTCGGTACACTTTTCGATCGCCTGATCGGACACGACCATGGCATAAGCACCGGCAAGAGAAGAATTGCCGATATAGCTGAACTTTTCCAGTTCCACATCGGGCAGCATGCCGATGTTCACCGCGTTCTTCATGTTGATGCCGCTGCCGATACCACCGGCCACGTAAACATGGTCGATCATGTCAACAGTCATATCCACACTCTGCAGCAGGGTATCGATGGCGGAGAAGATGGCACCCTTGGCACGAATGAAGTTGTCGATATCCACCTCGTTGATGGAGATTTCGCGGCCGGTTTCGGACTCTTCCGCAAAGGCGATCACATAGCGGCCCATGCCGTGCTGGTCGTGCTTGACACGGCGGCCTTCCCGGGCAAACAAGCCCCGGGCGTTGATGATGCTGCAGCGGTACAGCTCGGAAATGATATCGATAATGCCGCTGCCGCAGATACCGACCACCCGCTGGCCGTCCTCGCCGATGATGGTCAGGGTGGGCTCCATGGTATCCTTGTCAATAACGCAGGCTTCCACAGCGCCGTCGGTAGCACGCATACCGCAGGAAATATCGCCGCCTTCGAAGGCAGGACCTGCGGAGCAGGCGCAGCTCATGAGGAAGTCACGGTTGCCGAATACCAGCTCGCCGTTGGTACCAAGGTCGATGAACAGGCTCATTTCGTCCTTGTCCCACAGTCCTGCAGCCAGAGTACCGGCAGTAATGTCACCGCCCACGTAGGAGCCGATGTTGGGGGCAATGACCACGCTTGCCAGAGGATTGGCGGGCAGCTTCAGGTCACCAGCCTTCAGGCCGTCCCAGCCGAAGAAGCTGGGGATATAGGGATCCATACGAACAGGGTCGGAATCCACACCCACCAGCAGGTGGTTCATGGTGGTATTGGCACCCACGGACATGCGCAGAATGCTGCGGGCAGAAATGCCGATGCTCTTGCACAGGTTGGTAATAATGGGGTTCAGAGTCTCCTTGACGATGGCATCCTGCAGCTTCTTCTTGCCGCCGGGGCGGGACTGCTCGATGATGCGGTTGATAACGTCGGCGCCGTAGCGGATCTGTCCGTTGCCGGAGGAACCCTTGGCCAGGATCTTGCCGGTCTTCAGACAGGTAAGCACCATAGAGACGGTGGTGGTGCCGATGTCGATGGCACAGCCGACCACAGCGGTATCTTCAGGGCCGCAGATCTCCATGCACAGGAAGCGGTCATCCCGATGCTCGCCCTTGACCACCACGCGGAAATCATGCTCGCGCAGGGTGCTGGCCAGTTTGGTCATGACGATGTAGGGGATATCCACCGCCACTTCGCCCAGCTGTGCCTGAATGGCCCAGGTCAGGCGCTCGTTATCGGGCATGGTATCCTCTTCGCTGGGCGCAGTCATTTCCAGCTCCAGCGCAAGGAAGTTGTTTTCAAAGACGATGCCGCTGGTCTGCAGGTCGGCCTGCGTCTTTTCAAAAATCGCCACCTCTTCGGGGCTGCTGAGATCGGCGGTCTTCATGCGGGACTGATAGGCGGAAGCAATATCCGGCACAAACACGGTGCAGTCGGACTTGACCTTACAGTTGCAGCTCAAGCGCCAGCCTGCTTCATATTCCTCGTCGGTGATATGGCGGGAGGGGTAAGAATCCACGTCTCCCTCAATCAGCTTCACACGGCACTTGCCGCAGGAGCCGTTACCGGAACAGGGGGCATCAATGGCCACATTGGCGCGGCGAGCCAGTTCCAGCAGGTTATCACCGGCGTTGCATTCGATTTGAACGGGGCTTGCGCCCTCGATTTGGAAGGTTACTTTCATCCTCAGAAGTTCCTTTCGGAAAATATCTTAAAACAGGTGCGGCGGGAAATCCCGCCGCACCGGGTCTTTCATCTGGTATTGGGCAGTTACATGCGCCGAGCGGATGCTAGCGACCGGTCGGGCATGCCCAATGGTGTATGAGATTTGTCCTGCCTAAGGCACGCGTTGGCCGTCGGCCCATGCCGACTTACATCAGGGGTTCCAGACCCAGGACGGGGTGACCCTTCTCGGACAGCCAGCCCATCAGTTCCTCGCAGTCGGTGGTGATGGTCTCGTCAGCGACCATGTCGCAGAAATTCTCAATGCCGTACAGTTCCTTGGCAGTTGCATTCAGGCGCTCGCCCACATCGTCCTTCAGTTCCTTGGGCATCCAGACGATACGCTCGATACCGCCCTCAGCGGAGCAGAACTTCTTGGAAGCGATGAAGTGACGGCCATGGCCCATGTAACCGGGAGTCTGGACACCGCCGCCGGTGCAGGATGCCAGTTCGCCGAAGGTCATGCCGGAGGGGGTCATGCCCTTGTACTCACGGTTGACGATGATAACACCGTTGGAAACAGGCTCAATGCCGCAGATGCACTCGAAGCAGCCGCAGGAGGTCATGGGATCCTCCAGGATGGAGTACAGGGTAACGGACTCGACAGCGCCATGGGTTGCGGAAGCGACCATGGAATCAACGGAAGCGAAACGGCCGGTGCGCTCGTCCAGGCACTCGCCCTTGATGATGGGCTGACAGGGACCTGCGGGATCCAGCTCGTTGGTAGCCTTGGCATCCAGCCAGGAAACGGCGCCGCACAGGCCCAGACGCTCGGGAGTGACCACGCAGCAGTGGGCGGGGGCGAAGGACTGGCACAGGATGCAGGTGTAGTAGCGGTCAACGGACTCGTCGGTCATGGATGCCAGACGGTCATCGCGCTGTGCGTAGCGGGGCATTGCGACCTCATCACGGAACTTTTCAGCTTCAGCAGCATCGGTAATGATGGTAACCTGGCACTTGTCAACAACGGCATCAAACTCGTTCTTGACCATGACGTACAGAACTTCAGCGAAGTCCTTCACGCGCAGGCCTGCTTCGAAAGCAGCATTGGAAACGCGGACGCGAACCTGATTACGCTGGCCGGTGTGCATAACACCTTCCATGTAGTTGAACCATGCGTGGAACTTACGCTCGATGACGGACTCGAAGTCCACCTGCATCTTCTTGCCGGCAACTTCGACGTAAGTAGCCAGAGCCAGATCCTTGGCGGTATCAAAATCGGGGCCGATGACGGTGATCTTGTGATCCTCAACTTCGCCCAGTTCCTTCATGACCACCAGCTCTGCGGTGGGATTCTTGGAAGACCACATTTCGTTGTGCATGTCAGCCTTACGGATGATTTCGCCTTCGAATGCAGCAGCAAATGCCACGGGAATGGGCAGCTCGGTGACCTTGATCTTGATGTCACGCAGTTCCAGAGAGGTCTTAACGGTCTCGTTATGGTCGCAAACGGAAACCAGAGCGCCGGGAACCTGATTCTCGCCCAGATCGATGTCCACGATGACGGGGAAGCCCAGTGCAATCGCACCTGCGCCTGCGGAAACAACAACAGCATCAATAGCGCCGAAGGTGTTGACAAAAGCGGGCACGCGGTTCTTGGTGTAATCCAGCAGACCTGCCAGATTGCCGGGCTGCACGTTACCGAAGATCAGAGCGGCACGGATGGCAACGGTCACAACATGGATGACGGAGGTTACGTCATGGCCCAGAGGCACAACGCGGTACTCCAGACCCATCTTGACGCCGCCTTCCAGGCACTGCTCGATGACATCGCCGACCATGAAGGTCATGATGCCCTTAGACTGGTAGTCCTTGACCACCTTAACTACATTAGCAGCGTCATCAGCCTTGCCCAGAACAACAGCAACACCGGGGATATCGCCGGTAACCAGCGGCACGCCCAGAGAGCGGATGATGGGGTCGGGCACGAAGCCGATACCGGTTTCGTTTTCGTAGGGGTTACCGCCCTCCACATACTTCAGGCCTTCGATGATTTCAGCACCGACAGCAGTAGCAAGACCGGCATTCAGCGCCTGGCCCAGGTCTTCCTGATTGGTGATCAGGCTCTTCAGGACACCGACACAGGGAGTCAGATCGCCCAGAGTCTTGACCTTAACGCCGGTAGCTGCATAGATGGTGGGGAAGAAATATGCAGTATCGGGGAAAGCAATAGCATGGTCTGCACCGTACTTGGCAATGGCGTCGTTGACAGCACCCTCAGTCAAGCCTGCAACGGCGTTGGAACCACCATAAATCAGATCGGTTAATACGCTCATGTGAATTCCTCCTAAAAAGATAATCTTTTTCATTTGGCAGATACACGGCACTACCGCATTATCTTACTTTTTATTATCTAACAAAAGTGCGAAAAAGTCCATAGGCAAATTGATAAATCAATACCGAAAATAACTGTGCAAATTTCAGTTTATCATCCCGTTTGAGAGTAATGCCCTTTTCTTGTTCCGGCGGTTTGTCAAGTCAAGTGCAACACTTCATTGAAAGCAACTTCGTAGGGAGTTTTCCAGCCCAGGCATTTCCTTGGCCTGAAATTAAGTGCAGCAATAAACCTGCTAATATCATCTTCTGTAAGTGCCGATACTTTGC
>JBGVFB010000039.1:0-13874 GCA_045120675.1 Faecousia sp. | reverse complement strand
AGCCAGGATCAAACTCTCAAAAAATTGTATCTTAAAGCCGAAGCTCTAAAATCTTAATCTTTTGAATAAATTTGTCTAGCAAATATTACTCAAGAATTTTCGTTGGCTTAAAATTCGATTAACATCGATTCTTAAACAATTCATAAATTGTCCAAGGTGTTCATAGTTCGTTTTCACGTTATTCAATTTACAAGGTACAGTGTCGTTCACTCGCGTTCACTTTATGTCCGCTGCGAACTTTTATATGTTAGCACATCTTATTCAGTTTGTCAAGAACTTTTTTCAAATTTCTTGAAAAACTTTTTAAGTTGTGTTTGTCCTCCCGGCGGAGCCGTTCATCAGACAACTTTTATATACTAGCACATTGAACATGATTTGTCAACACCTTTTTATCAGTATTTACAAATTTTTTTCAATTCGCTGTATTTCGCTGCCGCACTTGCTGACAGCTTGCATATATTACCACTCCGATAATGATTTGTCAAGCACTATTTTAAATTATTTTTCAAAAATAAACACTTGCTTATTCTGTTTTACACGTGGCCACGTTATCAAATTCGTTTGTCCGTCACTCGCGGACAGAAACATTGCTGCTGATCTCTGTCAGCGCATCGGAAGCATCATACGCGCTCTCCTCCCGGTTTGCCAGATCCGCCAGACTCACCATACCGCAAAGTCTGCCGTTTTCTACCACCGGAAGCCGTCGGATCTGCTGCTTTCCCATAAGGTATGCCGCAGTCGCCGTGTCCATATCCGGCCGCGCCGAAACCACCTGCGTGGTCATCACATCCCGCACCGGTGTGGCCCCCGGCTGCCGCCCCGCGGCGATGCAGCGGGTCACCAGATCCCGGTCGGTCACCACACCGCAGATTCTGCCATCGCCGCCGCATACGGGCAGCGCACCGATGTTGTAGCGCGCCAGGGTCCTTGCCGCCACAGCTACCGATTCTTCCGGATGGATCCGTACCACCGGATGTGTCATCATGTCCCTAAGTTTCATGGTTCATCCCTCCTGCGGCCATTATGGACAGTCCTTCCATATTCTATACTTTTCCCTTTTAATCAGTTCTTAAGAATTATCCCTCTTTTATCTTAAATACTGCAGTGTTATAATATAAATGTAAAAGCCGAAGAAGCGAGGTAAGAGCCATGTACAACATTCTGATCTGCGACGATCAGCCTGACATTGTCAATGCGCTGAAGATATACTTAGCCCCGGAGGGATACAAGCTGTTCGAAGCCTATACCGGCCAGCAGGCTCTGGAAATGGTCCGGTCCGGCGATTTTCATCTGATCCTGCTGGACATCATGATGCCCCAGATGGACGGCATCACCGCCACGGCCAAAATCCGCGAGTTTTCCAACGTGCCCATCATTCTGCTGACCGCAAAGAGTGAGACCGAGGACAAGGTTCTGGGGCTGAATGTGGGTGCCGATGATTATATCACCAAACCCTTTGTCCCCGTGGAGGTGCTGGCCCGCGTCCGCAGTCAGCTGCGCCGCTATGCGCTTTTGGGCAGCCAGATCCCCCAACAGCCGGGTACATTGACCATCGGCGGTGTGGAACTGGATGACCGCACCAAATCCGTCACCGTGGACGGCGAGCAGGTTGCCCTGACTCCCACGGAGTATGCAATTCTGTATCTGCTGATGTCCAATCCCGGAAAGGTTTACTCCACCAAGACTCTCTACGAGTCTGTCTGGCAGGAGGCCGCCCTTGGAAGCGAGGGTGCCGTGGCCGTCCATATCCGCCACCTGCGGGAAAAGATCGAAATCAACCCGTCCGAGCCCCGCTACCTGAAGGTTGTCTGGGGTCAGGGCTACAAAATGGAAGGGGGAAAATGAATGAAGCATAGCATCACCGTTAAGTTTCTTGCTTTCGTGCTCTGCGCCCTGAGTCTGGTAACCATCGTTTTCTCCGGCTTCGGCATCGCCTTCATGCAGGGCTATGATTTGTACCACACCCCGCTGGAAGCCATTCAGCAGCAGCAAATGAACTATGCCAGCTCCACCCTGGCGGAATACTATGCCCAGTGGCATGCGGCTGAATCCCTGGGTAATGCGCCCGCAAGCTTGCTGGAGAGTATCTTTGATTCCTATTATATCAATCACATGGGCAACCAGTATGCTGTCGAAATCTACGAAAACGGCCAGCTGGTGTACCATATCAACAGCGCCGATGACCTGATGGGTCAGAAATATGACTTTGCCTATACCATCACGCCCCATTATCCCATCGTGACCGGCGAAGTTTATCTGGATGCACCCGCAGTTACCGAACCGGAAGCGATCATGACACTGCCTCCGGCAACCGAACCGCCCGCATACACGGAATTTGACCCTTACGCATCTTCCCCTGAGGTATACGAACGCGCGGAAACCGAAGCGGATATCGCCCCCACGGAGGAAGTCCCTCCGGCTGACTACGGTCTGACCGTTGCCAGCGAGGAAGCGGACCCCTATGCGGCGGCGCTGGCACGGGTGGCCGGTCAGGAAGCGCTCTACACCGAGGAATACTACGATAATTACCGGGATGAATACGGCTACTGGCATGAACAACTCTACACCGTCAATTTCTACGAAGGCCCCACCTACGATGTGATGGTTTATCTTTCCAGCAAGACCATCATGGATGCGGACTTCATGCTGGTTTCCGTGCTGTACCCTTACCGAGACCTCTATATTCCGCTGGTCCTGGGTGCGCTGGTGATTTTCATCGTCACGCTGGTATTCCTCTGCACCGTGGCCGGCCGCAGAAGCAAGGGTGAAATTCACCTTGCCGCCATCAATCGCATCCCGCTGGATCTTTATGCCGTATGCTGCACAGGCCTTGTGGTGCTGATGGCAGCACCGGTGGTGTGGCTTTTTGAGTCAGCCATTTACGAATCCACCTTTAATATCTGGGATAACCCCCAGCTTTGTCTGCTGATCTGCGGCCTGTGCGGTTTTGGCGGTGCTTCCGTCATCATCGGCTTCCTCTATGCCTTCGCCGCTCAGATCAAAGCCAGCGACAATTACTGGATGCGCCATACGGTCATCGGCTGGACTTTCAGGATAGCAATCAAAATCCTGCGTCAGGCCTTTGGCTACGCAGGCAAAGCCATGCGCTGGCTGGGCCGCGGATTGCGGCATTTCTATCGCGGCATCCGCGCCGTGGTGCGGATGCTGCCGGTCATCTGGCAGTGGCTACTCGTAGCTGCAGGAATGATCATTGTGATCAGCATCACCGCAGCCATGGGTCGTGTCCATTGGGGAATTGCACCCTTGTATCGTTTGATCATCTTTATTGAACTGATAATCTGTGCCGGTATTGTTTGCTACGGCGCGTGGTGCTTCGGCATTCTGCTGAAGGGCGCCCAGCAGATGGTGCAGGGCAACCTGAGTTACCAGATCGACACCCGTTATCTCTACGGCTGCTTCCATGAGTTTGCCGAGCAGCTGAATACCGTGGCCGGCGCAGCACAAATTGCCGCCGAGCGGCAGATGCGCTCCGAGCGGATGAAGACCGAGCTGATCACCAACGTCTCCCACGACATCAAGACCCCTCTTACTTCTATTATTAATTATGTAGATCTGATGAAGAAGCCCCATTCCGAGGAGGACAACGCAGTCTATCTGGATGTGCTGGACCGTCAGAGCCAGCGGCTGAAGAAGCTGATCGGCGACCTGATGGACATGAGCAAGGCAAGCTCCGGCAACGTATCCGTGGAAATCGGTCAGGTGGACGCTGTGGAAGCGGTCAATCAGGCACTGGGCGAATTTTCGGACAAGCTGGAGCAGGCACACCTGTCCCCCGTATTCCGTCATCCGGATTCTGCTGTGCTGATGCGTGCCGACGGCCGTCTGGTCTGGCGGGTGCTGAGTAATCTGCTGAGCAACGCGGTCAAGTATGCGCTGCCGGACACCCGTCTGTATATCGATCTGATGGTGCTGCAGGGCAATGCGGTTCTTGCCATCAAGAACATCTCCCGCGACCAGCTGAATGTCAACGCAGACGAACTGATGGAACGTTTTGTCCGTGGGGATGCCTCCCGCAATACCGAGGGCAGCGGTCTGGGACTGAACATCGCCAAGAGTCTGGTGGAGCTGCAGAAGGGCCAGATGCACCTGATGGTGGATGGCGATCTGTTTAAAGTCACCCTCATTTTCCCCCTCGTTTGATAATTAACAGTTTCGACGCATTTTGTTTAAAAAATCGCTATTATGTATTCAAATTTAGCCCTTAAGCTATAACCATGAAAGGCAGCGGAAGCCGTGAGCCGCTCCTTTCACTCCGTAGATCCTTTTTTCTACCTCTCTTCTTTCCAAACCCCTAGTGAGAATCCCCACTGTGCAAACAGTGGGGATTTTCCATTTTACTGGGCCATGCGCAATGCAATGGCACCGGGTGCATTGGGAATCAGCAGGGATGTCTGATAGATCACCTGCGCCGCATCGCCGCGCTTCAGATTCTGCTGCGCATCCAGCGCAATGCCGTGTTCCCCGAGGATTCCCACGGCATCCGCCGCCCACTGGAGTTCCGGCTCCGCTTCGGCAGCAGCCTCCGCCGTATCGGGCAGATCCAGCGCATTCTGCAGCATCACCGCCGCTTCCGCGCCGCTAATCGCACCATTCAGATCAAAGGTTTCCGCATCCGGCACACCTGTCACAAGACCGCTGCGCATGGCCGCCGCCAGATAAGGCTTCAGCCAGTCGGGTGTTTCCCCTTCAAAACCGGTATAGGAAACCTCCGTGTCCAGTTCCAGCCCCAGCACACTGACCAGCATGGTCAGGAATTCCCCACGGCTCACATCCTGTTCGGGGCGGAAGCAGCGGTTGCCGCCCACGGATTCGCTGACAAAAATGCCCGTATTCTTCATCCACTCGGCAGCGAAGCGGCAGCTTTCACCGGCGGTGTCCGTATACTGGGTCGCATCCGCGGGCTTCGTGATAGTGACTGTCACGGTAGCTTCCCGGGAAACATTGCCCGCAGGGTCCGTGGCCGTGTAGGTGAAAGAGTCAATGCCCACCTTGTTTTTCTTGGGGGTGTAGTGGAAGCTGCCATCGTCACGGATCACCACATCACCCCGCTTGGGCTGACGGGTCACCGTGAAGGTCAGCTTCTGCCCCTCAGGGTCTTTGACCTTTAAAAGTGCTTCGTTAGGCAGATTCTTGTAGGTCTCCATGGCAGAATCCTCCGCCACCGGTGCGCGATCGGTCTTGCCGATGACCGCAATGCTCATGGTCTCCACACTTTCCACCCGATCCTTAAAAATGGGCAGATAGGTCATCTGCGCCTGCAGGCCGGTTTCGGTCCGCCGGGGGTGAAAGGTTACCTGCGCCAGCTGTTCCGCCGTCAGGATGTCACCGGGCCGCAGCGCCCGCTGACCCAGCATGACCGTGCCGGCATTTTCCTCCGGAATTCCGGTGATGCAGATACCTGTCAGATTTTCCTCTGCCGAAAAATCCGCAGCCGAGAAGCAGTAGACCGCATCACTCGCCACCTCTGCCGCACTGACCTGCAGCACCGGTGTCCCCAGACACAGCATTGCCGCAAAGGTACACAGGAACGATTTGAATTTCATATGAAAAGTTACCTCCGTTTCTTTGACTTCGCAGGTATTGTTTGCCAATGACGGAAAAATTATTCATTGTTTAATCTTTCGTTTCTGTTTCGTTTTTGCGCAAGTCACCTTTGCTACTTGCAAAATAAAATGCAGGTGTTACAATGATTTCAGAATAAATCCTACAAAAAAGGAGCGCTGAATCTTATGAATACAATCACCCAAACCCGTGAAGTTCCCGTGATCGGCAGCTACGATGTAGTAGTCTGCGGCGGCGGCCCCGCCGGCTGGATTGCAGCCGTAGCAGCAGCCCGCGGCGGTGCAAAAACCGCTATGATTGAGCAGTTCGGTTTCCCCGGCGGTATGGCAACAGCCGGTCTTGTTCTTCCCATCAGCGTTTTTACCTATAATCAGAAGCTGGTCTGCGGCGGTATTCCCTGGGAGTTCGTCGGCCGCATGGAAGCCATCGGCGGCGCGCAGGTGGAGCATCCCCTGGGCAACGTGGCTCATGACCCCGAAATCTACAAACTGGTAGCCCAGCGCATGCTGCTGGAAGCAGGTGTCGAGCTGCATTACCACTGCACCGTCACCGGCTGCGCCCATCAGGACGGCCACCTGACCCACATCATCATGGACACCCGCAGCGGCCCCAAGGCTCTGGAAACCAAGTACGTCATCGATGCCACCGGCGACGGCGCCATCTGCGCCAACGCAGGTGTTCCCATGCAGGAAAAGGGCGACCAGCCCATGCAGCCCGCATCCCTGATCTTCTGCCTCGGCGGTGTGGACACCGACAACCTGAGCGTTGCGCACCACAACCTGCAGGGTGTGAATATGCACCACGAGCCCATCCAGAAGGCCCTGCGTGAACTGGCAAAGACCGAGGAAGTGCCCCAGTTCGGCGGTCCCTGGTTCTGCCACATCATGCATGACGGCTTCGTGCTGGTCAACGCGACCCGCACCTTCGCCGACATGGCAAATCACCTGGACGCAACTGCTGCCGAGTGCAAGCTGCGCGAGGATGCCTACACCCTGACCGATTACTTCCGCAAGCTGGATCCCGTGTTTAAGGATTGCTATCTGGCCTACACCGCACCCATCTGCGGCACCCGTGAGACCCGCCACATCAAGGGTGTCCACGTGCTGACCGGTGAGGAGTACGTCAATCGCGTCCACTTCGAGGATTCCATCGCCCGCAGCGCCCACCCCATCGACATCCACAGCGCCAACGACTCCCACCAGCGCTGCACCTTCCTGGAGGATGCCGCTTACATCCCCTACCGCTCCCTGATCGTCCCCGGCTTCGACAACCTGATCGTTCCCAGCCGCTGCCTGTCTGCCGACCAGATCGCCTCCGCCTCTATCCGTGTGCAGGCTCCCATCATGTGTCTGGGTCAGGCCGCCGGTGTCGCCGCCGCCATGTGCGCCAAGGACGGCATCAGCGTTCACGACGTGAACATTCCCGCCCTGCGCGAGACCCTGATCAGCTGGGGTGTGGACATCTGATTCCCCAAATTCGCAAAAACGGTTGCTTCGGCAACCGTTTTTTGTTATACTGGGGTAAATTTCAAAAAGGAGCGCTCCACCATGACTTTCTCTCAGATTCCCTACAAAAGAGCCGACCTGCAGGCATGGCAGGAAAAATATGCCCGCCTGACGGAGCAGTTCAAGGCCGCAAAGACCTTCGAAGAGGCCGACCGCATTTATTATGAGGCCTGCACCTGCGATGCCGAAGAGCAGACCATGGTCTCCCTTGCCAAGATCCGCCGTGACATCGATACCCGCGATGCCTTCTACGATGCTGAGGTGACCTATTACAATCAGGAAATGCCCAAGCTCCAGCCGGTATTCAAGGCATGGACCCAGGCCACACTGGACAGTCCCTTCCGCAAGGAGCTGGAGGAAAAGTACGGCGCCGTTCCTTTCATCAACGCCCAGCTGGAAGCGGACAGCTTCTCCCCCGAGATCGTGTCCGACCTGCAGAAGGAGAACGAGCTGCGCACCCGCTACACCAAGCTGATCGCCTCCGCACAGATTCCCTTCCGCGGTGAAACCTACACCCTCAGCCAGCTGTCCCCCTGGAAACTGAATCCCGATGACGAGATTCGCAAGGCAGCCTGGACTGCCGAGGGCAACTGGTACAACGAGCACGGCAAAGAACTGGACGAAATCTATGCCGAACTGGTGCAGGTCCGCGACGGCATGGGCCGCAAGCTGGGCTTCGACGGTTACACCAAGCTGGGTTATATGCGGATGCAGCGCAATTGCTACGGCCCCGAGGACGTGGAAAAGTTCCGCGTCGCCGTCCAGACCTATCTGGTTCCCGTGGCAAAGAAGCTGTACATGCGTCAGGCCAAGCGTCAGGGCCGTGATTTTCCCCTGAATTTTGCGGATAAGGATCTGGCCTTCCGTTCCGGCAACCCCAGACCTGCCGGCACCCCCGCCGAAATTCTGGATATGGGTACCAAGTTCTACTCCGAACTGAGCGAGGAAACCAAGGAATTCTGGAATTTCATGCGCGAGCATGAAATGCTGGATGTAGAAAGCAAGCCCGGCAAGGCCGGCGGCGGCTACTGCTCCCGCATCGCTTCTATGCGCAGTCCCTTCATCTTCGCCAATTTCAACGGCACCGCCCACGACGTGGAAGTGGTCACCCACGAGGCAGGCCATGCCTTCGCCGGTTTCCTGAACCGGAGCCGTGTGCCTTCCTCCACCATCTGGCCCAGTCTGGAAGGCTGTGAAGTCCATTCCATGTCCATGGAGTTCTTCGCATGGCCCTGGGTGGACGGCTTCTTCGGGGACGATGCCCGCAAATTCCGCTATACCCACTTAGCCGGTGCGCTGGCCTTCATCCCCTACGGCACCATGGTGGACCATTTCCAGCACGTCATGTACGAGTATCCCGAATTCAGCCCCGCCGAGCGTCATCAGGTTTGGCAGGAGTTGCTCGGTATCTATATGCCTTGGGTCAAGCCCGGCGAGATCCCCTTCTACGGCGAGGGCAAGGGCTGGCAGCGCCAGAGCCACATCTACACCCGCGCCTTCTACTACATTGACTACTGCTTGGCACAGACCGTGGCACTGGACTTCTGGGCGCGGATTCAGGAAAATCCCAAGGAAGCCTTTGAGGTCTACCTGAAGTACTCCAAGCTGGGCGGCACCATGGTATTCACCGACCTGCTGAAAGCAGCCGGTCTTGGCAATCCCTTCGAAGCGGATACCCTGCGCCGCGTCTGCGCCGCCGCAGAGAAGTATCTGGAAAATTATGATCTGACCGGAATTGAGTAACTGGTGAATTTATGGCACGCATCAACAATTATCTGATTCAGGCGCAGCAGGCAAAAACGCGGTTTCTGACCTACGATCAGGAAAAACTCATTCGGAAATTCAATCTGCAGGCAGATGATGCCTTTCTGTACATGACGCTGCTGTACAAGCAGTACCGTCTTTCCAGAACCACCGGTGATCTGGAGCGGCTGGAAGGGGAAAGCTGGCAGGATGCCAACACCTTTGAGGAACTCCTGACATTGCTGGATCTGCTCTGCGACAGCCGCGATGACCGGTGGCTGACAAACCGCTGGCAGAATATGCAGACCTTCGGATTGCAGTTTCACCAGAACCTGCTGGAAGAAGCGAAGGATCCCTTCGCCTCCCACATCGACAGGGAACCGGAATATCTGCATCGCGCAGCAAAGACGCTAAGCGCGGAAGTAATCTCCGGCGGTGATCTGGGCTATGCCTTCGAGCTGTTTGACGGGCTGAAAATTGGACTGCTCTTTTGGCATGGGGATGATGAATTTCTGCCCCGTGTCCGGTATCTTTGGGATGAAAATGCCAAGCAATACATCCGCTACGAAACCATGTACTACGCGGTGGATTTGCTCCGCCGCCGTATTCAGGAATGTACCACATAAAAAATGCGCTGCTTACCGCAGCGCATTTTTGTTTGAATCGGATTACCTCTTGGGATTGGGACCCCACTGGTTGTCCTCGGCAGAGTCCTTGCAGGCAAGAACGATGAAAATGATCTGACCCACCAGCGGAACAAAATTGATCAGATACCACACGCCGCTTTTACCGATGTCGTGCAGACGGCGCAGGGAAATCGCGATGCTGGGAACAAGGACCGCCAGCGACCAGATCCAGGACAGATTCGGAATGATCATGCCGATGATACTGCCAAGAATACCAACAGTCAGCTGTGCCCACCAGAATTCACTTCTTCTGGAACGGCCGTTGAAATCAGCATAACGGACGAAAAATAGTTTGGTAGCTTCTACAATAGAGATGGGTTGTACTTCGGTCATGGTAATTCCTCCTTATGCTTTATTATGTTATATGCTTTTAACCCATGACGGTGCCGTCGGGGTTAAACAGGGGCAGGGGTTCCAGATAGATCAGGTCCTCACGGTCAATGGCATCGCCCTCAGCCAGAATTGCCATACGGCCGCAGATCTCGCCGCCGGCCTTCTCGACCAGAGCTTCCAGAGCCTTCAGGCTCTCGCCGGTGGAGATGACGTCGTCCACGATCAGGATCTTCTTGCCCTTCATCAGAGCGGCATCCGCGCCATCCAGGTACAGCTTCTGCTCCTTGGCGGTGGTGATGGAATTGACGGTAACGGAGAAAATATCCCGCATGTAGAGCTTCGGACCCTTACGAGCCAGAATGTACTTGGCATCGCCGGCCTGACGGGCCATTTCGTGAGCCAGAGGAATGCCCTTGGCCTCAGCGGTGATGATGTAATCATATTCGGGTGCCTTTGCCAGCAGTTCACGGGCGCAGGCAACGGTCAGCTCCTGATCACCAAAAATGACGAAACCGGCAATATACAGATGTTCATTCACGGGGCAAATAGGCAGATCGCGCTCCAGACCTGCAACTTTCATGCGGTAATACATAGGATTTTCGCTCCTTTTTCCAAAATAATCTACTATAATTATACTACGGTGGTTTTAAAAGTCAAGCAAATCAAACGGTGCGCAAAATCACATCCAGCAGGCTCTGGAAGGTATCGTGGACACGGCTCGCAATCTCCAGCACTTCGCTGTGATCAAGCTTCTGGTCCGACAATCCTGCCGCAATATTGGTGATGCAGGAGATGCCGATAACCTCCATGCCGCAGTGACCGGCCACCAGCGCTTCCGGCACTGTGGACATACCCACCGCGTCGGCACCTACGATCTTCGCCATGCGCACCTCCGCAGGTGTCTCGTAATTGGGGCCGGAGAACATCATGTACACACCTTCGCGCACTTCGATGCCTGCCTGTTTTGCTGCATCCTTGACTGCATCGCGGAGCGCCTTGGTGTACAGGTCGGACACATCGGGGAAACGGGGGCCGAAATCGTCCAGATTCGGGCCAACCAGCGGATTTGCACCGGAATAATTGATATGGTCGGAGATCATCATCAGGGTGCCGGGTCCAAAGGAGAGATTGACACCGCCGGCCGCATTGGTCAGCACCAGCAGTTTGATGCCCATGGCCGCCAGAACACGGATGGGCAGGGTAATCTGCTGCTGGGAAAGCCCTTCATAAAAATGAATACGGCCCTGCAGAACCACCACTTCCTTGCCCTGCTTTTTGCCGAAAACCATGGCACCCACGTGACCCGGGGCGGTGGGAACAGGGAAATTGGGAATCTCGGCATAGGGAATGCGCACCGCATCCTCCAGCGTATCGGCAAAATCACCCAAGCCGCTGCCCAGCACCATGCCGATGGTGGGACGGTAGGAAATGCGGGAGAGAATATAGTCCGCTGCCCCGCGAATCTGCTGCTGAAGTTCCATAACGATAACCTCCTGCTTTTTTCTTCATTTTACCACAGGCCGAACCGCCCGTCAACGAAAATGCCCCGCACTTTCCGTGCGGGGCTTCTTTCAGCTGATTTTGGTGACGATTTTGGTATTGCGGGCAATCAGTACGGCGGCAACGGATGTTAGGATCATCTCCGGAATCATGTACATACCGTTGTAAACGATGCTGTAGAGCATACCCAGTGCCGTGGGGCTGAGGGATGCAACCAGACCTGCGCCCCATGCGGGGAAGCCCTCCTGGGTGAAGAACCACTCCGCCCAGCCGGCAAACAGAATGTAGCCGGAAAGGATATGGGCAAGATACCGGCAGCCCAGTGCCACGATCGCACCGCAGCAGAGTGCCTTGCCGCGGTTTTCGATCCGGTCGCGGAAAATACCGCCAAGACCCAGCACCGTAAAGGCAACCAGATAGTCCAGCGCACACATGATCAGCGCATTCAGGAGCATCACACCGTCACCGAAGTAGCCGGGCTGGAAGGCAGCAGTGACCGTCTTGGCACCGATGGCCATTTCGATCATGGCATAGGCCACACCGGAAACCAGACCCCATTTGACACCGTGGCGATAGGAAATCAGCACCACCGGCAGCATACTGACCAGTGTGACCTGTCCGCCGAAGGGCAGTTCCGGAATGAACATCTTGCTGCAAAGCTCCAGCACGATGGCGACGGACAGCAGCATGGCGCTTTCCGTCAATCTTTTGGTTTTGTTTGTCATGGGAATACCTCCAAAATAAAAATACCGCATCACATCCGTCTGGGTGCAATGCGATACGTCCGGTATCCCATATGTGCATCTTTCCCTCCGACGGTACTAACCGTATCAGGTTCACGGGTCAGAGCGCGGTTTCGCTCAATCTCAGCCGGAATCGTCCGGCCCCCCGAAGACTTATTTGTTTTGCGGTTAAGATTATTATATTGCTTTTTCCGGTCTTGTCAAGAGAAAGCCGCGCAGCAAAACGCTGCGCGGCAAAATCATTCAGGAAAACAGATCTGCGCCCTTTGCGGTCAGGGCATCCTGCACCAGCTTCACATCCAGCTGGCGGGGTGTCACATCCTGCTCTGCTGCAATGGATGCGGCAATACCGGCAGCTTCGCCCAGAGCCATGCACACGCTCATGATGCGGAAGGAAGCCATGGCCTCGTGGGTCGCGGAAATGCAGCGGCCGGTGACCAGCAGGTTCTCCACCTTTTGAGGAACCAGGCAACGGTAGGGAATATCATAGGCCTTGACTACTTCCGCAAGGCCCTCAGCCTGTCCGCCGCCATCCGGATTGTGAATGTCAACGACGAAGTTCGCCTTATGAACCACAACATCCTCAAAGCGGCTACCCACGCGCAGATCATCCACGCTCAGGATATACTCGCCCATAATGCGGCGGCTTTCGCGGACGCCCATGGTATCGGCGGAGAATTTAACCTTGCAGTTTTCGAAACCGGCCACATACTGGCGCAGGAAGTCGGTGATCTCATCGATCTGCTTGCGCAGTACGATCTCGGCCTTCACCAGATCCTCGGTGTTCAAGGGGTTGATATAGTTGCACTGGGTGGTGTTGACCAGACGCTCGCCGGGGTTGACCGTGGGATACAGGCGGACGGAGGAGCAGTTCTTGGGCAGGATGCCCTGCTCGCAGCAACGGGCGGTGAAGTCCAGAAAACGTTCGCCGTTGTACTGCACATTATCCTCTTCGCCGTAGCAGCACAGGGCGCGGCTGTCGTCCACATCGGTCAGCACATACATCAAGGTCACAGGCTGGGTCAGGCCATCGCTCTTGCGGCCCATTTCCCAAGGCGCGCCGCAGAAAGCAGCCACATCACCGTCGCCGGAGGCATCGATAAACTGCTTGCTTTCGATGACACCCATGCCGTCCTTACGGGAAACCACAAGACCGGTCAGGGCATCGCCGTCCTTGATCACGTCCACCACGGTGGTCTGGATGTACAGCGTCACACCGGCATCCATCAAGAATTCCAGCAGCAGGCGCTTGGCATTCTGCATATCGTGGACATGGCCGTTGGTTGCCTGCATATTGTTGTGAGCCACCCGAAGCATACCGCCCAGCTCATCACGCATGGTACCCTTGGCAACGCTGCCCATCAGAGGGCCGACAGTGCCAACAGTCAGATTGCCGCCCACAGCGCCGTAGCGCTCAATGATTGCAACCTTACTGCCGCGGCGGGCAGCCGCAACAGCGGCGCAGATACCGGCAGGGCCGCTGCCGACAACGGTAACGTCATATTTTGCGATTGTTTCCAGCTCTTTTGTATAACGAATCATAGGACAAAACTCCTTTCGAATTTCCGGAACATTACGGTCGCTGCCAAAAGCATCCAGCATACCGTTACCAGTATAAAACACTCGAAAACCGATGTCTACGGCGGTTTGTCAAGTCAAGTGCAACACTTCATTGAAAGCAACTTCGTAGGGAGTTTTCCAGCCCAGGCATTTCCTTGGCCTGAAATTAAGTGCAGCAATAAACCTGCTAATATCATCTTCTGTAAGTGCCGATACTTTGC
>JBGVFB010000038.1:0-80311 GCA_045120675.1 Faecousia sp. | reverse complement strand
AAGATGTAATTGAGAGAAGCATAGCAAGAATACCGATGTATCAAACATTGGATACCATTATAATTGATACAAACGCAAAGGATGTGGCTGTGATTGCCAATGAGATTAAGCAGTTGTAATACTGACAAATTCCAATTTGTCGAACAGCTTTGAGGGTACCTTGACCAGCCGCGTTCTATTGTGAAATACGAAAATCCTCCCTATGACCAATCATCATAGGGAGGATTCACTGTTTTTAGACCTGTGTTTATGCATCCAGAAGCTTCAGGATATCCGCCTTGGGACGGTAGCCCATGAGGGTTGCGGCGACTTCGCCATTTTTCATCAGCACCAGTGTGGGGATGCTGACAATGCGGAACTGCTTTGCCAGTTCCAGCTCTTCATCCACGTCGATTTTGCCCACAATGATGTCGCTGCGCTCTGCGGCAATCTCCTCCACAATGGGGGCGATCATCCGGCAGGGGCCGCACCAGGTAGCCCAGAAATCGATCAGAAGGGGCTTGTTGCCGGAAGCAAGCTCCGGAAAATTCTCCTTGGTAATGTGTACAATGGCCATATTTTTGCTCCTTTGTATGGTTAATTGAAATTAGTATATCCTATTTGTCAGAAAGATGCAATTGGGATTTCACAGGGGAAACCATTATTTTCATATTCTGTCAGAATGCTCCTTTAACCTATTGACAAAGTAGGTAAAGGATGCTATATTACCTATGCACCAAGTAGGTAAAACTCTAAGGAGGTTATAGATATGCGTGTTTATGCTGACAATGCAGCAACCACCCAGATGAGCCGCGTGGCCATCGATGCGATGCTGCCTTATTTTGATAAAGTTTACGGCAACCCCTCCAGTCTGCACTCCGTTGGTCAGGAGGCCAAGGAAGCACTGGATGCCGCCCGTGAAACCGTGGCCAAGTGCTTCGGCTGCGAACCGAGGGAGATTTACTTCACCTCCGGCGGCAGCGAGGCGGACAATCAGGCTATCATCTCCGCCGCCCGTTTCGGCGCCCGGAAGGGTAAAAAGCACATCATTTCCACTGCTTTCGAGCATCATGCGGTGCTGCACACCCTGCAGCGTCTGGAAAAGGAAGGCTTCGAGGTCACTTATCTGGATGTTTCCAACGGCCACAACATCACTGCCCAGCAGGTTCGTGATGCGATCCGTGAGGATACCTGCCTTGTAACGGTCATGTATGCCAACAATGAGATCGGCTCCGTCCTGCCCATCGCCGAGATCGGTGCTGTGTGTAAGGAAAAGGGTGTTCTCTTCCACACCGATGCAGTTCAGGCTGCCGGTCATATCCACATTAACGTCAAAGAGCAGAATATCGACATGCTGAGCCTGTCCGGCCATAAGTTCCACGGCCCCAAGGGTGTTGGCGCACTGTATGCCCGTCGCGGTATTCCGCTGGTCAATATCATTGACGGCGGCGCACAGGAGCGCGGCAAGCGTGGTGGTACCGAGAATATTGCCGGTATCTGCGGCATGGCAGCAGCCCTGAAGGATGCCTGTGACCACATCGATGAGAATATGCCCCGCGTGACTGCCATGCGTGACCGCCTGATCGAGGGCCTGAGCAAGATTCCCCACTGCGCCCTGAACGGTGACCGTGTCAACCGCCTGCCTGGTAATGTCAGCTTCTGCTTTGAAGGCATCGAAGGCGAGAGCCTGCTGCTTCTGCTGGATTACAAGGGTGTCAGCGCTTCTTCCGGCAGCGCCTGCACCTCCGGAAGCCTGGACCCCAGCCATGTGCTGCTGGCCATCGGCCGTGTTCACGATGTGGCGCACGGAAGCCTGCGTCTTTCCCTGTGTGAGTACAACACCGATGAGGAAGTGGATCACATTCTGAATGTGGTACCCGAGGTTGTTTCTTATCTGCGTAACATGAGCCCCGTCTGGCGCGACCTGCAGACCGGCAAGAGAGAATATATTCTGTAATGATTGATGAGGAGATAGAATTATGGCACTGTACAGCGAAAAGGTTATGGATCATTTTATGCACCCCCGCAATGTAGGCGCAATCGAGGATGCCAGCGGCATCGGCGAAGTGGGCAACGCAAAGTGCGGCGACATCATGAAGATCTATCTGAAAATTGAAAATGACATCATCGAGGACGTGAAGTTTGAGACCTTTGGCTGCGGCAGCGCCATTGCGTCTTCCTCCATGGCTACCGAGATGATCATGGGTAAGTCCATTCACGAAGCACTGGCACTGACCAATGCAGCTGTCTGCGAAGCACTGGATGGCCTGCCCGCCCATAAGGTCCACTGCTCCGTTCTGGCAGAAGAGGCCATCAAGAACGCACTGAAGGACTACTTTGACAAGAACGGCATTCCCTACGATCCCGAAAAGTTCAAGGAAACCGACCACGATGAGCTGCACGCACAGGTGCACGGTGAGTAAGGCCTATGATCGTATCGACCAAAGGACGTTATGCCCTGCGGGTGATGCTGAGCTTTGCCCAGCGTGGCGACGGTGAGTATGTGCCGCTGAAGGAAATCGCAGAGGCAGAGGAAATTTCCCAGAAGTATCTGGAGTCCATTATGACCATCCTGTCCAAGGCAGGCTTCGTCGATGCAGTCCACGGTAAAGGCGGCGGCTACCGCCTGAACCGCAGCCCTGAGGACTACACCGTTGGCAGTATTTTGAAGCTGACGGAAGGATCGCTGGCTGCTGTTTCCTGTACTTCTCAGGGTGCAGCTGCCTGCAGCCGTACAACCTGCTGCCAGACCCTGCCCATGTGGGAAAAACTGGAGAAGATGATCGACGAATTCTTCGAAGGTATTACCCTGGCGGACCTGCTGAAAGAGGGCAAAAATCAACTGTAATCACAAACGGACGGGTTGTTTTGCCAGCCCGTCCGTTTGCAGTATCACATAAGGAGATAACTATGATTGAAGAAATGAAACTCTGGCTGGCAACCTTTTTGACTGACGGTGCCGAAAAAGTACTGTCTGCACTGCTGATTCTGGTTGGCGGTATTGTGGTGATCCGCATCGTCATGACCGTTCTGAACAAGTTCCTGGAAGCCAGCAAACTGGAAAAAGCGGCACATACCCTGATTAAGTCCCTGATGCGGGTGGTTCTGTACCTGCTGCTGGGACTGATGGTGGCGGGCGCGCTCGGCATCGATGTGACCGGTGTGATTGCACTGGCCAGCGTCCTGACTTTGTCTGTCTCCCTTGCGCTGCAGAATGCGCTGGCCAATGTATTCGGCGGCTGCACACTGCTTTATACCGCGCCCTTCCATTCCGGCGATTTCGTGGATATCGGAGCCGAATCCGGCACCGTTGTGGAGATCGGTATGACCTACACCAAGCTCCAGACACCTGACAATAAGATGATCTCCATCCCCAACTCCACGGTGGTGGCAGGTGACATCGTGAACTATTCCATCACCGGCACCCGCCGCGTGGACATGGCTGTGACTGCGGTCTATACAGAGCAGCCCCAGAAAGTGCTGGATGCCCTTCTTCAGGCAGCCACCGACGACCGGGTGCTTCTGGATCCGGCCCCCGCTGCGGTCATTGACACTTATGGTGACAGCACCATCGGCTATGTCCTGCGTGTCTGGACCAAGACTGCCGACTACTGGGATGTCCGCAATGCGGTGATGCTGAACATCAAGAATATTTTTGATGCACAGGGCATCAAAATGGTTCACCCCCACATTTACGTCTATAACGAAAAGTAAGGAAACAGCCCGATTCATCAGAATCGGGCTGTTCGTTTGTTTAATCCAGTTCGAATGCGCCGGTGTAGAGCTGATAATAGGTGCCCTTCTGGGCGATCAGATCGTCGTGGGTGCCGCGTTCGATGATGTGGCCGTGATCGAGCACCATGATGCAGTCGGAGTTCATAATGGTCGACAGGCGGTGTGCGATGACGAAGACCGTACGGCCGTGCATCAGGGCATCCATGCCGTCCTGCACCAGCTTTTCGGTACGGGTGTCGATGGAGGAGGTTGCCTCGTCCAGAATCATGACGGGAGGATCCGCAACCGCCGCGCGGGCGATGGCGATCAGCTGCCGCTGACCCTGAGAGAGCTGGGCGCCGTTGGCAGTCAGTTCCGTATCATAGCCCTTGGGCAGACGGGTGATAAAGTCATGGGCATTGGCCAGCTTTGCGGCGCGGATGCATTCTTCGTCCGTGGCATCCAGCTTGCCGTAGCGGATGTTATCCATGACAGTACCGGTGAAGAGGTTTGTTTCCTGCAGAACCACACCGAGGGAGCGGCGCAGGTCAGCTTTTTTGATCTTGTTGATGTTGATGCCATCGTAGCGAACCTTGCCGTCGGCAATGTCGTAGAACCGGTTGATCAGATTCGTGATGGTGGTTTTGCCGGCACCGGTGGCACCTACGAAGGCGATTTTCTGACCGGGGTGTGCATAGAGTGTCACATCGTACAGAACCTGCTTTTCGGGCACGTAGCCGAAGTCCACCATGTCCATAACGATGTCGCCCTTCAGCTCCGTGTAGGTAACGGTGCCGTCGGCCTGATGGGGATGGCGCCATGCCCAGTGGCCGGTGCGCTTCTCGGATTCGGTGATGTTGCCGTTTTCGTCAATATTGGCATTGACCAGCGTGACATAACCCTGATCCACTTCCGGTTCCACATCCATCAGCTCGAACACACGCTCTGCACCTGCCAGTGCCATGACGATGGAGTTGATCTGGTTGGAAATCTGGTTGATGGGCATGTTGAAGGAGCGGGAAAGGAGCATAAAGGTCATCAGATCACCCAGCTCCAGCAACTGCCCCTTGGAGGAAACTACCAACAAACCGCCGACAATGGCGAGAATGGAATACTGCACATAGCCAAGGTTGTTGTTGATGGGACCCATCATGTTGGTGAGCCGGCCCGCAGTGTAGGCATTGTGGCACAGTTCGTCATTGAGCTTGTCGAATTCTTCCTTACAAGCCTGCTCATGGGTAAACACCTTGACAACCTTCTGGCCTGTGATCATTTCTTCCACATAGCCGTTAACGGCACCGAGGGATTTCTGCTGGCCGATGAAGAATTTGCCTGCCTTGCCCACCACAGAGATGGTCACGAACATGATGCCGGAAACGGTGAGCATGGTTACGATGGTCAGAATCCAGGAAGTCCGCAGCATAGCGGAGAAAATCACGATGATGGTGATGATGGAAGAGAATGCCTGCGGAATGGACTGGGAAACCATCTGACGCAGGGTATCGATGTCGCTGGTATAGCGGGACATGATGTTGCCTGCGGTGTTGGAGTCGAAATAGCGCAGGGGAAGCCGCTGCATCTTGGTAAACATCTCGTCACGGATGGTCTTCTGGGTGCCCTGAGTGACGGAAACCATCAGATACTGCTGCAGGAATGCAGCAATCATACCGGCGGCGAAGATTGCACCGATTCCGACCAGATACTTTGCGAGCGGTGCAAAATCCGTAGAACCGGAAGCAACCATGGGTAGGATGAATTCATCCACCAGATTGCCGATGTTCTCGCTGCCGCGGGTGGATGCGATGGCGGAAATGATGATGCACACCAGCACAGCCAGCAGATTGGGAATGTATTGCTTCATGTAGCTAAGAAGACGCAGAAGTGTCTTTTTAGGATTCTTGGCCTTGCGGCCGTCCTTGCTGAATTTTACGGGAGGCATTATTCATTTCCTCCTTTCTGCTGGGAATAGTATACTTCCTGATAGATGGGAGAGGTCTGCAGAAGTTCCTCGTGCTTGCCAACGGCATGAATCTGTCCGTTTTCCAGAATGATGATCATATCTGCATCCTGCACGGACGTGATGCGCTGGGCGATGATCAACTTGGTGGTGTTCGGGATTTCCTCGCGGAAGGCCTGCCGGATGAGGGCATCGGTGCGGGTATCGACAGCGGAGGTGGAGTCGTCCAGAATCAGAATCTTTGGCTTTTTCAGCAGGGCGCGGGCAATGCAAAGACGCTGCTTCTGACCGCCGGAAACATTGGTGCCGCCCTGTTCGATTTTGTGGTCGTAACCCTCGGGAAATGCCGTGATGAAATCATGGGCACATGCAAGACGACAGGCATGGATCATTTCTTCGTCTGTTGCATCCTTGTTGCCCCAGCGGAGGTTATCCTTGATGGTACCGGAAAACAGTACGTTTTTCTGCAGCACCATGGCCACGTTATCACGCAGCACATCCAGATCGTAGTCTTTGACATCAATGCCGCCCACTTTCAGGGTACCTTCGGTGACATCGTACAGACGGGGAATCAGCTGCACCAATGTAGACTTGGAAGAACCTGTGCCGCCGATGATGCCGACCGTTGCGCCGGAGGGAATGTGCAGATTCACTTCCTTCAAGGCGCGGTGCTGGGCGGTTGCGGCATAACGGAAGCCTACATTTTCAAAATCAATGGAGCCGTCCGGTACTTCGGTAACAGCGTTTTCAGCAGGGGAGGACAGATCCGGTTCCTCGGTCAGCACTTCATAGCAGCGCTTCAGGGGCGTGCGGCTCATGGTCATCATGACGAAGATCATGGACAGCATCATGAAGGAGGACAGAATCTGTGTTGTATAGGTAAAGAGGGAGGAAAGCTCGCCGGTGGTCAGGCCCAGATCCGGATTGTTGCCGGAGGCAACTACCATCTTCGCGCCGAACCAGGAAATGGCGATCATGCATGCATAGACACAGAACTGCATGATCGGGCTGTTGAGTGCCAGAATTTTTTCAGCTGTGGAAAAATCCTTGCTGATGGTGCCGGAAATATCGGTGAATTTCTCAATTTCCTTCTCATCCCGGACAAATGACTTAACAACACGGATGCCATGGATATTTTCCTGAACGATGGTGTTCAGCTTATCCAGCGTTTTGAAGGCACGGTCGAAAATCTTGAATACCATGGGCGCCAGCACGGCCAGTGCCACCATCAGAATGGGAAGTGCGGCAAGAAAAACCATGCTCAGCTTTGTGCTGATGCGCATGGCGGAGAACATGGCAAGAATCAGCATCATGGGACTGCGGAAGGCCATACGGATCATCATCTGGAAGGTCATCTGCAGGTTTGCAACGTCGGATGTCAGACGGGTGACGATGGATGCCGTGGAGAAACGGTCGATGTTGCTGAAGCTGAAACTCTGCACCCGGTAGAACATATCATGGCGCAGATTCCTGGCAAAGCCGGTGCCGGCCTTGGCAGCGAAGGTGGCGGAAGCCACACCGAAGCTGAGGGAACACAGCGCCAGAATGATCAACAAGATGGATTTGTTAACCACGATGCTCATATTCTGCATGACAATGCCGTAGTCGTAGAGGTCAGCCATGACCAGAGGAATCAGAACCTCCATGGATACTTCGCCAATCATGCACAGGGGGCTGAGCACGGCAGGCCATTTATATTCCCGGATACACCGGGCCAGACGTAAGATCATGTTGTTTCCTCCTTGGATTTGCGGCAGCAGGGGTCGCCGCCCATATTGTGGATTGCGCGGTTTAAGAATGAGAAGAACAGTGCCTGCTCTTCCTCGGAAAAGCCCTGCACCATGACCCGCTCGTTTTCGGTAATGGTGCGGTGCATGATTTCGATGCACTGTTGTCCTTTGCTTCGCAGGCGGATCCGCTTACAACGCCTGTCTGACGCATCAGGGAAGAATTCGATAAAACCCTTTTTCTCCAACCGTGCCAGCAAGCCTGAAACGGTCGGGTGGCTCAAGTGAAAAATCTCTTCAATGTCCCGGGCGCAGGGTGGTGATTTTCTGTGGGCGATGTAGCTAAGAATCGGACCCTGTGAGGCAGTCAGTTCCATTTCCGCCAGTGCATTTGTGATGCGCTGGTCGGTGCACCAGTGCAGAATCCGCACATAGTGACCCAAATGTTTTAGCAAGATGCTCACCTCCAAATAAAATGTAGCAAGCTACACATTATCTTACCACAACATACACCTGCGCGCAAGGGGATATTGCAAAAAAGAACCCCATGGGACTTATAATCCCATGGGGTTCCCTTATAGAATTCCAACAACTGAGCGTTTGTCGGCGATGCCAACACGCACCTGACTGACTCCGCGCAGGGTATCTTCCCGCTTGACACTGATCAAGTGGCAGCCTGTTAAAATCTCATCAAAGGTCTCCCGAACCACAATCAGCGTAAAAGGTTCCTGAGGATCCGGCGGTTCGCTGCTCTCCGGCGGAAGAAGCTCTTCCAGCGTGAACTGCCATTTGGCATTTGCAATAGAAGTAACTTCCTCGTCAACGGCTCGCTGCGACCCGAAGCTGATTGCATAAGGCACACTTTGCAGACCGATGGTGACGGAATAACCCGGTCCTGCAGACCAATCATCGACCAATGCTGTGCCAAAGAAGGAAGCTTCGATTTCAATGTAGAATACATCTGCCATTTCATCGAATTTACAAATATCCTTCGTGCAGGTTCCGCCCATGCCCTGCAGCACTTCGATTGCCTGCAGGGCGGTGGCTTCGCACTGGCTGCCGCCGGCAGAGGCCGGACTCATTACCACCACCTGCACGGCCGTGGTGCGCACACTGCGGTCGATTCTTCCCAACCGTACAGCGGCGACTGCACCGGTCAGTGCCGGGATTCGCCCGCCGGGATAAGCCTCATCCGCACGGATATTCGAGCCGCGCAGCTGCATAATGACTTGATTTACGATTGTCCCCAATTGTCCTCACCGCCTTTTTCCACGCACAGGCCCCAGCAATATACGGGACCTTCCGAGTCCCGTACCAGTTCCGTCCGCCGCAGCCAGTAGGCTTTGTCCTCAATGAGCAGTGTATCACCGGCTTCAGCCTTCGGCTCTGCCGGGCCGATGTACACATACTGTCCCCGGGGAATTTCGCCCAGAGGGGAATAATTCCCCTCCAGGTATTGCCAGCTCTTGGACCGGACCGGCTGGAAGAACACGCGGATGCTGAATTCCTCATCCTTCCGCTGTAGCGTTACCGCACTGCCGTAGGTATTCAGAATTTTATCAATCATCTGCCGCATTTCAAATCCCCCGGAATGAGAAACGGTCCTTCAGATAGGGGCTGATCATCATCTCCGCCTGATTTCGCAGGCAATTGGAGGCAGCATCATGACTCACAGCACCCTTTCTGATGGTGAAGTCACCGGCAGAGATCTGCTCCACCGGTACTTCCTCGGATACGCTGGCCAGTGCAGCCAATGCCATCAGGCTGGCTGCGACGATGAAATCTGCTTTGCAGTCATCAGGGGTCAAACCTTCCCGCAGACGGGCCTGCAGGGAGGATACCACCGCCCCGCACAGTGCTTCCAGCATCCGTGACTGATGCTCTGCCACATCACCGGCAAGAAGCAGCGCGTGGGTATAAACCTGTTCTGTTAAGCTCATACGTTCAGAACACAGGCAGCGCCGTCACAGATCTTGGCGAAGCCGGAGATGGAGGTGATGGCAGCGCGCTCCAGCTGCTGGTCGATCAGCTTGTCGTATTCCACCAGAACGTCGCCTGCGCGAACCTGCTCCAGTGCATAGCGCTTGTCGAGACCAATGATCACATTTTCGGCAACAGCGCCGGTGCGATGCAGCTGTGCACCCAGAGGAGTACCGAACACACCGGTACCCTGGAAGTTCAGACCGGTCTGAGGATTCTGCAGCTCGGCGATCTTCAGCATCTTGGTCATGGTGGGGGTGGAGCAGAGAATGGTGTTCATGGTGTAGGGATCAAACTGCCCCCAGAATTCTACCAGCTGATCATAAGCCAGAGTGCCCTTGGTGCCGGACAGGGGAGCGGTGCCGACGGTGAAGCTGGGTGCGGCATTGTCGTTGCCGTCACCGCCGATCAGCACATTGACTGCATCAGCCAGCTGCTGCTTCTGGATGTAGGCACCGATCTGACGCAGCATGACACTGAACAGATCCAGCTTCTGGAAGCGGATGGCTTCATAGGATGCAACCAGCATTCTGCCGCGCTTGGTCAGGCTGACCAGATGTTCCTTGGTCTTGACTTCGGTGGTGGGGATGGATGCGCCTTCTGCCACATTCTTCAGTTCCTTATCCTCATCGGTGGGAATGGAGTAGATGCTGCGGTAATCCATAGCATCGATCATGGTAGTGGTTGCCACGATGGAGGGCAGGATATCATTTTCCTCCATGCCCTGACGGACGGTTCTTGCGATGTACTCGGGGAACAGCACCGCGGAATCAGAGGTGGCGAAGAACTTCTCCACAGGAGAAGAACCGGCGCCCTTGGCGCGGATGCCGAAGCGCTTCAGCTGACGCTGAAATGCGTCAGTGCCTTCCAGCGCAGTGCCGCGGTAATTCTCACTGGGGTCCAGAGATTCCAGAACCTGCGTGAAATTCATGCCGGACTGACGATACATACCCTTTTCCAGTTTCAGATTGTCATAACCCATTTTAAATTCCTCCTAAAAATATATGGTAACCGGTAATTCCGGAAAACCTTAAATCATAAAACCGCTTTCGATGATGTCGTTTTTTGCAAAAGAATTACCCAGCTGGCAGGTGACGGGATAGCTTTCTGCAAGACGGGCATCCAGTGCTTTCTGCAATTTCAGCAGTTCCTCCGCACCGGCTTTTTCGACCACGGCCCGCAAGGTCGGCTCGTCCACACCCAGTTCCAGGCTAAGACACAGCCGGACTACATCGTCCTGCACCTGCTTCTTGTACTGCCGTCCCAGTTCCGCTTCCTTGAACAGGGCACGGTATTCACCCTGCACACCGAATTCATCAGCCAGCTCCTTCAGGGTGCGTCTGCCATTGCCGAGACCCTTCAGAACCCCGGCATTGGGCTGCGCCGGAACTGCCACAAAGGAAAACTCGTAGGCATCCATAGGCTCTTTCAGAATGGCGCAGCAAAGCTGCCCATCGTAATACTGCCCCTTGCTGTGGCCACAGCTGCCGTATTCGCTGCCGCAGATGCTGCAAATGCTGTAGCCCATGGCGCAGCCGACGGAAACTTCCTTCTTGATACCGGCCTCAATGTCGGCAATTACCTCGTCCGCATGGCCGCCCCGGCGGATGTAGGCCCATGCCTTGATATAGCTGATTCCATCTTCCATGACGACTTCCGTGGCGAAAATGCGCGCCACCTGATTGTCGCTGCTCCACTTGTGATCGACGATGCCTGTCTTACCGATGAACAGCTTTGCAAGAGCGGGCAGCGCAGCGGTGTCAAACCGTTCTCCATCCCGATCCACCTGATCATCACACAGCCGCAGAGAAAATACATAAACCTGCTCTGCGGAGAGAGCCGCCTTGGCCTGCGCATTGATTGCCTCTAACTGCAGCGCAGTGGGAATACCGCTGCTGACTGCTTCTGTGGCCTTTTTGATTTCCATACTCCTTAACCTCCCTGTGCTTCCGCACGGTATTTTTCTGCCTGCGCCCGGTACAGATCGGCCTTGGCCTCCTCTGTAATATCCTGCAGACTGATGTCATCCCATTCAATGGTGATCCGGTTGTCGAGACCCTCCAGTGCCAGAAATGTCCGGCAGATCTTCTCAAGGGCAGGTTCAACGGTACGCCGGATGGCCCAGAGTTCGCTGGTCAGAATATCTGCCTGCTGGGCGCTCATGCGCTCCGTGGTACTCCAGTTCAACCCCAGCAGGAAAGGCGGCAGACCGGTTTTTGCAACCAGCTGCTCCAGAATCTGCCGTACTGGCACCTCGGAATCCAGAATGGGATTCTCACCGCCGATTACCTTGATCTCCACATCGCCCACAGCCACGAAATCCCGTACCGTACCGTTCTTGCCGGCCTCCATGGCGCGGCTCCATTCCTGTGCTACCTGCTTGCCCCGCTCCTGTGCAACGGCCGGATCCAGTTCATCGCCGCCCTTGCAAATGACGCTGTAGCGAACATTCCCGGCCCGCTCCCAGTTGGTACCGATGGTCTGGTAAATCTTCATCAGAATCTCTGCCAGAAACGGCATGCCGCGGAACATGCTGACACCGTAGGGATTTGCAGGCTCCGGATTCATGGTGGTCAGAAGCAGCAGATGCTGATAGGGGAGGGGCCGCATCAGACCGTGTTCATCCGGTCCCCACAGTACCACATCCAGAGGACTGCTGCCCTCCTGAATCTCCAGGGCATTCACATCGCCCCAGCAAACGGCCCGCAGTTTTCCACCGGCGACCACCATCTCACCCACAGCCCGTCCATAGGTCAGCAGGCTGTCCAGGTATCCTGCAAGAAAATTGTTGATGCCGTACTGTCCGCGGCCGCAGGGAACGGTTCGCAGGAATTCCTCCATGCGCAGCTGTGCTGCTGCGTTGCAGCAGCTTACCTGAAATCCTCCGGTCAGCCGCACCAGTTTCCCTACGGCTGCGTCCAGCACCGGAATACCTTCCCGCAGCTCCTGATAGAGCCGTTCCTCTCTGCGGCAGAGGGGAACATATCCCCGCAATGCCCCAAAGGGATGAATCTGGCCATCACGCAGCTGGCAAATGGCCGTCACATTGTTTGTCTCTTTTCGTTTCCACTTCAATGCAATCGCTCCTTTCGGTAATTCAAAATTATTCGTTATCTTCTCCGCTCCACAGTGCAGGCGGTGAAGCCTCCCTCCCGTTTCGTCAGTACCGTGGATACAAAGTAGCGCATATCATCCATGGCATGGTCATGCTCCTTTTTGACCCTATCCTTGGCACCGCTGCTTAGATCCCACACATACTCATCCATTTCACGGATGCAGTCACTGCAGCCTTCGCAGATCACGATCCGTCCTTCTTTCAGAGCATCGGATGTCATCCGGATTCCTGCCAGCACATCATTATCCGCCTTTTGTACCCGCCAACCCTTCCGCCGCAGCAGTTCAATGAAACTTGCAGCAGAAGGGTCCACGATCACCGCTGTGATTTTTCGCTCGCCGGCCAGATTTTTCAGTGCTGCGGCATATTCCTCATCGGTCATCTGCCGCTGAGCCTCCCGGGAATTGAAGTAAAATTCCTTCACACGATACCAGATGCCCTTTTGCAGTCCCCAAAGTCCCATGGAAGTGGG
The DNA here is from genome assembly GCA_045120675.1 of Faecousia sp. Lineage (GTDB taxonomy): Bacteria > Bacillota > Clostridia > Oscillospirales > Oscillospiraceae > Faecousia. The sequence goes on along the minus strand of JBGVFB010000038.1, from coordinate 67,367 downwards.
ATTGACCGTGCCATAGTCGCAGGAAATGTACCACTTTTCGAATTGCCCCTGTGGCACTGGCTTGACCATTTCCGGTTCGAAAAAGTCGTATACCCGCCCCTCTGCCTGTGCCCATTGTCCCAGAATGTAGCGCCTGTAAAACACACCGCTGTACAGCCGCTCATAGCGCATTCGGATTTCCGGCGACAGGGAAGGGTTGTCCTCCATGGTGAAATGCAGCCGCAGACAATTGCGCTGGTCTGCCTCCAGGATCCACGTTTTGTAAAACCAGTGTGTTGGTCCTGCGGGATTGCAGTTGAACCACAGTCGGCTCCCGCTGACGGAACATCGGGCGCAGGCTTGCTCCACAAAGCTGCGTGGCATCAGAGCAACTTCGTCCATGAGAATTCCGGCAAAGGTAATGCCCTGAATCAGGCTGGCGGAGCTTTCGTCCCGTCCGCCGAAAATGTAAAACCGATTCTCATGCCCGCAGAATCTGACAATCAGCAGATTTTCACTGCGTTTTTCTTTCCAGAGAAAGCCCAATTTTTCCAGCCGCGGCTGAACTTCGCCCAAGACATTCCGCCGCAGCGACTGGATGGTTTTTCCGCAGATACCGAAACGCTGGTGGTCAAAGCACATCATGGCCCAGAGGAAAAAGCCCATCCCCATGGAAAGCGTCTTGCCTGAACGAACCGCACCGTCACAGACGATGGCTTCGTACCGGTTGTGGGGATTTCCCGAAACCCACCAGACAAGCGCGGTGCGCTGCTTGGGTGAAAAAGTCCGGCAGTTCATTCCGCCTCCCCCTGCAGTGCCTGTAAAAAAGCTTCCAGATCCTGCGTGTCCTCTCCTGCGACCTGCGCAAGCTGTTCCAATGCCCGCAGCCGGTCAATGAGCTTGATTTCCACTGTGCCTTTGTCATTGCGTTTGACCTCACTGAGCAGACTTAAGTCCAGCCTGCCCAGATTGGGATCATCCTCCAATGCCAGCCGCACACAGTCGTTTGCTTTGCCGAAGGCCAGCTCTGCCAGCCGGCGGGTCACATCCGACCGGGATATCCTGCCATTACGGATTCGTTCCCGCAGTGCCTGTTCTCCCGTTTTCCGGTCCATAGTTTCCCTCCCTTTCAACCGTGCAGGCGAAAAAGAATAAAGTTGCACACAAAGGTGCAACCTGAAAAAGGAATTTGACTTTTTGCTGAGAAACTGCTATCATGCAGAAAAAATCAGGAGGAATGTTATGAGCGGATGTAGTGGATGCTGCGGTAGCTGCGGCAGTTGCGGAAGCAGCGGCGGTTGCATGGAATTGACATTGGGTGAGATTGAAATGCTGCAGCTTTTGTCCCAGATTCCTTTTTTGCCTGTAGCGCGTAAGCTGGGGGATGATACTCCCGTCTATCTGGAAGATGCCGACAAAACACCGCAGGAGTACAGCCTGATCCTGCAGTGTCTGGAAAAACGGGGGCTGATCTCCATCGATTACGACAAACCCCTCAAGAGCTTCCATGACTCTGCCTACGCATCCTATCCCATCCGGGGCAGCTTTGCTCTGACACAGCGGGGTCAGCAGGTGGTGGAACTGCTGGATGTGCAGGGAATCGACTAAAAATTCGTCTGCGGCGCATTTTTGTGCTTGACGAACGCACACGAAACTGCTACAATATGTCCAATACGTGACAAGGCAGTGAAGGGAAGAGTAAGTCTGCAGCCTTCGTTCAGAGAGTTCCGCATTTGGTGTGAGCGGAATACGTCAAGAAGCAGGCCGAACATGGTCCCGGAGCCGCGGGGGCGATAGGTAGTCTCCGACGGGTGCGCCCGTTAAAGCGCAGGAGTATGCTGGTACTTCATGAGGCAGTCACCGCGAGGTGAATTGCGAAACAAGGTGGTAACACGATTTTTCGTCCTTGTGTCTAACGAGACACAAGGACTTTTTGTTTTGGAGGGGATATTTTGGAACCCATTATTGAAATCAAAGAACTGTCGAAAACCTTTGGCACCGGCGACAATCAGGTTGCCGCCCTGCAGAATGTGAGCCTGCAGGTTCAAAAGGGCGATATTTTCGGTATCATCGGTTTGTCCGGTGCCGGTAAATCCACGCTGGTCCGTTGCATCAACCTGCTGGAGCGTCCTGATTGCGGCCAGGTACTCTTCCACGGCAAGAATCTGATGGTCATGAGTGAAAAGGAACTGCGCACCCAGCGCCGCAATATCTCCATGATCTTCCAGAGCTTCAATCTTCTGGATCAGCGCACCGCACTGGACAATATCTGTTTCCCGCTGGAACTGGTGGGAACACCGAAGAAGGAAGCCAAGAAGCGCGCCATGGAATTGCTGGAAATCGTTGGTCTGCCTGACAAGGCCAATGCCTACCCCGTGCAGTTGTCCGGTGGTCAGAAGCAACGTATTGCCATTGCCCGCGCCCTCGCATCCAATCCTGAGGTGCTGCTGTGTGATGAAGCTACCTCCGCGCTGGACCCCCAGACAACCGATTCTATTCTGAAGCTGCTGCAGAAGATCAACAAAGAACGCGGCATCACGGTGATCATCATCACCCACCAGATGTCCGTTATCGAGCAGATCTGCCACCGTGTGGCGATTCTGGATCATGGTGAAGTGGCAGAAGTGGGCAGGGTGGAGGATGTGTTCCACAATCCCAAATCCGCAGCCGGCCGCCGTCTGGTCAGTCCCAATATGGTACTGCCTTTGACGGACGAAATGCCCATCGCCCGTATCGCGTTCAACGGCAATACTTCCTCTGATCCCATCATTGCCTCCGTTGCCATGGATCTGGGCATCAAGGTCAGCATTATGGGTGCGGATACCCGCAATGTGGACGGCCGGGCCTTCGGCACCATGCTGATCAGCCTGCCGGAGGAACTGAGTGAGCGCCGTCGGATTCTGGACTACCTGAATAATTTTGAAGGTGTCACTGCAGAGGAGGTAAGGTAAGATGTTTGAAGTTTTTACCGATTCCGTAAAGATGGCCCAGCAGATGGAGGTCATCATCAATAATTATGGCTTCGCCATCTGGGAAACCCTCTATGCACTGGCTTTGGAAGTGCTCTTTGCCTATGTGGTAGGCCTGCCGCTGGGTGTCCTGCTGGTCACCGGTGAAAAGGACGGCATCCGTCCCATGAATCCGGTCCTGATGAAGCTGCTGAACGGTGTCATCAACCTGCTCCGTTCCGTCCCCTTCCTGATTCTGATGATTATTGCTTTGCCTTTGAGCAAGCTCATCGTAGGTACCAAGGTTGGCACTCCGGCCACGATTCCTCCCATGGTAGTCTGCGCATTCCCGCTGGTAGCCCGTATGGTGGAAAGCTCCCTGCGTGAAGTGGATCACGGTGTCATCGAAGCGGTTCAGTCCATGGGCGCATCTGCATGGCAGATCGTTACCAAGGTACTGCTGCCGGAAGCGCTGCCCAGCCTGATCTCCGGCGGTACCATTACCGTGGGAACCATTCTTGGCTACGGTGCCATGGCCGGTATCATCGGCGGCGGCGGTCTCGGCCAGATGGCCATTACATACGGCTACTACAACACGAAATACCTGATCATGTGGGCGGCAGTTATCGGACTGATCATTCTGGTCCAGCTGTTCCAGTCCGCCGGTACAAAGTTAGCTACAGCCTGTGACAAACGGCTGCGTAATAGAAGCTAAAAAAGGAGAGTTAACATTATGAAAAAGACCATTGCAATCATTCTGTCCCTGATCCTGACCCTGTCTCTGGCAGCCTGCGGCGGCAATGCCGATGCCAAGACCATCACCGTCGCTGCTTCTCCCACGCCCCATGCTGAGATCCTGAAGGTCGCAGCAGAAGTTCTGGCCAAGGACGGCTGGACGCTGGACATCAAGGAGTATACCGACTATGTGCAGCCCAATCTGGTTGTTGACGATGGCGAACTGGATGCAAACTACTTCCAGCACGTTCCCTACCTCGATACCTTCAACGCAGACAACGGCACCAAGCTGGTTTCCGTTGCCATGATCCACTACGAACCCTTCGGCATCTATGCCGGTACCAAGTCCGCAATTGCGGATCTTTCCGAAGGCGACAAGATCGCTGTTCCCAACGACGGTTCCAACCGTGCCCGTGCCCTGCTGCTGCTGGAGCAGGAAGGCATCATCCAGCTGAAGGAAGGCGTCGGCATGGATGCTACCGATCTGGATATCGTGGGCAATCCTCTGAATCTGGAAATCTTCCAGATGGAAGCTGCTCAGATCGCCAATGTCCGTGACTCCGTGGCACTGGCTGTCATCAACGGCAACTATGCCCTGCAGGCCGGCCTGAACGCAGGCACCGATGCACTGGCAGTTGAAGATGCCGAATCCATTTCCGCTACCACCTATGCAAACGTTCTGGTTGTCAAGGCCGGTAACGAAAATACTGAGAAGACTCAGGCTCTGGTCAATGCCCTGAAGAGCGATGCTGTCAAGACCTACATCAACGATACCTACTCCGGCGCAGTTGTTCCCATTTTCTAATTCAAAACATACGAGGGGGACACTTGTCCCCCTCATTCCCTATATCAAGAGAGGGGATTCTCTATGAAAGCAAGAAAACTCACACCCTATATCCCGTCTGACTCGGACAAGGCCGAAGGCTATGCACTGCAATTTCAGAAGCTCATCGCCTGTGCCACCGTTTCCGTCAAGGGCAGTCATGATGATACGGAATTTGCCAAATTCCGTACTGTGCTGGAGGAAGAATTTCCTCTGATCCACCAAAACTGCGAGAAGATGCTTTTCGGTGACGGCTGCCTGATGTACAAGCTGAAAGGTGCCGATGAAAGTCGTAACATTTTGCTCATGTCCCATCATGATGTGGTGGCGGCAACGGAAAAGGAGAACTGGGATTATCCGCCTTTTGCCGGCAGGATCGTTGACGGCAAAATCTATGGCCGCGGCACACAGGATACCAAAGGTTCCCTCTATGGCGAACTGGCGGCGCTGGAGCAGCTGCTGGCGCGGGGCTTCCGCCCCAAATGCAATGTCTGGATCGGTTCTTCCTGTAATGAGGAAACCAGTGGCAACGGCATTCCGGCCGCCCGTGACTGGTTCCAAGAGCAGGGCATTACCTTCGACGTGATCCTCGACGAAGGCGGTGCCGTCATTGACCCGCCTATCGGCGGCATGAAATGCGAAAAATGTGCCATGGTGGCCATCCATGAAAAGGGCATCCATGATCTGGTTTTCACTGCGGAAACTGCCTCTTCTCACGGAAGCCTCACTTCCGGCCAGCAGGCCACTCCCACGGAGCGGATGGCGGCCTTTATCACCGAGGTCAGCAAGAAGCCGCCCTTTATTCGCCGGATCAACGATCAGGTCCGCGCCATGTTCGAGGCCATGGCACCCTATGCGGGCGCACCCATGAAACTGCTGCTTTCTAACCTTTGGTGCTTTGGTCCTGTTCTGGTGAAGGTGCTGCCTAAGCTCAGCGCACAGGCAGGCGGACTCATCGGCACCACCGTGATGTTCAACGATGTGGTTTCTTCCGAGAAGGGTCTTGTCTGTACCGCCAAGGTGACACTGCGCAGTGTGGATGAAAATGATGTGAAGACCGATATTGAAAATCTGACAAAACTGGCAGCCAAATACGGCATCGAAACAAAACCCGGTGTCCGCTGGGAATTCCACGCTCCCGCCGACCCAGGCCTGCCGCCCTTTGAAATCCTGTCCAAATGCGTGGAGGAGATTTTTCCCGACGCGCCTGTGATTCCCTACATTCTGCCTGCCGGAACCGATGCCCGCACCCTGACCGATGTGTGCAAATGCGTCCTGCGTTTCGCACCGCTTCGTATGTCGAAAGCGCAGCTGGCGAGCATCCACAGCCGGAATGAAAACCTCGATGTTTCCGCGCTGGCAAGCTGTACCGCATTCTACCGCCGTTTTTTGGAATATTATGAGGAGGAAGCAAAATGAGCAAAGTTAAAAATGAAGCCAAGTATAAGAACCCTCTGCTGGCAGCCATCCGCGAGCAGCTGGAGCATCGTGCCTACTGGCTGTACCTGCTGTGTGATGAAGCCGGCAAGCGCGGCCTTGATTGGAAGGAGTTCGGCTATCCTGCCATCCGCCGCTGCGGCTTGGACCATGGTGCCCGCCATATCAAGAAGGGCAATACCGACTCCCTGAAGGGCCTGAAAAAGGTGCTCTTCACCAAGCCTGCCCAGCTGGTTTTCGAAATGGATGTGCTGAAATCTACCGATGACGAGCTGAATATCGACTTCCACTACTGCCCGCTGGTCAAGGCATGGCAGAAGGCCGGCTGTACCGATGAGGAAATCGCGACTCTGTGTGATATCGCCATGTGCGGTGACCACGGCATCGGCGAAGCCTACGGCGCGGTGCTGGATCTTCCCAAGTGCATCGCCAAGGGTGACGATATCTGCTCCCTGCGCTATCATAAAGTAAAGAAATAAAAGTGCTGCCACCGCAAGGGACGATTACGCGCCCATACCATCGCGTATACTCATAGGGACAACCTTTTGTATCCGGAGGGTCGTCGCGTTAAGCCCTGCCTTTGCAACATAAAAAAGAAGAACCTGATTTGGCACAAAGTCAAACCAGGTTCTTTTGTTTCTATCGAGGGAAAAGGTGCGATTCCACCTTAAAATATATGTTGTGTTTGGGGGTAATTACATTAACCCCATGAACCAAATGACAACCAGTGCAGTCAGTGTAACCAAGGTGTCAATTGTGATTCCGTAGAACATGGGTTTCAAACCGGCTTTTTTGAAGTCGGAAATACTGGTACTTAAGCCGATGGCGGCCAGCGCGGCGACCATCAGAAATTTGCTGGCAGTTTTCATGATTCCGGATACTGCGGCGGGAATGACACCTGCGCTGTTAAGGATAGCCAGCAGCGAAAAACCACCAATGAACCAGGGGATGATTTTTATCATGTTTACTTTCTTGCCGTCGCCGGAGATCTGTATTTCCTTCTTCTTCATGCGGACACCAATCCATGCGAATACCAGCACGGTAGGAATGATGGCGATGGTGCGGGTGAGCTTTACCATTGTGGCGAAGTCGCCTGCGGCTTCGGAAAAGGCATAGCCGGAAGCCACCACACTGGCAGTATCGTTCACGGAAGTACCTGCCCAAATTCCATAGGCAATATCGGACATGCCCAGTGCTCTGCCCATGATGGGATAAATCGCGATCATGACCATGTCGAAGAGAAATGTAGAGGACATAGCAAAGGCAATGTCTTTGTCATCAGCATCAATGACCGGCGCAATGGCGGCTACGGCGCTGCCGCCGCAGATGCCGGTGCCGGCAGAGATCAGATTACTCAGTTTCCAGTTGAGACCAAACAGCTTCCGGATAAAATAGCCACCGCCGAAGCACATGGTAAAGGTGAAAATCATCACGAAGAAGGTCATTTTACCAACGGACAGAATGGTGCTGACGGACAAAGATGCACCCAAAAGGATAATAGCTGCCTTCAGAATTTTTTTGGATGTGAACTTCAGCGCAGGCTTGATCCATGCCGGATGAAAAAAGCTGTTGATAATCGTACCCGTAAACAGCGCAATGATGGATGCACCCAGAAGTTCTTCGGGAATCAGTTTTTCAAAAAGCAAGGACATTCCTGCTACGGAAAAGCAGATGACGATGCCCAGAATGAACAGAAGTCGATCCTTTGTATTCGGTGTCATGATATTGCTCCTTCGAATTTTTCTTCATTTTATCATAGAAGTATATTAAAATAAAGTGATTCCTCAAATTATCGAAGAAGCGGTATTTGCACATCCGAAGCTCTATGGAAACTGGGAAAAGAATTTTGTTCGAGGTGTTCGTTATCCCCTGCGGAGTAACATCAGTATGACTGGAATAAGGTATCCTGATTTTCTATACGCAAGTACGGAAACTTTTTGAACAGATAGATACCGACATATAACTCGGACGTACAATGCATCCGTTGCAGTTATTGAAGTAAGCGGGAGAAATACATCCCCTAAATGATATAATCTTGCTTGTTTTATTTTTTGAATCATGTTTAATTTTGCTAGTAGTCACAGAAAATTACCCTATTTCTTAGTACAAGTATTATATCATACTTATCTAACAAATTGGGTGCAACTCAAAGTGCATCTGGCTTTTAAATATTCTCAGAAAATGGGCGGGATTATAAAAACTTCTTGATACACAATCTGAAAAGGTTTCTGGATACAAGCAACATAATGTCTACAATTGTCCTGATTGAATCCGCAAGTACATGATTGTGTCTGGGAGCGCATTTGTTGACAGAAATAAAAAATCAGGCTGACGCACTTTAATTGTGCGTCAGCCCCTTTTTTATCCGATGACTGTATAAGGAACAATTTGTTCTGTTCAAAATGCTACCGGAGGGAATTCTTATTTGCATTCAAAGTTATCAATTAGATAATCTGTGCTGTATTCGTCAAGTTGCTGTGCGTCTTTTATTAACTTGGATAAATACTTCCCATCCCAGGATTGAATGCCATGTCTTTCACCAGAGAGCATAGCTGTTTTTGCAATGCTTCCGGTGGTTACAACTACTGGAATATTACAATTATCCGGCTTTCCGTAAAACACTTCTTGAAATGCAGAAAGATACACCCTGTTCTGGTTTTTACATTGGAAACAGTAATTGATGCTATCTTTTTGAGCGATGATATCTACTCCTTCATCGTGGCTTGCACCAGTGACCTTAACATTACAATAACCTGTTGCTTTTAAGAAGTTCGCAAACCAAAGAGCAAATTCATCTCCGGTTAGTTTTTTGATAGAATCTAAAGATGATTCGAATGATGTGAATGTTTTGGCTTCTTTATGCTGGCAAACGGATTTTTGAGACTGTCTGGATGCGTAGGAAGCGCACTTGGGCTTTATTTCGTCCCAGATTCGCTTGCCGTTTCGATACTCACTTACAATTTGCATAACGCACGACCGCGACATCTTGTAATTGTCACGGATCGCACTTTGCAAGATGCCATAAATCTCATGCTGTTCCGCAATATTATGCGAAGCAATGGGATAAACGTTACTCATACCGATTTGGTCGGTAAAAATTAGTTCTTGAATTTCACTGATCAATAAGTAAATTTTCTTATAGCGGTCTGCTTGCTGAACTGATAATCCCATGTCATTGGCTATTTTCTCTCTGGTGTGAACGTTAATTCCTTCGCGCTTGTATTTTTCGCTTAGACGTTGATACTCTCGGACGTAGTCACGCATTTCTTTGCCATTAATTTGCATATGTGCCCTCCTTGCAATAGTGATACATCACTATTATATCATATATTTTTATGTTAGTGAAGTATCACTAACATAAAAATTCAGGTAGTTTATCATGTTAGTGATACATTATCCGGAGGGCAAATTTATGGATACACGGGAAGCGATTGCTAATAGAATCAGACAGCTTTGCAAAGAGCATGGTATTACACCCAATGGCCTTAGCAATATGTCTGCTGTTCCCCAAGCAACAGTAAAGAGTATTTTGAACGGCGAGAGTAAGAATCCTGGTGCTGTGACGATCAAAAAGTTGTGCGATGGTTTAGAGATTACACTAGGAGATTTTTTTTCAACACCGGAATTTGATGAGCTTGAACAGGAAATCAAGTAAGCGCCAGATGACAATTCGGATGAAAGAAAGCTTCTTTATCTTTCTATATTTGCGCATACTGTTATCAATGGTTAATTTCCAACAAACAACCTCCTATGGTTTTCGGACCATAGGAGGTATTTCTTTTGCGCTAAATAGTCAGATGCATATAAGCTGCTACAGAACCTTCAATAAACTATTCTCTGGTTATTGTTAACTATTGGTGTTTAAAATGAAGTTCCTACTGCAAAACACTCGACATAATCAACAAAATCTACTTTGACATTTGATCAATTTTCCGAAAAATAAAAATTTCAAACGCGAGGTGTCACAAAATGCCTTCCTAGTTCGTTATAGGATATATAGACAAAATACAAGGAGGTGAGACTCTCACCCTGATCACATTACCCAATAGCGAAAATACATGAGATAAGGAGTAACCACAATGATTATTTGCAGTGTAACAATCACATGCGGTGTGGGCAGCGAACGACACAACCACGATACCCAATACCGAAGCACCATGGAGCACGTCATCTCTGGTCCGGAGGATGTGATCGAGTTAATGCCATACATCCCCTACAATGTCCAAATTAACGGAATTATGCATCCGTACATCGACCAATATAATCAACGGCGGGATGAACGGTATGCTGACGCGCTGGCTAGATATCAGGCCGGCGAGCTTAATCACAAGCCGAGCCCAAGCAGCTATACACATATGGATTACGATTACGCATCTACGCACGCAACATCTAAGCATCGGCATCAGACCACTGGCCGCGTCGAAGCGGATCCCATTTATAAGAGTGTTATTATCGGCCTTGGTGACAAACATGATCGTCAGCTGATTGATCGAGATCAAGCAATTGCTGTATTTGAGGCATTGCCTACAGCAATCCAAGATGCATTTCCGTATTTTCGGGTCCTCGGATGTACGTTGCATCTGGATGAAGAGGGATTCTTCCACTGCCATGTAGATTACTTTGTGGCTGCGCCGAAGGTTGCATGGAAATCTGATCTCCCTGTCTATCGTGGACAGGACAGAGCCCTGCAAATGATGGGATACCTTCCGGAGCAGAGCATTGTTAACGCAAGCGAGAAGCAGCCGCTCTACTTTAACGCGATGCGTAACAAGTTGTATAATATCATGCAGTATGCCATGGACAAGCAGGGGATACGCCTCCAGTATGGTATTTCTCGGGATAAGTATCCTTACAAGGATCCATCAAAAAATATGAGACTGGAGGTATGGCAAGATGCACAGGACCGGTTTGTTGCCCTGCAGCATTACCGCAATCAGATCGTTGAAATACTGAGTAGTCCTGATATGCAAGTCCAGGACCTCAAATCGGCTGTAGCAATCATCCACAGTATCCGCAAGATCGTGGAGGGCAAGACTGATCTGGCACCCATCACATTGATGCATGGATATCGCGTAACCGGGGAGCTGCTCAACCGATACATCAGCGCTACTACGCGCATCCTGAACGACATGAGGATGCATATCCAGGCGCAAGAAACCCACCTACAAGACCTTAAGCAATCCATTTGCGTATTGGAGGACCAACGGGATCAACTGCGCCGGGAAATTGCAGATTTGCAATCTATACGCAGGGATATCCAGACACCTGCAGCGATATCGGAACCTTCAGCCCTCCAAAGCATGGAAGGACAACGCAACCAGCCAATAAGATCAAAGAAAAAACAAAACAGCATGGAGGAGTGGATGGAATTGATTCGTCAAGTGCGTGCCAATCAAGAGAGTCCAGCATCTCATTGTCCGAGTAAATCGCACAGTAAGAACCGCGAGTAATTCCTAGAACGTCGTTGGGGGATATATTCTCCTAGCGATGCATGCAGTTCTTTTGTAATCCTGAATTGATTTTCCAACTGCTACCTGCTATAATAAATCGGATATACTATAGAAAACAGAGATGATACCATGAATCTGAAACATTACACCACCGGCATCCGGCGGGGACTTCCGGTGGGTGTGGGATATTTCTCCGTCAGCTTCGGCTTCGGAGCAATGGCCGCTGCACAGGGAATCCGTGCGCTGGATGCGGCTTTGATTTCCGTTACCAATCTGACCAGTGCCGGTCAGTTCGCGGGTCTGACCCTTATGGTCGCAGGCGCGACCCTCTGGGAAGTAATCCTGACCCAGATTGTCATCAACAGCCGCTATGCCCTGATGAGTCTGGCACTCAGCCAGCGGATGGGCAGCCGCATTGGTGTGCTGCCCCGTCTTGCCATCGCCTTTTTCAATACGGACGAGATTTTTGCCCTTGCAATGGCAGAACGGGAGCCTTTGACTGTGCCCTTCCTTATGGGCCTCGGTCTGACACCTATTCTGGGTTGGACTGGCGGCACCCTCTGCGGCGCGCTGGCAGGCTCCGTCCTGCCCTTAAATATCCGCGTCGCGCTGGGTGTCATGCTCTACGGCATGTTCGTTGCCATCGTGGTGCCGCCTGCCAAGGCAGATAAGCGCGTACTGGCGGCAGTTGCAGCAGCCCTGGTTCTCAGCTGCTTGTTCAAGTGGCTCCCGCTGCTGCAGAGCATCAGCGCGGGTATTGCCATTGTTTGCTGTACCGTTATTGCGGCAGCCCTTTGCGCATGGCTGTTCCCCATTGATGAACAGGAGGGTGACGCATGAGTCTTTACACCTACATTTTTGCCATGGCAGTGACTACCTATCTGATTCGTATGCTGCCTTTGACGGTTTTTCGCAAACCCATCAAAAGCCGCTTTGTGAAGTCTTTCCTGTACTATGTGCCCTATGCCTGCCTGACCGCCATGACTTTCCCGGCAATCCTTTATGATACGACCTATATCATCAGCGGTGTTGCGGCGCTGCTCATCGCAGTTTTGCTGGCATTCCGGGGAAAATCCCTTCTGACAGTCTCCCTTGCCAGCTGCGCGGCGGTGTTTGTTTGCGAGCGGATTCTGGAACTTTTTGTCTGATTATTTGCCGAATTTAGCAGAACATTCCTGTAATTGTTAAATAATGTTTAAATCTTGCCGATTCCCTTGACAGTGTACCCCCTTTTTGTTATAATGCGCTGCGAAGAGGGAGTAGTCGGCGCATCTTGCGCGGCCGGGTCAACATACTGAAAGGTTATCTTTCTGGCTCAGCCTGAAATGACGAGACTTGGTCACCGGCTCAGTGTCCTCTTTTTTGAGTAGACTTCTGCGCCGAAGATTTGGTGCGGAGGTTATTTTTTATGGGGTTCTCGGAACTGATGATCCTTGCCGTGGGCGTGAGCATGGATGCTTTCGCGGTGTCCATCTGCAAAGGACTGGCCATGAAGAAGGCAACGCTGAAAGCAGGTCTGACCTGCGGACTGTGGTTCGGCGGTTTTCAGGCACTGATGCCGCTGATCGGCTTCTTCCTTGGTACACTGTTTGCGGATGCCATTGAAGCGGTTGACCATTGGGTGGCATTTATCCTCCTTGGAATCATCGGCATCAACATGCTGAAGGAAGCCTTTGAGAAGAACGAATGCGAATGCTGCACCGATGCCAATGCGGACATGTCCCCCAAGACCATGTTCGTCATGGCAATTGCAACGTCCATTGATGCACTGGCGGTGGGTATTTCCCTTGCTATGGCAGGACTGCGCGTTTGGGGTATGGACGGCATCTTTGCCGCGGTGACCCTGATCGGTCTGTGTACTTGTGCTTTCTGCACGGCTGGCGTGAAGATCGGCAATGTGTTCGGAGGACGCTTCGAGAAGAAGGCACAGATTGCCGGCGGTGTGATTCTGATTTTGTTGGGTCTGCGCATTTTGCTGGAGCATTTGGGAATCTGGGCATGAAAAGAACGAAAAAGAGAATGATCCTGTGTATTGCAATCATTGCTGCAATCCTGACCTTTATTTGGGGCAACTCCTTGTGTACCGGCACGGAATCCGGTGCCATGAGCGGCAGTATTCTGCAATGGATCAACAGTTTTCTGCGCTTGGGTGAAACCGGTGCGGAAAAACTCCATTTTGCGATTCGCAAAATGGCACATTTCACGGAATTTGCCTGTCTGGGCGCCGCGCTTTGCTGGCTTTTTGGTATGACAGGTGAGAAAAAATGGCATCTTCTTTGTATGCCGCTGCTTTGTGGACTTTTGGCTGCCTGTGTGGATGAAACCATTCAGGTCTTCACACCGGACCGGGGTCCCAGCCTGATTGATGTCTGGATTGATACCGCGGGAGTAACCGCAGGTATTACTTTCCCGCTGATCGGGTACAATTTCATTCGTAAGAACAACAAACCCTAATATTTTGGAGGAAACAACATGAAGAAGATTTTTGCAATGCTGCTGGCTCTGACTCTGATGTTCAGCTTTGCTGCCTGCGGCGGCAAGACCGTAGAACCCAGCCCCGCACCTACCACTGCACCTACCGAGGCTGTGAAGCATGTGGAAGGCACCATGGAAGAACTGCTGAACAAGATTATTGAGATCCAGCCTGTCGAATTTATGGGCGGCACCATGCCTATCGACCTGACCGATACTTCTGAGGACGGCCTGTGGTTCCTGAGCAGCAACACTGGCCTTGCTAATGCCGATGACATCACCGAGGCTGCATTCTTTGGCCCCATGATGGGTTCCATCGCATACGACATGGCAATGGTTCGTGTGAAGGAAGGCGCTGACGTAAAGACTGTTGCCGAAAGCATGAAGACCGGCATTGACCCCCGCAAGTGGATCTGCGTGGAAGCAGATGATCTGCAGGTGGTTTCCTACGGCGATGTCGTGATGCTGATCATGGTAGCCAGCGACAGCGGAATGACCTCCCAGTCCTTTGTGGATGCATTCGCTCAGGTCTGCGGCGGCGATGTGACCGTATACTAAGACGAAAGGCAGCGGTAACAGCCGCTGCCTTTTTTAAAAGAAATTCCCCGATTGAGGAACGCTTATGTTATTTTCAAGTATTCCATTTCTATACTACTTTCTTCCTGCGGTGCTGATCGTGTATTTTGCGGTGCCGAAGCGGATCAAAAATGCCGTACTTTTGCTGTCCAGCCTGATTTTCTACGGCTGGGGTGAGCCGAAGTATGTGATTTTGATGATCGCAACCATCGCCGCATTTTACTTCTGCGGCCTCGGCATCGGCCGTGCAAAAAGCAGAAAGACGCAGAAAATCTGGCTGACTGCGTCCGTTATCATCGGCATTGCTTTGCTGACGGTTTTTAAGTACGCAGACTTTTTCCTGCAGAGCTTTGCTGCTGTCACGGGTCTTTCCATTCCGCTGCTGAAATTGGCGCTGCCCATCGGCATCAGCTTTTACACCTTCCAGTGTATGAGCTACGTGGTGGATGTGTATCGTGGCACAGCTGCGCCGCAGAAGAACATTGTTACCTTTGGTGCCTATGTGGCCCTGTTTCCGCAGCTGATTGCCGGACCCATTGTCCGCTATGTGGATGTTGCCCGGGAACTGGAGAACCGCGAAACAACCATGGAAGATGCAATGACCGGAATCCGCCGTTTTCTGATTGGCCTTGGCAAGAAAATTCTGCTTGCCAATCAGTTGGGCTTGCTGACAGAGGTTTTCCGTGCCAGCAATGAAAAGAGCGTGCTGTTTCACTGGCTTTATGCGGTTGCCTTTATGCTCCATATCTACTTCGACTTTTCCGGCTATTCCGATATGGCCATCGGTCTTGGCCGTATTTTCGGTTTCCATTTTATCGAGAATTTCAACTATCCCTACCTGTCGAAATCCATTACGGAGTTTTGGCGCCGCTGGCATATGAGCCTTGGCAGCTGGTTCCGGGATTATGTGTATATCCCCCTTGGCGGCAACCGGGTGGGGAGCGGCCGCTGGGTGTTCAATATCATGGTGGTCTGGATGCTGACGGGCCTGTGGCACGGTGCCAGCTGGAATTTCGTGCTGTGGGGACTGCTGTTTGCGGCAGTTCTGCTGATCGAAAAATGGCTGCCTGTATTGCAGAAGCTGCCGGCAGTTCTGCGTCATGGCTATGTGCTGCTGATTGTCATGCTGAGTTTTGTTCTGTTTAATGCGGCTGATCTTGCTCAGGCTGTGCAGGATATGGCAGGACTCTTCGGCGGACTGCCCCTGACTACGGCGGAATCCCTTTACTACCTGCGCAGCTATGCAGTTGTCTTTGCACTCAGCATCGTGGGTGCAACACCGCTGCCGAAGCGGATTGCAGCCCGCATCCCCGAAAAGGCACTGGCAATTGTTGAACCGGTTGTCCTGATTGCACTGCTGCTGACCTGCACGGCTTATCTTGTGGATGGGTCTTTTAATCCCTTCCTGTATTTCCGTTTCTGAGGAGGTGGCGAAGATGACAAGAAAAGTTCGACTCTTTGGCTTTGCCCTTCTGGCCGCCTTGTGGCTGGCGCTCATCCTTGGCGCATGGTTCGGCCCTACCCACGATATCTCCGATTCCGAGCGCCGCAAACTGGCGCAGATGCCTGAAATCACGGCAGAAAATATCCTCAGCGGCAAGTTTATGACGAAATTCGAGGATTTTACCCTCGATCAGTTCCCGCTGCGGGATACCTTCCGGCAGCTGAAAGCACGCTTTCACTACAATGTGCTGCGTCAGGGAGATAACAACAATATTTATGTGGCTGATGGCTATGCCGCCAAGCTGGAATATCCCCTGAATGAAACGTCGGTTTCTTCCGCCATGGAGAAATTCGATTCCCTGTATGAAACCTATCTGGCAGGCACGAATTGCAACATCTTTGCATCCGTTGTGCCGGATAAGGGACTCTATCTGGCAGAAGCCAACGGCTATCCCGCCATGGATTATAACACGATGTTTTCCACTGTCGCATCGTCCATGGATTGGGCGCAGTTTGTGGATGTTTCCGATCTTTTGACGGTTTCGGATTACTATCGCACCGACACCCACTGGCGGCAGGAGCGGCTGCACAGCGTTGCAAAGTGCATCTGTGAAGCCATGGGCGTATCCGGCTTTGCTGCGGAGGAACTGACACAGACAGCTGTGGAACGGCCCTTCTATGGTGTTTACTACGGTCAGGCAGCGCTGCCCATGGAGCCGGAAACCATGTACTATTTGACCGGTGAAGTGCTGGAAAATTGCACGGTCTACAACTTTGAAACCGGAAAAACCACGGCGGTTTACGATATGGAAAAGCTCCGGTCCCGTGACCTGTACGACATTTACCTTTCCGGCGCGGCAGCACTTCTGGAAATCACCAACCCCGCTGCCGACAGCGGTAAGGAACTGGTGGTTTTCCGGGACTCCTTTGGCAGCTCCTTGATTCCGCTGCTTCTGAAGGATTATGCCAAGATCACGGTGGTCGATACCCGCTATATCGCGCCTCAGCTGCTGGAACAATATTTGCAGTTTGAAAATCAGGATGTTCTGTTCCTCTACAGCTCTTTGATCCTCAACAGCAGCAGCGCCCTGAAATGATCCGTATCCCGGTGCATCCAGCACCGGGATGCTTTTTAGCGGTTGACAAAAAAGCCACATTATGATAAAATCTTTAAGAATAAGGACTTGAGCCGCACGAGAGAAACGGTAAGCGCGGTTTTCCATGCGTCTTGCCGAATGCGGCAGGGCTTTTTTTATGGATTTTGGAAAGGAGATTCGGAAGATGAAGGCGAACTTTTACGGTACCGCTTTGATGCAGCAGGTGGAACTGTCCCCTGAACTGTCTTGTTTTGATTCCCCCCGATACGCAATTTTTCCCGGCTTTTGTGATGTGCACGTACATTTCAGAGAGCCGGGTTTTTCTTATAAGGAGACGGTGAAAACCGGTTCTCTTTCCGCCGCCCGCGGCGGCTACACCGCTGTCTGCACCATGCCGAACCTGAATCCGGTGCCGGACTCTGTCGAAAATCTGAACGTCCAGCGTGCGGCGATTGAAAAGGATGCCTGCATCCATGTCTACCCCTACGGTGCCATCACCGTGGGCGAGAAGGGCGAAACCCATGCTGATATCGAGGGCATGGCACCGTTTGTGTGCGGCTTCTCTGACGACGGCCGCGGCGTCCAGAGCGACGATATGATGCGTCAGGCCATGCTCCGGGCTAAGGCACAGGGTAAGATGATCGTTGCCCACTGCGAGGTCAACGACCTGCTCCGCGGCGGCTATATCCATGACGGTGAGTACGCAAAGCTCCATGGCCACCGCGGCATCTGTTCCGAATCCGAGTGGGCACAGATCGCCCGCGATATCGAACTGATCCGGGAAACCGGCTGCGCCTACCATGTCTGCCACATCTCCACCAAGGAGAGCGTGGACATCATCCGTAAGGCCAAGGCCGAGGGTCTGGATATCACCTGCGAAACAGGTCCCCATTATCTGGTCATGAACGATATGGACCTGCGCGAAGAGGGACGCTTCAAGATGAATCCCCCCATCCGCAGTGAGGAAGACCGCAAGGCACTGCTGGAAGGCATCCTCGACGGTACCATCGATATGCTGGCCACCGACCATGCACCCCACAGCGCGGAAGAGAAGGGAAGAGGCCTTGAAAAGAGCGTCTTTGGTGTGGTTGGCCTGGAAACCGCATTCCCCATCATGTACACCCATTTGGTGAAAACCGGTATCATGACCATGGAGCGCCTGCTGGAGGTCATGGTCACAAACCCCAGAAAGCGCTTTAACCTGCCTCTGGGTGAGGATTACAGCATCTGGGATCTGAACGCAGAGTATGAGATCGATCCTGCCGAGTTCCTGTCTATGGGCAAGGCATCCACCTTTACCGGTTGGCGCGTCTTCGGCCGCTGCAAGGCAACGGTCTGCGACGGCAAGCTGGTCTACAAAGAAGAGGTATGATATGAAACAGAGTATTTTTACAATTCTTGAGAATACCGCGCTGACCCGCGATGTGTACCGTATGGTTCTGGAGGGCGATACCTCCGCCATCACCGCATCCGGTCAGTTCGTCAACATTCAGCTGTCCGGAAAGTTCCTGCGCCGGCCCATTTCCGTCTGCGACTGGAATGAGGATACCCTGACCATCGTCTACAAGGTGGTGGGCCACGGCACCGAGCAGATGTCTGCTATGGCTGCCGGTGAACAGTTGGACATCCTGACCGGTCTCGGCAACGGTTACGACCTGAGTTTGGCCGGTGAGCATCCCGTCCTCATTGGCGGCGGTGTGGGTGTTCCTCCCATGTACGGCGCGGCCAAGCGTCTGGCTCAGATGGGTATCAAGGCAACCGTGATTCTGGGTTTCAATACCGCTTCCGAAATCTTCTACGAAGAGGAATTCAAGGCGCTGGGCTGCGATGTGACCGTCACTACCGTCGATGGCTCTTATGGTGTCAAGGGTTTCGTCACCAATGCCCTGCCCGAAAACTACACCTATTTCTACACCTGCGGCCCCGAGCCCATGCTCAAGGCTGTTTATAAGGCAACTGCCACCTCCGGCCAGATGAGCTTCGAAGAGCGTATGGGCTGCGGTTTCGGCGCCTGCATGGGCTGCTCCTGCAAGACCCTGACCGGCTATAAGCGCATCTGCAAGGAAGGCCCTGTCATGAAGAAGGAGGAAATCTTATGGGAAAGCTGAATGTCAATCTCTGCGGCATCGAACTGGATAATCCGATCATTCCTGCTTCCGGCACCTTCGGCTTTGGCTACGAGTTCGCGGAACTGTATGACATTAACGAACTGGGTACTTTCTCCTTCAAGGGTACCACCAAGGATCCTCGCTTCGGCAACCCCACTCCCCGTATTGCGGAATGCACCGCCGGCATGATCAATGCAGTCGGCCTGCAGAATCCCGGTGTGGAGAAGGTCATCGCTGAAGAACTGCCCAAGCTGAAAAAGTGTTTCCACAAGCCCGTCATGGCAAATGTCTCCGGTTTTTCCGTAGAAGACTATGCCTACACCTGTGAAAAACTGGACAAGGAAGAGCAGGTTGGCTGGCTGGAAGTGAATGTCAGCTGTCCCAATGTTCACGGCGGCGGTATGAGCTTCGGCACCCAGCCGGAAGCGGCAGCGGAAGTGACCCGCGCCGTCAAGGCGGTCACCACCAAGCCCGTCATCATTAAGCTTTCTCCCAATGTCACCGACATTGTTTCCATCGCCAAGGCCTGTGAGGAGGCCGGTGCAGACGGTATCAGCCTGATCAACACGCTCCTTGGTATGCGCATCAACCTGAAGACACGCAAGCCCGTCATCGCCAATACCATGGGCGGCTTCTCCGGCAGTGCCATCTTCCCCGTGGCAGTTCGCATGGTCTATCAGGTGGCTCATGCCGTTAACATCCCTGTTGTGGGTATGGGCGGCGTTTCCAGCGCCGAGGACGTGATTGAAATGATGCTGGCCGGTGCAACTGCCGTGGAGATCGGCGCAGCAAACCTGGTCAATCCGTATATCTGCCGCGACATCGTGCGGGAACTGCCCGAAGTCATGGCTAAGTATAGAATCAATTCTTTGAATGAAATTATTGGAGGCGTAAAGTAATGGGTAAAGACGTAATTGTAGCATGTGATTTTGCTTCTGCAGAAGCAACCTTTGCATTCCTGGATAAGTTCGCAAATTGCGAGCGTAAGCCCTTCCTGAAGATTGGCATGGAGCTGTACTACGCAGAAGGCCCCAGCATCGTCAAGGAGATCAAGGCTCGCGGCCATAAGATCTTCCTGGATCTGAAGCTGCACGATATTCCCAACACGGTCAAGAAGGCTATGGCAGTCCTGAGCAATCTGGATGTGGACATCACCAACCTGCATGCTGCCGGTACCAAGAACATGATGAAGGCTGCTCTGGAAGGTCTGACCCGTGCAGACGGCACCCGTCCTCTGCTGATTGCCGTCACCCAGCTGACCTCCACCGACCAGGAGTCCATGGAGAACGACCTGATGATCCATGCTCCCATTGACGAGGTGGTTATGCACTATGCCAAGTGCGCTGAAGAATCCGGTCTGGACGGCATCGTCTGCTCTCCTCTGGAAGCAGGCAAGGTCCACGATACCTGTGGCAAGCACTTCCTGACCATCACCCCCGGTGTCCGCTTCGCTGACGGCGATGTGGGCGACCAGAAGCGCGTCATGACTCCCGCTGCAGCCAAGGAAATCGGCTCCGACTACATCGTTGTCGGCCGTCCCATCACCGCTGCTGCTGACCCTGTTGCTGCTTACCAGCGCTGTGTGGCCGAGTTCTGCGACTGATTGAAAGGAGAATAAACATGGAAGCTTATAAGAGAGAGTTTATTGAATTCCTGCAGGGTGCAGGTGTTCTGAAGTTCGGCGACTTCACTGCCAAGTCCGGCCGCAAGATTCCCTATTTCGTCAATGCCGGCATGATCAAGACCGGTGACCAGATCACCAAGATGGGCGAATTCTATGCCAAGGCATACGCTGACAAGCTGGGCGATAAGAAGTCCGTTCTGTACGGCCCTGCCTATAAGGGCATCTCCCTGTCCATTTCCGCAGCCGTTGCCCTGTCCAAGAACGGCCTGAACCTGCCTTTCTTCTTCAACCGCAAGGAAGTCAAGGATCATGGCGAAGGCGGCACCTTTGTTGGCTATGTTCCCCAGGCAGGTGAGGAGATCGTCATCATCGAGGACGTGATCACCGCCGGTACCGCCATCCGCGAGTCTATGGAGATCCTGAGCCACCTGAAGGACACCAAGGTCGTTGCTACCTTCATCATGGTCGACCGCAAGGAAAAGGGCCAGACCGAGAAGGGTGCTATGCAGGAGATCGAAGAGCAGTTCGGTTTCCCCGTTTACTCCGTGGTCGATGTCTATGACATCATCGAGTATCTGGAAGAGGATCCCGCAAACGAAGAGAACGTCACCAGAATCAAGAATTATCTGGCTGTGAACGGAGCAAAGTAATATGAGAAGTCTGATCAGCATTTTGGATTTTACCACTGAAGAACTGGACCAGCTGATTTCTACCGCCAAGGACATTGCAGCTCATCCTGAAAAGTACTGGGATGCCTGCGCCCATAAGAAGCTGGCAACCCTGTTCTTCGAGCCCTCCACCCGCACCCGCCTGAGCTTCGAAGCTGCCATGTTGGAGCTTGGTGGTACTGTGCTCGGTTTCTCCGAAGCCGGTTCTTCCTCCGCTGCCAAGGGCGAGAGCGTGGCTGACACTGCAAAGACTGTTTCCTGCTATGCAGATATCATTGCCATGCGTCACCCCCGCGAGGGTGCACCCTATGTTGCTTCCCGCGCTGCTACCATCCCCGTCATCAATGCCGGTGACGGCGGTCACAACCATCCTACCCAGACGCTGGCAGACCTGCTGACCATCAACCGCGAGCTGGGCCGTCTGGACAATCTGACCATCGGATTGTGCGGCGATTTGAAGTACGGCCGTACCGTCCATTCTCTGATCGAAGCTATGAGCCGTTATGAGGGCATCAAGTTCGTCCTGATCTCCCCCAAGGAGCTGCAGCTGCCCAGTTACATCCGCTACAATGTGCTGGAGAAGCATCAGATCCCCTACACCGAAGTGGAGACTATGGAAGAGGTCATGGGTTCTCTGGATGTGCTGTACATGACCCGTATCCAGCGGGAGCGTTTCGATGACAAGGCAGAGTACGAGCGCCTGAAGGACAGCTACGTGCTGACCACAGAAAAGATGAGCCTTGCCAAGAAGGAAATGGCTGTCCTGCATCCGCTGCCTCGCGTCAATGAGATTTCTGTCAAGGTCGACGATGATCCCAGAGCTGCATACTTCCGTCAGGCACTGAACGGCAAGTATATGCGTATGGCGCTGATTCTGAAGCTGCTGGCAGAAGCCAAGGCTGATCCTGTGAAAGAGACGGTCGATACCACCGATTTTGTATACGATTTTGTCTGCCATAACCCCAAGTGCATTTCCCAGGTGGAGCAGGAACTGCCCCAGATCTTCAAGCTCACCGATAAGGCAGCGAACATCCACCGCTGCATCTACTGCGAGCAGAAGGCTTAATAAATACCAAAACCTCCGCCGGATATCCGGCGGAGGTTTCACGTTATTCCTTTGGATAGGCGGGATGTGTTCCGTCTAAAATTGCCTGCGTCATTTCCTCTGTCTGTGCTACCCAAGCAGGCATCGTCTGCTTTAGCTGTGCAATCAGGGCATCCACTTCCGCTTTTCGACCCATGGCTGCATAGAGAATGGCACCGGTTGCGGCGGCACCGGGCTGGGCGGGGAATTGCTGTGCAGCTACCCATGCCTTTTCTGCAGCTTCATACTGGTGCAGCATGGTCAGGCAGGAGGTTAGATTGGTACAGGCAGAACCGAGAATCACATCGTCCCGGTCATTTTCCGGCATTTCCAGCAGGCATTCGATGGCAGTCTCATAGTATCCTTTTGCAGACTGAAAATCACCACTGCTGTGGGCTGCCTTTGCAAGCTTTAAGTAGGGGAGATAAAAGCGATGGTGGAACTTGCCTGCATCGGCATACCATTTGAGCATCTGCTCTTTTGCACCACCCATTTCGAAGCACAGACCCACAAAGAATGTCCATGCGGCTTTATCTTCCTCGTAAATGCAGAATTCTTTAATCTGCTTCAGAAGCTCCAGACCCCGCTGAATCTCCCGCCGGCTGATGTGGTTCAGGGCGGCAATCAGCGTAATGCGGACCTGCGGATTTTCCGCAAAGGCAGGTTCCAGAATCGGCCCGAATGCCTGCCTGTGAACTTCCCAGCTTTGCTGCAGGGCGGCCTGCGCCGCATCAAAAGAATCTTGTCCGTTGTCCATATGTTGCACCACCTTTTTTACATCTTACCACACGACAGGAACTTTGTACACAAAATCTATACCGATGCATAGAATAACCGGAGGCGATTTTATGGCGATTGTAAAAACCGATGTACCACAGACATCCGAACTGTGCAACAACACAATTCTGGAACTGGTGAAAATCTACCCGTTTTTGCGCACAGAGCTGCTGACAGAAACGGCCTTCGGACGGAAAATCCGCACACTCGTCATCGGCAAAGGGAAACGCAAGGTGATCTACTCCGCGGCCCACCATGCCAATGAATGGATTACGACTCCGATTTTGCTGAAATTTGCGGAAGAACTGGCAGAAGCAATCGAAAACGGTGGAGAAATCTTCGGAATGAACGCAAAAATGCTTGCGAAAACAGTGACCATTTATTTGGTGCCCATGGTAAACCCTGATGGGGTGGATCTGGTTACCGGAGCCATCAAACCGGGGGAGGGGCAGTATGAAACCGCCCGCGCACTGGCG
The DNA here is from genome assembly GCA_045120675.1 of Faecousia sp. Lineage (GTDB taxonomy): Bacteria > Bacillota > Clostridia > Oscillospirales > Oscillospiraceae > Faecousia. The sequence continues at coordinate 43,670 of JBGVFB010000038.1, read as the reverse complement.
GACAATTATCCCAGGATTCCTTTTCCGGATGGATGGAAAGCAAATCTACTGGGTATTGATCTGAATCTGCAGTATCCCGCCGGCTGGCTGCAGGCGCGGGAGATCAAATTCAGTCAGGGCTATACCCGCCCCGGGCCGCGAGATTATGTAGGCCGCGCTCCTTTGAACCAGCGAGAAAGCCGCGTGCTGGCGGGCTATACGGAGTACATAAACCCCGATTTGATCCTTGCCTATCACGCGCAGGGGAGGGAAATCTACTGGCAGTTCGATGATATCGAAGTGCCCGGCGCAGAAGAACTGGGCCGCCGGCTGGCCGAAGTGAGCGGCTATACGCTGACCGCACCGGCGGAGGTGTCCAGCTATGCAGGCTACAAGGACTGGTTTATCAAATCATTCCGGAAGCCCGGCTACACCATCGAAGTGGGCAGCGGGGAGAATCCGCTGCCACTGGAGCAGTTTGACGAGATCTACCGTGACAATCTGGGCATTCTTGTCACCGCCGCCCTTGGATAAAAAAGAATGCAGTCTGGCATTTGCCAGACTGCATGTTACATTCAGCAACAAATGATGCCGCGGCAGCAAAACAGCTGCGCCAGATAGCAGAAGCACAAACCGGAGCAGGGGTCTGCATGCATCTGGAACCCCCGGAAAGAACCGGCCTGCCGCCGGTAGCCGGCACCGCCGTTTTCGATTTCTTCCAGTGCCTGCAGGTATTCCTGATTGTCCGGGTCCATGGATACGGCCCGCCGGATGTGCTCCAGCGCGGTAACCTGATTACCCAGTCCGTCGTGAGCCAATGCACTGAGATAATACCATCGTGCATCCCGCTGGGAAGCATTGCTCAGCGCGTTCAGCGCTTCCTGATACCGACCGAAACGGATATAATTGTAGGCTGCCTTCTGATAATTGTCGGCGCCCTCCGTATCGGCATAGCCGCGCTGCTGATAGCCGCCGTAACCGCCGAAGCCACCGAAGGGATCGTAGCTACTGTAACCGCCGCCATAGCCACTATTTTGCTGCTGGTACTTCTCCGGATTTTTGATCTGATCATAGGCCGCATTGATCTGCTGCATCTTTTTGGCAGCTGCTTCATCGCCTGGATTCAGGTCCGGATGATATTTCTTAGCCAGCTTTCGGTAGGCCTGCTTGATCTCTTCGTCGGATGCGTCGGGACTGACACCCAGAACCTGATAAGGATCGCTGATCATGTTTCTTCCCTCACTTTTGCGCCTTTTCCTCTGAAACTGCACCATACACCGCTGTACAGGATGTTATCGAGGATGGCTTTGTCCTGCACAAGCGGCAGTTTTTCGTAATTTGCGGTGCATCGCCCCATAGCAAGCACCAGATATTCATCCCATCTTGCCCAGTCTTCACCGGTTCCCATAGCAAGGAAGGGGTTATATTTGTTTTTTCGTTCATCCCGCCGGTAATCCACCGCGGCATCGGCCATGTAAATAAATCTGCCCAGATGGAATCCCACCTGCCGCAGCGTATCCGCCCAAAGATCATCGTGATATACCAGAAGCTCCGCCATCAGCTGGCCGAAGCAGGCGGCGGGCTCGTCCGGATTGGGGCAGTTTTCTTTTTCAAGTAAACTTAATCTCTCAAGACAGGTGCGGATTGCTTCACACTGGCGGGGATAGCGCTCCGCGATGGGGAGAAGATGCTTCTCCATGGAATCGGCCAAAAGCTTTGCAGAAACTTTCTTGTCATCGTGCCAATCGTCCAGCAGCTTGTAGTAGGAAAGTGCCACGTTCATATCCGCAGCATATTCCACATACCGGTTGCTGACCCAGTTGCGGCGGCGCAGGGGGTGAGCGGCACAATGCAGGGGTGCAGATGTTTCTTCCGGCTCATAAAGACTCATGAGCAGCAGGGCAAGGAACGCCATATCGTAGCTGAGTCCCAGTCGGGCAGTCTGGCCGGAACGGGTGCGAATTTCTCTGCAAATGCCGCAATACACGCCGCCGTAGCGATCCTGCTGCATCTGATCCAGTTCCTTGACACTGGCGGTCACAAAGCCAAACATTTCCACACCCCCTGATGCTATCATCATAAGCATGATCTGTGAACAGTGCGTAAACAGATCGGAAATTTACGAAAAATACATAATTTCGAAACTATTTACCGGTTTCTGCCAGAATCCGGTTCAGAAGTGCACCGTAAAAAACAATGCTGACACAGACATACAGCCAAAAGCTTGCCAGCGCGACCGCATACACAGAGCCGAAAATATTGGCATACCTGGGAAAATACTCCACATACAGGGAAAACAGACCGGATGCACCCATCCATCCCAGAGCGCCCAGAAGGGCGCCGGGCAGACTTTCACGGAAACTGTGATGCTGGCCGGGTAAATACATAAACATGGCGCAAAACAGCATGGTCTGCGCCACAACCAGCAGGAAGAACCGCAGTCCTGCCAGATTGATCCATCCCCAGAAGCCGGATCTTTGCCGCAGTAATCTTAAAATGGTATTGCCGAACACGTTAAGAACCAGCGTCAGCAGCAGTACCAGAATAAATAAGAAGGTATAGGCAGCACACAGAATACGTGTACGCAGCCAGCCCCGATCCTCATGGATTCCGTAGACGGCATTCAGTCCTGCCTGAAGACCGTAAATGCCGCGTCCGGCGGACCACAATGCCGTCAAAACCGATACGGAAATGACCGCCTTGGAAGTGTTTTCGTAAGCGCCGGAGATCAGCTTCCACGCATGGGGAAGCAGCGCTTCCGGCAGCAGCGCACTGATCAAATCCAGTAAGTCCAGTGGCTGCAGCGCAGTATAGCGCAGAATTCCGAACATCAGCACCAGCAGCGGAAAGATCGACAAAACAATAAAATAACATGCATGGGCTGCGTGGGTGGAAATATGCATGGCCCGCAGCTTTTGCAGCCGACAGCGCCAGCCCTGAAAATCCGCCATAGGCATCCTCCTTTTCCTCTTTCAGAGATAGCCTATGCAAACGGAGAAAAAACATCCTTAAGAATACGAAAAACCGGAGCAGCAGGCGGTTTCACAGTCAGCCATGCCGCTCCGGATAAGTTATCCTTTGAATCGGGGTTCGCAGGTCAGATTGACACCCAGTCGCTTAAAGGTGCGTTCATCCACTTCGGACAGGATTACGGTAGAGTGGACTTCGCAGCCGCGCAGCTTGTCCAGCTGAGCCATAGCCAGCTCTGCAGTGGGATTGGTGGCGGCGCAGATGGACAGCGCCAGCAGCGTTTCATCCGTATGCAGACGGGGATTGCGGTTGCCCAAATGATCCACCTTCAGGTGCTGGATGGGATCCAGAACCACGGGGGAGATCAGGTGCAGCTGATCATGCATGCCACCCAGTGTCTTCAGTGCATTCAGCAGCAGCGCAGCGCAGGCACCCAGCACCTCGGAGGTCTTGCCGGTGACAATGGTACCATCGGGCAGCTCCATAGCGGCAGCAGGTGCGGCAGTGTCTGCTTCCCGTTTCAGTGCGGCAGCGACAACAGCACGGTCTTCGATGGTAACACCGGCCTTCTTCATCAGCAGTTCCAGCTTTTGAATCACGCTGTCTGCAACTTTGCCCTTCTTCAGGTCACACAGGGCGGAGTAATAACGGCGCAGGATCTCCTGACCGGAGGCCTGACGGCAGGCCGTGTCATCAATGATGCAGTTGCCGACCATGTTGACACCCATATCCGTGGGAGACTTATAGGGACAATAACCCAGAATCTTCTCAAACATGGCAACCAGTACGGGGAAGGCTTCCACGTCGCGGTTATAATTGACTGTGGTCACACCGTAGGCGTCCAGATGGAAGGGGTCGATCATATTCACATCGCTGAGGTCAGCGGTGGCGGCTTCATAAGCCAGATTCACCGGATGATTCAGGGGCAGATTCCAGACGGGGAAGGTCTCGAATTTTGCATAACCTGCCTGCACACCGCGCTTATGCTCATGATACAGCTGGCTCATACAGGTAGCCAGCTTGCCGCTGCCGGGACCGGGTGCGGTAACCACCACCAGTTCGCGGGTGGTTTCAATATAGTCGTTTCTGCCATAGCCTTCTTCGCTGACGATGTGAGCCACATTGGCAGGATAACCTTCAATTGCGTAGTGATGATAAACCTTCACACCCATGCTCTCAAGACGGGCGCGGAAAGCATTGACCTGTGCGTTGGGCGTGTAGCGGGTCAGAACCACACTGGAAACATAGAGTCCAAAACCGCGGAAGATATCGATCAGACGAATCACATCCATATCATAGGTGATGCCCAGATCGCCGCGGACTTTATTCTTTTCAATATCGGCTGCGTTGATGGCGATGACCATCTCAACCTGATCTTTGAGTTGCAGCAGCATGCGCAGCTTGCTGTCCGGCTGGAAACCGGGCAGGACGCGGGCTGCATGATAATCATCGTACAGCTTGCCGCCAAATTCCAGATACAGCTTGCCGCCGAAGCTGGCCAGTCGTTCCCGGATATGGGCGGACTGTGTTTGCAGATATTTGTCGTTGTCGAAGCCCTGTTTGACCATAGCGGATGCCTCTTTCTGTAAAAATCAAATCACCACTTATTTTACAACAGCCAAGCGAAAATAGCAAGGAATTTGATGCGGAATTTCTGTCGAAATTGACTTTGTTTTTCTGTGATGGTATAATACAGGCAATTAGGCAAAAGGAGGCCATCACTGTGAAGTACTTAAAGCAAATTGGTCTGATCCTGTTCATTTCATTTCTGGGAGAAGTGTGTCGTTATCTGATTCCTCTGACGATTCCGGCTTCTATTTATGGCATGGTTCTGCTGTTCGCTGCATTGTCGCTGAAGATCATCCGCATTGAATCTGTCCGCGAAACAGGCGCATTCCTGACATCAATCCTTTCGCTGCTGTTCGTGGTGCCGACGGTGCAGTTGATGGACTTCTGGCCTGTGATGCGTCCGGTGCTGATCCCGGTACTGGTGATTTGCCTGGTCGGCACCATTGTGGTTTTTGCGGTCAGCGGCATCGTGACCCAGTGGCTGATCAGAAAGGGGGAAAAGCGGGATGTGTGAACTTTTCTCTGCCAGCACCTATTTCTTTGCGGCTCTGACAGTAGTCGTCTTTGCGCTGGCTTCCGCCTGCCAGAAAAAGCTGAAACTGGTCATTTTCAATCCGGTTCTGGTTTCTGTTTTGGTCATCATCGGCCTGTTGACGGTGCTGGATATTCCGTATGCGGTTTATCAGGAAAGCTGCCGGATTTTGTCCTATCTGCTTACTCCTGCTACCATCTGCCTTGCAATTTCTTTTTATGAGCAGATCGACAGACTGAAGAAACACCTGCTCCCGATTATGATCGGTGTCTTATGCGGTGTGCTTTGCAGCATCGGAAGCATTTATCTGATGTCGAAAGCTTTTGGACTGTCCGATGCCATGATGTTTTCACTACTGCCCAAAAGCGTTACCACGGCCATTGGTGTTGTGCTCAGCGAGGAAATGGGCGGCATTGCGGCAATTACCACCGCGGTCATTATCATCACCGGTATTTCCGGCAATATTCTGATGCCGCCTCTGTGCAAGTGGCTCCGGCTGGAAGACCCCATCGCGCAGGGTGTCGCCACCGGCACATCCTCCCACGTGATCGGTACCACGCGGGCCTTTGAAATGAGTGAAATGGCTGGCGCGGTGAGCAGCTTGTCGCTGACCATTGCCGGTTTGATTACATCGGTCCTGCTGTCTTTTTTGGCTCCATACCTGTAAAAATGAAGTCCGCCGTCACTTACGGCGGACTTTTTGTCGATTTGTGTATTGTACACCGAAAATACCCATGGTATAATGGACTTATTCATGTACGGAGGTATTTCTATGACATTTACAACCAACCATCCGATCCTGTTTGTGCTGGCAGGTATTCTGGTTGCGGTGGTTCTGGGCCAGTCCGTGTATTTTCTTGTCAAAGCCCTGAAGCGCAGCAAGGAAATCGGCATGGACCAAACGAAAATCCGCAAAACCATCAAAACTGCAGCCATTTTCACCATCGCGCCTGCGGTGTCCATCGTCATCAGTGTCATTACACTGGCCAAGAGCCTTGGTATTCCGCTGCCCTGGCTGCGGCTGTCTGTGGTGGGTTCCCTCAGCTACGAAGCCATTGCCGCATCCAATGCGGTCAGCGCCATGGGTCTGGAACTGGGCAAGATCTCGGAACTGACTGCCCAGCAGTTTGTCAACATTACGCTGGTTATGACCATTTCCATCATGGTCGGCATCTGGCTTGTTCCCGTCATCGGCAAGAAGCTGCTGGGCGGCATGACCAAGCTGGAGGCAAAGGACAAGAAGTGGTCCGAAATTTTCCAGAATGCCATGTTCATCGGCATGATCGCCGCATTCCTCGGCTTCGTGTTCTGCGATTTCTCCATGCTCTGGAATCCTGTGGAGGGTATTACACCCACCACCGGCCTGATTCCGGTCTGTGTCATGGGTGTGTCCGCACTGATCATGGTGATCCTCGGTCTTGCTATGCGCAAGTGGAAGTGGCTGGGCGATTATGCGCTGCCCATCTCCCTGATTCTGGGCATGGCATCTGCCATTCCGATCACCGCACTTTTAAGCTAAGGAGGTGCCGTTATGAAAAAGAATCTGTCCTATATTGATTCCGTCCATCGTGACGGCCGTATCTGGAACATCGGTGTCATGATCCTGCTGATGATGTTCCCGATTTCCGTGGCATTGATTTTCGGCGCAGCACCCGACTGGGGCGCACTGGTGGTGGGTCTGATTGCGACTGCGCCCATGTACTGGGCAGTCGGTGTGGTGGAAACCATTACCTTTGTTCCGATGCTGGGTGCCGGCGGCTCTTACTTAAGTTTTGTCACCGGTAATATTTCCAACCTGAAGCTGCCCTGCGCCATCAATGCGCTGGAGCAGAACGAGGTCAGCGCATCTTCCGAGGAGGGGGAAATCATCTCCACCATTGCCATTGCGACTTCCTCCATCGTGACCACCATCATTATCATCATCGGTGTCATTTTGATTGTTCCCCTGAGTCCCATTCTGGAAGCACCTGTTCTGGAACCTGCCTTTGCGCAGATGCTGCCCGCCCTCTTCGGTGGTCTGGGTGTTGCCTTCGTCAGCAAGAACTGGAAGATCGCGATTGCGCCCGTGGTGCTGATGCTGATTCTGTTCATCTTTGTGCCTGCGCTCAATGCCGGTACGGTGGGTATCATGGTTCCTGTGTCCGTTCTGTTCACCATCGGTGTCAGCCGGATCCTGTACAAGAGGGGAGTGCTGTAAATGTTCGGTTCCATTCTGATCGGTCTCATCGCGGTATTTTTTGCTGTGGTTCTGGTCCGCACCCTGACCTTTAAGCCCAAGGCCCAGCCTGCGATTTCCAATGAAGAAGTCAGCTTTGATAAAGACGGCGCTGTGAAGGCACTGGCAGAGCTGGTCAAATGCAAGACCATTTCCTATTACGACCATAGCCGGGAAGATGACGCAGAGTTTGAAAAGCTGATTTCCAAGCTGCCGGCTCTGTATCCCGAAGTCTTTGCCACTTGTGATTTTCAGCAGCTGCCTGACCGCGGCCTGCTGTTCAAATGGCCCGGTAAGACTGCCGGAGCGCCTGCTGTTATGATGGCCCATTATGATGTGGTGCCTGTCAACGAAGACCAGTGGGAGAAGCCTGCCTTCGAAGCCATCATTGAGGATGGTGTTATGTGGGGGCGCGGTACGCTGGACACCAAGGTTACCTTCAACGGTGTTCTCTATGCTGCCAACAGCCTGATCGCCAGGGGCTTCCAGCCGGAGCATGACGTTTACTTTGCTTTCTCCGGCGGTGAGGAAGTCAGCGGCAAGGGCGCAGCCAATATTGTGGACTGGTTTGAGGAAAAGGGCATCACCCCAGCTATGGTGGTGGATGAAGGCGGCGCAGTGGTGGAAAACGTATTCCCCGGTGTCAAGCAGCCCTGCGGCCTCATCGGCATTGCGGAAAAGGGTATGATGAATGCACAGTTTCGCTGCGTTTCTGCCGGCGGTCATGCTTCCGCGCCCAAGCCCCATACCCCTGTGGGTATCCTGTCCCGTGCCTGCGCCCGTCTGGAGAACAAGCCGTTCAAGGCGCATATTGAAGGCCCCGCAGCCCAGATGTTTGATACCCTTGGCCGCTATTCCACACCGTTGTACCGCATGATTTTCGCGAACATGTGGTGCTTTGGCTGGGTCATTGACCTGCTGGGAAAAACTTCCGGCGGCGAAATGAACGCGCTGGTGCGTACCACCGTGGCCTTTACGCAGATGGAGGGCAGCTCCGCTGCCAACGTCATTCCGCCGGAAGCCAGAATGGTCGCCAATATGCGACTGAATCCTTCTGATAGCATTGAATCCGCACTGGCTTACCTGCGCAAGGTGGTAAATGATGATGCGGTGGAGGTTTCTGCACTGGAAGCATCGGAGCCCAGCCGTGTTTCCACCACCGATTGCCCCGGCTGGGAAAAGGTTTCTGCCTCTGTAGCCGAAACCTGGCGCGGCAGCATCGTGGCACCTTACCTGATGGTCCAGTGTTCCGATTCCCGTCACTGGGGCCGCATTTCCGACAAGGTCTACCGCTTCTCCGCCATGGATCTGACTGCCGCAGAGCGCGCCACCATTCACGGCAACAACGAGCGCATCCGTCTGGAAACCATCTCCAAGGCAGTGGAATTCTATGTCCGCCTGATGAGCAAATGTTAATTCAAAGTGCCACCGAAAGGTGGCACTTTTCATTGCTTTTTCTGCTGTGACATGGTAAGATAAATAAAAACGCACACGGGAAAGGAGCAGTACGCATGTTTTATAAAAATGCACGAATCTACGCTTCCGACTGTCGCTTCCATCACGGCACCTTCGAGGTGACAGAGGATGGCCGCTTTGGACAGGTCCTGCCCGACTATATGCCGGAGGATGCCTACGATCTGGAAGGCGCTCTGGTCATTCCGGGACTCGTGGATGTCCACACCCATGGCAATTCCGGTTATGACTTTTCCGATGGTGATTATGAGGGCCTCAAGGAAATGGCCCGTTGTTATCTGGCCAGCGGTGTTACTTCCTTTGCGCCCGCATCCATGACCCAGACGTTTGATGTGCTGGAAAAGGCTTATGCCACTGCCCGCCGTCTGGCAGAGGAAAAACCCTCCGGCTGCGCCAGAATCCGCGGCATCCATATGGAAGGCCCTTACTTCTCCTATAAAAAGCGCGGCGCGCAGAATCCTGCGTATCTGAAGTTTCCGGATTTCGAAGAATTCCGGAAACTCAATGAAATCAGCGGAAATCTGATCCGCATTGTGGATGTGGCACCGGAGCTTCCCGGTGCGCTGGATTTTATTCGCAAGGCAAGCAGACTCTGCACGGTCTCCGTTGCCCATACCGATGCGACCTACGAACAGGCGAAGGCTGCTTTTGGCGCCGGTGCCAGCCACTTGACCCATATGTTCAATGGTATGAACGCCATTGATCACCGCAATCCCGGTGTGATTCCCGCCGCAGCTGAAGCGCCCCATGTACGCGCGGAGCTGATTTGCGATGGCCTTCATGTGCATCCGTCTGCCATTCGCCTGGCATTCTCCATGTTCGGCGGCGAGCGGATGATTCTGGTGTCCGATACGGGCCGCTGCGCAGGTATGCCGGAAGGCAGCGAATTCGATCTGGGTGGCCTGACAGCCAAAGTTGTCGGCGGTGTTGCACGATTGGATAACGGCTCCATCGCCTGTTCAGCCACCAATCTGTGGCAGTGTATGGTCAATGCCATTTCCTACGGAATTCCAGCAGAGGATGCAATCCGTGCCTGTACCGTCAATCCTGCCTGCGCTTTGGGTGTTCAGGGCGAGGTCGGCTCCATTACTCCGGGAAAGCACGCTGATTTTGTGGTTTGCAGTCCCGACTATGCCAAAAAACGGGTGTATCTGGCAGGAAAACTTGTATAAAAATAAAGCGAGCGGGGACTTGTCCCCGCTCGTATTCTTTGCTATAATACTGCATAATATCTAGAAAATTGTTGAGGTTTCCTATGCTGCGTAAAGGATTTGTCGATAAAGCGCTGTTTAAACGCTTCCTTTTGATTGCGATCCCGATCATCATCCAGAACGGTATTACCAATTTTGTTTCCCTTCTGGATAACATTATGGTTGGACAGATGGGCAGTATCCAGATGAGCGGTGTATCCATCGTTAATGGTCTGATCTTTGTGTTCAATCTGTGTGTCTTCGGAGCCAGTTCCGGTGCGGGCATTTTCACTGCCCAGTTTTACGGTTCCCATGACCACGAGGGTATTCGCTATACGTTCCGTTTTAAACTGCTGATCTGTTCTGCGCTTTCTATTTTGGGCATTGGCATTTTTACCGCGATTGGCGCACCGCTGATCAACCTGTATCTGCAGGGTGAGGGCGATGCGGCTGAGGCGGCGCAGGTGCTGTACTATGGCCTGAAATGTGGGGTCTGGTGCCCTTTGCCCTGTGCAATGCCTATGCCAGCACCTTGCGCGAAACCGGTCAGGCTACGGTGCCTATGGTTGCCGGTGTTGTGGCTGTTTTGGTGAATCTGGTTCTGAACTATGTGCTGATTTTCGGTCATTTCGGCGCACCGGAACTGGGTGTCGAAGGTGCAGCAATCGCGACAGTCATCTCCCGCTATGTGGAACTGCTGATCGTTGTCTGTTGGATCCATCTGCACACCAAGATTTGCGTCTTTATTCAGGGCGCATACCGCAGCCTTTACATCCCGGTCAGCCTGTTGAAGAAAATTGCCATCAAAGGCATGCCGCTGCTGCTGAATGAAGCGCTCTGGTCCGGCGGTATGGCATTTTTGAACCAGTGCTACTCTACCTGTGGTCTGGAGGTAGTACCGGCCATGAACATCTCGTCCACCGTTTTCAACCTTGCCAGTGTCGCGTTTCTTTCCGGTGGCAATGCGGTCGGCATTCTGATGGGCCAGATGCTGGGTGCGGGCAATACCGTGGAATACATCCGCAGCAGCAACCGCAAGCTGATCACGGCCAATGTGTTTGTGGGCGGCGCGTTCGGAATTCTGCTGGCAGCAGTTTCCAAAGTGTTCCCCATGATCTACAATACCACGGAATCCGTTCGCCAGACAGCCTCCTGGCTGATCTGTATCTGCGCAGCCACCATGCCGATCCATTCCTACCTGAACGCAACCTATTTTACCCTGCGTTCCGGCGGCAAGACTCTGATCACCTTTGTTTTTGACAGTGGCTACGTCTGGTGCTGCATGATTCCGGTGGCATTTCTGCTCAGCCGTTTTACGGATATGCCCATTCTGCCGCTCTATGCACTTGTGCAGAGCCTGGATCTGCTCAAATGTGCCCTCGGTGCATATATGCTGAAAAAGGGAAGCTGGATTCAAAACTTAACTGCATGAAAAACACCCCGGTTCAAAGCGAACCGGGGTGAATTTTTGCTCAGGCGCGGCGCCAGGTATTTCGGGTAAACAGAACCAGAATCGGGAAAATCTCCAGACGGCCTGCCAGCATATCAAAGCACAGCACCAGCTTGGACAGCGTGCTGTAAGCACTGAAATTGCAGGTAGGGCCAACAGCTTCCAGACCGGGGCCGATATTATTGAAGCAGGCAAGCACGGCTGTGAAGTTGGTTCCGACGGAGAAATTATCCAGCGATACGATCAGAAAACTCAAAAACAGAATGACCACGTAAGCGGAAAGATAGGCATTGGCATTTGCGAGGACTTTCTCATCCACGACACCGCCGTTGTTGCGGACGACCTGAACCTTGCGGGGTTGCATAACTTGTCCGATATTGCGCTTCAAGCTTTTCAGCAGCAGCATCAGGCGGGCAACCTTCAATCCACCGCCGGTGGAACCGGCGCAGGCACCGATCACCATCAGCAGCATAATGATTGCTTTGGAAAAGGCAGGCCACAAATCAAAGTCCGTTGTGGCATAGCCTGTTGTGGTCATGATGGAGGAGACGGTGAAAGCCGCATGACGGATGGCCTCACCCAGTGTATCATAGAAATCGCGCAGGTTCAGCACAATCAGCGCAATGCTGCAGAAGACGATACCCAGATACAGCCGCAGCTCTTCATCCTTGAATACACTGCGCACTTTTCCCAGCAGAAGCAGGTAATAACAGCTGAAATTGATACCAAAGAGAGCCATGAACACAGTGGTCACGTTCTGCAGATAGGGTGAGTAACCGGCAAGGGAATCGTTTTTGACACCGAAACCGCCGGTACCTGCGGTACCGAAAGCGGTACAAACGGCCTCAAACAGCGGCATTTTGCCGATCAGCAGGAAGATGACATTGATGACGGTCAAACCGATATAGATCAAATAGAGAATGGATGCGGTTTTGCGCATTTTGGGAACCAGTTTGCCCACACTGGGGCCGGGGCTTTCCGCCCGCAGCAGATGCATGGTAAAACCCTTGCCCTGCTCACCGGTGAATGCCAGCAGAAAAACCAGCACACCCATGCCGCCCAGCCAGTGGCTGAAGCTGCGCCAGTAGAGCAGTCCTTTGGACAGGGCTTCTACATTGGGCAGAATGGAAGAACCGGTGGTGGTAAAACCGGATACGATTTCGAAGAAAGCATCGATGTACAAAGGGATTTCCCGGGAAATATAGAAAGGCAGACAGCCTACAAGACTGAGAACAATCCAGCTGACACCGACACAGACGAGTCCTTCCTTGGCATAGAAGGCGCTGGGTGCATTACGGCATAGAAGAAACAACACCGCAACGATGACAACAATCAAGGCGAGGGTGTAAAGAAAGCCGCTGGCCGCGCCGGCCTCACCGCCGAAGAGGCTGATCAGCAGTGCCGGGATCATAAAGATGCCTTCAATTGACAGAATTTGGGCAATGAAGCGCCCCATCATTTTGTAATTCATAGGCGCCTCACTTATGCGAAAATATCATTCAGCTGGTGGATAGAACCGCGGCCGGTTGTGACAACCACAACGATGTCACCTGCATGGAACATGGAATCGCCGTTGGGGATTTCCGTGACGGAGCCATGGGTGATGCTGGCAATCAGCACATTGGCCTTGGGTTTCAGATTTTTCAGCGGGATACCGCAGCCCTTGGCATTCTCGTCCACATGGAACTCCATAGCCTCAACCTGACCGTCCGCAATGGAGTGGACGGAAATGGCGGCACCGGTCTGATTCTGCATGGCGCGGACATAGCGCACAATGTTGTTGGACACCAGATCTTTCGGGCAAACAACACTGCCCAGATTCAGTGTGTCAATGATGCTCTGATTTGCAATATGACCCAGCTTGGTAATGACCTGCGGGACACCAACGGAGTTTGCATAGAGCGATACAATCATATTCAGTTCTTCTTCACCGGTCAACGTGACGACGGCATCAAATTTTGCCAGACCTTCACTTTCCAGCAAAGACGTGTTGCCTGCGTTTCCGTGGATGATGGTGGAGTCGGGGAGAAGCTCGGAGAGCTCCCGGCAACGGTCATAATCCTTTTCCACAACGGTGACAGAAATGCCGCTCTTTTCCAGTGCTGTGGCCAGATAAATGCAAACGCGGCCACCGCCGCAGAGCAGACAATTGCGGACACGACGGGTGATAATGCCCAGATTCTTCAGCAGAGTGGTCAGATCCTTGGTGGGTGCCGTGACAAACACGCGGTCACCTTCCTGGAAGGTAAAGGAACCGCTGTTGGGAACCAGAGCATGACCGCCCCGCAGAACAGCGCAGATCAGCACGCGGCACTTGACAATGCCGGGCAGATCTATCAGCTGTGTGCCCAACAGCTTGCTTTTGGCATCAATACGCAGTTCCACGATTTCAGTTCGGCCCTTTGCGAAAACATCACGGCGCAGGAAACCGGGGAATTTCAGCAGCCGCTCGATTTCGGTAGCTGCCTGTCGTTCCGGATTGATGGGCATGGACAGACCGAAGATATTGCGCAGTTTGTAGATTTGGCTGTTATATTCAGGGTTGCGGATACGGGCGATGGTGTGCAGCTTCGGATTCATACCGTGCGCGGTGGTGCAGCACAGCAGATTGACCTCATCGGCACTGGTGGCGGCAATCAGCAGATCAGCATCCTTTACACCGGCCTGCTGCAGAATTTCCATGGCAGCGCAGTTGCCCTGAATGGCCATGACATCATACTGCTCCAGACTGGACTCCAGAACCTGGGCATTGGTGTCGATCAAGGTGATATCGTGTCCTTCGGAAGACAGCAAACGGGTCAGTGTAGAGCCGACCTTGCCGTCACCTGCAATGATGATATTCATGAATGACCTCCTAAGCGTAGAAAGCATACTTCCAGCATTCTTAATTACTGCAACTATATCATAGTTTGCGCATTTATGCAACATCCTTTTACAAAGCCTTGCAATCGCAAAATGATAAGTTGACAAATCAACAAAAGTGTGGTAGACTCCTTATGAAGTTGACTTGTCAACTTATAACTTTGAATCACATGTTGAGATATCAACATAAAGGGTGGGTATGATGATTTCGAGATTTGAACAGTTCTCCGGAGCGGTTGCATGCATCTACCGCTGCATTCAGAAGATTGAACGGGTGGAAATGGCAAAATACGGATTGAAAGGCCCTCATGCCCAGTGTTTGCTTGCCATGCACCATCATCCGGAAGGGTTGACGGCCACTCAGCTTTGTACCGTTTGCGATAAGGATAAGGCAGCCATCTCCCGTACGGTAGCGGAACTGGAGCAGGAGGGAATGATCCTGCGGGATATAAAGGATGGCAACCGTTACCGTTCTCGCCTGACACTGACTGAACAGGGTAAAACCGCCGCCGGTCAGGTGGAAGAACGGGCAAAGCTGGCCGTGGAGAAGGCAGGCGACGGCATGTCCGATGAACAGCGGGCTGTTTTTTATGAGGTTCTAGGTTTGATTGCAAGCCACTTGCAGACCATCTGCGAAGAAGGCCTCGAAAACGTATGAAAGAAAGGAAGCGACTATGGGTATTCGCATTGTTGTAGACTCCAGTGCAGATTTGATACCGCAGGTCAGGGAACGTGTGGTAGTGGTGCCGTTGACGGTCCATTTTGGAGATCGGGAATTTATTGATGGAGTGGACATCACCGGTTGCAGGTTTTATGAAATGCTGGAAACCGCGAAAGTACTGCCCACTACCAGCCAGGCATCGCCTTATGCTTTTTCTGCAGCATTTGGTCAGGCCGCCGCAGACGGTGACGAAGTCATTGCCATTGCGGTATCTTCGAAACTATCCGGCACCTATCAGAGCGCGCTCATCGCAGCAGAGGATTATCCGGGGCAGGTTCATGTGGTGGATAGCCGGAATATTGCCATTGGCGCTGCAATCATGACAGAGTACGCGCTGCGCCTTGTGGATGCGGGCAGAAGCGCTTCTGAAATTGTTGCGATTCTGCAGCAGCAACGGGATCGGGTTCGGCTGATGGCGGTAGTTGATACACTGGAATACCTGCAGCGGGGAGGACGGCTGTCCAAAACTGCAGCCATTGCCGGAGGAATTCTTTCCATCAAGCCGGTCATCGGGCTTGTGGACGGAGAAATCAAGGTTCTGGCAAAAGGACGGGGCAATAAGCAGGCAAATATGCTGATGAATCAGGAAATTTGCAAAGCGGGTATTGATGAAACCATGCCCGCCATGCTGGGTTACACCGGAACGTGCGATGAACTGCTTCATAAATACCGTCAGGAAAGTGAAAACCTGTGGTCTGACGATGTGCCGGAATCGGTTATTTGCGGTGTTGTGGGTACCCATGCAGGTCCCGGTGCTGTTGCCGTTGCTTTTTTTGCGAAGTGAACGGAAAACGCTGCTGAAACAGGGAGCCAAAGAAGTCCCGTCCTGGCTTCAGAGAGATACAATGCAGCGTATAAAATTTTGTAGAATTCTACAAAGTTTTGAATATTTTGCAGAAAGCTGAAAATAATGATTGAAAAATGGCTGCATCTGCGGTATAAAGAAGTGTGTTGTTTTGATTCTGTCCGGCGCCTTATGCCCGGAGAAATGAGGTATCATTATGGAAAGAAAAGTTGGAACCATTTCCAGAGGCATTCGCTGCCCCATCATTCGTGAGGGCGATGATCTGGCAAAGATCGTTGTTGACAGTGTTCTGGAAGCCGCCAAGAGTGAAGGTTATGAAATGCGCGACCGCGACGTTGTCGCTGTTACCGAGTCCGTGGTTGCCCGTGCGCAGGGTAACTATGCATCCGTCGATGCCATTGCAACCGATGTGCGCAATAAGCTGGGCGGTGAGACTATCGGTGTCATTTTCCCCATTCTTTCCCGTAACCGCTTCGCAATCTGCCTGCGCGGTATTGCAAGAGGCTGCAAGAAGATCGTTCTGATGCTGAGCTATCCTTCCGACGAAGTGGGTAACGAGCTGGTTTCTCTGGACAAGCTGGATGAAGCCAAGATCAATCCCTACTCCGACGTGCTGACTCTGGAGCGTTACCGTCAGCTGTTTGGTGAGAACCTGCACCCCTTCACTCTGGTGGATTACGTGCAGTACTACTCCGACCTGATTCGCGAAGAAGGCTGCGATGTGGAAGTCGTCTTTGCCAACGATTGCCGCGTGATTCTGAACTATACCAAGAACGTCCTGACCTGTGATATTCACAGCCGTGCACGTTCCAAGCGCCTGCTGTGGGGCGCCGGTGCAGAGAAGGTCTGTGGTCTGGATGATATCCTGAATGCACCCATCGACGGCAGCGGCTGCAACGAGAAGTTCGGTCTGCTGGGCTCCAATAAGTCCACTGAGAATACCGTCAAGCTGTTCCCCCGCGAGTGTAGCGGTCTGGTTCGTCAGATACAGACTATGTTCAAGGAGCGCACCGGCAAGCTGGTGGAAGTTATGGTCTACGGCGACGGCGCTTTCAAGGATCCCGTGGGCAAGATCTGGGAGCTGGCTGACCCCAGCGTTAGCGTTGCCCATACTCCCGGTCTGGAAGGTACTCCCAACGAACTGAAGCTGAAGTATCTGGCTGACAACGACTTCGCTGATCTGAGCGGTGATGCACTGAAGGCAGCTATTGAGCAGCGTATCCGTGATAAGGGCGATCTGGCCGGTACTATGGCTTCTCAGGGCACCACACCCCGCCGCCTGACTGACCTGATCGGTTCTCTGTGTGACCTGACCTCCGGCTCCGGTGACAAGGGTACCCCCATCATCCACATTCAGGGTTATTTCGATAACTATACCAACTAATTCCTTAAGAATATAATAAGGAGGCACGCAAGTGCCTCCTTTTTCTTGTGTTTTTCTAGAAGCTGTGGTAAAATGAAACTCTAAATAGACAAAAGGTGGTGTACCTGTTGCTTTATATACTGGTAATCGTGGGAGCCTATTTACTGGGCTGCTCCAACATGGCACTATATATTTCCAGAATCAAAAAGGTGGATCCCCGTGCCGGCGGCAGCGGCAATCTGGGTGCTTCCAATGCCACGGCCTTGATGGGCTGGCGCGTGGGAATCGTGGTTGCAATTCATGATATTGGAAAAGCTACCCTGGCAGTGATTCTTGCAAGAGCACTGTTTCCTGATCTTGTATATATTGGAGCTACAGCAGGTGTCGCTTGCGTGCTTGGACATATTTTCCCCTTCTATTTGAAATTCAGGGGCGGCAAAGGCTTTGCTTCATATATCGGAATGACACTGGCACTGAACTGGAAGCTTGCGCTGGTGATCATGGCGCTGGTGCTGCTGGTAACGGTGATTACGGACTATATCGTGGTAGGTACCACCCTGACGATCCTGTCTGTTCCCGTGTATCTGGGTATCGCGGAGCACAGTATTATGCTGGCGCTGATTCTGTGCATTGCGACGGTGGTTATCCTCTATAAGCATCGAATGAATTATGTGCGTATTTACAATGGCACGGAAATCGGCCTGCGCAGCGTTGTAAAGGGCAAGCACCGGGTCCGATAGAACAGAAATATCCCCCGAAGATGATCTTCGGGGGATTGATTTTTTACAGGACGCTGCCGGAAACGGAACTCATGACGGTCACTTCACGTACACCGGGAATGTTACGCAGGAAGTCGATTTTCTTCAGCGCAGCGTCGGTCAGCTTCAGCTCAGCCACCAGTTCGGTGTAATTTCCGGTCATGGTCTTGTTCTTCATCTTGTAGCCGCTGATGCCAGCCAGCTTGTTCTCCACATCGGAGTCACTGTCGTAACGGATGACGATCATGTAGGTGCTGTGCTTCTGCTTGCCGGCAAAGGCATGAACAGCCACAAACAGCAGACCCAGCAGCAGGGTCATCAGGATCGAAATGGTGATGTAGCCTGCACCGCAGATGATACCGGTTGCAATGGCCCAGAACAGGAATGCCGTATCGGTGGGTTCCTTCACAGCCGTACGGAAACGGACAATGGACAATGCACCGACCATACCCAGAGACAGCACCATGTTGGAACTGATGACCAGAATGACCATGGTGGTGACCATGGAAAGCATCATCAGACAGCCGGTGAAGTTGCGGCTGTAGTTCACACCGGCATAGGTTGCACGGTAGATGAACACGATGAACAGGCTCAGGGCGAAGGACAGGGCGATGGCGATCAGCGCGTCGCTCATGGAAATGGCGGAGAATTCTTCAAGGAATTTACCCTTGATGATGTCAGCAAAAGTAATCATAGAGGCAGATCCTTTCTTTAATCAAATGAAACTCATACACATTGCGAATTTGGAGATCGCCATGTTGACTTTGGGAATGTCGGCCAGTGCATCCGCAAGGTAACCCGGCAGAAAGTCATCGAATTTGACTTCCAGAATTACCTGATCCGGCTCCAGAACCGGTGTCATAGCCCGGGGGGAAGCGAAGAGGTGGGCAATATAGGGTCGGGTACGCAGATTCTCGTCGAGGGTAACACGGGTATTTCCCGCATGGCAGAGGAAGGGAGTACGGTCGTAATCCACCAGAACTCTGGGGCGAAGACCCCGCCCGTTGCATGCCAGCCGCAGTTCTTCGGTCAGTCCGTCAGGATTGTCGGGGCAGCCCTGAGACAGGGCATATTCCAGCGCGCGGGCATCATTCTTGGTGATGGTCTGGGCAGTCTTACGGGTGAGATTGCCCAGCTTTTCCTTCTTTTCCAGCTTGATGATGCTGCTGTCATAGTTGTAAAAACGAATGCGGTACTTGGTTCTGGTGTCAATGCCGTCCAACTTTTCGTAGTAGGCGGCTGCAGTCGCATCATCAAAATACAGGCTTCGGATGGTGTAGCGGCCGGTTACACCTGCGTGGGGGTCCCGCTGCATGATGTGGGGCAGCCGCCGCTTCAGCAGCTCTGCATCGGCCTTGGAAATCAGATATTTATATTCATGTCGTAATCCTTTTTCCATCAGCGCCACCTCGAGAAGTACTTGTCGATTTCTGCATCGGTCAGGCCGATGTAATCAACCAGCTTGTTAATCATGTTGCCCATCTGGTCGTAGCCATCTTCGCCGATCAGGATGAAGTCACGCAGTTTCTGAACCTCACGCTTCCAGGCATTGTAGTTATTGTCCCAGCGCCTGCGCTCTCGCTGCACTTCCGGATCCAGCAGATCCTCGTAATAATCGATCCGGGCAACTACATTTTCGTTGCTCAGGGTCGTAGCCATCAGCTCGCTGCAGCGGGCCAGGAACTTCTCGCGGAATTCCGGATGCTTCATCACGGCGCGGGTTATGGACAGATGCTGCCATGTCTGGTGGGGGGAGAGGACATGCTTGAAGGCATTGTGGTAATAGAATGCCCAGTCCACGTCGTAGAAGGCCAGCTGCCACTTGTAGCCGGTATCTTTGCTACGGATGTAGCGCAGGTTCTGCTGCACGTCACCGTTGGTGCAGTAGCCCTGAATGATCATGTAGTCGATCAGGTTATCGATGTCCACCTTGGATGCCACATATTCATAGTTGGCATCGTTGGTCATGTCATTGTTACGGCAGAATCGGGTCAGTTCATAGATTTCATGAGTATCGTCAACGGGCGCCTGTACGATCTCCACATTTTCAGCACTGCCGCCCATGTTCTGGGCATACATCAGTTCTGTCCATGCTTCCTTGATGCAGTAAATACCGAAATACTCGCCGTTGATATACAAAATGGAGAACTTATCCCGCTGGGCAAGCATTTCAGGACTGATATCACGGGCCAGAGAAGTAAACAGCTCATCGCGGAAAATAGAGAAGGGATAGTCCTGACCGGCGCGGATGATCAGGGAGTCGTATACATCGGGGCCATCCTCACCATAAACCGGATATGTCAGAATATCCTGACCGTAGCGGCCGCGGAAATTGACTTTAAAGCTCTTTTTCGGTGCTTGCAGACCGGTATGGCCATGCATTTTGATGCCGCAGTCAATGTTGAAGCTGTTGCCATCCAACTCAAAGAGCTTCAGATTGCAGCGAACTTCCTTATCCACCTTGTACTTGGTGTAAATACCCTGACTGCCGAAAATCGTGTCGGGGTCTGCCACAACACTGACCACGGGAAGGGTGTGGTTTTCGTTGATGATATATACCGCGGTGACCACATCACTGGGCAGTTTTCCCTCCTCCAGACACACCACGCGGACCGATGTGGTGGATTTCAGAGTCAGGGGCTGGGTATACTGTCTGGATTTTGCGGTGGGGACACTGCCGTCCAGCGTGTAGTACAGGGGGCCGTCACCGTTCAGTACGACGGAAACGCTGTCCACATCGTTATACACACCTTCCGCGGTTTCCACCTCAGGAGTTGCGGAGATAAAGGCAACCCCGGATCCATTATCGGCACCCGGGGTTGGTTTGGTGAAGTAGTAGGTACCGTTTTCTCCATCCGCTCTGCCCACACTGTGCTGATAAGGCACATCATAAATGCGAATATAATCGGAGCAGCCGCGTTCGGTCAGGAGACTCAGGTAAACCCAGCTTTCCTCACGGCTGACCGTGAAGGGCGCGTGAGTATATTTTCTGCTGGTCAGATCGGGATTGCCGGAGCAGATGATCACAATAGTCTCACCGGAACCCAGAGTCACATCCGGCAGAGGGAACTTGTGGAAATCACCCGGATCATCGGAAAGTGCATAACGACCCAGATCGACGGGATTCTCGGAGATGTTTTTCAGCTCCACCCAGTCGTAATACTCTCCGTCGGACTGCATCAGGTAGGAGTTGTTGGAGGGCATTACTTCGGAAATGATCAGCGGACCGGTGACTACCTGTGCAGCACGGAAAGCGCTGTGACCGTCCTCGGTGTTGGCGTAGCCGGGGGAGGGGTAATCACATTCGATGAAAATGCCGTTGCTCTGCAGCGCCCAGCTGCGGTCCTCTCCAAGTCTGGGAACACTGACCTGCTCAATCACATTGCCGGCACTGCCGGACAGGATCATGGTGCAGCCTTCACGGGGAATGGAGAAAGCAGCTTCACTGGAAGATGCATCGGAGCCGGAGCAGGGAATCACGATACGCTGGCCGGCGCTGAGTGTAATGTCGGGAAGCATCCACTTCATACGGTCGGATGCATCGTTGGAAAGATACAGGCCGGACAGGGAAATATCACCGGTGCCCGCATTGTACAGCTCCACCCAGTCACAAAGCTCGCCGTCGCGGTTGACGATGGTGCTGCGGTTGGCGGACATGACCTCGCTGATTCGAACATCAGGTGTCACATGACCGACAGTCTGAAGCCAGATTTCATAGCCTTCCTCGGTATTTTCGTAACCGGGGGTGGCTTTTGGAGTTTCAATGTAGTTGCCGTCTTCCTGCAGCGCCCAGGAACATTCTCTGCCGACCTTGGGGGCTTCCACCATGCTGATGGTGTTGCCGTGGACACCGGTCAGAATTACGGTGCAGCCGTCACGGGACAGGGCGAAATCCGCTTCGCCTTCCTGCGCGGTGTCACCGGAACAACGAACCACGACACGGGCGCCGGCTTCGATGGTCAGGCTGGGGATCTGCCACTTGGTGCGGTTGGCAGGATCATCGGAAAGGAATGCGCCATCTAAGACCACGGCCTTTTTGCCGGTGTTGTGCAGCTCGATCCAGTCACTCTGGCTGCCTTCGCCCTCGACGATGGCAAAGCCGCTGCCGGGCATCACTTCGCTGATGACGACGCTGACAGCCTCAGCATCAACGGACTTCAGCCAGCGCTCAAAGCCGGCATCCGTATTTTCAAAACCGGGTGTTGCATACACTGCGGTGTTCCAGCTGCCGTCCTCATTGCGAACCAGAGGTACGTTTTCTTCTACCACAGGCACGGTGTACTGGTCAATCAGGACATTTGCCTTGTTGTAAAGCAGGATGGTATCATCGCCCTTGCGGGAAATGCCGAACTTGCCGTAGCGGTCGGAGTCGCTTTCCTTGTCGCACCAGCATACCATATAGCTGTGAGCCTGCAGGATGGTACCCTGCGGGAAAGTGTAACCGATAAAGTCGGGACGGTCGGAAATCATGTAACCGGAAATATCCACGGGGGAATCCGAATGGTTCTGGATTTCCACATAGTCCAGATGCATACCGTTGGGGGCGATATAAGTGCGGTTGCCCGCAAGGATTTCACTTAAAACGATGGGCTGGGCGCCGAAAGCGTCCTCGCCGTCCTGCACGGAGAATGCAAGCGAGAACATAACAGCCCCGGCAAACAGAACGATGCAGGCAAGTAATGCCAGTAATGCCTTTTTACGGTTCACATCGTTGCTCCTTTCGCGTAGGGAATGTCGATTCATTTTCTATAAAGGAATCTTCGAACATTATAGCACGACTAACCTTGAAACACAACAAAATAATCAGCTTTTTTCGTGCCATTTTTCTTAAGAATTGTTGTCATTGCATGAAAAATGGGCAAGGTGACAAGACTTTGACTGAAAACGCAGTCAAGATTCTTCTATTTCGCACATTGTTTTCGGGAATATTTCATGATAATATACTGTGTACATACATTTGTCCACGCAAAACGGACGATGAGCATAAATCTGGAGGTATCCTTATGGCGAGAGTTTACAATTTTTCTGCGGGTCCGGCTGTGCTGCCGGAGGAAGTGCTGCGCGAAGCAGCAGCCGAAATGCTTGACTACAAAGGCACCGGCATGTCCGTTATGGAAATGAGCCATCGATCTAAGGCATACCAGGCAATCATTGACGAAGCAGAGGCAGATTTGCGGGAACTGATGAACATTCCTGAAAACTATAAAGTTCTTTTCCTGCAGGGCGGTGCCCACCAGCAGTTTGCCATGGTGCCCATGAATCTGATGAAGAATAAGGTGGCCGATTACATCATCACCGGCCAGTGGGCAAAGAAGGCTTTCAAGGAAGCCCAGCTCTACGGCAAGGCCAATGCCGTTGCATCCTCTGAGGACGCAACCTTCTCCTACATCCCCGACTGCTCCGACCTGCCGATCAGCGAGGAGGCGGACTATGTCTATATCTGCGAGAACAATACCATCTATGGAACCAAGTTCCATACACTGCCCAATACCAAGGGTAAGCTGCTGGTATCCGATGTATCCTCCTGCTTTCTGAGTGAGCCGGTGGATGTGAGCAAATACGGCATCATTTACGGCGGTGTCCAGAAGAATATTGGCCCTGCCGGTGTGGTTATTGTCATCATTCGGGAAGACCTGATTACCGACGATTGCCTCCCCGGTACGCCCACTATGCTGAAGTATAAGACCCATGCGGATAACGGTTCCATGTACAATACCCCTCCTGCTTATGGCATCTACATTTGCGGCAAGGTCTTCAAATGGCTGAAAAAGCAGGGCGGCCTTGCTGGCATGAAAGCCTACAATGAGAAGAAGGCAAAAATTCTCTATGATTATCTCGATGAAAGCAAGCTGTTCAAGGGTACCGTCCGCAAGGAGGACCGCTCTTTGATGAATGTCCCCTTTGTTACCGGTGACAAAGAGCTGGATGCGAAGTTTGTCAAGGAAGCGGAAGCTGCCGGCTTCGTGAACCTGAAGGGCCACCGCAGCGTCGGCGGTATGCGTGCCAGCATTTACAATGCCATGCCTGTTGAAGGTGTGGAAAAGCTGGTTGCGTTCATGAAGGAATTTGAAGAAAAGAACGGTTAAGGAAGTGTTTTTCCATGTACAATATCCACTATCTGAACAAAATCTCCGATAAGGGTACCGCCCTTTGGACGGAAGATTATGCCCTTGCTACACCGCTGGAAAATGCTGATGGCATTCTGGTCCGGTCGGCCTCCATGCACGATATGGAGATGCCGAAGAATCTGCTGGCCATAGCCCGTGCCGGTGCCGGTGTCAATAATATCCCCCTGACGTCCTGCGCGGATCAGGGCATCGTGGTGTTCAATACCCCCGGTGCCAATGCCAACTCCGTTATGGAGCTGGCGCTGTGCGGTATGCTGCTGGCCTGCCGTGACATCGTTGGCGGCATTAACTGGGTTCAGTCCATCAAGGAAAGCCCCGATGTGGCAAAGCTGGTGGAGAAGGGCAAGTCCCAGTTTGCCGGTCACGAGATTCGTGATAAGAAACTGGGTGTCATCGGCCTGGGTGCCATCGGTGGTCCGCTGGCCAATGCCGCAAGACGGCTGGGTATGCAGGTTTACGGCTGTGACCCCTTCATTTCCATTGATGCGGCCTGGCACTTGGACAGCCACGTCAGCCGC
Source organism: Faecousia sp. (assembly GCA_045120675.1). Taxonomy (GTDB): domain Bacteria; phylum Bacillota; class Clostridia; order Oscillospirales; family Oscillospiraceae; genus Faecousia. The sequence goes on along the minus strand of JBGVFB010000038.1, from coordinate 19,137 downwards.
GTCAAGTCCCGTGACGAAATTTATTCCCAGTGCGACATCATCACCCTCCATGTGCCCCTGCTGGATGATACCAGAAAGATGATCAATGCGGAAGCCATCTCCAAGATGAAGGACGGTGTCATCATCCTGAACTTCGCCCGCGATCTGCTGGTGGATGACGATGCTATGGCGGAAGCACTGAAATCCGGAAAGGTCAGCCGCTATGTGACCGACTTCCCCAATGAAAAGACTGCTCAAATGAGCGGCTGTATTGCAATTCCCCATCTGGGTGCATCCACTGAGGAATCTGAGGATAACTGCGCCAAAATGGCGGTCCGTCAGATGATGGATTATCTGGAAAACGGTAATATCGTCAATTCTGTCAACTTCCCCAACTGCGAGATGGGTGTCTGTGCCACAGCAGGCCGCATCACGATTCTGCATAAGAATATCCCCAACTCCCTGAGTCGGTTCACCACGGCCATGGCCAGCGAGAACATCAACATCGATGGCCTTGTGAACAAGAGCCGCGGTGACTATGCTTACACGATGCTGGATCTGGATCATACACCCTCTGCCCATGCTGTGGAGGAACTGAAAAAGATTGATGGTGTTCTGAGAGTGCGCATCATCAAGTAACCCCGGTCTTTTGTCAGAGAGACATGCGATATAGAATGAACCCCCGCGGGCAATAGTCCGTGGGGGTTCGCCTGTTTATTTACCTAATTCTTTGTTGCGGTTGCAGGTTGCAGCCACGCAGTTCATGACGGCAGCCCGGAAAGCGCCTTCCTCCAGTGCCTTCACACCGGCGATGGTGCTGCCGCCGGGGGAGCAGACCGCATCCTTCAGCGCACCGGGGTGCTGCTTGGTCTGCAGGTACATTTCGGCGGAACCGACCATGGTCATGGCTGCATACTCGTAAGCCTTGGTACGGGGAATGCCGCAGGCGACCGCACCGTCAGCCAGTGCTTCCAGAAAGATATACATGTAGGCAGGACCGCTGCCGGACAGGGCGCTGGCGGCATCGATCAGCCGCTCTTCCAGTGCATCCACAAGCCCGCAGGGCTCCATATCGGAAAGCCAGTCAGCGAGAACATCTTCCGTTACCAGTTCATTGGCACAGTACTGAATCACACCCTTGCCGATGGCAGTGGGGGTATTGGGCATGATACGGATCACGGGAAAACCGCCGCCTGCCATCTCATCAATGCGTGCCATGGTCAGACCTGCTGCCATGGTGATCAGCAGGGGCTTTTTCTCCTGCAGGATGGATTTCAAGTTTTCCAGAACTCCCTGCATCATATGGGGCTTGACACCCAGAAAAATGCGATCAGCGTTTTTTGCGATATCTTCCGCATCGGTATAGGGAAAGCCCAATGCTTTTGCTTTGCCACTGCGGTCAGTAACGGCCAGATCAACATCTTTCGATGCCAGCGCCTTTGCAATGGCACCGCCCATGTTGCCGCAGCCGATGAATCCATATTTCATAACATTTCCTCCCTTAACGAACGTGGCCGTCGCCGGTAATCAGGTATTTATAGCTGGTCAGTTCCTTCAGTCCCATGGGGCCGCGGGCATGAAGCTTCTGGGTGGAGATGCCCATCTCACAGCCGAGGCCGAATTCACCGCCGTCCGTAAAGCGGGTGGAGGCATTGAGATAGACCGCTGCGCTGTCCACACCGGCGGCAAAGCGGGCAAGTACCGCTTCATCCTGCGCCACAATGGCTTCGCTGTGGCCGGTAGAGTGGGCAGCAATGTGGGCAACCGCGTCATCCACATCCGCGACGCACTTGACTGCCAGAATGTAATCTAAGAATTCTGTATCAAAGTCCAGTTCACCCGCCGGTGTACCGGGAATGATGGACTGTGCCATTTCATCCAGCCGCAATTCTACCTTGTTGCCGATTCTTGCGTGAACCTTCGGCAGGAACTGGGCAGCGATTTCCTTGTGAACCAGCAGCACTTCCTCTGCGTTGCAGACGCTGGGACGGCTGGCTTTTGCATTTTCGATGATGGTCAGAGCCTTGTCCTGATCGGCGGACTTATCCACGTACACATGGCAGATGCCGGTGCCGGTGGCGATGCAGGGGACGGTGGCATTCTGCACGCAGGCATTGATCAGTCCTGCGCCGCCCCGGGGAATCAGCAGGTCAATATAGCCGTTGGCTGTCATCAGGGCGGTAGCGGAGGCACGGGAGGTATCCTGCACCAGATTTACCGCATTCTCCGTGATGCCGGACTTTTTCAGACCTGATTTCAGGGCGGTGACAATGGCATTTGCGGAGCGGAAGGCTTCCTTGCCGCCGCGCAGAATGCACACATTACCGCTTTTCAGAGCCAGTGCTGCCGCATCGGAGGTGACGTTGGGACGGCTTTCGTAAATAATGGCAATGACACCCATGGGAACGGAAATCTTCCGGATGTTCAGACCGTCTTCGCGGGTGTGTTCATCCAGCAGCAGGCCCACGGGATCGGGCAGCTTCACCACATCCCGGATGCCCTTGGCCATACCGGCAATGCGGGCGGAATTCAGCATCAGGCGGTCCAGCATCACATCGGAAACGGTACCTCTGGCTTTCTCCAGATCCAGCGCATTGGCCTCCAGAATTGCAGCCTCATGTTCCATCAGCGCATCGGCCATGGCCTCCAGCGCGGCATTTTTCTGGGCGGTACTCAGGCAGCTCACTGCCATTTTTGCAGCTTTTGCGGCTTTCAGCATTTCAGTCATAAGCTTACCTCCTTGAGAATGTGGTGCCGACGCTCCTGCCTTCCAGAATGGCATAGAGGTCATCAGGCCGTTTTCCATTGGTGATAACCATGTCACAACCGGCATCCAGACAGATTTCCGCCGCACGGAGCTTGGTGGCCATGCCGCCGGTACCCTGACTGCCGGCGCTGCCGCCGCCGAGGGCGCGGATTTTATCGGTGATTTCGGATACGAAGCTCAAAAGCTTCGCGTCAGGATCCTTGTGCGGATCAGCTGTATACAGACCGTCAATATCCGACAGCAGCACCAGCTTGTCGGCATCAATGCTTTTTGCCACAATGGCAGCAAGGGTGTCGTTGTCACCGATGACGATCTCGTCAGTAGCTACGGTGTCGTTTTCATTGATGATGGGGATTGCATCAAGCTCCAGCAGACGGCTCAGGGTATTGCGGAAATTTTCGTGGCGGATATGGTTTGCAACGTCGTCGCCGGTAATCAGCAGCTGCGCTACCGTGTGATTATACTCGCTGAAAAGCTTGTCATATGTATACATCAGTTCGCACTGGCCTACGGCTGCCGCTGCCTGCTTGGTGGGGATGTCGGAAGGACGGGCACGCAATCCCAGCTTGCCCACACCCATACCGATGGCACCGGAGGAAACAAGGATCACCTCATGTCCTGCGTTTTTAATATCGCTGACCACCTTACACAACTGCTCCACCAGCCGGATGTTCAAATGTCCTGTGGGATGTGCAAGGGTACTGGTTCCGATTTTGATGACAATGCGCATGGTTAGAACCTCCTGTCGGATTAGATGGGGAGAAATGCGGCGGCAACTGCAATCACGATGGATGGCAGCAGGTTGGCAACGCGGATGCGCTTGTCCCAAACCAGATTGATGCCAACACAGAAAATCAGAACTGAACCCACCAGTGAAAGGTTGGCCAATGCGGCTTCCGTCATAATCGGCTGGATCAGCTTTGCAAAACAGGTGATACTGCCCTGTAAAATAGCCACTGGAATGGCGGAGAAAACGCAGCCTTTGCCCATGGAACAGGTCATGACCGCAATGATGATCAGATCCAGCACGGATTTGGTCAGCAAAATGGTGGGGTCACCTTGAATACCGTCTTCGATGGCACCGACGATAGCCATAGCGCCGATGCAGACCGTCAAAGAGGCAGTGACAAAGCCATCTACAAAGCGTTTGTCTTTGGCATTGCCGGTTTTGACCTTCAGCCATGCGCCAAAGCGCTCGAAAGCATCTTCCAGATTCAGTATCTCGCCGATCAACGCACCGATGGCAAGACAGATAATCATCAACAGGCTGCCGCTGGCCACAATACTGCCATCCTGAATGTGCAGCATCTCTTCCAATGTGCCGCTCAGTCCGATAAACATGGAGCAGACACCGCAGGTGCGGGTCAGGGTTTCCTGCTGGTGCAGGCCCAGCATCTTTCCGAAAAGTGCGCCGCATACACCGCCGCCCAGAATGGCGAGGGTATTGACAATGGTTCCCAGAGCAAACATACGAATACTTCTTTCTATGGTATAATAGAGTAATTATACCACGCATCGTGGACATTTGCAATCTCTGGGCGGAAAATAATGCCGATTCGTTGACAGATACGAAAATGAGACCTATAATGATATAAAAATTGGGAGGAGCAGATGTATGAATCTTATTGAAAAGCAGTACCGCAGCAATCTGTTTATCCGCAATGATAATCCCAATGGTATTTTTTATTTTTCTGCTGCGGATTTTCCAGGTTTGCAGGCAAAGAACTACGATTTTCAATCTCAGGAGGGCTATGCTCTGAGAGGCTGGTTCTACTACTATGACAATCCCATTCCGGGCCGTCTGGTAGTTTTCGACCACGGTATGGGCAACGGACACAGAGCCTATCTGCGGGAAATCGAACGTCTGGCAAAGGCAGGGTTTCTGGTCTATTCCTATGACCATACCGGCTGTATGGCTTCCGGCGGTGAAAGCACCAACGGCTTTGCACAGAGCCTGAAGGATCTTGATGCTTGTATCGCGGCGATTAAACAGGAACCTGCCCTGCAGGATCGAACCATTTCTGTTATGGGCCATAGCTGGGGTGGATTTTCCACCATGAACATTCCGGCACTCCATCCGGAAATCACCCATGTGGTATCCATGTCCGGATTTATCAGTGTCAAGCGAATGCTGGAGCAAATCATGCCGGGCATGCTCAAAGGCATGAGAGAGAAGCTCTATGAACTGGAGCGCAGCTCCAATCCGGATTATGTGGAGTATGATGCACTGCAAACACTCAGCAATACCACGGCAAATGTGCTGCTTATTGCCAGTTCCGATGACAAAGTGGTGCAAAAGAGCCATCATTTCGATGTGCTGCAGCGTGAATTGGGCCATCGGAAGAATATCCGGTTCTACCTGACAGAGAACAAGGGCCACAACCCTTCCTACACCTGCGACGCGGTGCACTATAAAGATGATTTCTTTGCACAGTTTCAGAAACTGGTCAAGAAAAAGAAATTGGAAACGAAGCTGCAGCAGGAAGCATTTATGTCCGGTTTCGATTGGTTCCGTATGACCCAGCAGGATGAAAATGTCTGGAATCAGATCATTACCCATTTGAAAGAATAATCATTTTGAAAATATTGAGGAAGAACAAATAATGAAAGATTGCAACTGCGGTTACTGTATGGGCGGCGAAATTCTTGCCGGTTTCGGTATCAAAATCTGCGACCTGCAGGTCAGCCAGCTGATTCTGTTCAAGGAGCAGAGCCATCCTGGCCGTGTCATCGTGGCCTACAAGGATCATGTCAGCGAGCTGGTAGATATTTCAGAGGAAGAGCGTAATCTCTTCTTTGCGGATGTTGCCCATGCTGCCAAGGCCATTCATAAAGTTTTTGCCCCCGATAAGGTCAACTACGGTGCCTATGGCGACGGCGGCTGTCATCTGCATTTCCATCTGGTTCCCAAGTATCAGGGTGAGTTTGAGTGGGGTACTCCCTTCGCTATGAATCCCGGAAAAGTGTATCTGACTCAGGCGCAGTACGATGAAATGATCGAAAAAATCAAGGCGGCGCTGTAAAAATAGAAAAATGAGGCCCCGGAAAGACACTTCCGGGGCTTTTTGTCGTTCAAAACTAATCGGGAAAACTATACAAAATGCCGAAAAACAGCCGATTCCTTGACGTATGATTGGCTATATGTTATCATGTACAAGTTAGAGAAGAAATAGCTTCCGATACTGAAAGGAGAACTTTTAACATGAGAATCAAGACACTTCTGACCTCTGCTCTCTTTGCAAAAGAGGGCGAGACCTTCGCACCCGTAGCTCTGCCCCATACCTGGAACGCTCTGGACGGCCAGGACGGCGGCGCAGACTACTGGCGCGGCATCGGCACCTACAAGATCGATCTGCCCAACCCCACCAAGGGCAAGAAGCAGTACATCGAGCTTCAGGGCGCGAACCACGTGGCAACTGTCTACTGCAACGGCCGTGAACTGGGCACCCATAAGGGCGGCTTCTCCACCTTCCGTTACGACCTGACTCCTGCCATGAAGGCAGAAGGCAACGTCTTGACTGTTGTTGTGACCAACGGTGTTTCTGATATTTATCCCCAGAATGCTGACTTCACCTTCTACGGCGGCCTGTACCGTGACGTGAACTTCATCGAAGTCAATGACGCACACTTCGACCTGCTGTTGGACGGCACCGAGGCTGTCTTTGTTACTCCTCACAACGTTGGCAAGACCCGTGTGGACCTGTTCCCCATGAATGCTGACGGCTGCGAGATCAAGGTCGAGCTGAAGGACGCAGAGGGCAATGTGGTCGGCACCGCTACCACTGAGGCTTGTGCACATACCCATGTGCTGATCGACGTCAAGAACCCCCACCTGTGGAACGGTCTGGAAGATCCCTACTGCTACACCGCAGAGGCTTCCATCGTTTCCGGCGAGGAAGTTCTGGATACCGTTACCATTACTTATGGCTACCGCTCCTTCCGCGTGGATGCCGAGACCGGCTTCTACCTGAACGGCAAGCGCCTGCCCCTGCACGGTGTTGCCCGCCATCAGGACCGTCTGGACAAGGGCTGGGCTATCTCCAAGGCTGACCATGAAGAGGATATCGCTCTGATCAAGGAGCTGGGTGCCAATACCATCCGTCTGGCTCATTACCAGCACGATCAGTACTTCTACGACCTGTGTGACAAGACCGGTTTTGTCCTGTGGGCTGAGATTCCCTTCATTTCCCAGTTTATCCCCACTGAGGAAGCATACAACAACACCATCTCCCAGATGACCGAGCTGGTTGCACAGAACTACAACCACCCCGCTATCATGTTCTGGGGTATCTCCAACGAGATCCTGATCGGTGCTGACCGTGAAGACCTGCGTCAGAACCTGCGCGATCTGAACGAGCTGGCCAAGGCTATGGACCCCAGCCGTCTGACCACCATGGCTCAGGTTTCCATGACTCCCATGGATTCCGAGCATAACTTCATTACCGATGTGGTCTCCTACAACCACTACTTCGGCTGGTACGGCGGTGACGTGGAAGACAACGGTCCCTGGCTGGACAAGTTCCATGCAATGCATCCTGACCGCTGCCTGGGCGTTTCCGAGTACGGTGCTGAAAATATCCTGAGCTGGCACACTGCCGAGCCCGAGAACCATGACTACACCGAGGAATACGCAAACCACTACCATCAGGAAATGCTGAAGACCTTCGCAGCACGTCCCTACCTGTGGGCAACTCACCAGTGGAACTGCTTCGACTTCGCAGCCGATGCCCGTAATGAGGGCGGTGTCCAGGGCCGTAACAACAAGGGCCTGATCACCTACGACCGCAAGGAGAAGAAGGATGCCTTCTATGTCTACAAGGCATGGTGGAATCCCGAACCCATGGTCTTCGTTTCCGGCGGCCGCTTCGTCAACCGCGGACCCGATGCTGAACGCAATGTCATCGTTTACACCAACTGCGACGAGGTTACTCTGGTCGTCAACGGTGCTGATGTTGCTACCAAGAAGGCAGAAGACCACATGATCGTCTTTGAGAATGTGGTTGTCGATGGCGAGAACGTCATCACTGCTTACGCAGGCGAAGTCAAGGCTAACACCATCAAGCTGAACGGTGTTGCAGAGCATGACTACTCCTACGATCTGCCCGAAGGCAACGAGGGTGCAAACTGGTTCGATGATCCCGAGCTGGTTGCTCTGAAGAAGGCTTTCAAGTATCCCAAGGGCTACTTCTCCATCAAGGACAAGATGGGCGATCTGATGGCACATCCTGAGGCTGCTAAGCTGATGGGCCAGATGATGGCTGCTGCATCCGGTGGCTCCGGTGCCGGCAGCGCCATGATGTCCTCCATGGGCGAAATGAGCGAGGAAATGATGGGCTTCATGAAGATGATGCGTCTTTCCGATGCACTGAAGATGGCCGGTGACGCTGTTTCTCTGCAGATGAAGCTGCAGATCAACCAGGCACTGAACCAGATCAAGAAGTAATTTCCAAAGAAGAACTCCCGGAACGAATGTTCCGGGAGTTTTTGTATGTGGAATCAATATTTTCTGCGCAGCAGCTTTTCTGCTTCTTCACGGCTGATTTCACCGGAGTTGCACTTTGCCATGATCTGCACGTCCTTGTCATTGAGCTTGTAGCCCAAGTAGAAGAAGGTGGAGATCACCATACCGATGACAGGAACCAGCGCATAAACGATCCACAGACCGCTGGTTGCGGTATCGCTCAGCTGGATGTTCATGGCTGCCAGCTCGGCAAAGCTGTTGGTTTCAATCTCGGGGAATGCAAACAGACCCAGCAGGAACAGGGCCAGCGCAGAAGAGACAGCGCCGGTAATCTTGACAGAGAAGGTCTGAATGGCGAAGGTGATGCCCTTGGCGCTGATGCCGGACTTGTACTCGCCGTACTCGGCGCAGTCGGGGGTAAACATGAAGGCCAGAACACCCACAAGGCAAAGCGGTACAGCGCGAATGCAGGTCAGAATCAGGAACTGGGTCTGGTTCTCATAGCCCAGGAAGTAAATCACGAAGCCGAGGATGATGTTGACGATGTTGCACCAGAACAGCACCTTGAACTTGTCAAGCTTCTTCAGAATCGTGGGCATCAGCATAGCGGCGATGACACCGGGAACCATGCCCAGCAAATTCAGCAAAATGGAGTAAAGCTCACTGCCAAAGAGGAAGAAGGACACAAACAGGGTTGTGGCAGCGGAGGTCTTCAGAGCATCGGTGGCCATATAGCCGCCGTAATAGGTCAGCAGATACTTGTTGGTGCGAAGATATGTAAACATCTGACGGAAGCTGAAATCGCCCTCATCCTTAGCGGGATCGTAGTTGCGTTCCTTGCAGAAAAGACACAGAGGAACCATGGTCAGGGCGCTGAGAATGGACAGAACGATGACCGCGAATGCATAGCTCTTGCCGATCAGCAGGGGCATTACCACCACGCACAGCAGATAGCCGGCACCGGAGAAAACGCGGTTGACGGAAAGCAGCAGATTGCGTTCGTCCAGAGAGTCCGTCATGGTGTTGAGCATGGAGTAGGCGGGGACGTCGGTCAGGGTATAAATGGTATCCCACAGCAGATAGGCCACCGTAAACCACACCAGCTTGCCGGTCTCGCCGAAGCCGCTGGGAATGGCAAAGACTGCAATGGTTACCACCGGGATGAAGGCTACCGCAATGCGCAGCCAGGGAAGGCTCTTCAGGCCGTTTTTAAATTTGACCTTGTCAAAAATATAGCCGAAGATGGGATCGTTGATGGCATCCCAGATCTTGACGATCAGAAGTACAAGCGAAACCTTCCACAGGGTGATGCCCTGCATGGCAAGATAGGCAGACAGATAAATGAATGTAATGTTGTAGTACACGTTCTGACCCACAAAGTAAGTCCAGTAGGAAAGCCGCTCCTTCTTTGTGGTCATGTATTGCGGATTTTGGTTGCTCACGACAATCTTCCTTCCGTTTGTTATCCCGTTTATCCTATCATTTCCGCTGCGATAAATCAATGCGGGAAAAGAAAAATCCCCGCTGTTGCGGGGACTTTTGTCAAATTTCAGTGACCAGTTCGGATAGTTCTTTCCGCTTTTTGGGGCGTACGGTTTCATCCTTTGCGTAGCCGACGGTGATGACCAGACGCACCGGCTGATCCAGACCGCAGATTTTGCGGATCTTTTCATCATCCAGCCAGCCTAAGATGCAAGTGCTCAACCCCTGTGCGGTGGCCTCAGCGGTCAGATAGGCAACTGCGATGCCGATATCCATGGAGCGGTAGTCGTTGCCCTTGACCTTGGCACCCATGGCGGCGGATTTGACATAGGGCTTTTCGGATACCACGATCAAGACAGGTGCCTGTGCGGCGAACTTGTTCATACCAAGTCCAGTGGTGGCCTTAGCCACTTCCTGCGCCGCATTGCCGCGGCAGACAGTGAAATGATAGGGCTGACCGTTGCAGGCGGAAGGCGCAAGCTGCGCCGCTTCCAGCATGGCATGTATCTTTTCTGCTTCCACAGCTCTCGTTTCATCGTAAGCGCGGCAGGACTGGCGGGTCTGCGCAATTTCCATAAAATTCATGATACATCCTCCGTTTTTTCTTTATTATAGCGTACTTTTTGTGATTATGCAATAAATCCGGTGCGATAAGTTGTTGATTGTGGACTACTTCTGTGGTATTATGACACGAAAGCAGCACAGGAGGGAAATTATGACAGATCGCACATCCATACGAAAAAGCCGCATGATGATGGTAACAGCCATGGCTGTTTTCGGTACCGTTGCACTGTTTGTGCGAAATATTTCCGTGTCCTCTTCGGAAATCGCTCTCTACCGGGCTGTGATGGCGGCATTGCTGCTGGGCGCTTTTCTTCTGCTTACCGGTCAGAAAATTGATTTTCGAGCAATCCGCAAGGAACTGCCGCTGCTGCTGATTTCCGGCATGGCCATGGGTATCAACTGGATATTGCTGTTTGAGGCTTACCGGTATACCACCGTCAGTGTGGCAACACTCAGCTACTATTTTGCGCCGGTGATCGTCACCGTAGCCTGCCCGATTTTGTTCAAGGAAAAGATGGGTGTTAAGCAGTGGCTCTGCTTTGGTATGTCCACCCTCGGCATTGTGCTGATCACGGGTGTGGGGGATCTGAGTGCGGGAAATACCCATTTGATTGGTATTCTGTTCGGCTTTGGCGCAGCGGTTTTGTACGCAGCAGTCGTTTTGCTGAATAAGTTTATCAAGGGTGTGGCAGGTATCCAGCGAACTTTTTTGCAGTTTGTGGCAGCGATTCTCATTCTGCTGCCTTATGTGCTGCTGACCGGCGGCATCCATCTGCACAGCTTAAGCGGCAGCGGCTGGGTGAATCTGCTTATCATCGGCATCATCCACACCGGTATTACCTACTGCCTGTATTTTTCCGCACTGCGGGACATTCCAGGTCAGGAGGCGGCAATCCTCAGCTATATTGACCCGCTGGTGGCCGTGGCCATTTCGGTTTTTGTGCTGGGAGAACAGCTGACCCTGCTCCAGCTGCTGGGCGGCATCCTGATTCTTGGCTTTACCCTATACAATGAGATCAAAACGCAGAACTGAGGCGAAAGAATGAAACTGATCGATATTCATACCCATATCTACCCGCCGGCCATTGCCCGCAAGGCGGCGGCCAGTATCCGGGAGTTTTACCAGCTGGGAACGGAGGAAATGGACGGTACTGCGGAGACACTGCTGCAGCGCGGTGACGAAGCCGGCATTGACCGCTTTGTGATCCTGCCGGTGTCTATGCGGCCCGAGCGTACCCGCCATATCAACGATTTTATCCTCAGTCAGGTGGCGGTGCAGCCCCGTTTTCTGGGCTTCGGTACCATCCATGCGGGCATGGAAAACATCACAGAGGAAGTGCAGTACATCATGGACAAGGGCCTGCGGGGGCTGAAGATGCACCCCGATTCTCAGGTTTTTGCCATTGATGACGAGCGGCTCTTTCCTGCATACGAAATGCTGCAGGGAAAACTTCCTGTGATCCTCCACATGGGTGACAAGCGCTATGATTACTCCCATCCCGCACGGCTGCGCCGGGTTCTGGATCGCTTTCCGGATCTGCAGGTCATTGCGGCCCATTTCGGCGGCTATGGCATGTATGAAACCGCCTATGAGTGCCTGCATGATAAGAACTGCATTTTCGACGTATCCAGCTCCATGATGTTTATGGAGGACGGCATCGCAGAGAAGTTCATCAATATCTATGGCGCAGAACGCATGGCTTTCGGCACGGATTATCCCCTCTGGAATCCGGTTCCTGAAACAAAGCGCTTTTTGCAGCTTGACCTGACCGATGAACAGTTTGAGCAGATCGGCCACAAAACTGCCGAACGGATTTTGAATTTGTAATGAAAAGGGCGCGTCCAGTCCGGACGCGCCCTAAAATTATCTGTATTATCCGCCAACCTTGACTCTCCAGCCCTTCTCGTCGGGCAGGATGCCAGTCTGGATGCCGGTGATGGTATCGTACAGCTTCTGGCTCACGGGGCCGATGCTGCCGCCATTGATGGTCATGACATCGTCCTTGTAGCGCAGCTTGCCAACAGGGGAGATGACCGCTGCGGTGCCGGTGCCGAAGCATTCTTCCAGCGTACCGTTTGCCTGAGCTTCCAGCAGTTCGTCGGCAGAAATCTTGCGCTCTTCCACCTCATAGCCCCAGTCACGGCACAGCTGCAGCACGGAGTTGCGGGTGATACCGGGCAGAATGGAGCCGTTCAGGCTGGGAGTAACGATCTTGCCGGCGATCTTGAAGAAGATGTTCATAGCGCCGACTTCCTCGATGTACTTACGTTCCACACCATCCAGCCACAGAACCTGAGAGTAACCGGCATCGTGTGCCTTCTGCTGGGCAATCAGGGAAGCGGCATAGTTACCGCCGGTCTTTGCAAAGCCCATACCGCCGCGGACAGCGCGGACGTACTCGTCCTCGATCCAGATGCCGACAGGTGCCAGACCGCTTTCGTAGTAAGCGCCGGAGGGGGACAGGATGACCATGAACAGGTAGGTCTTGGAAGGTGCAACACCCAGGAACTCATCGGTTGCGATGATGAAAGGACGGACATACAGGGAGGTGCCGGGCTCTGTGGGGATCCAGTCGCGGTCCACATCAACGACAGCGGCCACAGCCTGCACGAAATCCTCAACGGGAATCTGGGGAATGACCAGACGGTCGTTGGTATCGTTGGTGCGCTTGGCATTCATGTCGGGACGGAACAGGAAAACGTTGCCGTCGGGACCCTTGTAAGCTTTCAGACCTTCGAACATTTCCTGACCATAGTGGTAAACCATGGCGGCGGGGGAGAGAGAAATGTTGTGGAAAGGCTCAATACGGGGATCGTGCCAGCCCTTGCCCTCGGTGTAGTTCATAACGAACATGTGGTCCGTGAAGATCTTACCGAAACCCAGCTTCTGACCCTTGGCGGGCTTGGGCTGAGGATTGGTGGTTTTTGTGATCTTGATATCCAGCATGGTGATACTTCCTTCTTTCCTTAGTAGTCGTAACCGGCCTGCAGAGCCTTGCAGTTGATGTCAATCAGGCCTGCCTTCTTGGCGGGGATGAAGCTTTCGAGGGTTTCCTTGTTGCCGTCAAAGCTGACAGCATCGATTTCCTTCAGTACCTTGCCAGTCAGAATCATGTTGGCCAGGGTGGAGAAGCCTGCATCCTTTGCCATCTGGGTGGCGGGGACATAGAAAACCTGCACATCGCTGCGCTCGACCTTAACATCGATCAGGGTAGAATCGATGATGATCTTGCCGCCGGGGACGACGGTATCCACGAACTTCGTCAGGCTGGGAAGATTCATGGCAACCAGCACGTCGGGATTGGTGATGATGGGGCTGCCGACAGGCATATCGGAAATGATGACGGAGCAGTTGGCAGTGCCGCCGCGCATTTCGGGACCGTAGGAGGGAAGCCAGGAAACCTGCTTATCCTGCACTAGACCCTTGTAGGCCAAAAACTTACCGGCAAACAGGACACCCTGACCGCCGAAGCCTGCAATCAGAATCTGAGTCGTTTTCATTTTGCGGCCTCCTTTGCAGCAGTTCTGTCCTTGTAGACACCGATGGGGTAGTAGGGAAGCATATCGCTTTCCACCCACTCCAGAGCCTTCTGGGGAGTCATGCCCCAGTTGGTGGGACAGGCGGAAACGACTTCAATCAGACTGAAACCCTTGCCTTCCATCTGGTTCTGGAATGCCTTCTTAATGGCCTTCTTGGCATTCTTGACGTTCTTGACGTTGTTGACTGCCACGCGGGCGATGTACTCGGGACCTTCCAGAGTAGACAGCATTTCGCAGACCTTGATGGGCCAGCCGCAGTGATTGACGTCACGGCCATAAGGGGAGGTCTGGGTCACCTGACCGGGCAGGGAAGTGGGGGCCATCTGGCCGCCGGTCATGCCGTAGATGGCATTGTTGACGAAGATGACGGTGATATTTTCGTTTCTTGCGGCGCTGTGGACGGTCTCAGCCATACCGATGGAGGCCAGGTCGCCGTCGCCCTGATAGGTGAAAACAACGTTTTCGGGACGGCAGCGCTTGATGCCGGTGGCAACAGCGGGAGCACGTCCGTGGGGAGCCTCGATCATATCGCAGGCGAAGTAGTCATAGGCCATAACGGCGCAGCCGACAGGTGCGACACCGATGGTGGTGCCTTCGATACCCAGCTCATCGATTGCTTCCGCAACCAGACGATGGATGATACCGTGGGGGCAGCCGGGGCAATAATGCAGCGGCGCATCGGTCAGGGACTTGGGCTTTTCAAAAACAACTGCCATGATCAGTACACTCCTTTCTGGGCATTGCGGATGCTCTCCAGCACCTGATCGGGGCTGGGAATCATGCCGCCGGTGCGGTTGCACAGGGAAACAGGGCGCTTGCAGCCGGTTGCCAGGCGCACGTCCTCGATCATCTGGCCCATGTTCAGCTCGACGCTGATGAAACCCTTGACCTTGTCAGCAGCGGCTGCCAGAGCCTTGGTGGGGAAGGGCCACAGTGTGATGGGACGGATCAGGCCAACCTTGATGCCCTCGGCGCGGGCTGCAACGACCGCATTCTTTGCGACGCGGGAAGCAATGCCGAAAGCGACCACGCAAATTTCTGCATCTTCCATCATGTATTCTTCCCACATGGGTTCGTTTTCTTCGATTACCTTGTAGCGCTCGTAACGCTCGAAGTTCTTTACTTCCAGCTCGTCGGGCTTCAGGTACAGGGAGTTGACCACATTGTGCTTTCTTTCGCACTTGGTACCGGTCAGAGCCCAGGGCTTTTCGTAGGTTTCGACCTCAGCATCCTCGAAGGAGATGGGCTCCATCATCTGACCGATGGTGCCGTCTGCCAGAATCATGGAGGTCATGCGGTACTTGTCGGCAAGGTTAAAGCCCTTGATGGTCAGGCTGGCCATTTCCTGAACGGAAGCGGGAGCCAGAACGATCATGCGGTAGTCACCGTGACCGCCGCCCTTGGTAGCCTGGAAATAGTCGGACTGGGAAGGCTGAATGCCGCCGAGGCCGGGGCCGCCGCGCTGGACGTTGACCACCAGTGCGGGAACGTCGGAACCGGCGATATAGCTTAAGCCCTCAGTCTTCAGGGAAATTCCGGGGGAGGAAGAGGAAGTCATCACACGCATACCGGCAGCGGCAGCACCGTAGACCATGTTGATGGAAGCAATTTCACTTTCTGCCTGCAGGAAAATGCCGCCGATCTTGGGCATCTTCTTGGCCATGTAGGCAGCGATTTCTGTCTGGGGGGTGATGGGGTAGCCGAAGTAGTGGCGGCAGCCGGCACGGATGGCGGCTTCTGCGATGGCTTCGTTGCCCTTCATAAGTACTCTGTCAGCCATTTTGTAACCTCCTTATTTCTCCACAGTGATGATGCAGTCGGGGCACATGGTGGCGCAGAAGGCGCAGCCGATGCACTTGTCGGGATCGCTCATCACGGCAGGGGAATAGCCTTTCTTATTGATCTGGTCGGCAGCAATGCTCAGGCAGCCCTTGGGGCAGGTGCTGACACACAGGCCGCAGCCCTTACACAGATCGGTCTGGAACGTAACTTTTGCCATATAGGTTCCTCCTCAGGTTTTACTCAGGCCAGTTTTGGTACGCTGGTCAGGCAAATCGAAATATTTTTCCTGCAGTTGCAGGGGAAAAACGTTGGGAATGTGCTGGCTTACCGCATCGCAAAGATCCGCACGCACCGTAGTCATATATACCGGCAGGCCGGATAAATCGCTCAGTTCCTGCACGAAGCTTTGAGAATCCAGCAGTGTCTGCACATCGGTAAAATTGCCCAGATGGGAATTGTTCGCGATATCCGTAAACTTCAGGCCGCAGGCGGCTTCAATTTCACGCATCACTTCCATTGCTTCTGCGGCGGTACGGGTCAGAGCGCGGTAGCAGTTGGCCACATAGATCATGCGGTAATTGTTTTCTTTCAGGATATAGGGCACATAACGGCCCAGGGCGTAGGCACCCCGGTCGTCACCGCCGATGTCCATCACACCGTAGCTGCTTTTGTCTTCCACCAGCCGGTAGGCTTCTGCCGGAAGCGCGGGGAGATCCACATTGGAATTGGCAAATTTGGGACTGATCAGGTCAATGCCCGCGTCTGCCAGTTCCTTGGCGCTGTCTGCGGTGCGGAAGTAAGGATTGACGATGTCAAGGTCCGCGATGCAGACCTTTTTGCCGCTGCGCGCCAGTTCCAGCGCGTAATTGACGGCGATATTGGTTTTGCCGCTGCCGTAATGGCCGGCAAATAAAGTTAAGCGTTTATGATTCATAGTGCGATCCTGCAATTACAAATTACAAGTTACAAATGATAAATGCCGGATACATAAATTTGTAATTTGTAATTATGAATTTATAATTTCTTACGAATAATTTTGCCGCTGACGGTCTTGGGCAGGCTTTCCCGGAACTCGACGATTCTGGGATACTTGTAAGGCGCGGTGCGCTTCTTGACGTAGTCCTGAATCTGCTTCTTCAGCTCGTCGGTGCCTTCAAAGCCCTTAACCAGCACGATGGAAGCCTTGACCACCTGACCGCGCACTTCATCGGGAGCTGCGGAAACACCGCATTCCAGAATGTAGGGCAGTTCCATGATGGTGGATTCAATCTCGAAGGGTCCGATGCGGTAGCCGGAGGACTTGATCACATCATCGGCGCGGCCCACATACCAGTAGAAGCCGTCTTCGTCCATCCATGCCAGGTCACCGGTGTGGTAGTAACCGTCACGCCAGGTCTCGGCAGTGACTTCTTCGTTGCCTTCGTAGCAGTAGGCAAGACCGCAGGGGAGACCGTTTTTGATATTGATACAGATTTCGCCGGTTTCACCGGTTTCCACCTCATTGCCCTCAATGTCCAGCAGGTGTACATCGTACAGGGGAACGGGCTTGCCCATGGAGCCCAGCTTGTGATCGGAGCCGTTCAGGTTGCCGATGATCAGGGTGGACTCGGACTGGCCGAAGCCTTCCAGAATGGGAAGACCGGTGGCATTCAGGAACTGGCGGTAAACCTCGGGATTCAGCGCTTCGCCGGCAGTGGATGCGTGTTCGATGCTGCTCAGGTCGAAACGGCTGAGGTCCTGCTTGGCCAGCATCCGGTACATGGTGGGCGGTGCGCAGAAGGTGGTGATGTGGTGCTTGGCAAACATGGGCAAAATCTTCTCTGCGTCGAAGCGGTCAAAGTCGTAGACAAAGATGGCGGCTTCGCACAGCCACTGGCCGTAGAGCTTGCCCCACATGGACTTGGCCCAGCCGGTATCGGAAATGGTCAGGTGCAATCCGTCAGGATTGACGCGGTGCCAGTATTTTGCGGTAATGAAGTGACCTAAGGGGTACTTGTAGTTGTGTGCAGCCAGCTTGGGATAGCCGGAGGTGCCGGAAGTGAAGAACATCAGCATGGGATCGCTTCCGCAGGGGGCATCTTCCGTGCGCTCGAAATGGGAAGAGTACATCTTGTACTCGTCGTCAAAGCTGCGCCAGCCCTCACGGTTGCCACCCACAATGATCTTGTGGGCAACCTCGGGACACTTGAAGGCGGCTTCGTCCACGGCCTGTGCCACGTCACCATCGGCGGTACAGAGGATTGCTTTGACCTTACCGGCAGTAAAGCGGTATGTAAAGTCCTTTTCCAGCAGCTGGTTGGTGGCGGGAATGGCCACAGCACCCAGCTTGTGCAGGCCCAGAACGGCGAACCAGTACTGGTAGTGACGCTTCAGCACCAGCATGACGCGGTCACCGCGCTTGATGCCAATGGCCTTGAAATAGTTTGCCGCACGGGCGGATTCTTTCTTAATATCCTGGAAGGTGAAACGGCGTTCAGTGCCGTCGTTTGCAATGTGCAGCATGGCGAGCTTCCCGGGTTTGGTGCGGCCCAGCTCATCGACCACGTCAAAGGCAAAGTTGAATTTCTCTTCACCCTTGAAGCTGATCTCCTTCAGCAGGCCGTCTTCGACCTTGCGGTCAATGAAATTGCGGTAGATGCGTTTCTGCTTGTCCGGTGCCTGACGCTTGGTGTCGGGCATTGCAACGGCAGCGGCAGCTTCACCCTCACGGGCGGCGGAGTTACTCAGGACGATGGCATAGAATGCACAGTCTTCGCCGCCGACGGCGATCATGCCGTGGGGGGTGGAGGAATCGTAGTAAATGGTGTCGCCGGGGTTCAGAATTTCCGTGCGGCTGCCGATCTGGATCTTCAGATGACCGCTGATGACGATGTCGCACTCCTGACCTTCGTGGGTCACCAGTTCGATATCTTCATACTCGGCACCTTCCCGGTACTTGGCCTTCATATAAAGGGGAAGGGCAATACGGTTACGGAAGTCTGCGGCCAGGTTGTAGCCAATCATGTGATGGGCTTCTTCAATGCGCTGGCCTTCACCCTTACGGGTCAGGTCGTAGGAACGCAGCTTGGGGCTTCGGCCTTCCAGCAGGTCACCGAAGTCAACACCAAAACTCAGGGTGCAGCGGTACAGGAATGCGATGCTTAAGTTCCGGTTACCGGCTTCGCACTGGATATATTCTTCTACGCTCAGGTTCGTGCGCTGGGCCATCTCCTCTACGGTGAAGCCGGAAATTTCACGCAGCTCGCGGATACGCTGAGCAACTTCCCGAATTTTAAAATCCATGCCGGTCATTTTCTGTTCCATAATGAGCACTCCCTAAATATTTTTGTTCAAGAGTACCAATGCCCCCGGAAATCCAGCAGTATTGGCAACATTTGTCTAGGTTACATCAACCTCATACCAAGCCAATGAACATAGGTCCGCATCAAATCCATTGGATATGTGCGACCTGCAGGCAAAAAAGAGCATAACAAATAGAACGTCTTGTGCTTGCGTTTTGACAGCCATGTGTTATCCCACTTCTCCTGCGGCAGCAAACCTCCCATGTCTAACTGGATCATCC
>JBGVFB010000037.1:0-12629 GCA_045120675.1 Faecousia sp. | reverse complement strand
CAGCTCCTGTTTGAAATGATCCATGGACTCGAACTCTTGCAGATAGAGCAGTTCACTCTTGAGATGCCCAAAGAAATTCTCCATTACAGAGTTGTCATAGCAGTTGCCCTTACGGCTCATGCTCTGCCTGATACCTTTATCTGCTAACATTTGAACATATTGCTTGTGCCGGTAGTGCCATCCCTGGTCAGAGTGAAGCAGTAAGTTTGTGTTGTCAGGTATTTTTTCAAATGCCTGCTCCAGCATGGTTGTTACCATAAGCAGATTAGGGCTGTCAGACAAAGTGTAAGTCACAATATCCCCGCTGCACAGATCAAGAATTGGGGACAGATACACTTTCTCACCAAACAGACGGAACTCTGTTACATCCGTAACCCACTTCTGGTTCGGCTTCTCTGCCCGGAACTCGCGGTTTAATTCGTTGTCCGCTGTCGTACCCTTCTCACCCTTGTAAGAACGATATTTCTTCATCCGAACACGACAAATCAACCCCAACTCCTTCATTAACCGCTGTACTGTCTTGTGATTCAGATACATTTTGCGGTTATGCAGTTCATCTGTGATGCGACGATAGCCATATCTGCCTTTGTTTTCATGGTAAATGGCAGCAATTTCTTCCTTGGCACAGGCATACTTGTCCTGTTTACCTTGTCGCTTGTTATGATAGTAGAAACTAGACCGGGGCAGTTGAGCAATTTCCAACAGCATATCCAGCTTATATTCTTGCCTTAGTTCCTGGATCACCATTACTTTTTCTTCTGGTGTCGCTCTCTTTCCAGAACCAAGGCCTGCAATTTTTTTAGGTATGCATTCTCCGCTCTCAATCGCTGAACCTCTTGCAGAAGATCCTCTTCCACTTCCTTGGGGAACTGTTTCGGACGACCCTTGCTGCCGCGTCCACGACGCTCTATGTACAAACCTTCGGAACCTTCCATAAGATAGATTCGTTCCCATGAAGCCACTCGTGTGTCGCTGGATACTTCGAACTGTCGAGCAGCTTCGCAATAACTTAGCTTCTCACGCATCATAGTTTCTACAACCATTTGCTTAAACTCACCGGTATAGCGTTTGTTCGGTATTCCTTTAGGCATAGAAAAGCACCCCATTTCTTAGTACAAGTATTATACCATACTTGTCTAACAAATGGGGTGCAGTTCACGAGAATCCTCCGTTTTTTTAGGCTGTTATTTTACAGCCCCTTTTTACTTCATGCCGGGCATTCTGCTGCGCGTGCCAGCAGTATCTTCGGTAGCATCACTGTTGCTACCGTTTTCGGTTGCATTGCTGTCACCGGTAACTTCGGGCATCTGCGTGGGAGGAACCGTTGTGGGGACGGTGGTAGGCATGGTAGTTGGAGCGGTGGTGGGAGCCATGGTTGCGCCCTGCGTGGGGGGAAGCTCTGTGGGCTGGACATTGGGATTGCGGCAGCCGGTCAGAAGCACTGCGGTAAGGACCAAAAGGGTGAGCAGAATGCTGAATTTTCTCATAATTTACCTCCTGAAGTTTCTGAGTACAGCGATATTATTACCATTCTGATGATTTTTAATCAGGGAATTATCACCATGCCGCGTGTTAGCTTATGCTAACTAAAAAGTTTACAAAAACTGAAAATTTGTATTGAAATTGCGTTCATTTATCGATATAATAGTTACGATAAAAATACAAAGGAGAATTCTGATATGAAGAAGCTCACCGTTAAGAAAAATGAGACCTGCATGGCCTGTCTGCAGTGTGTTCAGGCCTGCTCCGAGGCATTCTATAAGGAATTTGACGAGGATCTGTCCTGCATCCGTATTGTTGCAAAGGGCAACGCAGCAAAGCCCAATGTCTGCATTCAGTGCGGCAAGTGCATGAAGGTTTGTGAACACGAGGCCATTACCCAGAATCCCAAGACCGGTGTTTACATGATCAACAAGAAGAAGTGCGTTTCCTGCGGTAAGTGCGTGGAAGTTTGCCCTATGAAGGTTATGGTCCTGAAGGAAGGCAACCCCGCTTCCAAGTGCATCGCCTGCGGCATCTGTGTCAAGGCTTGCCCCATGGAGATTCTTGAAATCGTTGAGAAGTAATTTTACATAAATTTGTAGTACCTTCGTAACGATATCTAACTGAAAATCGACATTAAAAAACGCGGCAGAGGTTTCTGCCGCGTTTTTTGTAATATAAATTTCATGAATGTCATAATTGATTATCTGTTCGAAATATGTTATAATGAATTAGAGTATATACTCGGAGGTTTATATGAGTGTTTTAACCGATTTTCAGCAGAAAATATCTGCTTCTATACAGAATGTTGCGCTGCGCTTCAACGAGCCGATGTCAAAACATACGTCCTTCCGTATCGGCGGACCCGTGGAAGTAATGGCATTCCCTAAAAATGCGCAGGAGCTTTCTGAACTCATGCGTGTAGCTGACGGACTGCAGATTCGTCCTGCGATTCTTGGTGCAGGTACCAATGTACTGGCTCCTGATGCTGGATTGCCCGGCTTGTGTATCTGCCTGAAGGATGCACTGGACGGTATGGAATTGCTGGATGATAACCGCATCCGCGTGATGGCAGGTGTTACGATGACCCGTGCGGCTGTTTTCGCTGCCAACCAGTGCCTTTCCGGTATGGAATTTGCTCATGGCATTCCCGGCACGGTCGGCGGTGGTGTTTACATGAATGCCGGCGCCTATGGCGGTGAAATCTGCGATATCTGCGAAAGTGTAGATGTGATGGATTTTAACGGCAACCTCAAAACATTGAGCCGTGACGAGATGCATTTTTCCTACCGTCACAGTCGGCTGGAGGAAGAAGGCGGCATTGTGGTCAGCGCTGTCTTCCGCCTGACTCCGAACGACAGCAATGAAATCAAGGCAAAGATGAAGGAACTGCAGGGCAAGCGCAGTGCTTCCCAGCCGCTGGATCTGCCTTCTGCCGGTTCTGCTTTCAAGCGCCCCGTTGGCGGCTATGCTGCAGCGCTGATTGATCAGGCAGGTCTGAAGGGATTTGCCGTAGGTGGTGCAGCCATTTCCACCAAGCATGCGGGCTTTGCAGTGAACGTTGGCGGTGCAACTGCTGCGGATGTGTGCACGCTGCTGCAGCAGGTTTCTGACCTCGTTTATGAGAACTCCGGAATCCGTCTGGAACCGGAAGTTCGTATCTGGTAATTAAGATTTGAAGGGAGTGTGCCGGTATGGCCCTTTCATTTTCCGCTGCTGCAAAGGCTGAAGTTTGCAGAATTTTTCCCAACCGGGATTGCTGCGCACTGGCACAGTGTTTCGGTATTTTACTTTACTGCAACAGCTTTACTTCTACCGGCATCAAGATCATCACCGAAAGCCGCGATTTTGCGCTGCTTTTACCGAAGTTGTTCAAGCGAACTTTCAATCTGAATTTTGATATTTTTCCCAGCATGGAGGCACCCGGCAAGCTGATTTTCCAGATCATCGATGAAGAAAAGATCGCGGACATTATGGAAGCCTTTGGCTTTGACCTTTCCGATACGGTTGCACTGCACGTGAATCTGCCACTGGTTGAGGATGATTGCTGCAAGGCGGCCTTTCTGCGCGGCGCTTTTCTGGCAGGCGGCAGCGTGACCGATCCTGAAAAGGGTTACCACATGGAGATTGCTACCACCCACAAAAGCGTTGCCCGCGAAACCTATATGCTGATTCATGAGATTGTGGACTTTTATCCCAAAACCGCCCAGCGAAGCGGGGGACAGGTGCTGTATCTGAAGCAGAGCGATCTGATTACCGATTTTCTGACCTTCCTCGGTGCGCCCGTGGCCGCCATGGGAATCATGGAAGCGAAGCTGGAAAAAGAACTGAACAACCGCGTGAACCGCCGTTGTAATTGTGACGATGCAAACACTTCAAAAGTCGTGGAAGCATCGCAGGAGCAGTTGGCTGCGATTCGCGTTCTGAAAGAGAAGGGAATCCTCGACAAGCTGCCCCAGAAACTGCAGCAGGCGGCAAAGGCCCGTGAAGAAAATCCGGAATCCGCCCTGTCAGAACTTGCCGGCATGATGGATCCCCCCATTACGAAGCCTGCCATGAACCACCGGCTGAAGAAGCTGGTTCAAATGGCCAAGGAGGCAAATCAATGAGTTTTGTACATCTGCATGTCCATACAGAATACTCCCTCCTTGACGGCGCCTGCCGCATCAGCGGCATGATGGACCGGGTTAAGGAGCTGGGGCAGACTGCCATCGCGATCACGGATCACGGTGTCATGTATGGCTGCATTGATTTCTATAAAGCAGCAAAGGCTGCGGGCATCAAGCCCATCATCGGCTGCGAGGTATATCTGACCCGCCGTAAGATGGAAGATCGTATCCACGGCATTGATAACGACCCGTACCATCTGGTGCTGCTGTGTGAAAACCGTAAGGGCTATGAAAACCTCTGTATGTTGGTTTCTGAGGCTTTCACCCGCGGCTTCTATGGCAAACCCCGCGTGGATATCGAACTGCTGGAACAGTATCACGAAGGTCTGATTGCTACTTCTGCCTGCCTTGCCGGTGCGATTCCGCAGTATCTGATGGAAGAAGATTATGAGTCTGCCAAAGCTCATGCCTTGCAGATGGCAGCAATTTTCGGACCTGACCGTTTTTACCTGGAACTGCAGGACCATGGCATTGAGGAGCAGCGCCCTGTCAATCAGGGTGTCATGCGGATCGCCCGTGAGACCGGTCTGCCCCTGATTGTTACCAACGATGCCCACTATTTGCGCCGGGAAGATGCCGAGATGCAAGATGTCTTGCTCTGCATCCAGACCGGCAAGACGGTGGATGAACCCAACCGTATGAAATTCCAGACGGAGGAATTCTACCTCAAGAGCGAGGAGGAACTCCGTGAACTGTTCCCCAACTGCGACGAAGCCTTTGAAAACACCGTCAAGATTGCGGATATGTGCAATCTGGAATTTGCCTTTAACGAATACCACCTGCCTTCTTTCCCTGTACCGGAAGGCTATACCAACGAAAAGTATTTCCGAAAGCTCTGCTATGAGGGTTTTGAGGAACGCTATACCGATCCGCCGGAAGAATATCTGGAGCGATTGGAATACGAAATCGGTGTCATCAGCCGCATGGGCTATGTCAATTACTACCTGATCGTCTGGGATTTTATCCGTTATGCCAAGGAACACGGCATTCCTGTGGGTCCCGGACGTGGCTCCGGTGCCGCTTCCATTGTTGCATACTGCATGCATATTACGGAAGTCGATCCCATGAAGTATGCGCTGATTTTCGAACGATTCCTGAATCCTGAACGTGTTTCCATGCCCGACTTTGATACGGACTTCTGTCAGGAGCGCCGCGGCGAGGTCATCGACTATGTCATGGAAAAGTACGGCAAGGACCATGTGGCCCAGATCGCTACCTTCGGTACCATGGCCGCCCGCGGTGCCATCCGCGATGTGGGCAGAGCCCTGAATTTCACCTATGCTGAGACCGATATTGTCGCGAAGTTGGTGCCAACCACGTTGCACATCACGCTGGATGAAGCACTGAAGGTCAGTCCCAAGCTGAAAGAGATGTATGATGCCGATGAGCGGGTCAAAAAGCTGATCGATACCGCCCGCGCGCTGGAAGGTATGCCGAGAAACACGTCCACCCATGCGGCAGGTGTGGTCATCACGGCAGATCCTGTTTGCACCTATGTGCCACTTTCCAGAAACGATGATACCATCGTCACCCAGTACACCATGACCACCATTGAAGAACTGGGCCTTCTGAAAATGGACTTCCTGGGCCTGCGCAACCTGACGGTTATCCGTGATGCGGAACTGCAGATTCAGAAGTTTAACCCTGATTTTGCTATGGATAAGGTTTGTGACGATGATCCCGAAACATTCAGGATGCTGGCTGAAGGCAAGACGCAGGGTGTTTTCCAGCTGGAATCTCAGGGTATGACCGGTGTCTGTGTGGGTATGAAGGCCGACAGCATCGAAGATATCACGGCAATTGTGGCCCTTTACCGCCCCGGCCCCATGGATTCCATTCCGACCTTTATTGAAAATAAGCTGAATCACAAAAAGGTCACCTATAAATGTCCCGAACTGGAACCGATCCTGAAAGTCACTTACGGCTGTATCGTCTATCAGGAGCAGGTTATTGAGATTTTCCGCCAGTTAGGTGGTTATACCATGGGGCAGGCGGACAATATCCGCCGCGCCATCTCCAAAAAGAAAATGAAGGTCATTGAGGCGGAGCGTAAGGTTTTCGTCTACGGTGACAAGGAGAAAAACATCCCCGGCTGTGTAGCGAACGGCATTCGCGAGTCCGTTGCGCAGTCTTTGTATGATGAGATTGTTGCCTTTGCAAACTATGCTTTCAATAAAGCACATGCAGTTTGCTATGCGGTGGTTGCTTATCAGACAGCCTACCTCAAGTGCCACTACCCGAAGCAGTATATGGCGGCACTGATGACCTCGGTTCTGGATTCCGCAACGAAGATTTCCGGATATATCGCCGAGTGCAAGGAACTGAATATCCCTGTGCTGGCACCGGACATCAATAGCTCCGAAGATCATTTCACAGTCGAGGGCAATGCCATTCGCTTCGGTCTGGGTGCAGTCAAGAATGTGGGCCGCGGTTTGATTCGTTCCATGGCGGCCAAGCGCAGCGAAGGCGGCCCATTCAAGTCGATGGAAGATTTCCTTCAGCGGATGGTTGAGGGCGAGCTGAATAAACGCGCCGTCGAAAACTTTATCAAGTGCGGTGCCATGGATTGCTTCGGTCATCACCGCAGCGAGTTGCTGGCCTGCTACGAGGGAATGATGGACTCCGTGGCATCATCCCGTAAGAAGAATCTGGAAGGTCAGATGGGCCTTTTCGCCATGCTGGATGACGATGACGCGGCTGCGGCCATTCCGATTCCTAAACTGCCGGAACTGACACGGGCTGAACTGATGGCCATGGAAAAGGAAACTACCGGAATCTATATTTCCGGCCATCCCATGGACGACTACCGTCCCTTCCTGAAAAACACCCATGTGGTACCTATCGGCGAGCTGATGGGCGAGGATAGTCATTATCAGGACGATCAAATCGTTTCTGTGGCGGGCATTGTGCAGAGCATTAAGATGAAGACCACGCGCAACAACTCCATGATGTCCTATGTGACGGTGGAGGATGATACGGCGGCCATTGAATTGCTGGCTTTTTCCAATGTACTCAATCAATACGGTGGCTATCTAAAAGAAAACAGCCCTGTTGTGATCACGGGTAGACTGTCGATCCGGGACGAAAAAGAACCCCAGATTGTAGTCAACCGTGCCCGTCCGATTTCAGATTTCGCGAACAATCCGGTACCGGAAGAGCCGCTCCAGAAAGCGCCGCAAGTACAAAACGGCACGCTGTACCTGAAACTGGGAAGTGAATCTGCACCCGAAGTTCGAAAGGTCAAAGCCATTCTGAATATGTTCCCCGGTGAAAGTGGTGTGGTGCTTTATTTCGCGGACACGAAGGTCCGCCGCGGCACCCGTGCGCTACTTGCTGAGAGCATGATCCGGGAACTGAAAAATCTTCTGGGTGAAGCAAATGTTGTACTGAAATAGCTTTTCATTCGAGGGAAAAGCTGTTATAATTACTATTTAAGAGATGATTCTGCAAGTATTAACAGAAAGAATGCAGAGTATAAAAAGAGGTATTGGTATGAAAAAAGTACTGATTATGGAAGATGAAGTGAATATCCGCTCTTTCGTGGTAATCAACCTGAAGCGTGCGGGCTATGATGCCATCGAGGCCGCAACCGGCACCGAGGCGTTGGAGCGCATTGCAGAGAATCCGGACATCGGTGTGGCCATTCTGGACATCATGGTTCCGGAGATCGACGGCTTTGAAGTCTGCCGCCGCATCCGCGCCAACAATAAGCAGATGGGAATCATCATGCTGACCGCCAGAACCCAGGAGATGGACAAGGTTACCGGTTTGATGACCGGTGCTGATGACTATGTCACCAAGCCCTTCTCTCCCGCCGAACTGACGGCTCGTATTGATGCGCTTTACCGCCGTATCGGCGGCGATGCATCCGCCAGCTCTGAGCTGCTCTCTCAGGGTCCCTTCGTCATGAATATCCGCAACCACACGCTGGAGAAGTCCGGCAATCGTGTCCGTCTGACACAGGTGGAGTATGCAATCATGAAGCTGTTCATGCAGAATCCCGGCCGTGCACTCAGTCGTGAGGATATCCTCGCCGCTGTCTGGGGCAGAGATTACGAAGGTGAACTGAAGATCGTGGACGTCAATATCCGCCGTCTGCGCATTAAGATCGAGGACGATACCGCGAACCCCACTTACATCACCACCGTGTGGGGCTACGGCTATAAGTGGGGCGCATAAGAGAGGTTGAAACGCATGAAAAAAGTCGTTGGCCTGCGCAGACGCTGGCTTGCGAATACGCTCAGCATCATCTGTGCGCTGGGTCTTGTGTGCGCCTTGGCAGTTACGGCCGCATTTGCGCTGTACCATTACTCCAATCTGGAGTCTGACCTGCGTTTCCGCGCCGGTAACACCACCAGCCTGTTTTCCAATTATCTGAACCGCAGTCCCAGTGAGTATTATGATTCCTGTATGGCCTATACGCAGGAATTTGAAAGCCCTGAGAAAATACAGCTGCAGATTATTGATATTCAGGGCTATATTGCGGCATCCTCTGCCGAGAACTGGGTGAATCTGCCGCCGGAAACACCGGAAATTCCCAAGGCAATGAACAACCGGACCACAGAAGTGTATCTGGGTGAGGATCCCATTACGGGTGTGCGTGTGATGGCCGCTGCAAGTCCTCTGATTTTTGAGGATGAGGTGGTCGGCGCACTGCGCTATGTGACACCCACCCGTCAGGTGGATCAGAAGATCATGTTTGTGGGACTGATTTGTGTTGCGGTTCTGATTGTTGTTTTATTGGTCGTGGCCATCAGCAGCAGCTTTTTCATCCGTTCCATCATGGGACAGGTGACGGAGATTACAGAAAAGGCAAGACGTATTGCCAATGGCACCTACGGCGTCCAGATTCAGACCCGCTATGATGATGAAATCGGTGAACTGGCGGACACTGTCAATGAACTGTCCAGTAAAATCAGCCAGAATGAGAAAATGCAGGCGGAGTTTATTTCCCAGCTTTCTCATGAGTTGCGTACTCCTTTGACTGTTATTAACGGCTGGACGGAAACTCTGCTTGCAGATGAGACCATGGATACTGATACCCGTCAGGGCATGAAGATCATTTCCGGCGAAGCAAAGCGTCTGACAGAAATGGTCGTGGAACTGCTGGACTTTACCAGAATGCAGGATGGCCGCATGACGCTGAATGTGGAAACCGCGGACATTCGTGCGGAATTTGAAGATACCGTCTTTATGTACGGCTCCCGTCTGGCGCAGGAGGGAATCCAACTGCAGTATCTGGATACGGATGCAGACATTCCTGAGATTTCCTGCGATCCCCAGCGGCTTCGTCAGGTGTTCCTGAACATTCTCGATAACGCAGCCAAGCATGGCGGTGCAGGCAAGAAGATTGAAGCGACGATCAGCCATGAAAATAAGCATGTGGTGATCCGCATCCGGGATTACGGCCCCGGTATTCCGGAGGATGAGATTCCTCTGGTCAAGAAAAAGTTTTATAAGGGCAGTTCCAGTGCCCGTGGTACCGGTATCGGTCTGGCAGTCTGTGACGAGATCGTACAGATGCATGATGGCACCTTGACACTGGAAAACGCAGCGGGTGGCGGCACCTTGGTGACAGTCGCACTGCCTGCAGCCCAGTAAGAAAGGATAAACAATGGCGAAGAAAGATACTTCCTGTTGCAATGAAAAGTTTAAGACCACCATCGGCGGTCAGGCTCTGATCGAAGGCATCATGATGCGTGGCCCCCAAAAGGATGCCATCGTGGTCAATGGCAAGGACGGCACGGTGGTGGAGGTTTCCGAACGCAAGGTTCATAAAGAAGGCTCCGTTGCCACATGGCCTTTTGTCCGCGGCTGCGTGAATTTCTTTGATGCGCAGGTGGTCGGTGTGAAGGCGCTGATGCGCTCTGCCGATCTGGCACCGGAGGAATATGCCGAAGAGGAACAGCCTTCCAAGTTTGACCTGTGGCTGGAAAAGAAGTTGGGCAATGAGAAATTCCAGCAGTTCGTAATCGGATTTGCGGTATTTCTTGGCCTTGCCATGTCCATTGGCCTCTTTTTCCTGCTGCCCATGGTCATCGGCAGTTTCTTCGACGGTGTTGTTACCTCCACACTGGGTATCAATCTGGTGGAGGGCCTGGTCCGCATCATCATTTTTATGGCCTATATGCTTCTGGTTTCCCGTATGGCGGAAATGAAGCGCGTATTTGCCTACCACGGCGCGGAGCATAAGACCATCCGCTGCTATGAAGCAGGCCTTCCGCTGACGGTGGAGAATGTACGCCAGCAGACCCGTCTGCATCCTCGCTGCGGTACCAGCTTCCTGCTGGTGGTCATGGTGATCTCCATTCTGGTTTTCTCTGTGGCATCCTCCGCACTGCTGAGCGCGATTCCTGCGCTGGCAGCTATGCGTGGCAGCTTCCTTTACCGCCTGATCATGATTGTATTTAAGCTGTTGCTGCTTCCCATTGTGGTTGGCATCACCTATGAGATCAACCGCTGGGCAGGCCGCCATGACAACGGCTTTACCCGCATTCTGACGGCACCCGGTATGTGGATGCAGAATTTTACCACCAACGAGCCGGACGATTCCATGATTGCAGTCGGCATCGCGGCGGTACAGGCTGTGTTGCCGGAAGAGGAGGGCGCAGACCGGTGGTAAAGAAGTATGGCGATTTGTATCTGGAAGCACGCCGTGCTCTGATGACACAGGAGGATGCTCAGACAGCCGGTCTGATGGCGCGCAACCTGATCGCACTCTTTTCGGGACAGTCACAGGAATACATTCTCAGCAACCGGGAGATGTATGCCGGCGAAGAAACCTGTGAAAAAACCGAAATGGCAGTGAAGCGGCTGCTGAAAGGGGAGCCCCTTGCTTATGTTCTGGGTGAGTGGGAGTTTTATGGGCTTCCCCTTTATGTGAATGAAAATGTGCTGATTCCACGGGATGATACGGTTCCGGTGGCGACACTCGCCATCAAACAGGCTATTTTTCTGCCTTCCGCACCGCGGATTCTGGATCTGTGTGCCGGATCCGGCTGCATTGGTCTGGCAGTTGCAAGCCGAATCAAAGATGCCCGCGTAACTTTGGCTGACATTTCCAAGGATGCGCTGGCTGTTGCAAAGAAAAATATTGCCCGCAACAAGATGACTGGCCGCGTTTCCTGCGTGCAGGCTGACGCACTGAAACCGGCACCTGCTTTTCTGGGCAAATTTGATATGATTATTTCCAACCCACCCTACATAACCGGGGAAGATATGCCTCTGCTGGAGGACAGCGTGAAGCTGTACGAACCCCATCTGGCACTCTTCGGCGGTGAGGATGGACTGGATTTTTACCGCTCCATTGCGGAAAACTTCACATCTGCACTGAAACCGGGCGGATTCTTGTGTCTGGAATTCGGTGACGATCAGGGTGACGATGTTTGCCGCATTCTGGAGGAAAACGGGTATACCATTCTGGAGCGCTCCAGAGATTATAACGACAGAGAACGTGCCGTGCTGGCTCAGTACGGCAGGAAGGAAGATTGATTATGGCAACAAAGAAAACTGCTTACGAAGCGCCCACTCCTGCATCCGATAAGAAGAAGGCTCTGCAGACTGCCCTGAGTCAGATCGATAAGAATTTTGGTAAGGGTACGGTCATGCGTCTGGGCGATAAGCCTGAAATGAACGTGGAAGCAATTCCCACCGGCTCTCTGGCGCTGGATGCAGCGCTGGGTATCGGCGGTGTTCCCAAGGGAAGAATCATTGAGATCTATGGCCCTGAGTCCTCCGGTAAGACCACCCTGGCGCTGCACATTTTGGCCCAGGCCCAGAAGCAGGGCGGCGAAGTGGCCTTTGTGGATGCGGAGCACGCCCTGGATCCTGTTTATGCCGCGGCCCTTGGCGTGGATATCGATAATATGCTGGTCTCCCAGCCGGATACCGGCGAGCAGGCGCTGGAGATTACCGATGCCCTGGTTCGTTCCGGCGCTGTGGATGCGGTTGTTGTGGACTCCGTCGCCGCCCTGACCCCCAGAGCGGAAATTGAAGGCGAGATGGGCGATACCTTTGTTGGCCTTCAGGCACGGCTCATGTCTCAGGCCCTGCGGAAACTGGCAGGCACCATCGCCAAGACCAACTGCGTGGTTATCTTCATCAACCAGCTGCGTATGAAGATCGGCGTCATGTACGGCAACCCCGAGACAACCACCGGCGGCAACGCCCTGAAGTTCTATTCCTCCGTCCGCCTGGATGTGCGCCGTGTCGAATCCCTGAAGGAAGGCGGCAACGTGGTCGGTAATAAGACCCGTGTCAAGGTGGTCAAGAACAAGGTGGCACCTCCCTTCCGGGAAGCCTACTTCGATATTCTCTATGGCCAGGGCATCAGCAAGTGGAGCGAGCTGGTGGATCTGGCAGTCCAGATGGATATTGTTCAGAAGTCCGGCAGCTGGTTCAGCATGGGCGACGAGCGGATCGGCCAGGGTGCCAACAGCGTCAAGGAATACCTGATTGCCAATCCTGAGATTGCCGAGC
>JBGVFB010000036.1:0-5274 GCA_045120675.1 Faecousia sp. | reverse complement strand
TGGCAGGAAGAGCAAACACCAATTTCTGTTGCCATTGGTTTAATTATCATGGCAATTGGGTGTATGATTTTTGCTATTGGACGATACATAGGAAGCAACAAAAGAGCGGCTTCTATGCTATTCGGGTTTATCAACATTTGGATTCTAAGCCTTATCCCAATTTCGTGTACCTATAATGAAAAATATCCCTCCTGAGGTGTATAAGCTACCGCCGGAGGGATTTATTTGTTCTATTCGTTTTGTTAGTTGCCGCCTGACGGCATAGGTTGTTACTGTCTGACGGTATCTTCAAAACCAAGTTTGTGAAAAGATCATTTCCCTGCGGTTTCCCGGTATTGCTTTGGTGTGAATCCCGTCTGTTTTTTGAACAGCTTGATGAAGTAATTCACATCCTGGATGCCGCAGTCCACGGCAATGTCCTGGACAGGCTTGGATGTGGTTTGCAGCAGGGCGATGCCGTGGTCGATACGCTGCTTGTTGATGAACTCTGTCAGGGTGCAGCCATATTCCCGGTGGAACAGGTCGGACAGGTAGCTGGGGTTCACGTTCAGCTTTTCCGCAATGGTTTTCAGCCGCAAATCTGCGGTCAGGTCGTACTGCACCATGGTGATGGTCTGGCCTACATAGTAGGAATATTTGCTCAAAGAGTGCTGTTTGACCAGCAGGCAGTAACTGCGGATCATCTCCTCTTGCAGGCTCAAACTTTGCTTGATGGAGCGGATGCTTTCGATTTTGGCGGCGAAATGGGAGGAAAGCCGGTGAATATGCAGCGGGTGGACGCCGCCGTATTCCGCCGCTTTCCGCAGAAGTGTTTTTAGAATAATGAGGTAATTTTTGCGATCCCGCAGGGAGTCCGGCAAGCGGGTTTCCGCACCGTTATTGAAGACGGATGCAGCCACCGCTGTGACCAGATGGAGTTTTCCTTTGCTGACCGCTTCCATCAGCCGCTGTTCATTGGCGTAGTTGCGCTCCAGGGTGGCAAGGTTCAAAGAATTATCGGAAACCGTGGTTGTGGCAGAAATCGGGATGGGTTCATAGCGGTCGGGGATGGCGTAGTCCACATACTCCATGGAAAAGGGATCGCCCCACAGATGACGGGCCAGAGTGTTCGCCATAGTCAGCAGCAGGTTTTCGTCCTCCACAATGGGCAGACCGGCATAATACAGATCCATTTGCCGGATCTGTTCCTGGCTTAAACCCAGGGAATGGGCTTTGCCGGTGACCTTTTCTCTGGCAGGAAGTTCCAGCAGATAGGGACCCATAAAAAAGTAACCGCCCGCCGGAAGGCGCAAGAAAATATAGTTGCAGTCATATTCATCGAAGAAGCGGTAGATGGTATTGTCCTTCGCCTGGAGCATGGAATTTTGCAGGAAGGTCGCATAATTGGAAAGACCGAACAGGTCTGAGCGCAGGCCCAAATCGATCTGCGGAGGAATATGCGTTTCAGGATCTGTGACAATACAGCTTGAGATATGGAGTCCCTCCAAAAGCTGCCGAAGAAATTGTAATTGCACCTCGTATTCCATAATGCGGTCTCCTCATAAATCGTCACCTATATCATACGACCTATTTTTAGCTTTTTCAATATCTTTGCCAAAAATATTACGATAAGCTCCAAAGGCTTTTCTATCGGATTTTTGTTCAAAGGATTAGAATAAAGGTGACAAATACTCGAAAAGGAGCGATTACTATGAGCAAATCTCCCGTAACCCTCCGTCCCTTCGGCGCAAGGGACAAGGTCGGCTACATGCTGGGCAATGTGGCCAATGACTTCACCTTTATTTTCGCAAGCCTGTACCTCCAGGTGTTCTACACCGATGTGCTGGGCATCAACGCCGGTATCGTCGGCACCATGTTCCTGATCTCCAGAATCGTGGACGCCTTCACCGATACGGCGATGGGCCGGATCTGTGACAAGACCAAGGCCACCAAGAACGGCAAGTTCAAGCCGTGGCTGCTCCGGGCCTGCGGCCCTGTGGCTCTGGCCTCCTTCCTGATGTACCAGACCTTTGCTGTGAATCTGTCCATGACCCTGCGGATCGTGTATATGTTCGTGACCTACCTGCTGTGGGGCAGCGTCTGCTACACTGCCATCAACATCCCCTATGGTTCCATGGCTTCCGTCATGAGCAACGAGCCTGACCACCGTGCTGGCCTGTCCACCTTCCGTGGCGTTGGCTCCATGATTCCTCAGATCCTTGTTGGTGTTGTGGTGCCCATGTTCCTGTACACCACCCTGGAAGACGGAACCAAGATCGCCAATGCTTCTGCGTTCCCTGTTGTTGCTCTGATCACCTCCATCCTGGCAGTTGTTTGCTATGTCGCCTGCTACTTCATGTGCACCGAGCGTGTTAAGGTTGAGGAAGAAGCCAAGAGCGTTTCCTTCAAGGATACCATCAAGGCCCTGGTGGGCAACCGGGCGCTGATCGGCATTGCCCTGGTCTTTATCTGCTACCTGGGCGCACAGATGCTGAACCAGGTCATCAATAACTACATTTTCAAGGACTACTTCGGCAACACCATGGGCCTGTCTGTCATGAATGCCGCTGGTTTTGCGCCTGCCCTGATTCTGGCACCTCTGGCTGTGCCCCTGACCCGCAAGGTCGGCAAGAAGGAGCTGGGCATCATCGCTGCCGCCATGGGTACCGTTGCTTTCGGCGCGCTGTTCCTGATGAAGACCACCAACATGTGGCTGTACACCATCATCAACATTGTAGGCCTGCTGGGCTTCGGCCTGTTCAATCTGATCATCTGGGCTTTTGTCAGCGATGTCATCGATGACCAGGAAGTTCGCACCGGCAAGCGGGAGGACGGCACCATCTATGCGGTCTGCTCCTTCTCCCGGAAGTTGGGCCAGGCTATTGCCAGCGCCCTGGGCGGCTGGTCCCTGGGCTGGATCGGCTATGTGGAAGGCTCTCTGACCGGTCAGTCTGAGGCAGTCAAGAATGGCATCTACAACATTGCCACTCTGGTTCCCACCATCCTGTATCTGATCGTGGGCGTCTGCCTGATCTTCATTTATCCTCTGAGCAAGAAGAAGGTTGCAGAAAATGCTGCTATCCTGAAAGCAAAAAGAGGCGAGTAATTCACCATAAGAGCGCCCCCTGCGGGCGCTCTTTACATAAGGAGAACATTATGGACGGTGCAAAAGACCCGGATATGATTGAGAACCACCGGGTGCTGAACGATCTGGTTCACAAGATGGACCCCCATCGGCCCACGGTCATTGCCTGTATCTCCATGTGCGGCATGGATGAAGAATATGTCCATATTCCCGATGTGGTTTCCTATAACCACTATTTCGGTTGGTACGGCGGCAGTCTGGAAGAATACGGCCCCTGGTTTGATAAGTTCCATGAGAAATATCCCAACACGCCCATTGGTATCAGCGAGTATGGTTGTGAAGCCCTGAACTGGCACAATTCCAATCCCGAAAGCGGCGACTATTCCGAGGAATACCAGGCCATCTACCACGAATCCCTGATCCGGCAGCTATTCAGCCGCAAGTACATCTGGGCCACCCATGTGTGGAATATGTTTGATTTCGGCGCTGATGCCCGTGCGGAGGGCGGCGAGAACGGCCAGAACCACAAGGGCCTGATCACCATTGACCGCAAGTACAAGAAGGATTCCTTCTACGCCTACAAGGCATGGCTGAATCCCGAACCCATGATCCATCTGTGCGGCAAGCGCTATATCGACCGCGTGGAGGAAGTGACCAAGGTTACCGTCTACTCCAATGCGCCCGAAGTGGAGCTGTTCGCCAACGGCGTCAGCCTGGGCAAGAAACAGGCCGAGGATCATTTCTTCTACTTCGATGTACCCAACTCCGGCGAAACCAAGCTGGAAGCGGTAGCAGGCGACCTGCGGGACGAGAGCATCATCCGCAAGGTGGATAAGATGAATCCCGACTACATTCTCCGGGAACAGGGCGCTGTCCTGAACTGGTTCGACATTACGGAGATCGAGGGCCGCTTCAGCCTGAACGACAAGCTGGGGGAGATCATGAAGACCTTCCGGGGCAAGCTGTGGTTTGCAGGTCTGTTCCTGACCCTTGCAAAGAAGATGAGCCAGGGCGCGCCCAAGGCCAAGGATGGCGAAAAGAAGCCAAAAAAGAAGAAGACCAAGAATCCCGAAATGAGCAGCGGCGTCATGGATATGATTGGCGCATTCACTGTTCTGCGGTTCACCGGTATGCTGGGTATGCGCAATGTGACCTTTACCAAGGAAGAACTGCTTGCCATGAACGCCAAACTGAACAAGATCAAAAAGCCTAAATAAATATTTTCTCCTTTTATTCTCTTCCTTATGGGAACGGCCCGATACCAAATTGGTACCGGGTCGTTTTCACTTTTGTTGACCGCGGTATTCAGCGGGGCGAGACCGTACTGATTTTTGAACACCTTTGGGCAGTAACTCTGTGAGAAGGTTTTGTAGCCAACAGAAATATTTTCACCGATGCCTACCTTGTTTGTGGAGCCACAAACGGCTACAAAGGCAAATTTTGAATCTCGACCACCACATGTTGTGGAAATACCTATGAGTGAAACCACTACATATGGTGGTGTTTTTGAGCCTTGAAATAGTTCTGACTCCACTGAGGGATTTATTTGTTCATTTAGTTTTGTTAGGTGCCGCCAGACAACATCGCAAGGTGCTGTCTGGCGGTAGTGTTTACATGGTCTGTCCCTCGCCGTAGTCGTATTCGTAGCCGCTGGAGCACTGACCATGGGCCTGCTTCTTTTCCTCATTCTTTTCCACACCCTGGCCATAATGGTACATACTGCCCAGGGCATAGGCGGCGAAGGGATTTCGCCACTCCACCGCCTGTTCGTACCATTCGGCTGCTTCGGTGAAAGAAAAGTTGGAATTACTACGGTAAATGGGGTAATTCCAACTTTTTTGCTTTGCTTGATTCTGGACGTTGGGAGTATCGGGTGGTTGCCGGCGGAAAGAGTGCGGAATGGGGGAATCCTATCGTTCATTTACCGGTTATCGTTCAGTTAATACCTTTTTAATGATTAGTGACATTCTTCGGTCAAAGGAAATAATTTACCTCCATAATATTCCCCACTCCACTTGTGACCACCCTCCTAAAGGCATGAGCGGAAGCAGTGGAGTGAGAGGCGTTAATGCTTACGTGGTTCTGGGCATCACCATGGATGGCAGAAAGGACATCCTGGGCGTGTGGATTGGCGAACATGAGAGTAGCAAATTTTGGCTAAGCGTGTTGAATGACCTCAAAAGCCGTGGAGTTTTGGATGTTTATCTGTT
>JBGVFB010000035.1:0-18561 GCA_045120675.1 Faecousia sp. | reverse complement strand
GCTGAAAAGCGGCAAGGAGCTGAAGGTGTTCACCATTAGCGAGGAGCACCTGAAACGCTTTGCCCAGGAAGCAAAACGGTACGGTGTTGTCTACTGCGCCCTTCGGGGTAAGGAACGCTCTGCCGATGGCATGGTGGATGTGATGGTCCGGGCAGAGGATGCCTCCAAGATCAATCGTATTGTGGAGCGGTTCAAGCTGGCTACCGTGGATACTGCTTCTATCAAGCATGATATTGAAAAGACCCGTCAGGAAAAGGAATCCGCCCCCGCCGCTCCCGAACAGGCCGCACCCCAGAAGGACGATACAGACTTGCTTCTGGATGAGCTGCTGGGTGCGCCCATTCAGAAGGAGCAGCAGATCCCGGAAAACCCTACGGCGGCAAAGACGGAAAAAAGCCCTCCGTCCGAGCCTACCTCCGGGACGCAAAAGAGAACCTCCGAGGGTACTGCTAAGGAATCCCGCCCCTCCGTCCGGGAGGAACTGCGTGAGATCAAGGCAGCGCGGCAGGAAAAGGCTGCAACTCCCAAGGTACAGGACATCACAGCTCCTGTAAAGCAGCCCGAAATTCAGCCCCATATCCATCCGGGCAAGAAGAAGCCCAAAGTGAAAGCGAGGTAAGCCATGAGCAATTTTGACGACATTTTTGCCGGGAAGTCCGGCAGCGAGGACAGGCCCTTTGACAAGGAAGCATGGGCAGCAAAAAAGCAGGAGGAGCGCAAGGAACTCTATGCCCTTGCTGATTCCACTGCAACAGAGGTCAGCAAAGATGGGGATAAATTCCGGCAGTATCTGGATGTGCAGTCCCGATTCAGCCGGTACACCCCCACCAACGCACTGCTGATTCTGGCGCAGATGCCGGAGGCTACCCAGCTTAAGGATTTTGACGGCTGGAAGGAAACCGGGGTGTCCGTCCAGCGCAAACCCAAAAGAGTTAAGATTCTGGAACCGGGCAAGGAATATTACCGGGAGGACGGCACTCGTGGTACCTCTTTTGAGGTGAAACGGGTCTACGATGTGTCCCAGACCAGGGGGCGTGTTCGCTCTGCCCCTGCTGTGAAGTTGGATGACCGGGTGCTGCTGAAAGCCCTGATTCACCGTACCCCCGTTCCCATTCAAACGGTGGACTCCCTGCCCAACAACATGGGGGCAATGTATGACCACAGCCAGCAGGTGATTTTCGTCTGCCGGGGTATGGGTGCAGAGGACATTTTCCGCAGTGTCTCCAAGGAACTGGCTCACGCAGAGCTGGCAGGGACACGGCAGGACTATAATCGCAGTGACGCCGCCTTTGCCGCCTACAGCGCGTCCTATCTTCTGTGCAAGCGGTATGGGGTGGATGTGTCGGATTACAATTTCAGTCGCTTGCCGGCATCCTTCCGGGAGAGCAATCCCCAGCAGGTGCGGGAAACCCTGACGGAAATCCGGGACACCGCCAACCAGGTTGCCACCAGAATGTACCGCGCCCTGGAGCAGAATCGCGCTCCCAAATCCAAGGAACAGGAGCGGTGATGTATGGCAAAGGAAGAAAAGCGTGTTCTGGAGTTGGACAGGTACGAGCATGGGGTGGTTATCAATGCCCTGAATGAAATGCGCAACGATCTGATTGGAGAGGAGCGGCCCACGGACATCGTGGACGAGGTACTGCTGAAAGCCATCGATGCGCCTACCAAAAAGGTAAGGGGTAAGTCCCGTGAAGAACGATGAACAGCGTACCATAAGAATCCTCTGCGTTTTGGGAATTATCCCGGTGGTGTGGCTGGCTTTGCTGATAGCCCCTTTTGTGAGCGGTGGTCTGGCAGAAATTGTAGCCCAGTTCTCGGCAGCAATGGAGCATCCCTTTCATATCCAGCTATGTGAGGACAGTCGAAAAACTGTCCTTATTTTTCTGCTCATTTACGCCCTGTCTATTGGCGTTGCCCTGTCCTCCCGCCGCAACTACCGCCGTGGCGAGGAGCACGGCTCTGCCAAATGGGGCAGCGCCACCGCCGTCAACAAGAAGTATCAGGCAAAAGACCCGGAGGCCAACAAGGTGTTCACCAAGCATGTCCGTATGGGTTTGGACGGCAGAAAGCACCGCCGTAATCTGAATACTGTGGTGGTGGGCGGCAGCGGCTCCGGCAAGAGCCGGTTCTATGCGCTGATCAATCTGCTGCAAGCCTGTTCTTCCTATTTTGTCCTAGACTGCAAGGGAGAACTCCTTCGCATGACAGGCACCTTCCTGAAAATGCGTGGGTATGAAATCAAGGTGTTAGACCTTCTTTCCATGGAGAAAAGCCATTGCTTCAATCCCTTTGCTTACTTGCAAACGGACAACGATGTGCAGAAGCTGGTCACCAGCCTGTTCAAAGCCACCACCCCCAAGGGCAGCCAGTCCAATGACCCCTTCTGGGATACGGCGGCATCCATGCTTCTGTCGGCAATCATCTTTTACCTTCTCTACGAAGCCCCGGAGGAAGAACAGAATTTCCCCATGGTCATGGAAATGCTTCGCGCAGGGGAAGTCCGGGAGGATGATGACACCTACCAATCGCCACTGGATGAACTCTTTGAGCGGCTGGAAATGCGCAACCCCGACCACATCGCTGTCAAGTATTACAAGGACTACCATTCCGGCTCTGCCAAGACCCTGAAATCCATTCAGATCACTTTGGCGGCGAGACTGGAAAAGTTCAACCTTGCCAGTGTTGCTGCGCTGACTGCCACCGATGAACTGGAGCTTGCCTCCCTGGGCGAGAAGAAGGTTGCCCTATTTGCCCTGATTCCCGACCATGATGTGAGCTTCAATTTTCTGGTGAGCATGGTGTATAGCTGCACCTTTGAGCAGCTATTCCGGCTGGCGGATGATAAGTACAAGGGTGCGCTGCCGGTTCCCGTACATTTTCTCATGGACGAGTTTGCCAATGTGAGCCTGCCGGATGACTTTGACAAGCTGCTGGCAACCATGCGTTCCCGGAATGTGTTCGTGTCCATCATCATTCAGAATATTGCCCAGCTAAAGAACCTGTTTGAAAAGCAATGGGAGTCCATCTTAGGTAACTGCGACGAGTTCCTGTATCTGGGCGGTAATGAAACCGGCACCCATAAGATGATTGCGGAATCCTACCTGGGCAAACAGACCATCGACCTGAACACCTACGGTAAAAGCTCCGGGCGCAGCGGCAACTACTCCACCAACTGGCAGATCACCGGGCGGGAGCTGCTGGACGCTGCGGAGGTGCGGATGCTGGATAACCGGTATGCGCTGCTGTTCATCCGGGGTGAAATGCCCGTCATGGATGAAAAGTACGATCTGTTGAACCACCCCAATGTGAAGTTCACCCCGGAGAAAGGAGGTGCGCCCTATATCCACGGCGGCACAGAGCTGTCCGTGGGAAGCCTGTCCCTGTCCACTGTTTCCGGGACGGAAACAAAGTTTATCAATCTGTCCGAAATCGAATTTGAGCTTCTTTCTGATGAGGAAATCGAAGCAGAATTATTATCTGGAGGAAAACACAATGAAGAACATCATTAAAAACATCGTAAACACCAAGAAGGAAAAGAATACCCAGAAGCTGCCCATGCCTTCCCA
This sequence comes from Faecousia sp., assembly GCA_045120675.1. Lineage (GTDB taxonomy): Bacteria > Bacillota > Clostridia > Oscillospirales > Oscillospiraceae > Faecousia. Next base: position 14,992 of record JBGVFB010000035.1, on the reverse strand, counting down.
TGTGAAGAAGGGCTTTCGCCGCTACTGCGCCATGGTGGTGACTGCCACGATTTGCTCCAGCATGGTACTGACTGCATCTGCAACCGGCGGCGACCCCCTCACCGTTGTCAACAACCTGTCTGATTTCATCTTCGGCATGATCCGGGCGGTGGGTATGATTCTGCTGGGCTGGGGCATCGTGCAGGTTGGTCTGTCCCTGCAGTCTCATGATCCCTCCCAGCGCTCCAACGGTTTCCTGACGCTGGCCGGTGGCATTATCATCACCTTTGCCAAGGAGATTCTGACCCTGATTACCGGCTGAACTTTCCAAAACGGCAAGGCGGGAAACCGTCTTGCCGCATTTCATCTGAAAGGAGGAATCCGAATTGTCAGATAATTGGGTTGTCCAGAACCTTCAAAATGCGCTGGAAACATGGAATGAAAAGCTGGCGGAAATCTGGACACTGGTAACACAATCGCCCCAATCCTTCAAAGGCGGCGGCATTTGGAATGTCATGGTTAGCATCCACGGAGCGGTGCAAGCAGTTGGGCTGGCTCTGGTGGTACTGTTCTTTGTGATGGGCGTGATGAAAACCTGCGGCAGCTTTGCAGACCTGAAACGCCCGGAAGTGGCAATCAAGGTATTCGTCCGCTTTGCCATTGCAAAGGCGGCAGTCACCTACGGGCTGGAACTGATGAACGCACTATTCTCCATTGCCCAAGGGCTGGTATCCACCATTATGTCCGCAGCCGGATTTGGGGCGGTGCAAACCGCTGTCCTGCCAACGGAGATCATTACCGCCGTGGAGGACTGCGGCTTCTTTGAATCCATCCCTTTGTGGGCGGTGACGCTGATCGGCGGGCTGCTGATTACCGTGCATTCTTTCGTGATGATTATGACGGTGTACGGGCGGTTCATCAAGCTGTACCTCTATACCGCCATCGCCCCGGTGCCGCTGTCTGCCTTTGCCGGGGAGCCAACCCAGAGCATTGGCATTTCCTTCATCAAATCCTATGCGGCGGTTTGTCTGGAGGGAGCCATCATTGTGCTGGGCTGCATCATCTTCTCCCTGTTTGCGGCAACACCCCCGGTGGTCGATCTCAATGCTGCCGCTGTGAGCATGGTCTGGAGCTATGTGGGAGAGCTGGTGTTCAATATGCTGATCCTGGTTGGCACGGTGAAAATGGCTGACCGGGTGGTACGGGAAATGATGGGACTATAAGGAGGAAAAATGGAAATCAAAATCAATCGGGAGATTCGTGACTACCACGAATCCATGTTCATGGGTCTGTCTCTGCGGCAGACCCTTTGTTCGTTATTAGCAGTCGGTGCGGCGGTGGGACTGTACTTCTGGCTGAATCCCATTCTGGGCACGGAAGGGGTATCCTGGGTGTGCATGATCGGTGCCGCTCCCTTTGCAGCGTTGGGCTTTGTATCCTACCACGGGATGCCCGCAGAGAAATTCCTGTGGGTCTGGTTCCGTTCGGAGATTCTGGAACCGAAGGTCATCCGCTTTCAGCCCACCAATCTTTACTATGAGATTGTGAAAGACACCATTGCAAAACACGAAAAGGAGGCCAGAAAACAGCATGAAAGCAATTAAGCAGGTACTGCGGCAGGATCGCGAGGGCTACCGTGTCCCACACCGGGTGCAGGATGTGATTCCCATTCGACGGATTTGGAGTGATGGCATTTTCCTTGTGGGAAACCGATATGCCAAGACCTTCAAGTTTACCGACATCAATTACATGGTTGCCTCTCAGGAATCCCAGAAAAATCTGTTCCTGACCTATGCGGCGCTCATTAACAGCCTGGATTGCAGCGCCACCACGAAGATCACATTGAACAACCATCACCTGAATCGGAAGAATTTTGAGGACTCGGTTCTTATGAAGCTGCGGGGTGATGATCTGGACGGCTATCGGCAGGAATACAACGATGTGATTATGGAAAAGGGTACCGGCGGCAGCGGGATTGTGCAGGAAAAGTATGTGACGGTTTCGGTATGTAAGAAGTCCATTGAGGACGCCCGTGCCTATTTCACCCGCGCCGGGGTGGAGCTGACCGCCCGGTTCTCTGCGCTGGGAGCCAGAGTGACGGAACTGGACGCCACGGAAAAGCTGCGTCTGCTCCACGACTTTTATAGGAGCGATGAGGAAGTGTACTTCCACTTCGATATGCAGGACATGATGCGCAAGGGACATGACTTCCGGGATTACATCTGTCCCGATTACGTGGAAAAGCACAGCGACTACCTGATGCTGGGCGGCAAGTACGCCCGTGTAATTTATCTGAAGGACTATGCCTCTTTCATCTCCGACCAGCTTGTCACCAAACTGACCGACCAGAGCCGGAGCATGATGCTGTCCATTGACATTATCCCTGTTGCCACCGATGAGGCGGTGCGGGAGGTGGAACGGAAGATGCTGGGTGTGGAAACCAATATCACCAACTGGCAGCGTCGGCAGAACGCCAACAATAATTTCTCCGCCATCGTGCCCTACGATATGGAGCAACAGCGCCGGGAAACCAAGGAATATATGACCGACCTGACCTCCCGTGACCAGAGGATGATGCTGTCTGTGCTGACCATCGTCCATCTTGCGGATACCAAGGCGGAATTGGATGCGGACACCGATGCTCTCCTCAAGGTAGCGGCAGACCATATGTGCCAGATGGCGGTACTGCGGTATCAGCAGCTGGATGGCCTGAACACGGCCCTGCCCATCGGCACAAGAAAGATCGATACCTTCCGTACCCTGACCACAGAAAGTCTTGCTGTATTCATGCCCTTCAAGGTGCAGGAGATTCAGGAGCCGGGGGGCATCTATTTTGGAGAGAACGCCATTTCTCACAATTTGATCCTCTGCAACATGAATAATCTGCTGAACCAGTCCATGATGCTGCTGGGCATTCCCGGCTCCGGCAAGTCCTTCTTTGCCAAGCTTCTGATTATCGCCATCGCCCTGTCCACCGATGATGACATCATCATTCTGGACCCGGAGGGAGAATACACGCCCCTGGTGAAAGCGCTGGGCGGCTCTGTCATCCGATATGCCGTGGGCGGTTCGGATTGGGTCAATGCCATGGATATGGAGAACGGCTATGGTGAAGGAAGTCCCGTGGCGTTCAAATCCCAGTTTATCATGTCCCTGCTGAAACAGGTGGACCCGGACGGCATCGGCGCGCACCAGAAGTCCATTATTGACCGGTGTGTTGCCCAGGTGTTCCGGGAGCAGAAGCAGACAGGCGGTGTGCCCACCCTCTGCACCGTGCGGGAAAAGCTGCTGGAGCAGCCGGAGCCGGAAGCACGGGGGCTGGCGCTGACCATGGAGTTGTACACCTCTGGTTCTCTGGACATCTTCGCCCACGAAACCAATGTAGACACCCAGAACCGCATTACCTCCCATGATATCCACGCACTGAGTGAAGATTTGAAGCAACCGGGATTTGTGACCATCACCGACGCCATGCTGAACCGGGTCAACCGCAACTGGGCGCAGGGCAGAAAAACCCATGTGTTTATTGATGAATTTCACATTGCCTACGAGAACGAGTACAGCGGCAACTTTTTCACCTCCGCATGGCGGCAGTTCCGCAAGCGCAACGCCGCGCCCTGTGCCATCACCCAGAATGTGGAATACCTGCTGGATTCCATTCAGGCCAGCACCATGCTCAGCAACTCCGAGTTTATCGTCATGCTGAATCAGGCGGAATCCGATCAGGAGCGGCTGTCCCGGCTGCTGAACATTTCCCCGGAGCAGATGAGCTATGTCAACGGTGCGGAAGCTGGCTGTGGTCTGATGCGCTATGGCAATGCGCTGGTGCCCTTTGTGAATCGCTTCCCGGCTGATACGGAACTGTACAAGCTCATTACCACCAAGCCCGGTGAGGGATTGTTTGCCAAAGGTCAGGTAGATTTCCATGCCTGACATTAAAACCAGGGATGTGGTATCCGGCACCATTAAGACCATTGACCGCAGTGCACTGGCTGGTCAGCGGATGAAGGATGCCTATGTGCAGGCAAAGGATAAAGCGGAACACAGCGTTTATTCTTCGGAGAGTAACAGTGAGGAATATGCGTCTGAGCAAATTACGAACGGTGCTTCCACCGTTGCCCGTGAAGCAATTCATCAGTTGGATTTGCAGGGGCACCGTATCATTCAGGGCGCACAGAGGAAATTCACCCAACGGCAGGAGTATACCCAGCAGTCCCCACCACAATCGACATCGGGCAGTCCACAATCTTCCTCTATTACACCCACATCCATTTCTTCTCAGCCGGTGCAGAACGGCTCCGGCACAGAGAACATCCCCCATGCACAGCAGCCCCACCGGGTATCTCCCGATGGGGCTGTTCCCTCTGGTATGGGCAGGCATTCCGAATCTGGCCCCGGCACTCCGATCCTAAAGCAGGAAGCGGTTCACCAGCAGCAGATTGCTTCTGCCAAAGCGGAATTGAGGGCAAAACGGGCATCCACGCGATTCACAGCCCCTCATACTTCTCCTACTCTAAGTGGTGGGACACCATCTGTCGGCATCCCTACACCTGCGGCGAAGGACATTAAGCTGGTGGAGCGAACCAATGAAGCGATCAAGCAGTCAGTAAAATCAGCAGAGAATGTCACGATCAAGGCATCCCAACGCACCATCAAAACGGCAGGCTCCACGGTGAAAACCGTGGAGCACATGGGCGGCACTGCTATCAAGTCCACACAAGCTGCAGCCGAGGCGGCCCAGAAAACCGCCGTGATTGCCGCTAAAACCGCACATCGCAGTCATGTTGCAGCGAAAGCGGCGGCTACGGTTGCGAGGAAAGCAGCTGCCTATACCGCCAGAGCCGCCAAAGCAATCGCACAGGCCATGCAGGAATTGATTTCTGTCGTTGCCGCTGGCGGTGGAACTGTGCTGATTCTGGTGATTGTTTTGGTTGTTATGTGCTTCGCCGGTATGATGCTCGCCAGCGATGAGAATGATATGGAAATCCTGCCAGTCAGCGAGGAGGTGAAAGCCTATGAACCGATCATACAGAAGTATGCCAAGGAACATGGAATCCCGGATTATGTGCTTCTGATCGAGGCGGTGATGATGCAGGAATCCGGAGGCAGGGGCACCGATCCCATGCAATGCTCCGAGTGCAATTTCAACACCCTATATCCCCACACTCCCGGTTCCATTACCGACCCGGAATACTCTATTAATGTGGGTATTCAGAATCTTGCCGACTGCCTGCAAATCGCGGAGTGTGAAAGCCCAGTGGATATAGATGCCATTAAGCTGGCGCTACAAGGGTACAACTACGGTCAGGGCTACATCACATGGGCAATGAACAAATACGGTGAGTACACCAAAGCCAATGCTATCGAGTTCTCTTTGAAAACTGCTGAACAGCTTGGCTGGGCAAGCTATGGCGATATGGACTATGTACCCCATGTGCTGCGCTATTATCCCCTGGGACAGATTTTCTATGACCCGGACACTTCCAATTTGATTGTGGAAGTGGCAAGGACCCAGATTGGTAATGTGGGCGGTGAAATATATTGGAGCTGGTACGGCTTTACAGAACACATCGAGTGGTGTGCCTGCTTTGTCAGTTGGTGTGCCAACCAGTGCGGCTATATCGATGCCGGTGTTATTCCCAAATACTGTAATTGTGTCGAAGGAATTCATTGGTTCCAGAGCAGGGGACAATGGGCTGATAACACCATCACGCCGGAACCCGGCATGATTATCTTCTTCGACTGGGATGGAAACGGTATATCTGACCACACCGGAATCGTAGAAAAAGTCGAGAACGGCAGAGTGTATACCATCGAGGGCAATTCCGCTGATAGCTGCCGGGAGCGGAGCTACCCAGTAGGTAATTACCAGATTATGGGCTATGGTGTCCCGCAGTTTGGCTAAAAGACCCAATAGACCCTTGATATTTGCATACCCATTGATATTTCCCAGATTTCGCGCTACAATGGCGTAAAAAGCAGATAAGGAGTTTGCCATGAAGCATCTGATACTGACCAATGCCGCGTCGGATAACTTAGACACCATCCGCAATATCTATTGGGGACTGCTGGACAGTTCGGAGGAATACGCCTCCATCCTGAGATGGAAAAAGGACATTTACCCGGCTGACGAGGATTGGCTTTCCTATATCGCGAAAGGGGAAATGTACTTCATATGGGATGAGGGTAATCTGATCGGCGCTGCCGCACTGGCTAAATCTCAGCCTGCGGACTACCGGAAGGTCAGATGGGGAGTGGATGCCCGAGATGATGAGGTCGCAGTGGTGCATTTGCTGGCGATCCGCCCGCAGTATCAGGGGCAGGGCTATGCGACGGCAGCTTTGCAGGAACTCGTCAGGCTGGCGGAGAAGCTGGGTAAGAAAGCCCTTCGACTGGACGCCATTGGCACTAACAAGCCCGCCCAAAAGTTGTATGAGAAATTTGGCTTTGCAAATTGCGGAACCGAGCAACTGTATTACGAAAGCACCGGCCTGACCAAATTTGTTTTCTACGAACTCAGATTGGCATAACGCCGCCCGCACAGAACACAAAAGCATCGGGACATTACCTGCCCCGATGCTTCTGCTTTCGTTCCTCCTGTTTCAGTTCAAACTGGCGCTGCTTTTCCGCCTCCCGCTGTTCACGGCTGACGGTTTTTCGCTCCAGTTTGTTTTCTTCCCGCAGCAGCTGCAAAGCCTGCTGCGACTTCGTCCCGATACCGGCGGCAGACTGCTTTCGCGCCTCCCGCTGTATGCGTTTTGGATTTGTCGCTTCCCGCTTCACCGTTACCGCAACAGGGGGACTGAACTTCAGCTGATGGTAGGAAATCAGGACGAACTCCCAGACCTCGTAATCCTTCGGCTCCGCGCCAAAGATGGTCTTGCAGACCGAGAGCTTTCCATTCTCAATGCGCTCAAATACGCCCACCCAGAACGGGTCCTCAAAATACACCGTCAGCTTAACAGTATCTCTGTCCATAACGAAACCCTCCTAATGCTTCAAATTCACAGGAACGGACAACCCGGAGGGGAAGGTTACTTACCTGAGTGGTTCCACTCAGACGGCTGGGCTACCTACCAGCTCTGGCACACTGGAAGTGTGCGTTGCGTTTTTATCCTGTGATGATTATATACAGCGCGGCTGCGCGGTATATCAGATTGCTGCGGGGAAAAATGCCCCGCAAGAAAAAAAGGACGGTGATTGAAACCGCCCCAACATTATTATCATAACATGGCGCAGAATCACCGTCAACATAAACTTGCAAGAAAATAGGAATTTCTCCCTGATGAACAGAAATTAGGAAACTATTTTATGAAATATTCCATCTTGCAAATCTCCTGTTTTCGCTGTACTATGTAGACACAGAAAAGGAGTGAGTCCAATGATCATGTAACTCCCGGATACCTGAGGAAGGATATCCAATCTGTAGAAAGCGAGGTCTAATCGATGATGCTAGATACCAAGAGTGAATGACAACCCTCAGTATTGGAAAGACGATACTGAGGGTTGTTTTTTGCGTCATCGATGTGATGCTGCCCGGTGGGCGGCTTTTTTGTTTGCTTGCAATTATCGTAGGATTCTGCTATGATTCTGTATGTGATTATGAAACGGGGGAGGGAAGGGTAGTGATTGACTGTATTTCTGTAGAAAATATGCGCCAAAGCGATTCATACACCATCGCCAATCTGGTGCCCAGTCTGGAACTGATGTACCGGGCTGCCTACGGTGTGTTCAAGGCGGCAGACTGGCATGGGCAGACTGCCATCGTTGTGGGTTCCGGCAATAACGGCGGTGACGGCTTTGCTTTGGCTTGCATCCTGAAAGAAAATAACTCTGATTGCACGGTATTCACTGTCAGCCAGCGACTGTCGGCAGACAGCGCTTATTACGCAGAGAAAGCAGCATCGGCGGGCATTTCAATCCGTCCCTTTGAACCGGGATGCCTTGCTGGTTATAATATCGCGGTAGACTGTCTGTTGGGTACCGGCTTCCAAGGGCAGCTTCGGGAGGATTACCGCACCGCCATCGAAGCCATCAACTTTTCTGGTGCCTATGTTGTCAGCGTAGACATCAACAGCGGCATGAACGGCGACACCGGCGACGCAGGATTGGCAGTTTGCTCCGATTTGACCGTCACTATCGGCTATATAAAACGGGGGCTGATTTCCGAAAATGCCGGACGGTATATGAAACGTCTTGTTTGCGCGGATATCGGCATCGTCCTCGTAAAAAAGGAGTGGAAGATTTGCGGCGATCAGGAAACACTGGAAGAAGGCTGCTCCCGCTGCCCCGCATGGCTGGATATGAACCCCATTCAAACGGTGGAAAGCGGGGAGGGCAGAGTATGAATGTAACCTATATCCACCACAGCTGTTTTCTGATAGAAACCGAAAGCTGCTATTATCTGATCGATTACTTTCAGGGTACGATTCCAACATTGAATCCCTGCAAGCCAGTCATTGTACTTGCCAGCCACAAGCACCACGATCACTACCAAAAGATCGTATTCTCCATCCTGAAAGACATTGGAATGCAGCACATCTACGCAGTATTATCCCGGGATATCCCGTCTGGCGCACGGCCCGAGGATGTGCCCTGTCTGCTGGTTTCAGCCGGAAAGCGCTATGAACTGCCGCAAGGGCAGGAACTGGTTACTTTCCGCTCAACGGATGTGGGCGTGGCCTTCTTGATCCGGGACGGACAGGAGCTTTTCTATCATGCTGGAGATTTGAACGATTGGGTTTGGTCAGAAGAACCCGAAGCGGACAACCAACGGATGACCGAAAAATACCAGAAACAAATCGACCTGCTGGCGCAGGAACTGGATGGGCGCACTCTGACAGCAGCCTTCGTTGTTCTCGACCCCAGACAGGAGCAGGACTATGACAGGGGAATGCTGTACTTTCTCCAACACACTTCCTGCGGCTGCGTTTATCCCATGCACTACTGGGAGCAGCCACAAATCATGGCACGCTTCCTGTGGGAGCATCCCCAATACCAGAATCGTATCAAGCTGACGCAGCCCATTGATTCCACGTAAACCATATTCTTGAAATGTGAGGTATCCTTATGAATTTTCAAATGATCCACGAAAACTACAACGTATCCGACCTTAATAAGTCGCTGGCTTTCTATGAGAAAGCGCTGGGCCTTCGCGAAAAGCGCCGCAAGAACGGTGACGGCTTCATCATCGTTTATGTGGGCAATGACCAGAGCGATTTTGAGCTGGAACTGACCTGGCTGAAAGACCACCTTCAGCCCTATGATCTGGGCGAGTGCGAGTTCCATCTGGCCTTCCGCGCGGATGACTTTGCAGCAGCCCACCGTCTGCATGAAGAAATGGGCTGCATTTGCTTTGAAAATCCCACTATGGGTATCTATTTCATCACCGACCCGGATGGGTACTGGCTGGAAATCGTCCCGGCGAAAAGGTAAGCAGTACCAGTCATACAAGTCCATCAGGAGGTTCGCAGAATTCTTTATGGCCGCAGCAACTGGAAAGAGCATATCGAATGATAGCAGGTGGTTTTTCCGCCTGCTTTTTTATTTTCCCATCGGGCGCACGAAAAACGGATACCGCCCATTTGGGTGGTATCCTGTACATACTACATTATGGTTCAAGATTTGCTTCATCAAATAATGGGGAATCAAAAAACGCATTGATGCCTATTTCAAGTCCCTGACACAATTCATGGACAATCCGCAGTTTCATAGATGGATAGGTACAGTTGATGATATTGGACACAGTGGAACGGGGCAAGCCGCTTTTGGTAGAAAGCTGATATTGGGTCATATTCTTTTCGGAAAGGAGTTCCATCAGCCGCATACTGACTGCCTGATTGAGCTGCATACCATCACCGCCATGTCCATGTAACTGTACGATTATTATATGGAGCAATGGCAGAATAATAGTTCATGTAGCTGTACGAAATCGCATTTTGGTTATATAATGGGGGAGTAAAATGCCCAGCGACTGATTCGCACATTTGACGAAAAACCAAGTACAGTTTATTCTATCTCATATTCTAAAACCGGAGGAGAATATCACTATGAATTGTAAAGAACGGAAATCCTATTTGCTTCCCTGCCCCGTCTGTCACGAAAAGACGGATGTGAAGATACATGAAGATACCACCCTTCTTTACTTTCCCCTTTGTTGTCCACACTGCAAAGAGGAAACACGAATCCATGTAGTTCAGCTAAAAATTGTAAAGGTTGAGGACATTTAATCTATAGGCGAACAGAGAAATAAAGTTGGATGCCATCATACGGTGGCATCCAACTTACAATCTGATAAATCAGCACGTTATTCGAGACATAAAAATAAATTTCCCATTTTCATAAGACGTAACCATTTCACCTGAGTGTTTATCAATACATTTTCTAACATTGCGAAGCCCGTAGCCATGATTTTTACTGCGTTTCCGGGTCGTATGGCTTTCAGTGCAGGTATTCTCCAGTTTATAAAATAAAGTACCTTGATGTTGACGAAGTTGTAAATAGATTTTTCGTTCACCCTCAGAAGCGGATAGTGCCCCTTCCATTGCATTATCCAGTGTATTACCTAGAATAATATAACAATCTACAGCCGAAATTTGCAAATTGGATGGGATACTTACAGAAAAGGAGAATTCAATTTTTTCTCTTTCTGCCCGGTTCTTATATTCATTTAGAATTGCACTAATAATACCGTTCCCAACATCCACCACATTCCCAATATTATCGTAAAGTCTCTGAGTTTCTGCCAACAGTTCACTTGCTTGCTCCGAACTATTTTCACAGATTAAAGCGTTCATTGCCTTCATTCTCTTACTAATATCATGAAACAAAGCTCTTGTTTCATTCTGTTCCTGTTGCAACTGAGCATAGTAGGTTTCCTGCATTTTGTAATGATGTTCTGCAAGTTCGTTTTCTCGCCTCTCATCGGCTGATAGTTTTGCCTGCTGGGCATAAAAAACTATGACGATGTTCATATACAGCAAGGCAATCGATGCAAACAATAAGGGAATCGAAATATCTTTGCCGGGGTCTTGCAGATAGTGGCAAAAAGATAATCCAAGAAAAATGCTCATAATATAGCCTGGGGACAGAACCAAAACAAAGGGAAATGTGATAGCACTTGACTTTTTTCGCACAAAGCACAGCACTATCGAAATCACAACAAGGAGCAGGATATGCGTTGTGACAATATATACGCCGCGAGAAATACTGTGAGACATAATCAGATTGCTGTCGATGTGCAATAAAGATGCCAGCAGCATAATGAAAATGTCAATCAGGATATATATTGCGCAAAAGGCAATACCCATAAAAATAGCTTGTATCCCTTTGGATTCATATAAGAAAAGAACTAAAAGCACAATACCCGTTCCGCAGAATAGTATACGCAAAATTGCCGCATTTACAAAAAAAGACAACACCAAGAGTCCAACACCATAGAGGATATAGGAAAGAACAACCGCATAACGCTGTCGATCTCTTTTGGGAAAAACACCTTGAATAAAGATGTATATGATCAATACTTCCGATACGACACCAACGATTTCTGACAGTAAATACATAAGAATCACCTTTCAAGGAAGCGGAAAAAAGCATCGCTAAATTCCTTGTGACGATGTCTGCTGATTGGGATGGTAGCACCATTGTCCATCAGAATTTCTCTTTTGGACGCAGAGCGAACATGCTCAAAATTTACGAGAATACTCTTGTGCGGAACCGAAAAATAACCTTGTGGCAGCTTGCTTTGAATCTCTTTTAATGTACTGCGAAAGCGGTATTCAGAAGAATCGGTGTGGATAATAGCGTAGTGTCCGTACATCTCAATATACAATATCTCTCTGAATGGAAGTGCTACCGTTTTATCATCCGTTGTAAAGCAGAGTCGATGTGCCGTTGCCTCTTGTATGGATGCGTCTAGGGCTTCATCAAAGATTGTTCTATTCAGCGGTTTTTGCAAGTATCTCAGAGCGATACCATAGCCTTTTAAGGAGTAGGCACTGCTCTTTGTGACAAAGATGATTACAGGAGGATATTGTGCCAAAACAAGCTGTTTTGCGACTTCATAGCCATTTGGCATTTCCATTTCGATATCGAGTAGTACAATATCAAATGTATTCATAGCAGATGGTTTTAATAGATCACTGGCTCTTACATAAGATACAACTTCAAGACTCTTATTATTATCATATTGTTGTATCATGTCGAGCGTTTGCCTAAGATCCAATGGATCATCGTCACATACAGCAATGCGTAGCTTTGCCATACAGTTCACCCTTTCTTTCTATAACATATTATATCAAAAACCATGAGAATAACAAGGCAAGAAGTAACCACTCATGCCATAATTTGTACCACTTGTGACATAAAAAACCGTCCTCGGAAGTTGTAATCTTCGAGAGGACGGTTATTACTATCATATCTTATATGGGCGAATCATTTCTACACAGTCTAACACAGAAATACAGTTTCTAATATGACAGTGATTGTGCTTTTTATTATTGTTCGTCCAATCGTGCCACCACAGGAGCCACTGGTGCCAGTCCTCTTGAAAGAGGAAGATGGTAAATATATACTTTTTGTAGACATCAATAACATTGCAAGCAATGATTATTTAAATGTCAAATCTGCAAACTGGTTTTTCGCACCTTTGTCGAAATTTCTATTTTCGTATATGATAGCACAAGTCATTTGACAGGTTCCAATCAGCCTGTCAAATGGAAACCACATAAACAAAGAGGTAATCCTATGAAGAAACAGAATGTGAATTTGGCAGTCCATCCTACCAAGGTACAACACTCCGAAAAAAGAAAGGAAGCGGTCTGATGGGAAGAATCATCCGCCGTTTCTTCCTGGTGCTGTTCACGGTGGTCATCATGGCAGTCAGCGCACTGGTTATGGTTCTGAATCCGGCCTTTAATGGCCCCTCTCCCACAGCTAGAAATCAGCTTACCATGACTCTGATTGAAGCCAGCGCAACCAAATGGTTGCCAGCGCTGTTTATCGGTGAGGACGGTGTTGCAGAAATCCGAGCCGGTGTTGATGTTCAACTGGAGGATGATGTGACGGACGTTAATGCAGTAATCATCAATCGTGGTGGGCTTACCGACAACGCTGATGAATGGGCCAATTTTCCTGATGGTATCCGTATCGAAAGTGTTGATGGCGATACTTACAACGCAAAGGTGATGATCATCCGTGACCCTGCGCAGGTGTATCTGGGAATCTCCACCCATGAGGGTTTCAGCACCAGTATCCCCGGCAAACGGCTGACTGCTGCATTGGAAAACCAATCAGCAGGGGATGGATTGGTCATCCAGAAAAAGAGGTAATTACAATGAAACCGAGACATAACACCTTAGTCACCATTCTAATAGTCATAATTGTGGCCATGATTGTCGGAACTTTGTTTGTCATAAAACAGTGTTTGGATCTGGCGAATATAGACGCAGATATCAGGTCAACCGAGCAGGCAGACATCTATTTGCCACCTGCCAACCCCACGGACACAACGGTAATTCCAACTGAAACCACGCTGCCGGAACCTGAACATGTTGTTGCCACGGCTACCATCGGAGCAATGGGTGATTTGCTCATGCATAAACCCATCTTTGATGATCTTACTGAGTACAACGCCGCCGTTCAGCAGCAGGACGGCACGTATGACTTTACATCGGTATTTCAGTACCTTAGTGAATATACATCGTCTCTTGATTATGCTGTTGCAAATCTGGAAACCACCCTCTGCGGGGAGAAGAATGGCTATCCTTATGACGGCTATCCTCTGTTTAACTGCCCGGATGAGCTTGTGGATGGCGTTAAAAACGCGGGCTTTGATATGCTGCTTACTGCCAACAACCACTGCTACGATACCAAATTGGTGGGTTTCCTGCGGACATTGGAAATAATCCGGGGGAAGGGCCTGGAGACTCTGGGAACCTACGCTTCCGCAGACGAAACCAAATGGACAATCGTAGAAATAAACGGAATCAAAATTGGAATGCTCTGTTACACATGGGCATCTGGTGTCACAGAAGACGGCAGACCCTCTATGAATGGAAACCAGTCCATTGAAAAACCCGGTCTATGCAATTATTTTTACACAAAAAATCTTCCAGCATTTTATTCAGAAGTGGAACAGTATCTGGCGGAAATGGAATCTGCAGGCGCTGAAGCAACTATCCTGTTTATTCATTGGGGGCAGGAATATGTTTTGTCACCCAATGCAGATCAGCAGGCAATCGCTCAAAAAATGTGCGATTTGGGCATTGATGTGATTATTGGTGGGCACCCTCATGTCATTCAGCCGTTGGAGCTGCTGGACAGCACCACCGATCCTGAGCATAAGACAGTATGCCTGTATTCAACCGGCAATGCGGTCTCGAACCAGCGGCTTGGAAAGTTGAACTCAATAAAGACAGCCCATACAGAGGATGGCATCCTGTTTAGCGTTACATTTGAGAAGTATTCAGATGGAACTGTGTATTTAGCAGAAGCCAGCGCGATTCCAACCTGGGTGAATATGCACAGAAACGGGAATGGAAAAACTGAATACAATATCCTTCCGTTGGACCCAGACCATAGAAATGAGTGGAATGCGCTGTTTGAACTTGGCGATACTTCCACAAAAGCCGCAAACGATTCTTACACCCGAACCATGGACATTATTGGTGCGGGTTTGGAGAATGTCGAAAGCTATTTATCAAGTGAAAAGGCCGCCCGTGAGGAATATTACCTTGATTTGGCTTTGGCTTCTTGAATTCAAAAGAAAGACACCAGTGAATTTGATAAGCAACATTACGCCCAATATGAGCCAGTCGGTATTACGCAGAGCGAGGGTGTAGTTGGAGGTTTTGAACGTGAGTGACAATCAAATGGGTTCACGATGGATTCGGTGCCCGATATGCGGAGGGAAAACACGGACAAAGGTGCAATTTGACACAGTTCTTGTAAATTTCCCACTGTTTTGTCCCAAATGTAAAATTGAAATACGCATTAACGTTGTACAATTCAAAAT
>JBGVFB010000034.1:0-3634 GCA_045120675.1 Faecousia sp. | reverse complement strand
TTTCAGTGAACGCAAATACATTCCTCACAATGTGCAGGGTTCGTATTTGCGCGTCATGGTGACCCGTACGGGAATCGAACCCATGTTACCGCCGTGAAAGGGCGGTGTCTTAACCGCTTGACCAACGGGCCTGGTAGCGGCAATCTGACTTGAACAGATGACATACCGGGTATGAACCGGCTACTCTACCAACTGAGTTATGCCGCCAAAGATGGTCACCGGATTTCGCACGCGAAATCAGCTTCGTTATTATATCCAAGTATTCAAAAAAAGTCAAGTATTATTTTGATTTTTTTCGAATTTTTCTGGCGATACTGCATTGGAGGTGATTTGTTATGAAAATCTGGAAACAGGCGGTTTTGTTTTATCTGGGCGGCTGCGCCTATATGGGGCTGGAGCTGCTCTGGCGGGGCCGCAGCCATGGCAGTATGCTTATCGCCGGCGGCACCTGCTTTCTGCTGATCGGCCAGCTCAATCAGGTACAGCCGCGGCTGCCCTTACCCCTGCGGGCCGTAACCGGTGCCGGAATCGTGACCATGGTGGAGCTGGGCATGGGCCTGCTGTGCAACCGCAATTTTGAAGTCTGGGATTACCGGGAACGGGCGGGCAATTTTCTCGGTCAGATTTGTCCCGCCTTCACGGTGCTGTGGATCCCCGTTTCCCTGATGGCACTGGGTCTGCATATGCTTCTCAGCCGCCGGATGGACCGCGTATCCGTCACGCGCTGCGCTTATCTTTAATGGCAATCAAGAACGGCGCGTAGAATTTATGCTGCCTGATGTAGTCCTCCAGACTCTCGCCGTAGTGGTCGGGGCCATCGGAGGTTTTGTAGGTATTATAGCCGGTGAATTTTCCGTCTTTGTACTGAACCGTCACAAAATGCGCGCCGATTTTAAATTTTTTGCGCCAGTAGTAGAAAAGAATGCACACATCCGCAGCCTTCGCCGCTGCGTCAAACTTTTCCGTCACGGACAGGGTCTCCACAGGGAATCCATGTTTCTGGAAGAACAGGGCGGGCCCTTGAATGATGGTTCCGCCGTTTCCGTGGATCAGGGGCAGCTGCCGTTCATAGTAGCGGATCAGTTCTTCCGGTTTCGCATGGTAGCCCATCAGGCGCAGGGCATTATAGGTGGCGATCCAGCCGCAGCCGGTGGCCGCGCTGGTGCGCAGTCCGTAGCGCCATTGCTCCTTTGGAATCTTTGTCTGGTTGTAGATCAGGTCATTCATGGTGCTCCTCCAGCGGATGGGCCGCGATAAACCCGTCCATCAGTGTTGCGGCGGTCAGAACCATGCGGGCACAGGGTCGAACCTTGTAATACTCCGCCGTTCGGGGGCTGGGAGTCGGATCCGTCGGAGGATTGTTCAGAATTTCACGACAGACGATGCTGCCGCAGGCTTCCCGAAACTGTGCCGCAAGCGCCTGCACATCGGTGTAAAGCCGCTTCTTGCTGACATCATCGCCGGCGGTATCGTAGCCATAGAGGTAACTCAGCACAAAGAACATGCCGCTGACCGCACCGCAGACTTCCCGCAGTCTTCCCATACCGCCGCCGAAAGCGGACACCATGCGGGCGGTGGTCTTTTCATCCAGACCGGTCACATCGCAAAAAGAAACCGCCACCGACTGCGCGCAGTTATAGCCCCCGACAAAAAGTTCTGCTGCTTTCATTCCGTGATCCATAAGAAAAACTCCTTTCAAATTTCAGTTTGTCGCACTGTTGCACTGGCGCGGCAGCGCCCAAAACCTTCCCCTGGGGGAAGGGGGACCGCCGCGTCAGCGGTGGTGGATGAGGGCCGTTTCCTTTATTCTCAGCTTTGTACCTGATTCTACTGCGTTTTCCCTCATCCGTCAGCCCTTCGGGCTGCCACCTTCCCCCAGGGGAAGGTTTTTTGGTGCGTACGCATCAGAGCGATAAACATCAATTTTATTTTCCATCATATTACCACAGCAGCGGCAGCTTGGCAACAGTTTCCGCGGCACGCGGAAAAAAGTACTTGACAAACGGACAGAAGTGTAGTTTAATAACAAAAACCAATAGAAAACCTTTGACGCGGAAGTAAAGCTGCAAGCGCATCCACAGAGAGTTTCGCAGAGCTGAGAGCGGAGCGAAAAGCGGGGCAGCAAATGGGCCGCCGAGGGCAGAGGGAAAGGGGAGTCTCCCGAGTATCTTTTGACGCGTTGCCTGCGTTACGGGGCAGCCGGTGTGTTGGCATCGGGGTGAGTGGCCGGATTTCCGGCAAACAAGGTGGTACCGCAGAAATGTTTTTTCTGTCCTTGTTCCCTTCGGGGGAGCAGGGGCATTTTTTATTGGGAGGAAATCTTATGAAACGTACCGAACGTCGATGGCGACCCTGACCGATGCGCCATACAATATGTAATAGATGCTTTATGAAAAAGGAGATTTTGATATGAAAAAGCTGATTTGTGTTATGTTAACCATTATGATGATCGTTTCCCTGTTCGCCGGCTGCGGCAATACCGCTGATGACGGTATCTACAAGATCGCCATCGTTCAGCAGCTGGACCACGCTTCCCTGAACGAGATCCGCGCTGCCATTGAAGCGGAGCTGGATGCCATCGCTTCCGAAAAGTCCCTCAAGATCGAATATAAGCATTTCAACGGCCAGAATGACCCCTCCGTTCTGAACCAGATCGGCGCACAGGTGGTCTCCGACGGTTACGATGCCATCATTCCCATCGCCACCACCGCTGCCCAGTGTATGGTCACCGCCGCCGAAGGTAAGAACATTCCCATCATTTACGCAGCCATTTCCGACCCTGTGGAAGCCGGTCTGACCGGATTCCCCCATGTGACCGGTGTTTCCGACGCGCTGAACACCCCCTTCATTCTGGACATGATGCTGGCCATTGATGCCAATGTGGAGACTGTGGGTCTGCTGTACTCCAACTCCGAACCCAACTCCGTCACCCCCATCAAGGAAGCCAAGGCATATCTGGATTCCAAGGGCATCGCTTACATCGAAAAGACCGGCAATACCGCTGACGAGGTTCTCACCGCCGTTTCCGCTCTGGTAGGCCGCTGCGACGCTGTTTTCACCCCCACCGACAATGCCATCATGGCTGTGGCTCCCACCGTGGCTGAGGACCTGAACGAAGCCGGCATCCCCCACTACACCGGTGCGGACTCCTTCGTGCAGGCAGGCTCCTTCACCACCTGCGGTGTCAACTACACGGAGCTGGGCACTTATGCAGCCGGCATGGCGATGGACATTCTGCTGGGCGGTCCCGTGCCTGAATACCACGTCATGGACGGCGGCATCATCACCGTCAATACCGACACTGCCGCTGCGCTGAACATTGATTACAGCGTCTTCAGCGCCCTGGCAAACACCGTGGTCGAAGTCACCACCGCCGGATAAATTGATGTTTATCGAGCTGTCCGATAGTCGCTGATGACTATCGACCACCACTGTCATTGCGAGGAGCGTTAGCGACGTGGGACCGAAGGGAATGCCTGTGGTGCAATCTCCTGCTTCGCGGTCTGATACGGAAACAACCGATTAACATTGAAAATTCTGGATATTCGATGTTAATCGGTCGGTATTTCTTCGTACTGCGGTGCTGGAGATTCCCACGTCGGGGCTTCGCCCCTCCTCGGAATGACATACTTGG
>JBGVFB010000033.1:0-65674 GCA_045120675.1 Faecousia sp. | reverse complement strand
GTTGCACCGCACCGAAAAGTTGTCATTCCGAGGAGGGGCGAAGCCCCGACGTGGGAATCTCCAGCACCGCAGCACGAAGTAATAGAAACCAATTAACATCGAATATTCAAGATTTACAATGTTAATCGGTTGTTTCCGCATCAGACCGTGAAGCAGGAGATTGCCACGGCCCTTCGGGCCTCGCAATGACATGGTAACTTGATGGCTGGTTACGTTTATCTAACAGAGCAATAAACATCAATTTGAATAAGCCACAGCAAAAGCCGCCATCGGATGATGGCGGCTTGTTACATTATATTAAGTATTAACCGTTCAGCAGTGCCACGGCCACGTCATTGACATTGGTACCGGTGGGACCCGTAACAATCAGGCCACCGGTCTTCTCCAGTGCGTGGTAAGCATCGTTATCCTTCAGAACATCGAAAATGTGAATACCCTGATCACGCAGCGTGGTGGCAGTCTTCCAGTCCACATAGCCGCCTGCTGCATCGGTGGGGCCATCGGTACCGTCGCTGCCCACGCTGAAGACGCAGGTGCCTTCCAGACCTTCGATGCCCAGAGCCGCAGTCAGTGCCAGCTCCTGGTTTCTGCCTCCCTTGCCGTGGCCGGTCAGCTGCACAACGGTCTCACCACCGGCCAGGAAGGCCAGCTTCTTGCCGCTACCGTAGTGGGTCTTGATAATGGATGCCATGAAAGAACCGGCTTCCTTTGCCTGACAGGCCAGCTGGTCGGTCAGGAGGATGGGCTCATAACCCAGTTCCCGGCAGGCATTGCCTGCAGCAACGCACAGCTCGCGGACGGAACCGTTGATCAAAGTGGTCACATTATCCAGTTCCTTGGGGGTTTCCACTGCCAGAAGAGCCTTTGCTTCGTCCGTCAGCTTCAGGTTGTATTTTTCCACAATGTTCAATGCCTGCTCGCAGGTGGAGGTATCGGGGCAGGCAGGGCCGGAAGCAATCATGTCCAGAGGATCGCCCAGAATATCGGAAAGCACGATGCAGAACACATGTGCAGGAGCGCAAACCTGTGCAAAACGGCCGCCCTTAACTGCGGACAGGCGCTTGCGAATGGTGTTCATCTCCACGATACTTGCGCCGCAGGCCAGCAGCTGACCGGTGATGTCCTGCAGCTGGGTGCCGGGAACCAGAGGCTTTTCAAACAGAGCGCTGCCGCCGCCGGACAGGAGGAACAGGACGGTATCCTGCTCAGTCAGGTCGGACACCAGATCCAGCGCAGCCTGTGTTCCGGAGAAAGAGTTCTCATCAGGAACAGGGTGGCCTGCTTCACGGCAGTCGTAATTTGCGATGGGGCCCATCACGTGTTCGTACTTGGTGACAACCACACCGGCTTCGATCCGATCGCCCAGACAGTCATTGGCTGCCTTGGCCATCTGCCATGCTGCCTTACCGGCAGATACCAGCAGCACACGGCCGGGGAATTCCTTGCCCTTCAAAGCACGGGCAACGGCCTCATCGGGCTGCACCGCACGAATGGATGCCGCAACAATGGCATCTGCATGGCTACGCATCATTTTTTCCATTTCTACTCCTCCAATATGCACCGGTTTCTGTAAGCCGGCATAAAATTCCAAGTTTGCCACATACATCTTAGCACAAAGCATCCCCTTTGTAAATTATCGTTTCTGCACAGTTCTCTCTCAGCATCCAAATTATTCGGCTTTTTCGCCAAAAAATCTCACTTTTTGAACATTTTCCGTGTTTTTAGAGAATATGTACAATTCTTTTGTCAATTCCTTGTGCATTCATCCATTGACACGTCTTCACAAAGCCTGTATAATGTATACAACACACACAATAATTTGTGTTATTTTAACAACAGATGCACATCAAGACCACGTCAGAAAGGTGGATTTGTATGAAAACGATCAAAATTCCGTATTACACCTCCTCTCTGGATCTTCACATTGGAGAGGAAAATCTGGAAGCCGTTATCACTGCCAAGACCGATGAATATGTCGCTGGCAAATCCGAAGCCCAGCTGGTAGAGGAAGCCCTTGCAAATCCCATCGGCACCCCTCGCCTGTCAGAACTGGCAAAGGGCAAGAACCGGATCGTTCTGGTCACCTCCGACCATACCCGCGCCGTCCCCAGCAAGCTGACCCTGCCCATTCTTCTGCGGGAAATCCGCTCCGGAAATCCCGATGCTGACATCACCATCCTCATTGCCACCGGTCTGCACCGTCCCACCACCGAGGCAGAACAGCGCAGAATGTTCGGTGACAATATTGTGGACAACGAAAAGATTGCAATCAACGATGCCTTTAAGGATGACGATTTCGGCTTTGTCCGCACACTGCCCTCCGGCGCAGAGCTGTGGGTCAACAAGCTGGCTCTGGACTGCGACCTGCTGGTTACCGAAGGCTTCATTGAGCCTCACTTCTTCGCCGGCTTCTCCGGCGGCAGAAAGAGCATTCTGCCCGGCATCTGCAATGCCGCTACCGTTAACGAGAACCACTCCTACAAGGCCATCGCCAGCCCCTACTCCACCACCGGTGTTCTGGAGCATAACCCCATCCACGAGGATATGGTCTGCGCCGCCCGTGAAGTGAACGTACAGTTCATCCTGAACGTAGCTCTGAACGGTGAGAAGAAGGTCATCGCCGCATTTGCAGGCGATCTGGAGCAGGCCCACGAGACCGGTGTCAAGTTCGTCCGCGAACTGGCTCAGTGTCCCAGCGTTACCGGTGACATCGTCATCACCTCCAACGGCGGCTATCCTCTGGATCAGAACCTGTACCAGAGCCCCAAGGCCGTCGCCACCGCAGAAGCCTGCTGCGTCGAGGGTGGTGTAATCATCATGTGTGCCTCCTGCTTTGACGGCATGGGCGGCACCCACTTCGAGAAGCTGATCGTCAAGGGCACCGTCGACGAAATCGACGCCTTCCTCTCCAAGATCCCCCCGAAGGAGACCATTGCCGAACAGTGGTGCGCACAGATCTATTCCCGCATTCTGAAGAAATATAAGGTCATTCTGGTCACCACCTATCTGGACCACGAACTGGTACGTAAGGCCAACATGATCCCCGCCTCCTCTCCCGACGAGGCACTGGAAATGGCCTACGAAATCATGGGCAAGGACGCTCGCGTCGTGGTCATTCCTGACGGTGTTTCCGTTCTGGCCGTGAAAGAATAAGGAGGAAGTATGAAACTGAAACTTGCATTGAAGGTTGACGATCTGGACAATGTGGCTACCATTTTTGCCAACGGCATCGTCGACGGTACCGAGGTTGAAATCCGCGACAAGAAGGGTATTTCTGAAAATGTCCATGTTATCGGCGATGTGCCCTACGGCCACAAGATTGCCGTTCGCGATATTACCTGCGGCGAACACATTATGAAATACGGCGAATCTATCGGAGCCGCCAATAAGGATATCAAAAAAGGCGAATACGTCCATGTGCATAACATGGATGCCCTGCGGGGCCGCGGTGACCTGTAAGGAGGTACGGCTATGAGTGAATACAAGTTTATGGGTTATCGCCGTGCCAACGGCAAGGTCGGCGCCAGAAATCTGGTTGCCATCATCCCCAGCGTTATCTGTGCCAATGACGTCGGTCAGGCAATCTGCCGTCAGGTTCAGGGCACCATCGGTTACTTCCACCATCAGGGCTGCTGCCAGCTGCCCATCGACCTGAAGCGCGTCACCGACACCTTGTCCAATCTGGGCCAGAGTCCCAACGTCGGCGCTGCACTGGTCATCAGCCTCGGCTGCGAAGGCACCGATCAGAACCGTATTGTTGAAGAAATCCGTGCTACCGGCAAGCCCTGTGAGATCATCCGTATTCAGGAACTGGGTGGCACCTCCCGTGCCATCCAGGCCGGTATCGACGCTGCACAGCGTCTGGTACAGCAGATCTCCGTCCAGCAGCGTGAGCCTGTGGACATTTCCGAAGTCGTCATGAGCATCAAGTGCGGTGCTTCCGACACCACCTCCGGTATGGCTTCCAACTGTGTCATCGGTTACGTGGCCGATAAGCTGGTGGATCTGGGTGCAACCGTCGTCTTCGGCGAAACCACCGAGTTCCTGGGCGGCGAGCATATTCTGGCCCGCCGTGCTGTGGGCGGTGCAGAAGGTCCCGTGGGCTGCAAGGTTCTGGAGATCGTCCAGCGTCTGGAAGACCGCGCAAAGGCCATCGGCGAAGATATGCGCGGCGGTCAGCCCACTCCCGGCAACATCGCCGGCGGCCTGTCCTCCATCGAGGAAAAGAGTCTGGGTGCCATCGTCAAGTCCGGCCACCGTCCCATTCAGGGCGTTCTGGAATACTGCGACAAGATCACCGACCAGAAGGGTCTGTGGATCAAGGATACTCCCGGCCGTGAGCCTGAGATCCTCACCGGCATGGCTGCCACCGGCGCACAGATCATGCTCTTCTCCACCGGCCGCGGCGCACCGCAGGGCTTCCCCTCCATGCCCGTCATGAAGATCTGCGGCAACCCCAATACCTACGAGCGTATGCAGTATGATATGGACCTGAATGCAGGCCGTATCATCACCGGCGAAAAGACCATCGAAGAAGTGGGCGAGGAAGCATTCCAGATGCTCATCGATGTTCTGTCCGGTCAGATGACCAAGAATGAAGCCCTCGGTTACTTCGGCTCCATGGATATCTGGTGCATGGGCCCGGTCATCTAATTTCCTTTGTATTCAAATGCCTGCCAGCAAACGAATAAAAAAAGCAAGAAAGAGAAAGGAGAAAATTTATGCATCCTGTATTAGCAATGGCTATTGGCATCGTGGTTATGATGGGTCTGATCATCTTCACCAAGATGCATGCATTCCCCTCCCTGATTATCTCCGCTATCCTGATTGGTGTTCTGGCACTGCCCTTTGGTGATGTCAACACTCTGACCCAGGTCGTCAGCACCGTTACCAGTGGTTTCGGTGGTACCATGACCTCCATCGGTGTCGTTATCGGCTTCGGTTGTGTTATGGGTATCTTCCTGGAGAAGTCCGGCGCTGCAAAGCGTATGGCTCTGTCCATTCTGAAGCTCGTTGGTGTCAAGAACTGCGACGTGGTTCTGGGCCTGACCGGTTTCGTGGTCTCCATCCCCGTTTTCTGTGACTCCGGCTTCGTCATCCTGTCCTCCCTGGCTAAGGAGTTCTCCCGTCTGACCAAGAAGTCCATGGTCGGTCTGGGCGGCATCCTGGGCATGGGCCTGTACATTACCCACTTCATGGTTCCCCCCACGCCCGGTCCTCTGGCAGTCGTTGGTACTTTCCAGCAGAACGGCATGGCAATTGACCTGGGTCTGTACATCCTGGCAGGTCTGGCAATCTCCATCCCCCTGTTCATTTTCTCCGTGTTCCTGTTCCGTTACTTCGGCAAGAAGTATCCCGATCTGGTAGTTCCCTACGAGATCGACCGCAGCAAGTACACCGCTGCTCAGCTGGAAGTTCTGGACAAGATCGACGCTAAGGCAAAGGCTGGCGAAGAGCTGGTTAACGATGACTTCGCTGCTCTGCTGGCTGCTGAGAAGCTGCCCTCCGCAGGTCTGTCCTTCGCTACCCTGCTGATCCCCATCTTCCTGATCTTCGCTAACACTCTGGTTGGCCAGATCGGCGCTCTGTCCGGCACCACTTTTGCAAACGTCGTTTCCTTCTTCGGCCAGCCCGTTATCGCTCTGTTCATCTCCCTGTGCATGGGCGCTTTCTGGCTCTGCAAGGAATATGACAAGAAGACCTGCGTTGGCCTGATGAACGAGGCTTGCAAGGACGCTGGTCCCATCGTCTTCATCACCGCAGCTGGCGGCGCTCTGGGCGCTGTTGTTAAGGCTACCGGTGCTGCAGGCATCATGGCTGACTGGATCGTCGCTACCGGCATCCCCGGCATTCTGGTTCCCATCATCATCGGTGTTATCATGAGATTCCCCCAGGGCTCCGGTACTACCGCTATGATCACCGGTTCTGCTATCATCGCTCCCATGATGGGTCAGCTGGGCATCAATCCCTACCTGGCAGCTCTGGCACTGTGCCTCACCACCATGTGCCCCAGCTACCTGAACGACTCTTACTTCCACGTGGTTACCAACTTCTCCGGCATGGACATCAAGACCAGCCTGAAGACCTGGTCCATCGGCTCCATCCTGGTTCCTGCCTTTGGTTCCATCATCCTCATCATCCTGAGTCTGTTCATCCACTAATTCACATGATGGCAGGCATGTGAAGGAACTTACAAAAACGCGCGGCACGGGTTAATCCCTGTGCCGCGCAAAATCTCCGCTGCGCGACCGCAGCGGAGATTTTTCATTCTTTATTAAGTGTTTCCAGATGTTCCTTGATGCTGATTCTCGCCAGTTCCAGATGCCGCGCATTGGTCTGCAGTGCCGTCGTGGTATCGCCAATAGCAAGGGACTGGATGATCTGCCGGTGTTCCACCAGAGATTCACTGAATCGTTTTCTGCTGGTCAGCGACAGGACGCGGAACTGCTGGTTCATAGAACGCACCCGGTCATAGGTAGACTTGACCAGACTATTGTCCGCGATATCCACAATCCGGTTGTGGAGCAATTCGTCATAGCGGGTGTACTCTTCCAGATCTCCGGCAGCATGGGTCTTTTCCATCCGGTCCAGAATATCAAAAAGGCTTTCCAGACGGGCCGATGTCATCCGGCAGCGGCTGTTCTGAATGGCATAGCTTTCCAGCATCAGGCGCATATCGAAAATTTCATCAATATCTCGGCTGGTAAATTTCTTTACAAAAACACCTTTGTTGGGGATCTCCACCACGAGGCCGTCCGCCACCAGCTGGCGCAGTGCCTCGCGAATGGGACTGCGGCTGACACCCAGATGCTCCGCAAGCTCTGTTTCCTGCAGCCAGAATCCGGGCTCATATCTGCCTTTGCAAATCTCATCCCGCAGAATCTGATAAACCTGACCGCGAATCGTCTTGATGTGCTTGATTCCCATGGTATCCCCCCTTTTCTACAGTATACAGCTTTTTTTCAGGTTTGTATAGACATATTTCCCCGATTCTGCTATAATTTACTGGTATTATTCAGAAGAATCGAGGCGTTGATTTTTATGCTGAACATTCTGCTCCGATCCGCATCATTTGTGTCTTTGATCGTCATCGGCTATCTTTTGAAGCGTTGCCGCTTCTTCGGCCCGAAGGATTACAGCATTCCCATGAAGCTGGTGCTGAACCTGACCCTGCCGGCCGCCGTCATCACCAGTTTTGCTTCCTCCACCGTGGATCTTTCCCTGTTGCTTTGCACACTCATCGGTTTTTCCATGAATGTGATCCTGCTGGGCATCGCAATCGTCGCCAGCCGCGGCCGCGGCCGCAGTTCCCGGGCGCTGTGGCTCAACAGTGTACCCGGCTACAACATCGGCGCATTCGCCCTGCCCTTTGTCCAGAGCTTCTTCCCCGCCACCGGTGTGGTTGTCTGCTGCCTGTTTGATTCCGGCAGCGCCCTCATGTGTACCGGCGGTACCTATGCCATTTCTTCCTCCCTGCTGGGTGATAAGGGCGGCATCTCTGTGAAGGCAATCCTCAAGAAGCTCACTTCCTCCCTGCCCTTCATGACCTATCTGACCATGCTGATCATTTCGATTCTCGGCATTCGTCTTCCCGATGCGTTGATTTCGTTCATCTCTCCCATGGCTGCCGCCAATCCCTTCCTGGCCATGATCATGATCGGCATGATGTTTGATCTGAATCTGGACAAGGAAACCCTGAAGGATGTGCGCGGCATGGTAATCGTTCGTGTGACTGCCGCTTTGATCGCCGCCGCCTGTTTCTATTTCCTGCTTCCCTTCCCGCTGGAAGTTCGTCAGGCCCTGTGTATTGTCGCCATGGCACCCGTGTCCGTCGCTTCTACCGCCTTTGCAGAAAAAGCCGGTGCCGATCCTGCAGCATCCGCCTGTATCAACTCCCTGTGCATCCTCATCAGCGTCACCTGCATCGTTCTGATGCTGATGATGTTTGGCACCCTGTAAAATTCAAAGCCGCCATCGGACGATGGCGGCTATTCCTTTATCCAAAATCATGTCGTATGCCGCCACTGCTTCCTACCTCTTCTAAGACGCACACGATTTCTTCTATTTTCATAAAGCACTCCGGATCATCCAGTGTATCATCCTCAATGATTTCTTTGATTCTGCATAACGTCCGATAGCATACAGATTCCAAAAGTTCATTCACATTCAGGTTATTGAATGATATCTGCATATTTTCTTCGCTTAGAATCTGTAATAGCAACTCCTTGTACAATTCCATATGTATTCCCCTTTTTGATATAGGGGGATTATATCCCCTTAAATAAGGGGATTATAATCCCCATAATTACAAATGTCAAGGAGGGGATGGATTGTGATCAAGTTTGACCGTCTATGGGCTACCATGGAAAGAAAGGGTGTCACCACCTACTGGCTTCGGGAAAAATGCGGAATCGACCGGAAAACAATTCGCCGTCTCCGCGCCAATGAAAACATGGAAACCAAAACTTTGAACAAACTCTGCACTGCATTGGATTGTTCGCTGAATGATATTGCCGAATTTGTGAAAGAAGAATAGCAAAGCCGCCATCGGACGATGGCGGCTTCTCTTTACTTCTTTCCGGGGGCATTTTCCAGAATTTTCTTGAACTGCATCAGGAAAACCGTCACCGTTACCGCAGCTGCAACAATGTCGCTGACCGGTTCTGCCAGAAATACCGCGAAAACCTTGTTCTCGAAGAACATGGGCAGCAGGAAAATCAGCGGGATCAGCAGAATGATCTTACGCAGGCAGGCCATGACCAGACTGACCTTTGCCTGTCCCAGTGCCATGAAAGACTGCTGGCAGACCAGCTGCGCACCCAGCGCGAAAATACCAGCCATATAAATCCGCATGGCCCAGCCGGTATATTCTACCAGTGCGGGGTTGTTGTTAAAGATCGACGCAAATACAGTGGGGAATGCCATGAGCATCGCCCAGAAGAGAACCGCATAGCTCAGGCAGATGGCCAACTGCAGACGGAAGGTCTTCTTCACGCGGTCCGTCAGACCTGCGCCGTAATTGTAGCTGATAATGGGCTGCGCACCCTGAGAAATACCGCTCAGCGGCATGGTCACCAGATGGCTGCAGCTGTTGATGATGGTCATAGCACCCACTGCCAGATCACCGCCGTATTTGGCAAGGCTGGAGGTAAAGCTCATGGACAGCAGGCTTTCGGTGGACAGCATCACGAAGGTAGAAATGCCCAGTGCCAGACAGGGACCAATGATCGGAAGCTGCAGCTTCATGTTGGCTGCTTTCAGCTGCAGAATCGTCTTCTTTCCGGTCAGGAACCGCAGAATCCACAAAGCGCCCACAGCCTGACTCACAACCGTTGCAAGCGCAGCACCTTTGACACCCAAACCCAGTACAAAGATAAAAATCGGATCCAACGCAATATTGATCACCGCACCGATGACTGTGGTCATCATGCTGATCTTTGCAAAGCCCTGGGTGGTGATGAAGGTATTCATGCCCATAACGATCAGCACGAACACGCTGCCCAGAATGTAGATTCTTGCATAATCCAGCGCATAGGGCAGTGTCGCTTCACTGGCACCGAAGAAGGTCAGCAGCGCAGGTGCTGCCGCATAGAACCCTGCCGTCAGAACCACGGCAAAAATCAGCAGCATTGTAAAACAGTTGCCAATGATCTTTTCTGCACGTTCATGATCTTTCTGACCCATCGCAATGGCCGCACGGGGCGCGCCGCCTGCACCGGCCAGCATGGCAAAGCCGTTGATCAGCATCAGAATCGGCAGAAACAGACCCGCACCGGTCAGCGCATCAGCACCAACCTCCGGCATATGACCGATGAAAATACGGTCCACGATATTATAGAGCAAATTGACAACCTGTGCCACCACTGCGGGAATCGCCAGCTGGGCCAGCAACTTACCAACACGATCCTTGCCCATATCCTGTTTGGGTTTTTCTGCGTGATTTTGTTTCATGGATAGACTCCTTTTCCTTGTTTTTCTTATTATATCATCGAAAAAACGCAAATGCAACACTTGTCAATCGAAAAAAGCCTTGACCGCAGGCGCGGTTTCAGGTATCATATACGTTAGATTCGTAACGAAATCAAAATCACAGAAAAGGAGGTGTTCCCGGTATGCCCACTTTCCTGCGGATGGCGGAAGTTCTGTTCTGCTCCATGGCTGGATTCCTTCCCTACCTGCTGCTTGTTGTCTATCCCTTCCGCAATCATCTGCGGCTGAAAAATTTCTTGGCCGGCCTGCTGGCTTTGATCATAGCCCCTGCCGTGCTGTACTATGATGTTGCCGCTGCACTGGGAACGGCTCCCGCTGCGATTCCCTATATGCTGATGCGAAGCGCCATGCTGCTGGTCTTTGCGGTTCTGGTGATTCATGCCAACATCGGCAAGGTACTGCTGAATACCTGCAGTGTCATAAACCTTTCGCTTCTGATTACCGGTGCTGCCAACGGATTTGCTTCCCCCTACACAGCCCGGCATCTGCTGATTACGGTTGTGCTTCAGATTCTGCTGCTGGTTCCCTATGCCGTGGTTCTGGCAAAGACGCTTGCCCCCACCCTGAGCGAATCTGACGCACCTGTCTGGAAGCTGCTGTGGATCGCCCCCGCTGCGGGTACTGTCCTCGGATGTGTGATGGTTTCTGCCGCTGCACTGCCCTTTGTAATGGCCTTCGCCATCGCCCTCGCTGCCGGCGCTGCCGTGCTGGCACTCCATAAGACCGAAACGGAGATGATTACGTTGATTCTGAGAAAGGCAAAAGCAGGTCCCCGGACCGTTGCAGATACACCTGTCCGGTCCATGCCGGATCCTGTGCAGCTGTATTACAGCAACCTGCAGGCTCGTCTGGCCGAGTCTGAGCATAACTGCAAGGATATGCTGCTGCAGGTGATGACCATGGAAGATGATCTGGAGCATCAGGATTATGAGCAGCTGCGCGCCCGGCTCAGCGCCCTGCGCCGTCAGCTTTCCCCCGATGCACCTTCCACCGGCAATAACCGGATTGATCCCATTGTTACATATTACACCCGTCAGGCCATGCTGGGCGGTATCAAGATGGTCACCAACATCGAACTGCCGGAATTGACTGCCGTTTCCGATGCAGACATTGCTGTTCTGATCAGCTGCCTGCTGGATAGCGCACTGGATGCCTGCCGGGAGCAGACTGTCGGCACCCGCCGCATTGCCACCGCATCCAACCTGCGTGAAGGTTTGCTGCAGATCGGCATCAAGAGCACCTACAGTGATTCCTTTGATTCCGACAGTGAGCAGCTGAACCTCTGCCGCCGCATTGCTGCCCGCCACGGCGGCAAGCTGAGTGTCAACGATATGGACGGTGTGGTTCAGATCGTTGCTTCCCTGAATATCTGATATCCGACAAAAAAGCCTGTTGCAGCTGCAACAGGCTTTTTCTTATAAATTTTC
The DNA here is from genome assembly GCA_045120675.1 of Faecousia sp. Classification (GTDB taxonomy): domain Bacteria; phylum Bacillota; class Clostridia; order Oscillospirales; family Oscillospiraceae; genus Faecousia. The sequence continues at coordinate 54,257 of JBGVFB010000033.1, read as the reverse complement.
TTTCAGCCAGCGGGCAGATTCCTTCAGTCCCGCGATGGTCTTGGTTTCCACCACCACAGAGCAGTCCCGCTGCCGCGCCAGATTCAAATATTTGTGGATATCCAGTTCTCCGGTACCCAGCGCCTGATGATCCTTCGTGCCGTCACGCACATCGTGCAGATGCATGTGATGAAGTTTCCCCATCCGCGCCAGAATATGTGGTTCATCCGCACCGCCGATGCAGTGATTGTGTCCCACATCGTAGGTCAGGCCAAAGGCATCACTTTGGAGCATTTCATCCAGCACATCCAGCTGCCAGTCCCGGTAGCCGTGCCAGTTTTCGATACAGATGCGGATGCCGCTGCCGCCGATGGCCTTTTCGCATTCGTCCCGGTAGCGGAGCATATTGCTGCGGTATTCCTCCCGATACTGCTCGAAAAGGAACACCTTCTCATGGGGCAGCGTGAAGTACACGCCGTAGATCATGTGCATATTCAGCACCGGAATTTCCAGCTTCTTTGCCAGTTCGATGGTCTGAATCACGCAGTTGCGGTAGGCTGCCGCCACATCGGGATTGAAGTCCGCCACATTCATGTTTTCATCCAGATGAATGGTGTAGCCGATGCCGTATTCCTTTGCGGCCTTTTGCAGCCGCGTCACATCCATGGTCTGCACCTGATACTGGGGCAGATTCATATTCATTTCGATAAAAGAAAGACCCGATTCTGCACAGAGCGCTGCGCATTCTTCGATGGTCTTCGTTTCGATCAGGGTCGGCATGCCAAATTTCAGCATATCATGTTCCATCCTTTCCAACAGGAAATTCCAGTTCTTCCACGACTTCAAAACCGGCTTCTCTGCGGAATCCGAAGAGGTGGACATTTTTGTCGCCCGAACACATGTTGATCAGCCGCTTTTTCGTCAGGGGGAAAGTAATCATCGCCATGGCTTCCTCGAAGGTAAACCAGCCAACCTCGGTGCTTTCGTCACTGGTGGTCAGGGTTCCGCCGACATAGCGGGCGGTGAAATCAATGTTAACAATGTCACGGGCCACATTTTTGCAGATACCCACAAAACCGGTAATCTCAATTTCCACACCGGATTCTTCCCGCACTTCCCGCCTCAAGGCCGCTTCGAAGCTCTCGCCCGGTTCGATCAGGCCGCCGGGGTATTCCCAGCCCCGCCATGGACTGTTGACCAGCAGAATCTTTCCTTCATCGTTGGTCACCAGCGCGGCAACCGACACAAGATGCGTAAATTCCATTGGATAATCCCCCTCTCTTTGGGTGCATTATAGCATTTTGATCTCTTCAGCGCAATAGCGGAAATTTCCATTGCGGTGCGATGCTTCTTGCGCTATAATGGTCATAAGAAAAATTCTTACAGGAGGTTTAACCATATGGGTATGGTACTTCTTACAGCACTGGGTGTCGGCGGTGCAACGATCATCGGCGCGATTCTCGGTGTGATTTTTAAGGAAATCTCCCACAAATTCAGTGACATCGTCCTGTCCTTTGCGGCCGGTGTCATGCTGGCCGCGGCCGTTCTGGGCCTGATTCTGCCCTCGCTGGATTACGGTGGAAAATTCGGATTGATTACGACTGTGGCAGGTATTTTCGTCGGTGCGGTTGCCCTGAACCTGATTGACAAGCTGGTTCCCCACCTGCACCGCATTGCAGGCACGGACATTGAGGATCACGAAACCAATGGCAAACTGAGCAAGGTGCTCCTGTTCGTCACCGCCATTGCCATCCACAATCTTCCGGAAGGCATCGCCGCCGGTGTGGGTTTCGGTTCCGGCAATACCTCCGAAGCCCTGCTGATCGCAGGCGGCATTGCCCTGCAGAATATCCCCGAAGGCATGGTCATCATCGGACCCATGCTGGCATCCGGTGTCAGTCTGAAAAAGACCTTCCTGATTGCCGCGGCCACCGGTGTGGTGGAAATCATCGGCACATTGCTGGGCTACTTTGCAGTCAGTGTTTCCGCCGCCATTCTGCCCTTTGCTCTGGCTTTTGCCGGCGGCACCATGCTGTATGTCATCAGCGATGAAATGATTCCCGAGACCCACCACGGCGAGACCCGCGGTGTGACCTATGCACTGCTGGTGGGCTTCTGCATCATGCTGATCTCCGATGTGCTGCTGGGCTGATATTGAAGGAGCAATCATGCGTTTTTCTAAAGTTTATGTAGAAATCTCCAATCTGTGCAATTTATCCTGCGCGTTCTGCCCCGGTACGAAGCGCAAGAAAAAGGCAATGACAGAGGACGAGTTCGCTGCCTTGTTGCCGAAGCTGCGTCCTTACACAGATTTTCTCTACTTCCACCTGATGGGCGAGCCTCTGTGCCACCCGAAGCTAGGCTGTTTTCTGGAGCTTGCACATCAGGCAGGTTTTAAGGTAATCCTCACCACAAACGGCACCCTGCTCCATGAGCATCAGGAATTGCTGCTGGCGTCGGGCGGGCTGCACAAGGTCAATATTTCGCTCCATGCCTTTGAAGCAAACGACCTTGCTGTTCCCTTTGAGGAATATCTCCGGCGATGTCTGGAGTTTGGCAAGGCTGCAGAGGGCAAGGTGCTGGTCTCCTACCGGCTGTGGAATAACGGCGGCGCAGACGGACTGAATGACCAGATTCTATCCGTAATGAAACAGTATTTCACGGAAGACTGGGTACAGGAACGGCGGGGCATCCGGATTGGAAGCCGTGTGTATCTGGAACACGGTGACAAATTCGACTGGCCGGACTTAAACGCTGCCGACGGCGGTGCTGCGCTTTTCTGCTACGGTCTGCGGGATCAGATCGGTGTCCTTTGTGACGGAACCGTGGTTCCCTGCTGCCTGGATCACGAGGGTGATCTGGCACTGGGCAATCTGTTCACGCAGGACCTTACTGAGATTCTGGAAAGCAAACGCGCCAAAGCAATTTACGAAGGTTTTTCAAACCGCAACGCATCAGAGCCACTGTGCCGCCGCTGCGGCTATGCCCGCCGGTTTGTCTGAAAGGAACAAAATGGAACAACTAATCGCACAAATTGAAAACTATATTCCCTGCAACCAGCAGGAAGAACGGGACAAGGCGCAGATGCTGGCCTTTCTGCACAGCGGGGCAGAGCTGATCACACGGAATAATCCCGTGGCGCACCTGACCGCTTCGGCATGGGTTGTCAGCCCCGACAGGAAACAGGTGATTATGGTTTACCACAACCTGTACAAGTCCTGGTCCTGGATGGGCGGTCATGCGGACGGTGACTGGGATCTGCTGGGTGTTGCCAAAAAGGAAGTTATGGAAGAATGCGGCCTGCAGGAATTGACGGTGGTATCACCGGAAATTTTCTCGCTGGAAATTCTCAGTGTTGCAGGACACGAAAAGAAGGGGCAGTACCTTTCCTCCCATCTGCATCTGAATGTAACGTATCTGTTCGAGGCAGACCCGGCACTGCCTTTGCGGATCAAGCCTGACGAAAATAGCGGTGTAGCCTGGGTGGCTGTAGAGGATATTCCGGAGAAAACCAATGAAGCATGGTTTCGGGACCGTATTTACTCCAAACTGCAGAAAAAAGCGGAATAATCATTTCAGGCAGGCGGCAAAACACCGTCTGCCTTTCTTATTTTGAAATTTTTTCTTCTTCCGGATGCAGGAAATACTTGACAAATGTAGATTCTGTGCTATGATATGGATGTCAGTTAGCCACAGCTAACCACTTGCCGCAAGGCAAAAGGAGGATTATTTATGAAAACATTGAAAGATGCCAAGGTCGGTCAGACCGTCGTGGTTGTAAAGCTCCACGGTGAGGGTGCTGTGCGCCGCCGCATCATGGATATGGGCATCACGAAGAATGTGGAGATCTACATCCGCAAGGTTGCGCCGCTGGGCGATCCCTTCGAGCTGAATGTCCGCGGCTACGAGCTGAGCCTGCGCAAAGCCGATGCCGAAATGATTGAAATTCTGTAATTGCTTTTTATTTACGCAGTGGTTAGCCACTGCTAATTTCAAGACGAGAGGTATTTCTACATGAGTATCAAAATTGCCCTTGCCGGCAATCCCAACTGCGGCAAAACCACCCTGTTTAACATCCTGACCGGTTCCAACCAGTACGTTGGCAACTGGCCCGGTGTGACGGTGGAGAAGAAAGAAGGCGCTTTGAAGGGCTACAGCGATGTGGTCATTCAGGATCTGCCCGGTATCTACTCCCTGTCCCCCTACTCCCCCGAGGAAGTGGTGACCCGTACTTATCTTGTTAATGACCATCCTGATGCGATTCTGAATATCGTCGACGGCACCAATATCGAGCGCAACCTGTACCTGACCACCCAGCTGATCGAGCTGGGCCATCCGGTTGTGGTGGCAGTCAATATGATCGATCTGGTTCGCAAGAATGGCGACAATATCGATCTGGAAAAGCTGGGCAAAGCCCTGGGCTGCACCGTTCTGGAAATCTCCGCCCTGAAGGGTGAGGGCTGCATGGAAGCAGCTGCAAAGGCTGTGGAAAGAGCCCGTAACCACACCCATACCGAGCGTCCCCATGTTTTCGGCGGCAGCGTGGAGCATGCGCTGGCACACATTGAAGAGTCCATTGAGGGCAAGGTTGACCGCAATTATCTGCGCTATTATGCCATCAAGCTCTTCGAGCGTGATGAAAAGGTGCAAAAAGAAGTGAATCTGGGCAACCAGATGCTGAAGCATCTGGAAAACCACATCGCTGACTGTGAAGCCGAAATGGACGACGATGCAGAATCCATCATCGCCGACCAGCGCTATACCTACATTGCCAGCGTCGTGAATAAGGCAGTTCAGCGCAAACGGGCCAAGCACGGCATGAGTCTTTCCGATAAGATCGATGCCATTGTCACCAACCGCATTCTGGCGCTGCCGATCTTCGCCGGTGTCATGTTCCTGATGTATGCCATCGCCATGGGCAGCTTTCCCTTCTCCATCGGCACCATGGGCACCGACTGGGCCAACGATGTGCTGTTCGGTGAGTGGGTTCCCACCTTGCTGGATGGTGTCCTGACTGCTCTTGGTGTCAGCGGCTGGCTGTACGGTCTGATCATGGACGGCATTGTGGCCGGTGTAGGCGCGGTTCTGGGCTTTGTGCCCCAGATTCTGGTGCTGAGCCTGCTGCTGAGCATTCTGGAGGACGTGGGTTACATGTCCCGTGTGGCCTTTATCATGGACCGCATCCTGCGTAAGTTCGGCCTGTCCGGCAAGTCCATCATCCCCATGCTGGTGGCAACCGGCTGCGGTGTCCCCGGCATTCTGGCCAGCCGTACCATCGAGCAGGAAAATGACCGCAAAATCACCGTCATGACCACCGGCTTCATTCCCTGCGGCGCGAAAATGCCCATCATCGGCCTCTTTGCCGGTGCCATCTTCGGTAATTCCCCGCTGGTGGCTGTTTCCGCTTTCTTCATCGGTGTGGGTGCCGTTGTGGTCTCCGGTGTGATTCTCAAGAAGTTCAAGACCTTTGCAGGCAAGCCCGCCCCCTTCGTGATGGAGCTGCCTGCCTACCATATGCCCTCTCCCCGCAATGTGGCCCGCTCCACCGGCGAGCGCGGCTGGGATTTCGTCAAGCGCGCTTTTACCATCGTGCTGATCAGTTCCATCGTTCTGTGGTTCCTGCAGAGCTTCGGTTTTGCTGACGGTGCGTTCACCATGGTGGACGATGCCAATACCTCTCTACTGGCTGCTCTGGGCAACATGATTGCATGGATCTTCTATCCTCTGGGCTGGACGGGCGATATGGCATGGAAATCCACCGTCGCTACCTTCACCGGCCTGATTGCCAAGGAGCAGGTGGTTATGACCTTCGGTACCCTCTACAACTTTGCAGGTGAACTGAGTGAATCCGGCAACGAGATCTGGGCCATGGTGGCCGCAGACTTCGGCCCCATCACCGCTTACAGCTTCATGATCTTCCAGCTGCTGTGCGCTCCCTGCTTCGCTGCCATCGGCGCCATCAAGCGCGAAATGGGCAGCGGCAAGTGGACTGCCATCACCGTTGGCTATATGTGCGGTTTTGCTTATGCAATTTCTCTGATTGTCTACCAGCTGGGTGGTCTGATCACCGGTGAAGCCACGTTCAGCATCTTCACCATCGTTGCAGCCGTTGTGCTGGCGGGACTTCTGTACCTGACGCTGCGCAAGGGTTATCAGCCGAAAAAAGGTGAAAACCTGAGCGGTTTTGCCGTCGACCATATGTAAATTATTTAAGGAGGTAACTGTCATGGGTGACATCATCGTACTGACCGTACTGGCCGGAATCGTGCTTCTGGCAGTACGCTCCCTGCTGAAATCCCGCGCCCGCGGCGGCTGCAGCGGATGCTCCGGCTGCAGCGGAAACTGTGCCGGCTGCACGGGATGCAGCGCAAAGAAATAATCGAAACAGGCGCGGAAACCGCGCCTGTTTTTTTGCTTTCTATTTCCCCGGACAGTCCCCGTAAACTTACACAAAAACAACAGTTGATTTCCCTTTTTCAGTGGCAGAAACAGGGAAAATTTAAAAGTCTTCTCGACTATTCTTGACACTATTTTCCCACCGTGATACAATCTTAATGTCCGAAATCTCCGAAGTTTCCTTTGGGCGAATCAGACGAAAAACCGCATAGTATCCCGACGACCGACGGAAATGAAATGGTGGAGCACCACCGGGGAATCGGGGTAACAATTTCTTTTGCCGACCGTCTGGGCGCCCTTAACCAACACGGGTTAAGTGCGCTCTTTTTTGTTTTTCAGGAGGTTTACATGAAAAAAGTTGGTATCATCATGGGCAGCGATTCCGATCTGCCGATCATCAAAAAAGCAACCGATATGCTGAAAACGCTCGAAATCCCCTTCGAGGTGCATATCTACTCCGCACACCGTACCCCTGTGGAAGCCCGTGATTTTGCTGTCAACGCAAGAGCCAACGGTTTTGGCGCACTGATCTGCGCTGCCGGTATGGCTGCACATCTGGCCGGCGCCATCGCCGCCAACACCACCCTGCCCGTCATCGGCATCCCCTGCAAGGGCGGCATGATGGACGGTCTGGACGCACTGCTGGCTACCGTGCAGATGCCCACCGGCATTCCCGTGGCAACTGTGGCTGTCAACGGCGGTGCCAATGCGGCCCTGCTGGCCGCTCAGATTCTGGCTGTTTCCGATGCAGAAATTGCCGCAAAGCTCGATGCCAAGCGCATCGCTGATGCCAAGGTCGTTCTGGAGAAGGACGCCCACGTCTGTGAAAAACTGTAAAAACCTATTTTCAATATAAAAGGAGATTATTTCATCATGGAAAAGAAGCTTGTTTACACCGGTAAGACCAAGAATGTCTACGCACTGGATAATGGTAACTACGAACTGCTGTTCAAGGACGACTGCACCGGCAAGGACGGTGTGTTCGATCCCGGCGAAAACAGTGTCGGCCTGACCATCGAGGGTGTCGGTGACGTTAACCTGCGTATGTCCATTTACTACTTCGAGAAGATCAATGCCGCAGGCATCCCCACCCACTATGTCTGCGCTGATCTTCAGAACACCACCATGGAAGTTCTGCCCTGCAAGGCATTCGGCCACGGTCTGGAAGTTATCTGCCGCCGCAAGGCTGTCGGTTCCTTCTTCCGCCGCTACAACCAGTACTGCACCGAGGGTCAGGATCTGCCCTACTACGTAGAGACCACCTTCAAGAACGATGCTCTGGGCGATCCTCTGGTCACCAAGGACGGTCTGGTCGATCTGGGTGTTATGACCAGCGATCAGTACGACTCCCTGAAGGCTCAGACTCAGGCCATCACCAAGATCGTTGCTGACGATCTGGCAGAAAAGGGTCTGGAGCTGTACGACATCAAGTTCGAGTTCGGCTACGATCCCAACGGCAAGGTCATCCTGATCGACGAAGTTGCTTCCGGCAACATGCGTGTTTACAAGAACGGCGAGTACATCGATCCCATGACCCTGAACAAGCTGTTCTTCGCTTAATCATTCAAATAACGACGTCATTGCGAACCAGTCCGCAGACTGGTGTGGCAATCCCCTTCGTATTCAGGGGAGTTGCTTCTATCCGGGGGATTCCCATGCCAGTGTGAGCACTGGCTCGGAATGACATACTTTCTCTCCGAGATTTATAAGGAGGACATTGAATATGGGTGGTTTTTTTGGGGCTGTTTCCCGTAAAAACTGCAAATATGACGTATTTTTCGGTACGGACTATCATTCTCATCTGGGTACCAAGCGGGGTGGCATGGCCATGTGGGACGAAGCGCACGGTTTCCAGCGTCAGATCCACAGCATTGAGAACACCCCTTTCCGTACCAAGTTTGAAAATGACCTGAACAAGCTGGATGGTACCGCCGGTCTGGGTTGTATCTCCGACACGGATCCCCAGCCTCTGCTTGTCCGCTCCCATTTGGGTATGTTTGCCATCGCTACTGTCGGCATCATCAACAATGCCGAGGAACTGGTAGCGGAAACTTTCTCTGCGCCCGGTCACTATTTCATGGCCATGTCCAACGGCAAGGTCAACAACAACGAGCTGATTGCCGCACTGATCAATCGCTGCAGCAATCTGGTCGAGGGCATCCGTTTCGCCCAGTCCAAGATCCAGGGTTCCTGCACCATTGTGCTGCTGTTCCCCGGCTATATCATTGCCGCCCGTGACGAAATGGGCAGACTTCCCATCGTTCTGGGCCGCAGCGAAAACGGTCACTGTGTGTCCATGGAGTCCTTCGCCTGCCAGAAGCTGGGGTACACCCCCTGCTATAATCTGGGTCCCGGTGAAATCGTAAAGATCACCACCGACAGCATCGAGCAGCTGGCTGCTCCCGGCGAGAAGATGAAAATCTGCGCCTTCCTGTGGAGCTACTACGGTTACCCCAACTCCAATTACGAAGGCAAAAACGTGGAGGTCATGCGCTGCCGCAACGGTGAGATCATGGCCCGGGACGAGATCGCAAACGGCACCTTCCCCGATGTGGATTATGTGGCCGGTGTGCCGGATTCCGGTGTGCCCCACGCAATCGGCTATGCCAACCATTCCCACAAGTTTTTTGCCCGTCCCTTCGTCAAGTACACCCCCACCTGGGCCCGTTCTTTCACCCCCTCCAATCAGGAGATGCGCAATCTGGTGGCGGAAATGAAGCAGATTCCTGTTCCTGAACTGATCAAGGACAAGAAGCTGCTGCTGGTGGACGACTCCATCGTCCGCGGCACCCAGCTGCGTGAAACGGTCGATTTTCTGTACAGCAGCGGTGCCAAGGAAGTGCATATGCGTTCCGCCTGCCCCCCCATTATGTACAGCTGCAAGTATCTGAACTTCTCCCGCGGCAATTCCGACATGGATCTGCTGGCCCGCAAGAAAATTCAGGAGCTGGAAGGCGACGAGGGCCATAAGCACATTGAAGAATATGCAGACGGTTCCACACAGCGCGGCAAATGCCTGCTGAAGTCCATCTGCGAGGAAATGGGCTTCGACTCTCTGGGCTATCAGAGCCTGGACGGTCTGCTGGAAGCCATCGGTCTTGACAAAGACAAGGTCTGCACCTACTGCTGGACCGGCAAGGAATAAGCGGCGGCTTGCCGCTGACAATTCGGGCCTGATGCTGCGGAGGAAACCATCACATCCTTTGGGCTCGCCCGATTCGTTACAACTCAGTTATCGATCTAAATAACAACTCTGAAAAGGAGCTACACAATCATGGATCATAAGAATTCCCAGTCCGCCAGCTACGCTGCCGCCGGTGTTGACATTACGGCCGGTTACCGCGCTGTGGAACTGATGAAAAAGCATGTTGCCCGTACCCGCAACGAAGGCTGCCTCGATGATGTGGGCGGCTTCGGCGGCTGCTTTGGTCTGCCCATTGCCGGCATGGAAGAGCCTGTTCTGGTTTCCGGCACCGACGGCTGCGGCACCAAGGTCAAGCTGGCCATCCTGATGGACAAGCACGACACCATCGGCATCGATGCCGTTGCGATGTGTGTCAACGACATCATCTGCGTCGGCGCAAAGCCCCTGTTCTTCCTGGATTACATTGCCTGCGGCAAGAATATCCCCGAAAAGATCGCTGAGATCGTCGGCGGTGTGGCTGAGGGCTGTGTTCAGTCCGGCGCTGCTCTGATCGGCGGCGAAACCGCTGAGCATCCCGGTCTGATGCCCGTGGAGGATTACGATCTGGCCGGCTTCGCTGTGGGCATCGTGGACAAGAAGAAGATCATCGACAAGGAGCGCATGGCAGAAGGCGACGTGGTGATTGCGCTGGCTTCCACCGGCATCCATTCCAACGGCTTCTCCCTGTGCCGTAAGGCTTTCGATATCGACAACAACAACCCCGAGCTGTACGTAGCCCGTGAAGAGCTGGGCGGCAAAACCATCGCAGAAGCTCTGCTGGTTCCCACCCGCATTTACGTCAAGTCCATTCTGGCTCTGCTGGAGAAGGTGGATGTCAAGGGCATCTCCCATATCACCGGCGGCGGCTTCTATGAAAACATTCCCCGTTCCATTCCCGATGGCCTGTGCGCCAAGATCGACAAGAGCGCAGTTCGCGTCCTGCCCATCTTCGATCTGATCGCTGCTTGGGGCAACGTGCCCGAGCGCGATATGTTCAACACCTACAACATGGGTGTGGGCATGAGCGTTGTGGTTCCCGCCGAGCAGGTGGAAACCGCTCTGGAAATCCTGACCGCTCACGGTGAGACCGCTTATGTCATCGGCTCTATCATCAAGGGCGAGGAAAAGGTGATTCTGGAGTGAAAAAGAGAATCGCAGTCTTAGTTTCCGGCGGCGGCACCAATCTGCAGGCTCTGCTGGATGCAGAAGCAGCCGGCAAGATTCCCCACGGTGATATCGCGCTGGTTATTTCCAATAATCCGGGTGCCTACGCGCTGGAGCGCGCACGACTGGCCGGTGTTCCCGGCGCTGTCATTACCAAAAAGGAATGCGGCTCTCAGGAAGCCTTCGAAGCTCAGATTCAAGCTGTGCTGGAACGCAACGGCACCGACCTGATCATTCTGGCCGGTTTCATGTGCATCCTGTCCGAAAACTTCACTTCCAAGTGGCCCAAGCGCATCCTGAATGTCCATCCCAGCCTGATTCCCTCCTTCTGCGGTGAGGGTTTCTACGGTCTGCGTGTCCATGAGGCAGCTCTGGATTACGGTGTCAAGGTCACCGGCGCAACGGTTCACTTTGTTAACGAAATTCCCGACGGCGGCGAGATCATTGCTCAGAAAGCCGTTTATACCGAAAAAGGCGATACCCCCGAAATTCTGCAGAAGCGCGTGATGGAGCAGGCCGAATGGATTCTGCTGCCTCAGGCCGCTGAAATGGTCTGCGCATCTATGGAGGAAATGTAATTATGAACGTCTACGAAATCGGTTCCATGGGCGAAAAGCTCGCGAACAATACTTATCCCGGCCGCGGCATCGTCCTCGGCATCACGCCCGACGGCAAGAAGGCCGTTGCTGCCTACTTCATCATGGGCCGCTCCGTCAACTCCCGCAACCGCGTCTTCATTCAGGAGGCCGACGGCATCCGTACCGAGGCTCATGACCCCGCACTGATGAAGGATCCCCACCTGATCATCTACCATCCCGTCCGTGAGATCGGCAACGGCCTGATCGTCACCAACGGTGACCAGACCGATACCATCTGGGAATACCTTGCAAAGGGTGAAAGCTGGGAAGCTGCCCTGCGCACCCGCATGTTCGAAGATGACGGTCCCAACTGGACCCCCCGTATCTCCGGCATTCAGGCAAACGACGGCAGCTACAAGATGAGCATCCTGAAGGCTGCTGACCCCGAAGGCAAGGCCTGCGCCCGCTTCTTCTGGGAGTATCCCGCAACCGCAGGTCTGGGTCACTTCCTGCACACCTATGTCTGTGACGGCAACCCCGTGATCCCCACCTTCCAGGGCGAGCCTGAGCGTGTGGAAATCGGCGCTGACATCGATGCTTTCACGGGCGAGCTGTGGAATAATCTGAACGAGAACAACAAGATTTCCCTGTTTGTCCGTTACACCGATCTGCAGACCCGCGAAACAGAGCAGCGGATCATCAACAAGCACTGCTAAGAAGGAGAAAAAAGCGAAATGAAGAATTTTGAGCTGAAGTACGGCTGCAATCCCAATCAGAAGCCTGCTTCCCTGTATATGCACGACGGCAGCGATCTGCCCATCACCATCCTGAACGGCCGCCCCGGCTACATCAACTTTATGGATGCCCTGAACTCCTGGCAGCTGGTCAAGGAGCTGAAGGAAGCCACCGGCATGGCCTGTGCAACCTCCTTCAAGCATGTTTCTCCCACCTGTGCCGCTGTTGGCAAGCCTCTGCCCCTTGAGCTGAAGAAGGCCTGCTTCGTGGAAGATGTGGAAGGTCTGGACGAGAATCCTCTGGCCTGCGCTTATGTCCGTGCCCGCGGTGCTGACCGTCTGTGCTCCTTCGGTGACTGGGTTGCCCTGTCTGATGTCTGCGACGAAATGACCGCAAAGCTGATTGCTCCCGAGGTTTCCGACGGTGTCATCGCCCCCGGCTACACCGACGAAGCTCTGGCCATTCTGAAGGCCAAGCGCAAGGGTTCCTACAATGTGGTCGCCATCGACCCCAATTACGTCCCCGACGCACAGGAGCATAAGCAGATCTTCGGCATCACCTTCGAGCAGGGCCGCAACAACTTCAAGATCGGCGAACATCTGCTGGAGAATATCGTCACCGCCAACAAGGAACTGCCTGAGAGCGCTAAGATCGACCTGATCATCTCCCTGATTACCCTGAAGTACACCCAGAGTAACTCCGTCTGCTTCGCTTATGACGGACAGGCAATCGGTGTCGGTGCAGGTCAGCAGTCCAGAGTTCACTGTGTCCGTCTTGCCGGCGGCAAGGCTGATACCTGGTTCCTGCGTCAGCATCCCAAGACTCTGGCACTGCCCTTCCGTGCTGATCTGGGCCGTCCCGGCCGTGACAACGTCATCGACGGCTACATCAACGGCAACGAAGAGGATGTCTGCGCAGAGGGCATCTGGCAGAACTACTTCACCCAGCGTCCCGAGCCTCTGACCGCCGAAGAAAAGCGGGCATGGCTGGATTCCCGGGATGCAGTTGCGCTGGGTTCCGATGCATTCTTCCCCTTCCCCGACTCCGTCAAGCGCGGTGTTGCTTCCGGTGTCAAGTACATCGCCGAACCCGGTGGCTCCATCCGCGATGATCTGGTCATCGAAGAGTGCGACAAGAACGGTATCGTCATGGCCTTCACCGGCATGAGACTGTTCCATCACTAAGAATTTACCCCAGGGGACGGCTTTTTAGCCGCCCCCTGTCGGTGCGTTTTGAGAACCCTCAATTTTATGTGTCATTCCGAGCCGGTGCGCTTAAGTGGCGTTGGAATCCCCCGGACATTCCGGAAACCTAAGGGGATTGCACCACAGGCATTCCCTTCGGTCCCACGTCGGGCTTCGCCCTCCTCGCAATGACAGCTTATCTTATAGGAGGTAATTCCCATGAAACTGTTAGTTGTTGGTGGCGGCGGCCGTGAGCATGCCATCATCAAGAGCCTGAAAAAGAATCCCGAGGTCACCGAAATCTTTGCAGCCCCCGGTAACGGCGGCATTGCCAAGGACGCTACCTGCGTTGCCATCGGTGCAACTGAAATTGAAAAAATCGTGGCTTTTGCCGTAGAGAACAAAATCGACTACGCAGTTGTCGCACCCGACGATCCTCTGGTCCTCGGCTGCGTGGATGCACTGGAAGCAAAGGGCATCCCCTGCTTCGGCCCCCGTGCCTGCGCTGCCATCATCGAAGGCAGCAAGGTTTTTTCCAAGAACCTGATGAAGAAGTACGGCATCCCCACTGCCGAATACGAAGTATTCGAGGATATGAATGCCGCTCTGGAGTATCTGGAAACCGCCCCCATTCCCACCGTCATCAAGGCCGACGGTCTGGCACTGGGCAAGGGCGTTATCATCGCTGAAGACCGTGAGGAAGCCAAGACTGCTGTCCGCGACATGATGGAAGGCGGCATCTTCGGCAAATCCGGCTCCAGAGTCGTTATCGAAGAGTTCCTGACCGGTCCCGAAGTTTCCGTTCTGGCCTTTACAGACGGCAAGGTCGTCAAGCCCATGGTTTCCTCCATGGACCACAAGCGCATTGGTGACAATGACACCGGCCTGAATACCGGCGGCATGGGTACCATCGCGCCCAACCCCTACTACACCGCGGATATTGCTGATGTGTGCATGAAGACCATCTTCCTGCCCACCATCGCCGCCATGAACGCAGAAAACCGTACCTTCAAGGGCTGCCTGTACTTCGGTCTGATGCTGACCCCCAAGGGTCCCAAGGTCATTGAATACAACTGTCGTTTCGGCGATCCCGAAACGCAGGTTGTCCTGCCCCTGCTGGAAAGCGACCTGCTGACCGTCATGCGCGCCTGCACCAACGGCACTCTGGCAGAAACTGAGGTCAAGTTTGCAGACCGCCATGCCTGCTGCGTCATTCTGGCATCCAACGGCTACCCCACCAGCTACAAGAAGGGCTTTGAGATCACCATGACCGAAGAGTCTGAAGCTGCCACCTTCGTGGCTGGCGGTGCCCTCAAGGATGGTAAGCTGGTCACCTCCGGCGGCCGTGTCACCGGCACCACCGCCATTGCCGCGTCTCTGCCTGAAGCAATCAAGGAAGCTTACCGTCTGACCGACGGTGTGAAATTCGAAGGTGCATACCGCCGCTCCGACATCGGCCAGCGTGCGCTGCTCGCACTGAAGTAAGGAGGAATTTCCCATGGTTTATCGTATTTTTGTAGAAAAGAAGGAAGGCCTGGACAACGAAGCCCGCGGTCTGCTGGCAGAAGCCAAGAATCTTCTGGGCATCGAGGCTCTTGAGAATATCCGTCTTTTCAACCGTTATGACGCAGAAAACATCACCGAAGAACTGTTTAACTACGCTGTGGGCACCGTTTTCTCCGAGCCCCAGCTGGATACCGCTGCCGCAGCCATCGAGCTGCCCGGCGCTTATGTCTTCGCTGTGGAAGCGCTGCCCGGTCAGTTTGACCAGCGTGCCGACTCCGCTGCACAGTGCATCCAGATCATCTCTCAGGGCGACCGTCCTCTGATCCGCACTGCCAAGGTCTATGCCCTGTACGGCAATCTGACCGAGGAGAACATTGCAGCATTCAAGAAGCACGTCATCAATGCAGTGGAAAGCCGCGAGGCATCTCTGGAACTGCCCGAAACCCTGACCGTGCAGTATGCCGCTCCCCAGTCCGTTGCCACCGTCGAGGGCTTCATCGCCATGGACGAAAAGGCGCTGGCAGAGTTGCTGGACAAGCTGGGTCTTGCCATGGATCTGGACGACCTGAAGTTCCTGCAGAATTACTTCCGCGATGAAGAGCATCGTGATCCTACCATCACCGAAATCCGCGTGGTTGATACCTACTGGTCCGACCACTGCCGCCATACCACTTTCTCCACCCACATCGACAATGTCCGCATTGACGATCCCGCTGTTCAGGCTGCTTACGAAAGATATCTCGCTGCCCGTGTGGAAGTCTACGGCGAAGAGAAGGCTGCCGCACGTCCCCAGACCCTGATGGACATTGCTACCATCGGTGCCAAGACTCTGAAGAAGCGCGGTCTGCTGTCCGAGCTGGACGAAAGTGAAGAAATCAATGCCTGCTCCATCCACGTCACCGCCACGGTCAACGGCGAGGATCAGGACTGGCTGCTGATGTTCAAGAACGAAACCCACAACCACCCCACCGAAATCGAACCCTTCGGCGGTGCCGCTACCTGTATCGGCGGTTGTATCCGTGATCCCCTGTCCGGCCGTGCTTACGTCCATCAGGCCATGCGCGTCACCGGTGCCGGCGATCCCCGCAAGACTCTGGCTGAAACTCTGGCCGGCAAGCTGCCCCAGCGTAAGATCTGCCAGACTGCTGCAGCAGGCTACTCCTCCTACGGTAACCAGATCGGTCTGGCCACCGGCCATGTTGCCGAAATGTACCACGAAGGCTACGTCGCAAAGCGTCTGGAGTGTGGCGCAGTCGTCGCTGCTGCTCCTGCCTACAATGTCCGCCGCGAGCGTCCCGCACCCGGCGATGTGATCGTCCTGCTGGGCGGCCGTACCGGCCGTGACGGCATCGGCGGTGCAACCGGTTCCTCCAAGAGCCACAATATGAAGTCCCTGACCACCATGGCTTCCGAAGTCCAGAAGGGCAATGCCCCCGAGGAGCGCAAGATTCAGCGTCTGTTCCGCAACGCAGAGGTCACCCGCCTGATCAAGCGCTGCAACGACTTCGGTGCCGGCGGTGTTTCCGTCGCCATCGGCGAGCTGGCACCCGGCCTGAAGATCGATCTGGATGCTGTCCGTAAGAAGTACGACGGTCTGGACGGCACTGAAATCGCCATCTCCGAATCTCAGGAGCGTATGGCTGTGGTTGTTGCCGCAGAGGACGCTGACAAGTTCATCGCCCACGCAGAAGCTGAAAATCTGGAAGCTTACCGCGTTGCCGTGGTCACCGAGGAAGAGCGCATGGTCATGAGCTGGAAGGGTTGTGAGATCGCAAACCTGAGCCGCGCATTCCTGGACACCAACGGCGCTGTGAAGCACACCGCTGTGGAAGTTACCGAAAAGGACCTGTCCCCCCTGAGCAAGCCCCTGTACACCTCCCTGCGAGAAATGGCTGCTGACCTGAAGACTGCCAGCCAGCGTGGCCTCGTGGAGCGCTTTGACTCCACCATCGGTGCTGGCTCCGTGATCATGCCCTTTGGTGGCAAGAAGCAGCTGACTCCCGCTCAGTCCATGGCTGCTGTTCTGCCCGTCCTGCCCGGTCAGGAGACCGATCAGGCATCCGTCTTCAGCTGGGGCTGCGATCCTGACCACCTGTCCATTGATCCTTACACCGGCGCTCATGCTTCCATCTACAACTCCGTTGCAAAGCTGGTCGCTGCCGGTTGTGACTACAAGCTGGCTTACCTGACCCTGCAGGAGTTCTTTGAAAAGCTGAAGAACGAGCCCGCCCGCTGGGGCAAGCCCTTCGCCGCCCTGCTGGGCGCACTGGACGCACAGCTGGAGCTGGGTGCTGCTGCCATCGGCGGCAAGGACTCCATGTCCGGTTCCTTCCTGGATAAGGACGTTCCTCCCACGCTGATTTCCTTTGCCATCGCTCCCATCAACAAGAACGATGTCATCAGCCCCGAATTCAAGGCTGCAAACCATCCCGTTTACCTCTTCGGCGCTGCCGACGAAAGCGCAGAGAGCCTGAAGGCAAGCTGGGAAGCATTCCACGAACTGGCTCAGGCCGGTAAGGTCAAATCCGCATGGGCTGTTGAGCATGGTGTTGGTGAAGCTGTCATGAAGATGTCCTTCGGTAACCACATCGGCTTCAAGTCCACCGAGGACATGGGCGAAAACTGGCACCTGGGCCTGTGGGGCTTCCTGGTTGCCGAGCTGACCGAGGATGTGGAGATCCCCGGTGTCATGAAGATCGGTACCACCACCGAAGATGCCGTCATCACGCTGGGTGCTGACAGCGCTACCATCGACGAGCTGTACAGCCTGAACGCAAACGTTCTGGAGGACATCTACCCCGTCCATGCCAAGGAAGATAAGAGCGAAATCCCCACCTTCTCCTTCGATGGCAAGTGCGGCATCGCTCCCGCTGTGAAGGTAGCAAAGCCCAAGGTTCTGATCCCCGTGTTTCCCGGCACCAACTGCGAATACGACTCCGCCCGCGCTGTGGAAAACGCCGGTGCCGAAGCTGAGATTTTCGTCATCCGCAACCTGACCGCCGATGCTGTCGCAAGCAGCGTGGAAGCCTTCTCCAACAAGGTAAAGGAAAGCCAGATGATCTTCATCCCCGGCGGCTTCTCCGGTGGTGATGAGCCCGACGGCTCCGCAAAGTTCATCACTGCATTCTTCCGCAACGCAGCAGTCAAGGAAGCTGTCACCGAGCTGCTGGACGAGCGCGACGGCCTGATGTGCGGTATCTGCAATGGCTTCCAGGCACTGATCAAGCTGGGTCTGGTTCCCTACGGCAAGATCATCGACACCGATGAAACCTGCCCCACCCTGACCTTCAACAACATCAGCCGCCACCAGAGCCGCATTGTGCATACCCGCATTGCCTCCACCAAGAGCCCCTGGCTGAGCCTGATGAATGTGGGCGATATCGTCAACGTCCCCATCTCCCACGGCGAAGGCAAGTTCCTGGCTTCTCCCGAACTGATCGCAAAGCTGGCAGCAAACGGCCAGATTGCCACCCAGTATGTGGATCTCAGCGGCAAGGCCACCGCAAACATCGACTTCAATCCCAACGGTTCTCTGTGCGCCATTGAGGGTATCACCTCTCCTGACGGCCGTGTCTTCGGCAAGATGGGCCACAGCGAGCGTATCGGCGCGGGTCTGTACAAGAACGTTCCCGGCGAATACGATATCCGTATGTTCGAAGCTGCTGTTAAGTACTTCAAGTAATGCAAATTGCCCCGGCTCAGAAGAGCCGGGGCTTTCCCATATGCAAAAACCCTCCGGTCGAAACCGGAGGGTTCAAATTACATGTAAGACAGAACCTTACTTGCCTCTACGGACATTCAGTTCCTCGGTCATCTGAGTCAGAGTCTTCTTATCGAGGTTGAAGATCAGACCGATACCGACAAACTGCATAACAGCGGAGAACATATACAGACCAGCAACCAGCCAGCAAGCTCTGTGAGCCATCTCTGCGGTCTGACCGGTGGTACCCAGCTCAGAAACATAGCCCAGCACACCCAGCAGAGCGATAACGATGGAGGGGCCAACACCCTGAGCCAGCTTACGGAAGAAGGAGTGCAGGGAGTAAACGGTACCCTCTTCACGCTTGCCGAACTTCCACTCGGAGTAGTCGATTGCGTCAGCCATCAGTGCCCAGGAAACGCAGGTGTAAACGCCCATGCCCAGACCGAACAGCAGCAGGCCGACCATGTAGACGGGCAGAGCCATTTCGATAGAAACAGTGGGGAATACCAGCATCACAGCACCGCCAACCAGAGAAACGATGGTACCTGCGGTAGCAGCTTCCTTCTTGCCAAACTTGTTGACCAGCTTCTTGATGAAGGGCATAAACAGGAACATGGGCAGGAAGCCGATCATCATAACGATACCGGACAGCTGTGCATTCTTGAAGTAGGTAGCAAACATGATGGCGTTTGCAGTAGTAGCGGACTGCATACCCAGGAACATACCCATAGCAGCGACGGTTGCGCCGACAGCAGGACGGTTCTTCATGAAGTTACCAATTGCCTTGATAACATTGAACTTGGGAGCTTCCTCACCGGTCTTGACAGAGTACTCGTCAACACGGATGGTGATCTTGTTGATCATGAACATGAAAGCAACGAAGCCAACAGCACCCATCAGCAGAGCAGCAAAGAAGACGGTGGCACCCTGCAGTTCCTGACCCAGCAGGTTACCGCTTGCATCGTAAACGTTCTTCCAGATCAGCATGGGCAGGATGATGCCGGGCAGCATACCGCCGACCATACCACCCAGGGAACGCCAGGTAGACAGCTGAGCACGCTCACCTGCGTCCTCAGTGACCAGGCTCATCATGGAACCGTAGGGAACGTTAGCCATGGTGTAAGCAGCGTCCCAGATCATGTAGCCAATGATGAACAGAGCAGCCTTCACAACAGTGGAAGCGTTGGGGAAGGGCAGGAACACAGCAGCGCCGCCTACAATCAGACCGATTGCACCGATCAAAATGTAGGTCTTAAACTTGCCGCGCTTATACTTTCTGGTATCAGCGTCGATCAGAGAACCGATGATGGGATCGTTCACTGCGTCCCAAATCTGCACCAACAGCAGCAGAATAGACAGCAGGCCGGTTTCCAGCATCATGTAGGTCAGCCAGAAGGTCTGAACAGTACCCTTCAGACCGAAGCTCATGTTACAGCCAAAGTCACCGGCAGCGTATGCAATCTTATCGCGCATACCAAACTTGCGGTAACCCTTAGCATCCAACTGTGCGGGTTTTTTTGCCATTTTGAATTTCCTCCTCTTTCGTTGCATCCCCGATTCCAACAGGAATGCATTTTATGAACATATTATAAACACTTCTGCCAAATCGGGCAAGGGACAAATTTTGGATTTTGTAACCGCCCCCTAAAATTCTGCTTCCAAAAGTTTGGATATATTGACAATGCGCAGGAATTCCGCTATGATATCCATATATTTTAGAAAGCGAGGATTGCCATGTACAAGCACTGCAACACGGAAGAAAGCGCCCAACGTCAACGGCAACTGGAACAGTGCCTGCTGGAACTGATGTCGGATGTTCCCTATGCCAATATCAAGATTGGACAGATCTGCGACTTGTCCGGTGTTTCCCGTAAGTCTTTCTATCGCTATTTTGACAGCAAGGACGGCTGTTTGCACGCACTGCTGGATCATATCATCATGAATGGCTCCGCATACTACATGTCCAACGCAGATGACGAGGATACCTCCCTGACTTTCTGCATCCGCATTTTTGAATACTGGCAGCGCCAGATACCGCTCTTAAACGCACTGGAGAAAAACGGTCAAAGTCTGCAGCTTTTGCAGCGCATGATTCGTTACATCCTGGAGGAAGAACCGGACTATGCGCGCTATATGGGTATTCCCCAGCACAGTGTCATGGAGCACGTGGTTTTCACTGTCAGCGGTGTCATGGGTCTGGTGCTCACATGGCACCATGAGCATTTCCAGAAAACTGCAGAGCAAATGGGTGAACTACTCTATCAAATGATACAAAACCGCAAACTTTAAGGAGGAATCCTGTTGAACCGTATTGTTTTAATGGTACTGCGCAATCTGACAAAAGTACCGGGCCTTTATACCAAACTTTGCCGCTACGCAAAGCATGTTGATGATTATCCGGAGCAGGAGCGCTGGGATCACATTCAGAAAATTCTCCGTATCGCCGTGGACTCCGGCAATCTGGACCTGCAGGTTACAGGTCTCGAAAACATTCCTGCGCCCGGTGCCAGCTTTATGATGTATGCCAATCATCAGGGTCTGTTCGATGTGGTAGCCATCGCTGCCACCTGCCCCACTCCGCTGGGTGCGGTACTGAAAAAGGAGCTTGTAGGTATTCCCTTCGTGCAGCAGGTCATCGACTGCACCAAATCCTTCCCCATGGACCGGGAGGATGTGCGCCAGTCCCTGACGGTCATTCAGAACGTGACAGAAGAAGTAAAGAACGGTCGTGCCTATCTGATTTTCCCCGAAGGTACCCGCAGCAAAAACGGGAACACCATGGGCGACTTCCATGGCGGCAGCTTCCGCTGTGCCATCAAGGCAACATGTCCCATCCTTCCCGTAGCACTCATCGACAGCTTCAAGGTCTTCGACCAGAAGGGCTCTGGCAGACTGACGGTGCAGCTGCACTATCTGCCCCTGATTCCTTACGAGGAATTTGCCGGTCTCAAGGCAACGGAAGTGGCTGCGCTGGTGAAAGAACGGATTGAAGCAGCGATTCGCACACATACCGCAGATACCTAACTGCATAAACTGGATAAAAATCCCAAAATCTTCGGATTTTGGGATTTTGCTTGTCTGTGGCGCACAAATGTGGTATATTGATGGACAGTACAATCCGGAAAGAGAGTGGAAATCATGAGTAACAAAAACCATACGGAAATTGCACCCATTGGCTTCGCGGAGAAGCTGGGCTTTGGCACCTTCTCCACAGCCAGCAATGTGGTCTTCAATTTCAAAGACCTGTTCTATCTGTTCTTCCTGACCAATGTCATGGGTCTGAAGATTGCACACGCGGGTATCATCACCGCGGTCGGCATCCTGTGGGATGCCATCAATGACCCGCTGGTTGGCTACTGGGCCGTGAACCACCGGTTCAAGAATGGTGAGATGTGCCGTCCCTTCGCTCTGTGGTGTGCCGTCCCCTGGGCTGTGACCACGGTGCTGATGTTCACCTGCTTCGATGTGGCCTACGCCCTGAAATTCGCCATCTGCATCGTCATCTACTTCCTGTTTGAACTGTTCAACACCTTTGCCGCCATCCCCTACAATTCCATGGGCAGCCTTGCCACCAATCGGGACGCAGACCGCCGCGCCATCAATGTGGCAAGAAACCTGGGCGGTTGTGTGGGTTCTGCCATCGGCAGCCTGGCTCTGTATCCGCTGCTGAATCTCTTCGGCGGTCTGGATGCTAACGGCAACGTCCTGCGTGATGCCGACGGCCAGCATGCCTTCTTCTGCGCTGCCATCGTCATGGGCTGCGTCTGTATCCTCGGTGCTTTCTCCCACTACTTCACCACCAAGGAGCGCGTGAAGCAGGAAGCAGAGGATGATTCCAAAATCAGCTTCCTGGCTGCCGCCAAAATGCTCCTCAGCTGCCGTTCCTGGGTCATCAACATGTTCTATGTCATCTGCTACGGCATGCTGAACCTGCTGATTATGAGCACCATCAATTATTATGCTACTTACATTCTGGGCAGTGCTTCCGCCGCCACTCCCATTCTGGCCGTATTTCTGGTGGTTTCCGTCATTGCCACCATCTGCGCCATTCCCATCGATAAGAAACTGGGCCGCCGGAAGACCATGATTTTCTCCGCCCTGCTGTACGCAGCGGGTAAAATCTGGTTTGTCATCGATCCTTACTCCATGGGTGCCATCTATGTCAATGGCATCACCGTGGCCTTCTCCATGGCCATTGCCTTCGTCTGCTTCAATACCAACCGCAATAACATCGCCGATCTGGTGGAGTGGAAGAACGGCCGCCGTATCGACAGTCTGGTTTCCACCTGCGATAATCTGGCCAGCAAGCTGGCAAAGGCCGGTGCAAATCTACTGATGACCAGTGTTCTAGCCGCTGCCGGTTTCAATGCCGAGCTGCCCACCCAGCCTCAGGCAGCCCTCAATACCATCTGCGCCCTGCTTGGCTGGGTTCCCATGATCGTTGCGGGTATTATGCTGGTGATCGTGTTCTTCCATCCCATTGAGAAGGATATGGCCGCCATGCGCGCCGAACAGTCAAAGTAAGGAGGCACTTATGGGATATCTGCTGCTTGGCCTTCTGGCCGTCATCATCATACTGCTGGGCATTGCCGTGGTACGGACACTGCTGATCAAAGCCCCTGCACCCGCCGTCTGTGATACCGTGATCACAGAGGACGAATGTGCCATCGCTGCGGAAAAACTGGGTGCCATGGTGCGCATCCCTACCGTTTCCAAGCGGGAGGATGAGGATCTGAGTGAGTTTTACAAGCTCCATGAAGTTATGGAACGGCATTTCCCCCTGCTGCACCAGAATCTTGAAAAAGAAGTATTCAGCGGCAATCTGCTGTATCGCTGGAAGGGCAGTGACCCTGCGAAGAAGCCCATTCTGTTCATGGGCCATCAGGACGTGGTTCCTGCCTCCAATGAAGGCTGGCGCACCGGTGCCTACAGCGGCGAAGTCATTGACGGCAACCTCTACGGACGTGGCTGCTTAGACTGTAAGTCCACCATGTATGTGGAGCTGCAGGCCGTGGAAGAGCTGCTGGCTGAGGGCTTCGTGCCGCCCTGCGATGTGTACCTGTCCTACTCCATCAACGAGGAAACCGGCGGTGACGGCGCTGCGGCAGCTGTGCGCCGTTTGAAAGAGCGCGGTATCACGCTGGCACTGGTTCTGGATGAAGGCGGTGCGGTTTCCGAAGCGCCCGTGGCAGGCATGGATCGGGATTATGCGGTCATCGGCATCACGGAAAAGGGTTATATGGACCTGAAAATCACTGCCCGTGGCAAGGGCGGCCACAGTTCCACCCCGCCCCGCAATACCCCCGCCGCAAGACTGTTCGCCTTTGCGAACGAAATCGAGCATAAACGTCCTTTCCAAAAGGCACTGATTCCCGAAGCAAAAGAGATGTTCGCCCAGATGGCGCCCTCCTTCAGCTTCCCCCTGCGCCTGATCCTCGGCAATATCTGGCTATTCAAGCCCCTGCTGATGGCAGTCATGCCCATGGTCACCCCCTTCGGTGAGGCAGTCATGGCCACCACCTGCTGCTTTACCATGATGAAAGGTTCCGATGCTGCCAATGTGATCCCGAAGGAACCCTATCTGGTGGCCAATCTGCGTACCAGCGTCCATCAGGGCTGTGCCGCTTCTCTGGCAGTCATGAAAAAATATGCCGACAAATATGACCTTGATATTGAAGTCATCATGCAGCGGGATGCTTCCCCTGTTTCCAACATTCATTCGAAGGAATATGCCTATGTGTGCCAGTGCATCCGTAAGCAGTTCCCCGATGTTGGCATCGCACCCTACCTCATCATGGGCGGCACCGACTGCCGGCATTTCCATGCGCTGACGGAAAATGCCCTGCGTTTTGCGCCGGTGCGTATGACCAATGCCCAGAATGCCAGCTGCCATGCGGTGGACGAAAACGTCACGCTGGCCGCACTGGCCGAAGGTGTGCGGTTCTATAAGATGTTCCTGAAAGAATATACCCTCTGACAAAATGTCCCCGGTGCTGTGCGCCGGGGACATTCAAATTTCAGCTTAGCGGGCGGCAGGGGCCGACGGCCAATGCGTGCCTGTCTGGCTGGCAGGTGTCGATACACCATTGGGCTCACCCGGTTCGTTACCGCTGTGCAAATTTCAGTTTGTCGCACTGTTGCACCGCACCGAAAAGTTGTCATTCCGAGGAGGGGCGAAGCCCCGACGTGGGAATCTCCAGCACCGCAGCACGAAGAAATAGAAACCAATTAACATCGAACACTCAAGATTTACAATGTTAATCGGTTGTTTCCGCATCATACCGCGAAGCAGGAGATTGCCACGTCGCTAATGCTCCTCGCAATGACAGTGGTAGTCAGTAGCTGTCAGCGAAGAACCAACAGTGCGTTAAACATCAATTTACATTTTCTTTGGTTGCGTCGGAATTCAAAGTATCATATAATAGTAGTACTGACGCAAAGGAGTGATGC
Organism: Faecousia sp.; assembly: GCA_045120675.1. Lineage (GTDB taxonomy): Bacteria > Bacillota > Clostridia > Oscillospirales > Oscillospiraceae > Faecousia. Next base: position 29,378 of record JBGVFB010000033.1, on the reverse strand, counting down.
TGATGGCCGATATGCTGGATTATCTTGCTTGGCGCGGGGATATCGAATTTACCCAGATTCCGGTCAATCCGGTGGACGCGCTGATTTTTTCCACCCTTTCTTACATTGATTTCAAGGACATTGTTCCCGACAATCCCATGCAGAGCCTTTCCATGGCGGAAGCTGCCGCGGGGCTTTTCTCCTTGTCTGAACCCCAGAACCGTACTCGCGTAAAAAAGGATCTGGTGCTTCTGGAAGCTGTCGCAGGCTCCGCCCGTTTCGATAATATCCGCTTGTCTTTTTACCGCAGCATCCTGATTCCCGAGGCGGATACCCAGTTCGCCGCCATGACGATTTTTCTGGAAGACGGCAGCGCCTACATCGCCTTCCGCGGTACCGACAGCACCCTCACCGGCTGGAAGGAGGACTTCAATATGACCTTCCAGACCAGCATTCCCGCGCAGCGGCTGGCACTGGAATATGTACAGGAATTTGCTGAGGCCCATCCCATCCCCATCTGGATGGGCGGTCATTCCAAGGGTGGCAATCTGGCGGTCTATGCAGCGGCAAAATGCGGGGAATTACTCCAAAAACGCATTGTGGAAGTTCATAATCAGGACGGCCCCGGTTTTTCCGAAGCTATGATGAACGACCCCGGTTATCGTGCGATTCTGCCGAAGCTGCGCTCCTATGTCCCTCAATCCTCCGTCATCGGCATGCTGCTGGAACACGAAGAACCTTACACCATCATCAAAAGCAACCAGGTCGGCATCATGCAGCATGACCCCTACTCATGGCAGGTCTTAGGCCCCAACTTCCAGCGTGTGGAAGAGCTGACTGCAGACTCCCGTTTTCTGGACCGCACCTTCAAAAACTGGCTGTCGCAGATGTCCAATGAAGAACGCAGTGAATTTTTCGACACAGTATTCGAACTTCTGGAGTCCACCGGCGCAGAGCACACCGGCGAAATCATCCGTCCTCAGAACGTCCGTGCGTATCTGAAAACCCTGAAAACCAATGAGTATATGCGCAATGTCTTAGCATCGGAACTGGTTCGTCTGGTTTCCTCCGCCCGTCAAGCGCAAAGCAGCACGGATGCCGAAACTCCCGCCATCCCCAACAAGCCGCAGGACGAAACACTCTGAATATAAATTCAACGAGGTATTGCCATGACTTTTCATACAAAAGAATTGCAGTGGACCAGAGAGCCCGCCGATTACACCATATCTGACACACAGATCGAAATCGTCACAAATCCACATACGGATTTATGGCAAAGAACCTATTACCATTTCCGTAATGACAACGCTCCCGTATTGCAGATGGAAACAGATGAAAAATACTTCTCTTTCACCGTCAAAACGGAATTCCAGAGTTCGCACAGATTTGATCAGTGCGGAATCGTCATGTATCTCGACAGCGAAAACTGGCTGAAGGCTTCTATTGAGTATGAGAACGAACACTTCCAGCATCTCGGAAGTGTTGTCACCAACAACGGTTATTCCGACTGGGCAACGACCGAGATTGATGCCGGTATAAAGGCCATGTGGTACAGATTCAGCCGTCGGGCGGATGATTACCGCATCGAATGCTCCGAAGATGGCATGACCTTCCGGCAGATGCGCGTCTGCCATATGTGGAACGGAAACGGCACGATTCGCTTCGGCATTTATGCGTGCAGCCCGGAAGCTTCCTCCTTCAAGGCAATCTTTACGCATATGGAAATGACGGAGTGCAAATGGCTGGCCCATGACGGGCAGCAGCCGGATGCTGATTAAGGCGCCACAGAAAAAGCCAGACTGCAAAAATGCAGTCTGGCTTTCGTCATTTATTCCGCTTTTTTCAGTGCATCCAGCAGTTCCTCACGCAGCTTCAAAACGTGCCGGATGTGGTAATTCATCACGATGTCCCGTTCTGTGGGTTCGTGCAAACACCGTTCATCCAAAATGGTTGCACCACTTTCTTCCAATGCTTTCCGGTTCTCTTCGCTAAGACAGCCGGGGCTGCCCATCTGGCTGAGTACTTCCAAGCGGGCCAGCAAAACACGGGCTTTCAACTCGCACTGGTGGAAGGTTTCAATCTTCTCTTTTTGCCGCTTCAGGTGCAGCAGCAGCTTCTGATTGGAGAACACCCGCATCTGGCGATACATGGCATCCACCTTCTGGCTCATCACATCCGCATCGGGCAGGATATCGTCACCGTCGAACATATTCTCCAGAAACGCGATCAGCTCTTTATCCAGACTTTCCACCGTGGAACGGATCTGGCGGCTGTTGTCATAAGGGAACACCAGTGTGTTGATGATCATACCAACACCCAGGCCAATGGCTGTATCCCAGATGCGCTGCAGCGCATAGGCAATGGGCTGAATATCCGGCATGGTACACATCATAACCACGATAAAACAGGGCAGCGACGGAGAGTACCGAATCCGCAGCACATTATACAGCGTGATCACAAGGATCATGCCGATGGCCGTCGCCACCAGCGGAGGAACCGGAAGCAATGCCAGCATGATCGATGCAGCCGCGCCGAACAAAACACCGACAATCTGGGCATAGCAGGAATCCAGAGAATCCCGGAAGGTGGGCTGGACAGCCGCCATAGCACCCAGCATCGCAAAAATCAGCTTGGACGCGCTGGCACCGTAAGCATCCACAATGATCATGGAAATTACGATGGCGACAGTGGTCTTGATGGTCCGCAGGCCAATATGTACTTTTGCCAACCTTTTACGCATGGTATTTTGCTCCTCTCTTTGGCTCTTAACGGGTATAGAGTACCACATTCAACCTGTAACGTCAAATAAAAAACGATTCTGCCGCAGAAAACCCGACCCATGTCACCACAGGTCGGGTTCTGACATCACTCAATCCACTCCGGTACTCGCCTGAAATCTACTGACAGTTTCTGAATCCACCATTTCCGCGTTCAGCCACATGTGGTAAACAACCTGATACCGCTCAAAGAAAATGTGGGTGAATAATTGCTCCTGTCCGTCCTCCGTTTGCTTTTCAAGATTGACAGAAACGATTTTGTTCTTATTTCCCCAATGCGTGGCCATATACTCCACATTATATGTTTGATGGAACTCTTCCTGCAGATACCGCATGATGTTGTCGGTCTTTTTGCCATACACATCCTTATGCTTCAAATTCGTGTACTCCATTCCTCCGACAACCGCACCATCATTGCTGCAGACGATCTTACAATCCAGATCCGCCACATCCGCAACTGCGTAGCCTTCCGGCAATTCCAGATTGAAATCGCCTATGTCAGGAACTGCGGAGTGGCTGGCGCAGCCTGTCAACAGCAGCGCAAGCAACAGAAAAACGATACACTTTTTCATACAATCGCTCCTTTTTAGTTCCGGCGGAGGGCTTCGATGGGATTCATATTTGCAGCCTTGATGGCAGGCAGCAGGCCGAACACCACACCGATCAATGTGGAGAACACCACACTGATCAGAATCGCAGTCATATCGATGGCCACAGGAATCTGCATCATCTTGGAAATCAGCTCCGCGAGGCCAATGCCGCTGAGAACACCGATGACACCGCCAAGGCTGGTCAGCACGGCTGCTTCCGTCAAAAACTGCATCCGGATGCGGCGCTTGCGGGCACCCAGCGCCTTCTTCAGGCCGATTTCAGCCGTACGCTCCGTTACGGACACCAGCATGATGTTCATAACACCGATGCCGCCAACCAGCAGGGAGATACCGGCAATCCAGATCAGCTGGGCATTGGTCGACTCCGACATGCTCTGCAGCTGCTGTGCCTGCTCCAGCATATCCTGACTGCGGTAGTCAAAATTGCTTTCCTTGTCAACAATCTGCTTTTCCGTCAGGATTTCGGCTGCTTTCTGTCCAACCGTGGTCATCACATCGGTATTTTCCACCTTGATGGCCACGTTCTGGGGCTCATCAAACTGGTAAGCCGTGGGCCACACCGCACTGGGCAGGTAAATGGAACCGGAAGAAGTATCGGCATAGAGATAATAATCGTTGATGGAATTGATGGTGGGGGCAAAATCCTCCGACAGGGCCACCACACCCACAACGGTAAACACATCGCCCCGCAGCTCGATGGGGTTTCCCACGGGAGATTCGCCGCCAAAGAGGGTGGTCACAGTCGTGGTATCCACCAGTGCCACCTTGCGGAAGTTCTTGTAGTCATCCTCGGTAAAGCCGCGGCCGGATTTGATCTGATAACCGTAAACGGAGAGATAATGGTCATCAATGCCGTAGACCTCGCCGTTGAACTGGCTGTTCAGGTAGTAAGCCTGCTCCTCATAGTTGCGGGAGGTATACAGGGAAACCTTCTGCGCGCCGCTGATGTCCTCGATTTCCCGGCGGGTCTGCTCGGTAATCACCCGCACACCGGCAGGCACCGGACTCCAGCTCATATCATAGGCATAGCCCGACTGGTTCAGATTGACGGTTACCACGTTATTACCCGCACCGATCAGGTTCTCCTTGATCTGCTCGTTGGTTCCCTTGATGGTGGAAACAATGGTAATAATGGCCGCGATGCCGATGATGATACCCAGCATCGTCAGCACGGAGCGAAGCTTATGACCCCAGATGCCCTGAAAGGCCAGTCTGATATTTTCAATCATACGCTTTCCTCCTTATCAGCCGTACAGGTCGGACATGTCGCCCTCCTGCGCTGCTGCGCCGGGCTTGACATTCTTACCGTAGGGGAATGCCACCAGATCTTCTTCGGAAAGGCCGCTGAGGATTTCCATATAGCTGCCCCACAGAGCCTTGCCGGTGGTCACAAACCGCTGCTCCAGTTTTCCGTCCTGACCCATCACATAGACATAGCTCTTGCCCTGCTCGGTGCGCAGGAAGGGATTCTGCAGGTAAATACCATGTTCATTGGTAGCGGTGGAGTACATCACACTGACGTAGCGGCCTTCCTGCAGGTCTGCATCCTCTTCAATGAATACCATAAAGGGATAATAGGATGCGTTGGGATTGCCCACACCGCTCCAGTAGTTGTCGGAGCTGGGGAAATCACCAATGGACTGCACGGTTCCGGTATACGTCATACCGGTATTCCAGTCGTTGACGGTCACTTCCTGACCGATCTGCATATTGGCTTTTTCCAATTCGCTGACACTGCCCTGCACATAGAAGCCACCGCCGCCGGATACTTTCAGGATCGGCTGGTAGTCCATCTTTGCCTCTTCTTCCGTCAGCACGGAAACAACCGTACCGTCGATCTGGGCATAGACTTTGCCATCGCTGACCTCTGTCTGGGCAATTTTGTAATTGGCTTCCGCCATTTTGATGTTGAATTCCAGATTTTTGATGGTCTTTTCCTGCTCATTGCGCATCTGGGCGATCTGCGCAGCAGTATAACCGCTGCCGAAATCGATCTGAGGTCTTTCCTCTTCCTCCTGACCCATTTCAGCCAGCATGTGGTCACCGATGGATGCCGCATCAAAGAAGCGGAATGTAAAGGTGCCGCTGTTTTTGGTGGCGATCATGCCCGTCCAGGACAGCCGCTGGCCCAGCGACATATCATTCTTATTGACCTTGAAGATCACATAGAACTTGTCCACCGTCACCTGTACCGGCTCTGCGTACTCCTCAATGCCGGGAGGCTCCGTGGGATCCACTTCCTCCTCCGAAGGAGGATTCTTTGCCGGGTCGTTGGCATTGAGGGTCTGGTATTCCTCCGCCTTCTGGCGAAGCTCTTCCAGCAGCTGGTCCGTAATCGGGGTGTTCTGTCCCAGCCAGCAGATCAAAGCCAGTTCCTTCTTGCTGCCGTCATAATCCCGGTTGCCGGAGATCTGGTAATCGCCTTTTAGTGCTGTACCCTGATTCTGATCCGTATCTTCTTCCTCGTCCACAGTGGGAATCACCATGGGCTTCATGCTGTTAATCTTCTTCAGCTGCTTTTGGGCATCTTCCAGCTGCAGCTTCAGTTTTTCCACATCCAGCCGCTTGCGCTCCAAGGCAAGATCGGACAGTGTGGTATCAAAGCTCATCAGCAGATCACCCTTTTTGACCGTATCGCCCTGCTTGACCAGAATTTCCGTCACAGTCTGGGTATCGCTTAAGTAAACGGTCTGGATCTTATCGGTGGTCACAGGGCCATAGCTTTCCTGAGAGTCACCCCAGTATTCGGTCATACCCACAAACTCAAAGGGGAAGACAAAAACGGGTTCCGTATTGCGGTGACCCAGCCAGTACCAGACACCACCACCGGCACCCAGCAGCACCGCCACGATTACCAGAATGATGATAATCTTTTTGGTTTTATGCTTCATGGCTGCCTCCCTTCCATGCGTCGGTACGCAGCTCACCATCAAGAATGTGATAGATCTTATCGGCACATTCAGCGATGGACTGTTCGTGGGTAATCATGATGATGGTCATGCCTTCGTCGCTGAGCTTACGGAAAATCTCCATAACCTGATTGCCGGATTTGGTATCCAGCGCGCCGGTAGGCTCGTCCGCCAGCAGCATGGTGGGCTTTCCGACCATGGCACGGGCAATGGCCACGCGCTGGCACTGGCCGCCGGACAGCTGATTGGGCAGGAAATGGATGCGTTCCTCCAGTCCTACCGCCTTCAGCGCTTCCTCCGCCCGCTGCTGACGCTCCTTCAGCGGAACACCGGCATAAAGCAGGGGCAATGCCACATTTTCCAGTGCGTCCATCTTGGGGAGCAGGTGAAAGCTCTGGAACACGAAACCGATGTGCTTGTTGCGGATATCCGCCAGCTGGTCATCGGTCAAATCCTGCAGATTCTGACCCTCCAACTCATAAGTACCGGAGGTGGGGACGTCTAAGCATCCGATCAGGTTCATCAGCGTGGTCTTACCGGAGCCGGAAGGACCCATGATGGCTAAGTAATCGCCTTTATGTACCGTCAGATTGATATTCTTCAGAACCCGCACAGGCTCCTTGCCCTGCATATAGTCCTTGCAGATATCAGTAAGTTTCAGAATTTCCACACCTCACACCCCGCCTTCTGCCGCCTCTTTTTCCACGGCGATGACTTCATGGGTGGTGGGTGCGCCTTCCTTGCACAGTTCGTAGTCGGGGAATGCGATATAATCTGCTTCTGTCAGACCATCCATAACACTGACAGTTCCCATCATGTCATTGGGCTGTCCCAGTGTGACGATACGCTTTTCCAGCTTGCCGCGGCCATTTTCTGCCCACACATAGGCACTTCCGTCATCATCATAGCAGATGAAAGCCATGCTGACAGGAATGCCGGCCTCCTCAGTTTCCTCCTGCTCTACTTCCAGATACACATGCTGGCCCAGCATCAGGCCATCGGTGTTATCCAGTTCGATATAGAAGGGGTACTTGCTGGAAGCAGTCATTTCGTCGGTGTTCATACCGTAATACATATCGTTCTGGTTTTCCTGAGAGGGATTCTCATAGTCCACCAGAGAAACCGTACCCAGCCAGTAAATGCTTTCATCGGTACGGGACACGATTCGCATACGGGTACCTTCCATGATACCGCCGCGCTGCTGTTCACCCAGCGTACCCTTGACGCGGTAGGAACCGGACTGCTGGATGGTGATATAGGCCATGGGTCTTCCATAGTTATCGGTACCGTTCTCGTTGATTTCCTGCACACGGCCGGTAACGGGAGATTTCACATCTGCATTTTTCAGCACCTCTTCGGACTTGGCAACCTCCTGCTCCTTGGCTTTGAGGTTCAGTTCCGCTTCCTTCAGGTCCACCTGCAGGGACTGAATCTGCACCGTATACTGCAGCTGGGCGGACTGGCCTGCCTTCTTGCGCTGCTTTTCCAGATCATTGATCTGGTCCTTGTAATTCTCGATGGAAGCTTCCAGCTGTTCCTTTTCCAGCCGCTGCTTGTCCAGTGCCAGCTGCAGCTGATCGGTATCATAGGAAAACAGAATCTGTCCTTCCTCCACATCATCGCCGGCCTTGACCAGCAGTTCTTCGATGGTCTTATCGGAATCCTTGTTCACTTCCGCCACATTCTCAGACACGACAATGCCCGCAAAACGGTCACCGGGCGCAATGCCGCCAAGGCCCGAAAGCTTCGCAACGGACTGCACATAGACCGCCGTGCCACTCTCTCCGCAGCCACAGAGCGCCAGCAGCATTGCCACTGACAGAACAAATACCAGCCATTTTTTCATACTCATCACGATACCTCCTTGGTGGTTTCTATCTTTCTCTATAGGTATTATGATACGAAATTGACGGCTAAAAATCAATCAGTCCCCCCTTAAATATTCTTTAATTTTCCATGAACAAGGCGCTGGAATTTTCCAGCGCCTTCCATTTTATTCAAATGCCGCCAAAGGCATTCACTGCGTTGTACACGCAGATGCCGATAATTACCACCATCAGACAGATAAACAGTTTATCCACTGCCCGGTTGTCCATTTTTTTATTCAGCGCCCGACCAACGATACCGCCGCCAATGCCGCCAGCCACCATAACCGTCAGCGCCAGAATCTCAAATTCCGGCACTCCGGTGATCAGTGTGGAGATAAAACTGGTCAGCTGGCTGAACAAGATGATGTAAAGGCTGTTGGCTGCGGCGGTTTTGCTGTCCATGCTGAAACAGTAACCCAGCACCACGAGATTGATCGGGCCGCCGCCAATGCCAAGGAAGCTGGACATGATACCCAGCAAAAGGCCCACAACCACACAGAAAATCTTATTTCCGATCCGGCGTGTCGCAATATTTCCCTTGCAAACGGTGTAGACCAATGTGCCGACCGTGATGATACCCAGCGCCACTGCCTGCACACCGCCGACCATCTCCACATTGGCAAACAAAGACTTCACAATGCCGAAAAGCTCCTTACCTGCCAAACCTCCCACTGCGGCGCCAATGGCCAGCGGTGTTCCCGTAGCCATGTCCACCTTGCTGTCCTTGTTGATCATCGCCTTGCCCACGGAATAGCAGCTCATAGAAAGCACCGTACAGCCGGACAGGAAGTTGATGGTACTGACGCTGCCCAGGTGCAGCATATCCAGAACCGGCTTGATCACCACACCTCCGCCAATTCCACAGATAGCACCTACAATGCAGGATAGAAAGCTAACCAAAAAAAACAAAACTACCATAACAGTTTTCTCCTTTCCATGTTCTTTTTATTGTACCGAATCAGTGCGGATGCTGTCAATCTGCATTTTGTAATTTCTTGACAGTTTCTTTCGACTTTGGCAGTATCAAAAAAGAAAACCATTTCAGAGCAATGTGCTGTGCCTGTTTCAGGACACGTCCAAATGTGCCCCCTCTGCCAACAAAGAACACCTGATTCGATTGAATCAGGTGTTCTTTCATGCAGATAACGGATTATGCCTTGCTCTTAACAGGGTTGTACTTTTCCAGTGCCATAACCAGCAGCGGGATCAGCACAATCTGGACGATGATGCCGGGAATTGCGGTGGTGATTGCGCCGGCCCAGAATGCGCTCAGGCCAAAGGCGGACACATCCAGACCTGCACACAGCAATCTGGCGGCACCCCAGACCAGACGGCCTGCCACCATAGCAGTCAGCAGAGCAACGTAGACGGAGCTTTTCTTGGCAGGCAGCTTGCTGTACAGCGCACCGGAAATCGCGCCGTAGGTAGCCAGCTCAAAGCTCATGCAGATTGCCACCGGGAACATAGGCGGCATGCCAAACAGCAGGGAGCGCAGCAGCGGTGCAATCAGGCCCACAGCCAGGCCCCAGGGCCAACCGCAGAAGAAGCCACACAGCAACGCGGGGATATGCATGGGGCAAAGCATGGAGCCCACCTCCGGAATCTGTCCGGTCAGGAAAGGCAGAATCAGCGCCAGCGCCAGAAACAGCGCAGCCATAACAAGGGTCTTTACATTGGTCTTTTTCATTTTTCCTCTTTTCAGCCGCAGAAAACAGCAGCACACAATTGTCAACGGAAGCAATATATCAAAACCGATTCCCGTCCGCAAGCCCCATGGGGGGATATTTTTATGCTGAAAAATGAAAAATCAAAAAACACCGCCCGGTAGGATATACCGGGCGGCGCTGTGATTATGAAATTACTCCTCTGCCTTTGCGTCAGCGATGATCTTAGCCTGATTCTGCTTGGGCACTTCCTCGTAGCGGACGAACTCCAGCGTGAAGGAGCCGCGAGCCTGAGTCATAGCGCGCAGGTCGATGGCATAGCTGCTCATCTCAGCCATGGGAACTTCGGCCTCAACGACAGTGTTGCCGTCGGAGTCGGGGTTCATGCCCATGACGCGGCCACGGCGCTTGTTCAGATCGCCGATGACATCGCCCATGTAGCTGTCGGGAATGGTGACGGCCAGAGCGCCGATGGGCTCCAGCAGGGTGGGCATTGCGTTGGGCATAGCTTCCTTGAATGCCAGGATTGCAGCCAGCTTGAATGCCATTTCGTTGGAGTCAACGGGGTGGTAGGAGCCATCGTACAGGACTGCCTTCAGATTGACCATGGGGTAACCTGCCAGGGGGCCCTTCTGAACTGCTTCCTGAATACCCTTTTCAACTGCGGGATAGAAGTTCTTGGGAACGGAGCCGCCGAAGACTTCCTCTGCGAAGATCAGCTCATCCTGCTCTTCCTGAGGCTCGAAGCGGACCCAAACGTCACCGAACTGGCCGCTGCCGCCGGTCTGCTTCTTATGACGGCCGTGTGCTTCGACCTTCTTCTTGATCTTCTCGCGGTATGCAACCTTTGCGGGGCTCAGCAGAGCTTCCACGCCGAAGCGAGCCTTCAGCTTTGCAACCAGAACGTCCAGCTGCTGATCGCCGGCACCGGAGATAACCAGTTGCTTGGTTTCGGGGTTGGAGTACAGGGTGAAGGAGGGATCTTCTTCATTCAGGCGGTTCAGGCCGGCAGCGACCTTATCTTCCTGACCCTTGGTCTTGGGGGAGATTGCCATGGAGTAGCATGCGGGAGCGTAGGGCAGACCCTTCAGAGAAACGACCTTACGAGGATCGCACAGGGTATCGCCGGTCTTGACCTTGTCCATCTTGCCGATGGCACCGATGTCGCCACAGGACAGAGCCTTGACTTCGGTGTACTTCTTGCCGCAGACAGCATACAGACGGCCCAGCTTCTCAGTCTCGCCGGTACGGGCATTGACCAGAGTGGTATCGGAGGTGATTTCACCGGACAGAACCTTGATGTAAGAGTACTTGCCGTACTGATCGGAAACGGTCTTGAAGACGAATGCAGAGGGAACACCGCCGGGAGAAACGACAAACTCTTCGGTCTTGCCGTCTGCAGTGATAGCCTTGTGGTAGTTGCCTTCCACGGGGTTGGGCAGCAGGTCGGCAATGTGGTCCATCAGCATCAGGCTGCCCAGGCAGGTGACGCCGGAGCCGCACAGAACGGGATACAGAGTCTGGTCGATGACACCCTGATGCATACCGTGGATCATTTCAGCATAGGTGAAGTCCTCGCCGCCGAAGAACTTATCCATCAGTTCCTCGCTGGTCTCAGCAACGGACTCCTTCAGTGCGTCGTTGAACTCTTCGATGACATCTTCCTTGCCATCAGGGATTGCGATCTCGACGCGCTTCAGCTTCTGCATCTCGTATGCGCGCTTGTTCAGCACGTCGATGATGCCGGTAACCTTCTTCTGGTTGTCCCAGATCGGAACAACAACGGGAGCGATCTTGTTGCCGTACTTTTCACGCAGAGCGTTGAAGGTAGCATTGTAGTCGGAGTTCTCTTCGTCAACCTTGGAAATGTAGACGAAGCGGGGCATATTGCGCTCTTCGCAGTACTTCCATGCCTTCTCGAAGCCGACGGTGATACCGTCCTTGGCAGAGATAACCAGGATGGCTGCGTCAGCAGCGCGCAGGGATTCAACAACAGCGCCGGAGAAGTCGAAGCCGCCGGGAGTATCCAGCAGGTTGATCTTGATGTTCTTGTATTCCAGAGGAACCACAGCCGCGGAGATGGAAACATGGCGGCGGATCTCTTCGGGATCGTAGTCACAGACGGTGTTACCATCAGCATTCTTGCCGATGCGGTCGATAACGCCGGTCATGTAAAGCAGGCTCTCAGCCAGAGCGGTCTTGCCGCTGCCAGAGTGGCCCAGCAGGACGATGTTACGGATTGCGTTTGCAGTGTACATAGTTGTGTGTGCTCCTTTCAGGAGGAAATTTCCTCTACTCTTCCTATTCGGTGCATGAACACCATAATGATGACATTATACACGAAGGGGCGCATAATTTCAATGTTTGTTTTCGTCACTTTGCAAAATTGGTGAAAATGACGCATGGACACTTGTTTTCCTGTGCAAAACACCTAAAACATCAGGGGTGAATGTAGCATCCTGCACAATGGCTCTTCCAAATTTCAGTTTGTCGGCGAGGGCCGACGGCCAACGCGTGCCTGTCTGGCCGGCAAGTGTCGGTATGCCATTGGGCTCACCCGATTCGTTACTGCGGTGCAAATTTCAGCTTATCGTTCTGTTGAATAGACGCAACCGGCCACCAAATTACCATGTCATTGCGAGGAGCCGACCTCAAGGGCGGCGACGTGGCAATCTCCTGCTGCGCGGTATGATATGGAAATATCCGATTAACATTGTAAATCTTAGATATTCGATGTTAATCGGGTCGCACAAATCCGAACTTCGGTGCTGGAGATTGCCACGTCGCATGGCTAGTTTCCGCCATGCGCCTCGCAATGACAGTGGTAATCGACAGCTGTCAGTGAATAACCAACAGCACAATAAACGGCAATTTACAATTGAAGCGAAAAATACCGCCCGGAAAATTCCGGGCGGTATTGCATACATTTAGCTGTTGCGCACTTCCATAAACAGGCCTTCCATATAACGGGTGATCTCTTCCGGCAGGTAGGCAAAGCTGCTGCCGTTGGTAAGACTCTCCGCATCCGGATAGGTGACAGGATCGCTGACTGTTTCCGGATCTATATATTCCTTGGCAGCGCTGATGGGAGTACCATAGCAGATCCAGTCCATATTGGCACCGGCAATCTCAGGATCGCACAGGAAGTTGATGAACAGTTCCGCAGCTTCCTTCTCCTTGGCGCAGGTGGGAATACACATGGCATCAATAAACATATTGAAGCCCTGATGACCCGGCAGGAAGAAGTCCAGATTCTCGTTCTCTCCCATCATGGTCAGGCAGTCGCCTGCGTAGTAGGGAGCGATCCATGCTTCCTCATTCTGCATGATGGCGAAGATCTCGTCCATGACATACTGCTGCAGCACAGGCTTCTGCTGTTTCAGGAGCTTCGCGCATTCATCCAGTTCCGCCTTATCCGTGGTGTTGATATCATAGCCCAGCATAAACTGCGCGATACCGAAGGCATCACGGGAATTGCCAAAGGTCAGGATCTTGCCGGCATACTTCTCGTTCCACAGCAGTTCCCAGCCGGTCACATCTTCCTCATCCACGTACTTCGTATTGTACAGGATGCCCACGGTGCCCCAGGTATAAGGCACGGAATACTTGTTTTCCGGATCATAGGCAGTGTTCTTGAAGTCAGCGTCAATATAACTGTAGTTGGGGATATTGTCGAAATTCAGCGGCAGAAGCATGTTCTCCTGAATCAGGCGGGCGATCATATAGTCGGAGGGAATGATCACATCCACCGTGATACCGCCGTTGGAGAGCTTGGAGTACATGATCTCGTTGGAGTCATAGGTGGAGTAGTTGACCTTGATATGAGGGTAACGCTTTTCAAACTCCGCAATGACCTCCATGGAGCCGTCACTGCCGTCGGCGATATACTGGCCCCAGTTATACACATTCAGGGTCACAGTCTCCTGACGGGCGCTGAAAATACCAAAGCCCAGACCGATCAGAATCACCACAACACCCAGTCCCGCTGCCACACGCTTGAAAGCGCGCATGGTCTTGCTGGTTCCCATGGAGCGCTGTTCCTTCTTCTTGCGGTCGCCCTGAATCTGCATCACGTTCATGGCTACCATCAGCACAAAAATCAGGCCGAACAGCAACGTGAACATGGCATAGATCTTGGGCTGGATGGGCTTTTTGGTGTAGGAGTAAATCTCCACAGGCAATGTCACAAAGTCCAGACCGCTGACAAAATAGCTGATAACGAAATCGTCCAGACTCATGGTAAAGGCCATGATGCCGCCGGAGATGATGCCGGGCATAATTTCCGGCAGAGTCACTTTGTAGAATGCCTGAAAAGGTGTGCAACCTAAGTCCATGGCCGCATCGGTCAGGGAGCGGTCCATCTGCTTCAGCTTGGGCATGACGTTCAGAATGACGTAAGGCAGGCTGAAGGTGATATGGGCGATCAGCAGTGTCCAGAAAGTCAGGCTGTCCCGCTGGCCCAGCATCTTGGTACCCACGAACACGAAGAGCAATCCCAGAGAAACACCGGTCACAATATCGGGGTTGGTCATGGGGATGTTGGTCAGTGTCATGGCTGCCTGACGCATCTTGGGGTTCAGCGCATTGATACCCACGGCAGAAATGGTGCCGAAAACCGTGGCGATGAGGCTCGCCAGAATGGACACCAGCAGAGAGTTGCCCAGCAGCTTCAGCAGATGCTCGTCGTGGAAAAGCTCCACATACCGGTTCAGGGTAAAACCCTCAAAGTGGGTGATATCCTTGCCCGTGTTGAAGGATGCCACGATCAGCACGGCCATGGGGATATACAGGAAAATAAAGATCAGGACAGTAAGCAGGCGGTTTGTCTTCTTCATGCGATGACACCGCCTTCCTCGTCAGCACCGAAGCGGTTCATAATGCCGGTGCAGACAAAAACCAGAATCATCAGCACCAGACTGAGCGCCGCACCCAGATTGGGGTTGTTGCCCTGCTTGAACTGACGTTCAATGACGTCGCCGATCAGCACCGTGTCGGTGCCGCCCAGCTTCTGGGAAATATAGAAGGTAGACACCGCAGGCACAAAGACCATGGTAATACCGGACAGAATGCCGGGCATGGACAGAGGCAGAACCACCTTCTGGAAGGTCTGGATGGGTGTGCAGCCCAGATCCTCCGCCGCCTCGATCAGCCGGTTGTCGATCTTAACGATGGTAGAATACAGCGGCAGAATCATATAGGGCAGGTAGTTGTAAACCATGCCGAGGATCACCGCGCCGGGGGTGCGGATCAGCTGCATCTGCGGAAGGCCGATCAGCTGGATCACACGGTTAATCAGGCCCGTATCCTGCAAAAGGCCCACCCATGCGAGGGTACGCAGCAGGAAGCTCATGCACATGGGCAGCATAACCAGCATGTACAGGATCTTCTGGGTGGTTTCAGAGCAGTGGGCGATGAAATAGGCCACAGGATAGCCCAGCAGCAGGCAGATGAACGCGGAAACGAGGGAATACAGAATGGATTCCCACAGAACACCCCAGTACATACCCAGCTCCCGCAGATTTCCCAGAGAAAAAGCACCCGTAGCAGGGTCTGTCAGGGCATAGTAGCCCACCACGCAAAGAGGAATCAGCGTGAAGGCCACCATCCACAGCAGGTAAGGTGTACTGAGCAGAACAGAGTTATTCTTCTTCATCTTCGGCATCCTCCGTCAGCTCGTCGTACTCGGCAGAGTAAGAACTGTAGTCGCCAAACATGCCGGAATATTCACTCTTGTGCATGATGTGGATATCTTCGGGATTTAAGCGAATGCCGATGGTGGTACCCACACCGTGGAAATCGGTGGTCTGGATCAGCCATTTGAAGCCGCGGAAGTCCACAATGATATCGTAGTTCAGGCCCTTGAAGGTGATGGAAGTGACCGTACCGGTCAGGTGACCCTCGGAAGGTGCCACGATGTCGATGTCCTCGGGACGGATGACAACGTCGACCGGCTCGTTGGGGGCAAAGCCCTTATCCACGCAGTCGAAGTTGCGGCCGAAGAAACGGACCTTATAATCGGACAGCATGGTGCCGTCCAGAATGTTACTTTCGCCGATGAAGTCTGCAACAAATGCATTCTTCGGCTCATTATAGATATCCTCAGGTTTACCAATCTGCTGGATGCGGCCGTTATCCATGACGACCACCGTATCAGACATGGAAAGTGCTTCCTCCTGATCGTGGGTAACATAGATAAAGGTGATGCCCGTTGCCTGCTGGATGCGCTTCAGTTCGTTCTGCATATCCTTGCGCAGACGCAGATCCAGTGCGCCCAGAGGTTCGTCCAGAAGCAGAACCTTGGGTTCATTGATCAGGGCTCGTGCAATGGCAACACGCTGCTGCTGGCCGCCGGAGAGTGCGTTGATGGACCGGTTTTCGTAGCCTTTCAGGCTGACGACTTCCAGCATCTCCCGGACGCGCCGGTCGATCTCTTCCTTGGGCATTTTCCTCAGCCGGAGGCCGAAGGCCACATTATCATAAACATCCAGATGCGGGAACAGCGCGTAGCGCTGGAAGACCGTGTTGATCTGCCGTTTATAGGGCGGCACATCGTTAATCACCTGTCCGTCAAAAGTCACCGTACCGTGCGTGGGCGTCAAAAAGCCGCCGATGATACGCAGCGTGGTGGACTTGCCGCAGCCGGAGGGGCCTAGCAGTGTGAGGAATTCATGGTCATTGATATAGAGATTGATGCCGTCGAGTATACGTTCCCCGTCGAACTCCATGGTAAGATCCCGGAGTCTGATGAGCTCTTTGGACATTATCCTCCCCCATTTCTATAGGTTAGTATGCCCTAATGTGTAGATTAAGACAAGTATAGATATACTGCAAAACCGCCTCTTTGTCAATTCACTTTGCGACAAATTTCCTCTTTATTTTTTAATGGAGATTTAAGGAAATCTTAATCCCGCTTCTATTGACCGCAAACGAAGCCCATGATATGATAACTGTACTAGAACGATTAGTACAGTTGAGGAGGAAAAATATGGTACATCTGGACTACCGTGATGCCCGTCCCATCTATATCCAGATTGTGGATGGCTTCCGCGCGCAGATTTCAGCAGGCATTCTGGAATCCGGCGAGAAGCTGCCCAGCGTCCGGGAGCTGGCAACGGAGCTTTCCATCAACCCCAATACCATTCAGCGGGCCTACCGCCAGCTGGAAGCCTTGGGCTGGATCGCCACGGTGCCGGGCAAGGGCTGCTTTGTCAGCGGACTGCCGGAATATGCACTGGATGAACAGAAAGAACTGCTGCACGCATTCGACGAGGCAGCTTTGGCGCTGGTTCAGCGGGGCTTCACCCGCAAGGAGCTGGCAGAAAGACTCATGAAGGAGGAATGACACATGCTTGAGATTCGAAATCTGACCAAAACCTTCGGCGATTTCAAGGCACTGGACGATCTGTCCATGACCGTGCCGAAGGGAACCGTATACGGCCTCGTGGGACCCAACGGTGCCGGCAAATCCACCGCCATCCGCTGCATGGTCGGTGTGTACCGTCCCGACAGCGGCAGTGTGACCATGAATGGCGAATTTGTTTACGAAAACCCCGATTTAAAGGCTCGAATTGGCTATATCCCTGATGAAATCTTCTATTTCCCCGCCGCCACGCTGGAGGAAATGCGCCGCTTCTACAAAGGAATTTACCCCGATTTTGATGATAACCTCTTCGAGCGGCTCTACGAAATCTTCAATCTGCCCCGTAAAACTCCCATCCGCCGCTTCTCCAAGGGCATGCAGAAGCAGGCCGCCTTTCATCTGACCATCTGCTGCCGGCCCAATGTGCTGATTCTGGACGAGCCTGTGGATGGACTCGACCCCGTCATGCGCCGTCAGGTCATGAGCCTGATTCTGGCCGATGTGGCAGAACGCGGCACCACGGTGCTGATTTCTTCCCACAACCTGCGGGAACTGGAAGATGTGTGCGACCATGTGGGCATTATGGACCACGGCCGTATGCTGCTGGAAAAGAGCCTTGCCGATATGCAGGGCAACACCCACAAGCTGCAGATGGTGGGCGCTGTGCCCGCAGATTTGGACGTTCTGCATGAAAGCGCCTCCGGCCGCCTGCGTACTTATATCGTCCGCGGCAGCGCATCGGAAATTTCCGATGCGGTTGCAGCAGCGAATCCCGTATATTATGATGTACTGCCTCTTTCTCTGGAAGAGATCTTCATTTACGAACTGGGAGGTGTGAATTATGAAGTCAAGAACATCATTCTTTAATAAAACCATTTTTCAAAAAGATCTCACCCGGTTCGCACCGGCCTGGGGTACCTGCCTGATTCTGATGCTGCTGGCGCTGATCAGCATGGCCGACCGCAGCTTCGCCTACTACCGGCTGCAGAATGTGCACGAAAGTATCACGCTCATGAGCTGGCTGAATCTGATTTATGGCTGCATCGTGGCACAGCTGCTCTTTGGTGACCTCTTCCAGAGCCGTATGTGCAATGCCCTCCATTCTCTGCCCCTGCGGCGGGAGTGCTGGTTCGGCACCCATGTCGCTTCCGGCATCGCCTTTTCCCTGATTCCCAATCTGGTGATCGCTCTGATCGGTCTGCCCATTATGCGTCTGAGCAACGGCTGGGTTGCTATTTTCTGGTGGCTGCTGGCTTCGGAATTGCAGTATCTGTTTTTCTTTGGCATCGCGGTGCTGTGTGTCATGCTCGCCGGCAACCGCTTAGGCCAGCTGGCGCTCTATGGCATGATCCAGTTTGCGGGCCTGCTGGGCTACTGGATGGTGTCCATGATCTACCAGCCCTTCCTCCACGGTATCCAGT
The DNA here is from genome assembly GCA_045120675.1 of Faecousia sp. Classification (GTDB taxonomy): domain Bacteria; phylum Bacillota; class Clostridia; order Oscillospirales; family Oscillospiraceae; genus Faecousia. The sequence continues at coordinate 10,789 of JBGVFB010000033.1, read as the reverse complement.
TCTCTGAGGAGCCCTTTGTGAATATCTGCCCCATAGCAAAAACCGGTGTCATCTCCGACGCTCTGGTCATCGACTATGAAAAGGTATTCAACACCCTTGGCGAATTGGAGAACTACCGCATTTTCGGTGTGTCTCCCGGAAACGGCTGGGGCTACATGACCATCATTGCCATTGTTGGCATTCTGGCGCTGATCGGCGCGTTGGTACTGTACCGCAAGCGCAAGCTGGAATGCAGCGGTGATTTCGTGGCCTTTACCTCCATGGAGCCGGTGGTGACTGTGATCGTGACCGTTTTTGCCGGTGTGTTTTTCCATCTGTTCGCCGATGCTTTCGGAATGAACCTGCGCTCCGTGATGCTGGGCACCGGTATGGTGCTGGGCTTCTTCGGCTGCCGGATGCTGCTGGAGCGGACCACCCGGGTCTTCCGCAAAAAGGCCTTCGTCTTCTGCGGCTGCATCGTGGCTATTTTCGGCCTGACCGTGCTGCTGACCTACTTAGACCCCATCGGCATCACCCGCTATATTCCTGAAACGGAGGATATCGAATCCGTCACCTTCAGCCGCAGCTATTCCCTCGGCAGCCACAACGGCTTCCCCTGCACCATCACCACAGCCGAGGAAATTGAGGAGCTGCGAAAGGTACATGCTGACAGCATCGCGAAAAAATCCGACATTCAGCCCGGTAAAACAGACGACGTAAATACTGACGAGCTGTATTCCAATTTTAACCTGCGCATCGAATACAAGCTGAAAAACGGCAAGACTGTCAACCGCTTCTATGACATCAATCCCAAGTCCGACGCGGGCATCATCCTGAAGGACTATTTCACCAGACCCGAATGCGTCATCGGCATCACGGCGGATCAGGTCAAGGACTATGCCCCCTACGTCCGCAGCGTCTTCACCCATACCCAGCTGGATGTGGACTATGACGTTGCTGCTCTGGATATCGAGGGTATGCTCAATGCCATCATCGCCGACTGCGAAGCCGGCAATATGGCCCAGATTCCCGGCTATCACTTCCCCCACAATTATGACATTCTGGGTGAAGTCACAGAGTTTGACACGCAGATCAGCTATCTGGAGATTGGCTGGGATCGGGAGCTGCTGCAGCGTGATATGCAGAACCACCCCGATGCCGGTGGCTATGCCGGTTATGTCCTGCCCAACCTGCGCTATACTAACCTGCAGGTCTACCGCTCCTGTGAAAACACCCTCAAGTGGATGGAGGCGCACAATCTGCTGAGCGAGGATGCCCAGAAGGAAATTCACGGGTGGTACGATGGTCCTACCGCAGTCTTTGAAACCGTCAGCGACTGAGTTTGTATATTATCCCTTGCCCTCTTCCGCAAATACGCGGAAGAGGGCAAATTTCACTTTGTCGCTCTGTTGCACCGCACCACCAAGTCTGTCATTCCGAGGAGGGGTGAAGCCCCGACGTGGGAATCTCCAGCACCGCAGCACGAAGAAATAGAAACCAATTAACATCGAACACTCAAGATTTACAATGTTAATCGGATGTTTCCGCATCAGTCCGCGAAGCAGGAGATTGCCACGGCCCTTCGGGCCTCGCAATGACAGTGGTAGTCGGTAGCTGTCAGAGAATAACCAACAGTCCGTTAAACATCAATTTGAAATTTTTCCAGCACATGGTTTAACTTCCGAAAGAGTTGTCCATACTCAGCTTCGGAGGTGCTTAACATGAGCAACAATAAAAAAGGCGGCATCTACGGGAAGGGCTACTACATAGCCCTGATCCTGTGTGCAACCGCCATCGGGATCTCTGGCTATATGTATTACCGGAATGCCAACAACACACAAACTCAGCTGCAGGACGCGGTATCGGAAGATGTCGCCGTCACCCAGCCGCAGGAGGATCTGCCCGTGGTCGTCATCCAGCCCCAGCCGGTGTTGGGGAAAGACGATGAACAGACTAGCGTCACAGAACCCTCCGCCCAGCCGGTGCAGCCCAAAGGCTCCCTGAAGACCGGTGCGCCGGTGGCAGGTCAGACCGTATCGGTCTATGCCATGGACTGCCTCAGCTACAATGAAACCACCCGTGACTGGCGCGTCCACAACGGTGTGGATATCGCCGCTGAAGAAGGTGCTGAGGTCTGTGCCGCAGCTGACGGCATCGTCTACACCACCTATCAGGATGACAGCATGGGTATGACCGTGGTGATTCGTCACGACGGCGGCTACACCACCCAGTATTCCAGTCTTGCCGAGGAGCTGCAGGTCAGCGCTGGCGACTCTGTGAAGCTGGGACAGGCCATCGGCTGCGTGGGCAGCACGGCGCTCGTTGAGACCGCCATTGGCCCCCACGTCCATTTCAGCGTCACCTATCGGGATGAGCAGATGGACCCCGCAGAATTCCTGTCCCTTGGACAGTAACTTCTTCTCCTCTTAAATTTGCGTACTGCGCAAAAACCGGACACCTCCATGGGTGTCCGGTTTCTTTTATTCGTCGCGGCGGTATTCCAGAATATCGCCCGGCTGGCAATCCAGCACATCACAGATGGCTTCCAGCGTGGAAAAACGGATGGCACTGACATGGCCGTTTTTCAGCTTGGAAAGGTTGACATTGGCAACACCAACCTTCTCAGACAGTTCGTTGAGGGACATTTTGCGGTCGGCCATGACCCGGTCTAAACGCAGAATAATGGGCATGGGAACCTCCTTACAATGTCTCGTCGGAAAGCTGCTGCAGCTGCTCACCGTAGCGGAACACATAGCTCAAGAGCATCAGAATCGCCCAGTAGATCAGGAAGGAAAGATCCACCTCAAACAGACCACCCACATGGGCGATCTTCTCACTGACCAGAAGGGCGGGCAGGTCAAAGACGAAAACGGTCATGATCTGGTCTGTCAGGATGATGATATTGGCCAGAATGCCCAGATTGATGCTCAGGCGGGCCAACTTCTTCAAGTTGGTGCTGACGATGCTGGCGAAGGGTTTTTCTTCGATCATGGGCTGCAAAATTTCGCGGATATAGCCCACACCCTTGCGGCCGTCATAGCACAGCCGGCAGCCGACAGCCATCACGATGGCGGCATGCAGCAGCACCAGCCACTTATTGGGCGCATATGCTTCCGCAACGGTCAATTCCAGAAATCCGATGTCAAAATTTTCATAATCCGTGCCGATCATGGAAGGATCCAGCTTCAGCACATAGGCCACGCCGATGAGTGCCACCACAACGACGCAGGCAATGGCCACCGCGCCCAGGACAATGTGTGCAATTTCAAATACTTTATCCAGCTTCCTGGCGGTATTGGAAAGGTTGTTCATAAAATGACCTCCTTGTTTTTGTACCCTCAGCATATCACAGTATATGATGTTTGTCAACTATTATTTAATGTTTATCGTTAATTATTTTATGAAGAGAAACCCGGGCAGCATTGACTGCCCGGGTCATTTTCTTTTAGATGGTACGCGTCCAGCAGGTAACGATCAAACCGGGGATCATCCAGACCAGCTGATACAGCAGAATGTTTGCCGGGGTCAGCAGCGCGGTGGTTCCCAGCACAGCCAGAGCGGCCATGATCAGAATACCCAGAATACCGCCGGTCATATGAACAATCAGACCCAGTCGGCTGGCCGTGCGCAGGGCGCGGGAGCCGGTGATGGCATAGGCGACCGCAGCCAGATTATCCTGCGTGGTCAGTGCCATTGCAGGAGCTGCAGGATCGGCCTGTTTTGCTTCCAGTGCCAGACTGTCCGCACGGTTGGGGAATGCGGTGCGGCGGGGCCGCAGACCGAACATTTCCTTCAGGAATCCGGCAGTCAGAATAAAGTCCTTGGCAATAATCACCGGACGGATCCGGCGGCTGGAGCAGAGGGTTGTCATGCCGGATGCCACCTGACGGATGCGGTTATATGTGAGGGCAAACAAACCGGAAAGCTCGCCGTCCACAGAAACATATACCGCCTGCTTGACCATGGTGCCGTCAGGAATCTCAGCACCCATGTCCTTCAAAAATTCCAGCGTGCCCATCAGCACAGGCTCACCGTTGATCTCACCGCCGATGCCGCCGTTGCCGTAGAACTGCACATTTTCAGCGGTGAAGCGAACACCGTTGCGGCTGGTGAGCAGCTGCTCAAAAATGGGAGCCAGACTGCCGCCGTTGACGCGCATCAGCGCTGCCGCGTAGGCCAGCACCGTTTCGGGATTGCGGTCACCGTAGAATTTCACACCGTTCATCTTGATGCTTCCGGTGGGGAAAAGATCCGCGTCACTCAGCGGATACATGCACTTTTCGGAAAGTCCCACAACGCCCTTCCAGCCGCAAAGCACCGTACCAAGATCATGCAGCCGGCGCTCCAGCACAGCCATGGGCCGTGTCAGGGCAATGAAGAAGCTGGCAGGCATGGCCACCAGCAGCGTGGTGGAGAAAATCTGAACACCCATGGAAACACCGTGCAGAATACCGGCTGCCACAGCAACCGCAGCACTCACGATCAGGGCCACCAGTGCGTAAATGTTCTTCACCTTCTCGGGTCCGGTGGTGTTCTGATAATGATCCATGAAGTCTTCCACCTGACCCTCACCACGGAGGACGGCATTCTGTCCCTCATAGAAATCGGGGCATTTTACCACGCTGTGCAGGCGGATGGCCTTGCGCATGGTGTCCATCATGCCCATTTCTGTGGTACGCTGATGGTAGGTGGCCCACAGGGACATCATGACCTCCAGCGTAAAAGCCGCACAAATGGGAACGCGCAGTTCCTGCAGGCAGAACACACTGTCGGCACAGCAGGCAAGGAATGTAAAGCAAAGCAAAGTGTTGGCTGTAAATTTACCCTTCAGGAACGATGCCAGGCCATCCAGCATCTGGTAGCTGCCCATCAGGGCGCCCAGCAGCATGGCCAGTACCTGACCGAATACCATCAGGCGCATCCGGTTCTCAGGGATCATTTCCAGATTGTACATCACACCCACACCGGCAGAAACCGCAACCACGACCAGACACAGGAACATGGCCATCTGCAGCTTACCCACACCGACCTCAGACAGTTCATAGTAGCGGCGTTCAGGGCCGGCTACCAGCTTGCGCTTCAGTTCCCGCAGCTTCGCGCGGGGATCAAACACGATGGGCGCAGCGCGGGGCGGTTCCGGCTCTTCCATCTGTGCGGGCTCTTCTTCAGCGGTCTTCTCTGTAGCAGGTTCTTCTGCGACAGGCTCTTCTTCCGTTGCTTCCTGCATAATGGGATACAACCGAACCGTTTCCGCCGTAACAACTGCGTTCTTTACGGTATTTTCCGGACGATTCACCTGAGCCAAATCATCCAGCCGGATGGTATCACCGGGAACAGCCGGCTGCTCCGTCTGTTCCTGCGCAGGCAGTTCCTCCATCCGTTCCTCCTGCGTTTCATCCGCAGTCTCTTCCGTTACGGATTCGGAATCCTGCACATCACCGAATTCTTTCAGAATATCTTCCAGATCCAGATCGGTCAATTCCAGTTCTTTATCGTTCATAGACTTCCCTCCTCGGGTATATAGGTAATGCTTTATCCCAGTCGCTGGCGAACGGCCTCGTAAAGCAGAATGGATGCTGCGGCAGATGCATTCAGGGAAGAGATGCGGCCGGCCATGGGAATATGGACCAGCATATCACAGTTCTTGCGCACCAGGGGGCTCATGCCGTCACCTTCGTTGCCGATGACGATGGCCGCAGGACCGGTCAGGTCAGCCTTGTACATAGGAACGCTGCCCTCGGCTGCGGTGCCGAAGACCCAGACACCCTTTTCCTTCAGCTCGTTGATCGCATTATTGATGTTGGTAACGCGGGCCACCTTCATATACTCCACTGCACCGGCGGAAGCCTTGGCAACGGTGGCAGTCAGACCCACGCTGCGGCGCTTGGGAATCACGACACCGTGGGCACCGGCACATTCGGCACTACGCATGATGGCGCCCAGATTGTGGGGATCGCTCAGCTCGTCACAAATGACGATCAGGGCATTTTCACCTCTGGAAGCAGCCTCTTCCAGAATGTCATCAATGGTGTAATAATCATGGGCAGCTGCCAGCGCGATAACACCCTGATGGGAGCGGGTGAAGGACATCTGGTCCAGCTTGCGGCGGTCAACCGGAACGATGACGGCACCGGCTTCCTTGGCTTCTGCAGCCAGACGCTGCAGGCCGCGGTCGGTATCACCGTCGGCGATGAAAACTTTATCGATGGTGCGGCCGGCTCTCAGAGCTTCGGTCAGGGCATTGCGGCCCTCCAGCTGGCCTTCTACTTCTTCCACTTCCTGCTTGCGCTCCGCGAAGCGGTCAGCGCGGCGTTCAGGGCGACGTTCAGCGCGGCGGGACTGTTCCTTGCCGCCGTTGCGACGATTTTCATTCATATCAATTCAACTCCGTTATTGGTTTGTTCTTTCGGAAAAATGCCGAAAGTTACGCATAGTAATAGATAATAGCAGTATAACAGAAATTCTGCGTTTGTACAACTTATTTTTTCTTTGGCACACAATATACAACATTTGACAATCAGGTGCTTCGAATGTTATGATGTACGCGGGAGGGATGAAATATGAAACTTAGCACAGTTAGGAAACTATATTTTGTAGTTCTGCTGGGAATCCTGCTGCTGGCTATGATTGGCCGGAGCTGGCCGACTGAGATCTTTTACGGTATGATTGCCTGCGTGATGGTGGCTTATGTCGTGATCATGCATAAGTACTGGAGATGTCCGGTATGCGGTAAATCGCTCGGAAAAGTGGTGGCCGGAGCTGTTGTCACTTGTCCCCATTGCAAATATAAAATCAACCTATAACAAATGCGCCCCGTCATTTGACGGGGCGCTTGGTATTTTACAGGTGTGCTTCGTTGATCAGAATATGCACATCGTCCAGCTGCTTCTGGGAAACCGTGGTGGGTGCATCCATCATCAGGTCCTGTGCATTCTTGTTCATGGGGAAGGTAATGACCTCGCGGATGGACTCCTCGCCGGTCAGCAGCATGATCAGGCGGTCAACACCGGGTGCTGCACCTGCATGGGGAGGTGCGCCGTAGGTGAAAGCATTGTACATGGCGGGGAACTTTGCCTTAACATCCTCTTCGCCCCGACCAACCATTTCAAAGGCCTTGACCATGATCTCGGGGTTGTGGTTACGGACAGCGCCGGAAGCGGACTCGTAGCCGTTGACAACCAGGTCGTACTGGTCAGCGTTGATGGCCAGCAGCTTCTCGGTATCGCCCTCGGCATCCAGCAGTGCCTGCATGCCGCCCTGGGGCATGGAGAAGGGGTTGTGGCAGAATTCCAGCTGGCCGGACTCTTCGCCCATTTCGTACATGGGGAAGTCCACGATCCAGCAGATTGCATACTGCTCTTCGTCGAAGTGGCCGGGAACGCGCTTGCCCAGCATGGTACGGATGACGCCTGCGGTCTTCTGGGCAGCAGTCTTCTTGCCGGCTGCCATGCAGACGAAGGAACCGGGCTTCAGACCCAGCTTTTCGGTCAGGACGGCGCACTTTTCAGTCAGGAACTTGGAAACACCGCCGGTCAGGTTGCCAGTCTCGTCGACCTTGACCCAGCAGGCCTTGTTGCCGGTCTGCACTTCCACATCGGCCAGCAGCTTGTCGATCCACTTTCTTGCCTGATTGAAGTCATGAACGACCACAGCCTTAACGGTATTGCCTTCGAAGGGGCCGAAGCCGCAACCCTGAACCTCTGCGGTGATGTCATCGATCTCCAGATCGATACGCAGGTCGGGCTTATCGGAGCCGTAGCGCTCCATGGCTTCGTTGAAGGGAATGTGACGGAAGGGAGCCTGAGAAATTCTCTTGTACTTGCCGAACTTCTCGAAAACGGGAACCAGCACTTCTTCCAGAGTGGTCAGAACGTCGTTCTGGGTGGCAAAAGCCATTTCCATATCCATCTGATAGAACTCGCCGGGGGTACGGTCAGCGCGGGCATCCTCATCACGGAAGCAGGGAGCGATCTGGAAGTACTTGTCGAAGCCGGAGGTCATCAGCAGCTGCTTGAACTGCTGGGGAGCCTGGGGCAGCGCATAGAACTTGCCGGGGTGGTTACGGGCAGGAACCAGATAGTCGCGGGCGCCCTCGGGGGAGGAAGCGGTCAGGATGGGGGTGGTGATCTCCAGGAAGCCCTTCTCGGTCATCAGGCGGCGCAGCTCGGCAACAACCTGGCAGCGCAGGATGATGTTAGACTTGACTGCGGGGTTACGCAGGTCCAGATAACGGTACTTCAGGCGGACATTCTCGTCAGCATCCTTGGACTTGTTGATTTCAAAGGGCAGCTGGGGATGAATGCACTTGCCCAGCACTGCGATCTTGGTGGGAACCACTTCGATCTCACCGGTGGGAATCTTGGTGTTCTTGCTCTCACGCTCACGGACGATGCCTTCGACGGAGATGGTGGACTCCTTGGTGATGGGCTTGATCACCTTCATCATCTCTTCGTTCTCGATGACCACCTGGGTGGTTCCGTAGAAGTCACGGATGACGCAGAAAGCGAAATTGGAGCCGACTTCGCGGACATTTTCCAGCCAGCCGACGATGGTAACGTTCTTGCCGGCATCTGCAAGACGCAGTTCGCCGCAGTTATGAGTTCTGGATTGTTTCATAATGATAATCCCTCTTATTTCTTTTATTTTAACCTATACATTATTTCATAAACTGCCGGAAAAGTCAATCACCAACCGTTTTTTCATAAAGAAAAACGGAGGGATAAAGCCCTCCGTTGATTATTCCTCTTCTGTGCCTTCGGCTGCAATGGCTTCCAGACATTTTTCCAGATAAATCTTCTGGGTCACTGCCACGATGCAGGAAAAGAGCAGTTTCTTTTCATCCGCCGTATCCTCGCCCACGATATCCATGGTATCATTGACCTCAGCGGTAAAAAACAGGGTAGCTTCGAACTGATCGCAGAAATAATTGTAGGCAGTCTGCAGAGAATAGGTTCGCTTCTGCAATGCAATAAAGTTGATCAAGCCGTCCAGCGACATGACATTTTTCGCAATGGCAATAAAAATCAAATAGGCAATCTGTTCCCGGTTATACTGTTTTTTAACCGGGTTGTCGATCAAATCTTTTTTGACATAGTTGCTGATCATGGAGGTGGTAATGGCATTGCCCAGCACCGGATATAAAAATTCACAGATATATTTTGCCGTCTGCTCCAGATACATGCCGCTGTCGGGAATCTCCTCATAGCGGGGCAGCCGGAACGAACGGAATGAATCGGCAATTTTTTGCTTGGTTTTCAGTTTCATCATTTATCACCAGTGGGTATTATACCGCTGATTGGTCCGGAAGTCAACGAAAAGAGAATTTAAGATTTCCTTGACAATAAGATGCAGAAATGGTAAAATATAATCGGTTTTTGAAAAACCGGTGGAAATATAAAAGAGGTAACGCTATGAGTTTTATGATTGTTTCGGATTCTTCCTCCAATGTTCTGTCCATGGGAAGTTCCAACTATACGACTGTTCCCCTGAAGATCATTGCTGAAAAAGAATATGTGGATGATGCCGCGCTGGACCTTGCCGGCATGATGGAAGATCTGCGCAATCACAAGGGCAAATCCGGTTCCTCCTGCCCCAATGTGGGCGAATGGCTGGATGCCTTCGGCGATGCAGAGGAAGTTTTCTGTGTCACCATCTCCAAGAATCTGTCCGGTAGCTATGCCGCTTCCATTCAGACCGGCGAAACCTACATGGCAGAGCACCCCGGCCGCAAGGTCTTTACCTTCGACTCTCTGTCTGTCGGCCCCGAGATGGCCATGATCATTGATAGAATCCGCCAGTGCGAAGCTGACGGTGATGATTACGAAACCACCAAGGCCAAGGTTCTCGACTACCACAACCATATCCATACCCTGTTCTGTCTGGAGTCCATGCTGAATCTGGCCAGAAACGGCCGTGTTTCCATGGCGGTTGCCAAAATCGCCGGTATGCTGGGCATTCGTGTAGCCGGTATTGCGCTGGGCGGTCGTGTAACGCCCATCCACAAGCCCCGCGGTGCCAAGAAAGAAACCCAGACGCTGGTTGAAATGATTAAGGAACGCGGTTTCAAGGACGGTAATATTCTGCGCGTAGCGCACTGCTTCGCAGAAGAGCCTGCTCAGGCACTGAAGGATGCCATCCTCGCCGAGTTCCCCAACACCCGTTTCCATCTGGAACATACGACCGCGCTGTGCAGCTTCTACGCAGAAGCAGGCGGTCTGATTATCGGTTTTGAGGGTGACTTCAATACCGAAAACGACAATACCAAAAATTGATTTCACGGGCGGCTCACATAGAGCCGCCCTTTCTGCGTCAAATTTTCCGGTGGAAATGCTTCCGGCGATATGTTATACTGATTTGGAAATATGGTAAATTGATGTTTAACGCGCAGTTGGTTCTTCGCTGACAGCTATCGACCACCACTGTCATTGCGAGGAGCGTTAGCGACGTGGCAATCTCCTGCTTCGCGGTTTGATGCGGAAACAACCGATTAACATTGTAAATCTTGAATACTCGATGTTAATTGGTTTCTGTTTCTTCGTGCTGCGGTGCTGGAGATTCCTACGTCGGGGCTTCGCCCCTCCTCGGAATGACATACTTGGTGGTGCAGTGCAACAGCACAATAAAGTGAAATTTGCACAGCAGTAACGAATCGGGCGGGCCCAATGGTGTATCGACACCTGCCGGCCAGTCAGGCACGAATTGCCTGCGGGGTGGTGCTCCGCGCAGCGAATCAAAATAGGTCGATTGCCAGTGGCAATCGCACAATAAAAATATCCCCACAAACTGAAATTTGAATGATCCGCAAAGGAGG